>NZ_JBEYYB010000011.1:0-355787 GCF_040645335.1 Streptomyces sp. NPDC046821 | reverse complement strand
GCGCCGCGATGCGCCGCCGGCGAGGCGGGTTTTATCTTTTCGCGGTTGGGTTTGCGGGTGGGGGGGGCGGGGGGTTTGGCGGCCGGGGGCCGCGCGGTGCGCGGCCTGCTGGTTGACGGAATGTTGGGTGTCTGCCTTGTTTTGGGTTTCTGTAAGAGAGTTGAGGGAGCGCCAGGCGCTCCCTGGGCGGGTCCGCTGCGCTCCCCCGCCCTGATGGTCCTTCAGGCTGCGCCTTACGGACTGTCAGGCCCGCTGGCGCGGGCCAAGCTGGCTACGAGGGGTGAGGGTGGCTCGTTCGTGTGGGTTCTAGTGTAGCGCGTGCATCAGATTGATGCAGCATGTACCGTTGGCGGAAACACGGGACACTCTCCAAGCATCCGGAACCCTCCTTGCATTCTGAGAGGAATGGCAGCAGATGACCCGTCACCACGAATCTGACGGACCTGATCCCGCGCTGAGTAACGATTCCCTTCGGCGGATGACGCAGTACCAGACAGCGGGCGTGAACGCCCGGTTGAAGGTGTTCGCACTCCTTAAGGCGCAGGGCGTACCCACGAGTGAAGCGGACGACGTGGAGGCTGGCTCGGCCACCGGGGCGCAGTGCGAGGTCGTGGAGGAGGACGGCATGGCGCCGGCCTCACAGGGCGCTGCGTTCGCGGACGGGTGGGACGACGGCGTGAGGGCTGTGAGCCAGGCCCTGGTGAGCATCGCAGACCGGGACTGGGCGCGCCTCGGCGGACGGTCGGCCGGGTCCGCTCAACTGGCCGTACACCTGGCGGACGTGAGGCAGTGTGAGCGGGCCTACCTGGTACGGCTGGAGAGGTACGTCCGGGAGAACGTCCTGCCACACACACACCCGCACACCACGGCGCGGCGTCGGATACTAGTGCTCTGACCGCATAGGTTCGACTGGGCCAGCAGTCCGGGCGGCTGAATCCTTACGTGCCGAGAGCAGGAACAGGACCACAGCGGCGGCAGTGAACCCGAAGCCAACGTTCATCCAGACCATGACCGTCTCGAATGAGACATCGACGATCCGAGGGATGCCGTTGACGAGCATGAGGGCGTACATGCACAACATGCCGTAGGCGCGAAGCTGCATCCCGGCCTGTCGCTTGCGCATCCACGACGGCGTCCACCCCGCCAGTATCGCCACCGGCACCGGCAGCAAGAGCGCCGTGGACACTGCCAGCGCTATCCAGTGGTACAGCGGATTGCCGTTCACCCCGCCCCCTTCGTAGGCGATCACCAGCCTACGAAGGGTTGACGAGGCCCGTCCATGCCGAACACCGCGAGCTTCCGGCGAACCCATCCGGTCAGAGCACTAGGGCGCGTATTGCGTCGTGATCAATCTGCGCGTTTTGCCTTCGCGGCGGGGCCTGGACCGGTAGACCTTCTTCGGTGACGCGAGTGCAACTGACCGATGCGGAGTGAGAGTTCATCGCTCCGTACCTGCCGATCGGCGAGTACGGCCCGTACCCCGAGCGGCTGCGGCAGCATCAATCTACTTGGGCCGCGGGCGCTCGGGCATCACACACCGACGGGAACGCCACGCTTACTCCGGAAGGAGATGGTGACCGCTGATCCGCCAGCGCGATCCAGGCAGGCAGTGACCGTGCAGGGCGGGCATGTCATGGACTGACCATGAGGATGCCATGGCACCCACGTGGACTTCGGCGCCGAGCGGTGCCAAGTCCCTTTGGTGGGCGCCCCGTCCATATGGCGGGGCGCCATGGGCATATCCGCCCGGCTCCGCCTTCCGGGGAGTCGGGCGGGAGATGAGTGCCTGCTGTGCGGTCGAGCAGCGGGCGTACCCGACTCGGTCGGTCGGGTCTCCGCGGTCGCCGACGCGGCCTCGACGGGCGGGCTCGGCTTCCACGGCCGCCCCGGCTCCCGATCCTCGGGAACGAGGACTTCGGGTTCCTCCCCCAGCGCCTGGTCCGCTCACACATCGCGGTGGTGCACGACGGCCACGGCGACGGCCGCTGCGACGAGCGACCATGCCCCGAACACGATCCACCCCTCGGTGACCGATACCGGGTACTTGTCCACGCTGTAGTCCCGTCCAGGGTTCTGGACCAGAGCGCGCCATGCGGTGAGCGGCATCGCGTTGCCGATCTCTTTGACCCACCGATGGGTCTCGCCCATGAACAGCGTGGGCAGCAGCAGGAGCACGCCGACGACAGAAACGACGGTGCCCGCGGCGTGGCGGATGAGCGCTCCGAGGGCCATGCCGACAAGGGCGCACAGTGGCGCGAGCAGCGCGGATGCGGCGACGGCCCGCAGTGCGCCAGGGGCACTGATGGACATGCCGTGGTGATCTTGCAGGATCGCCTGGGTGACGCCGAACGAGGCGCCGGCGGTGACCGTGCCGAGGGCGAGCATGACGGTCGTCATGACGGCTACCTTGGCTGTCATCACCGCACGGCGTGCGGGAACGGCCGCGAAGGTGGTGCGGATCAGTCCGCTGGTGTACTCGCCGAAGACAGCGATGGCGCCGACACTGCCGGCGATGACCATGAGGAGCTGCCAGGCCGGGTCGACGAAGGCGGACGCCAGGGGGTCGAACAGCATCTGCGGCAGCTCGGGATGCCCTGGCGGTGGGGCAGGCGGCAGTTCGGGCTGATGCGCCAGCCGGTCGGCATTCGACAGAGCGGAGTTCACGTTGATCCCGATGACGGCCAGAGGACCGATTCCGAGGACCCAGTAGGTGGAACGCAGCGACCACAGTTTGATCCACTCGGCGGAGAGGAGGTGGTGGAACCGGGTGGGTGAGTCGATGGCGGTCGCGTGCGCCTCGGGTTCGGCGACTGTCTGTGCTGTCATCGTGCATCTCCTGCGCTGTATTCGACACTGTCGGCGGTGAGTCCCATGAACGCCTCTTCCAGGGAGGCGGAGCGGGGGGCGAGTTCGTGCAGCAGGATGCGGCTGTGGAAGGCGAGCTCGCCGATGCGATCCGCGCCCATGCCGGTCACCGTGGACGAGCCGTCGGCCTCACCGCGGACGGCCGCCCCCTCCTTGGTGAGGACGGATGTCAGCCGGGCGACCTCGGGCGTTCGCACGGTCACGGTGAGCCGGGTGCCGCGGGCTGCGAACTCCGGCAGGCTCTCCGCGGCGATCAGCTCGCCCCGGCCGATGACGATCAGCTGCTGAGCGGTGTGCTCCATCTCGCGCATCAGATGGCTGGAGACCAGCACCGTACGGCCCTCGGCCGCCAGCCGATGGAACAGGCCGCGCACCCAGCGCACGCCTTCCGGGTCCAGCCCGTTGAGCGGCTCGTCGAACAGCAGGACGGGCGGGTCACCGAGCAACGCGGCGGCGATGCCGAGCCGTTGCTTCATGCCCAGCGAGAACCCCCCGATGCGGCGCCGGGCAGCGGTGGTCAGTCCCACCTCCTCAAGGACTTCCTCCACCCGGCGCCGCGGCAGCCCGTTGCTGTGCGCCAGCGCCGACAGATGCGACCGTGCGCTGCGTCCGCCGTGCACCTCATGGGCGTCAAGCAGCGCCCCGACGTGCCGCAGCCCTCGTGGGCGTCCCCGGAACGGCTGCCCCTCGACGGTGACGGTGCCGCTGCTGGGGTCGTTCAGGCCCACGATCATCCGCAGCGTGGTGGACTTACCGGCGCCATTGGGGCCCAGGAACCCGGTGACGTGGCCGGGGCGGACGGTGAAGGTCAGGCGGTCGACGGCGGTGGTGGCGCCGTATCGTTTCGTCAGCTCGTTGGCTTCGATCACCCGGCCCACGGTGCCGTGGGCCGGTCCGCACGGCATCGACCCGCGGGCCACACTCTCAGGGTCCATTTGTAGCCTTGGGGCGTACGTCCCAAGGCTGATGCCCCGGCACCGGCCCCTCCCTATGATCGCGGCATGAGCGTCTCAGCCCGCGCCGCCCTCTTCTGGCGCTTGAAGCCGGCCGCGGCGCAGGCCCTGGCCTGGTGCGGGGCCCTCGCCTACCCGATCCTGCTGTACGGCGCGGTGCTCAACGAACGCGAACCCACCGGTGTGCGGCTCCTCCTGCCGGCCGGGCTCTCGGTTCTGACCATTCCCCTGCTGCGACGTCGACCGTCGCCGGCCCTGACGCTGATGCTCGCCGGTTCGTTCGCCGCGACTCTGACGGCGGCGTCGAGATTGGCCTCGGCGTTCCCCTTCATGGCTCCAGGGCAGGCATGGCAGATCGGCTGTCTGCAGGCTCTGCTGACCGATCTCGCCGTCGCCTGGATCGCTGCCACGCGGACGCGTCGGACCGCGCTCGCCGCCGCAGCGCTGACGCTCACCGAGCAGATCGCCGCCTCCGGCTACTACCGGACCGGGCGGGACGTCTTTCCCTCGACCATCGTGTTCCTCGTTCTGATGCTCGCCCTTGCCTGGCTGACCGGCTATCTCGTCCAAGAGCGCCGCGAGCACGCCGAAACGGTGCGGGTCCAGGCCGCGGAGCAGGCAGTCACCGCCGAGCGGCTGCGGATTGCCCGCGAGTTGCACGACATGGTCGCGCACAGCCTCGGCATCATCGCCATCCAAGCCGGCACGGGCCGCCGGGTCATCGAGACCCAGCCGGTCGAGGCCCGCAACACACTGGCCACCATCGAGACCACCAGCAGGGACACCCTGGCCGGGCTGCGGCGCATGCTGAGATCCCTCCGCAAGGCCGGGCCGGAAGAGGCGCCGTCGGCCTCCGCGCCGGGCATGACGGACATCGACTGGCTGGTCGCGACCACACGGAACGGCGGCGTGAAGGTCGACGTGGAGTGGCGAGGAGAACGACGCCCGCTCCCCAAGGGCATCGAGCTGTCCGCCTTCCGCATCATCCAGGAGGGCCTGACCAACGTGGTTCGTCACGCGGGCACACAGGAGTGCCGGGTGGTCATCGACTTTCAGGAGGACGAACTGTCCGTCGAGATCACCGACGACGGTCAGGGGCCCACAGCTGCGGGCATCGGCTACGGCATCACCGGCATGCGCGAGCGGGCCTTCCTGCTGCACGGCCAGTTCACCGCCGGCCCCCGTCCCGAAGGCGGCTTCCGCGTGGCGGCGCGGCTGCCCGTGCAGGCGGGGATGCGATGACCCCGGACCGCGTCCGTGTCGTGCTCGTCGATGACCAGCCGCTGGTGCGTGCCGGGCTGCGCGTACTCATCGCGGACAACCCGGATCTCGAGATCCTGGGAGAAGCCGGCGCGGGCGCCGAAGCGGTCCAGCTGGTCCAGGACGTCCGGCCCGATGTCGTCGTGATGGACATCCGCATGCCGGGCATGGACGGCATCGAGGCGACGCGGCTGATCACCGCCGGCCCGAACACGGCACGGGTCCTTGTTCTCACCACCTTCGATGACGACGAGTACGTCTACGGCGCGCTGCGCGCGGGCGCCAGCGGATTCCTCGTCAAGGACATGGACTTGGACGACATCCTCACAGCAATCCGTGTCGTCGCGGTCGGCGAAGCGCTGATCGCGCCGCGCGTGACCCGCCGCCTCATCGAGGAGTTCGCTGCACGCCCCGAACCCACGGCCCTGCCCCGGCAGGGGGCGATCGAAGGCATCACCGACCGGGAACGCGAAGTCCTCACCCTCATCGGACGCGGCCTGTCCAACGACGAGATCGCCGCCCGGCTCTTCATCAGCCCGGCCACGGCCAAGGCCCACGTGGGACGGCTCTTCTCCAAGCTGGCGGCCCGCGACCGGGTCCAGTTGGTCATCATCGCCTATGAACTGGGCTTGGTGTCGCCGTCGCGCTGAGCGAGCGCACATGCTGTTGGCTTCGTTAACTTCCAGCGGGATCTGTGTCACCGCGCCCAGCGACTCCCGAAGTCATCGCCAATTGGCTTCCGCGGAAAGGCTCTGGTCCACTTCGTGTGGTCGCGCGCACGGGGTGAATCTTGATCTTCGCCTCATGCTGGTTCTAGGGCGCGTATAGCGTCGTGATCAATCTGCGCGTTTTGCCTTCGCGGCGGGGCCTGGACCGGTAGACCTTCTTCGGTGACGCGAGTGCAACTGACCGATGCGGAGTGAGAGTTCATCGCTCCGTACCTGCCGATCGGCGAGTACGGCCCGTACCCCGAGCGGCTGCGGCAGCAGTTCGAGGGCGTGATCTGGCGGTTCAAAACGGGCGGGCAGTGGCGGGAGATGCCGATGGAGTTCGGCGCCTGGTCGACCGTCCACAACCGTTTCCGGCAGTGGCGTGACACCGGCGTCTTCGAGGCCCTGATGGAGGGCCTGATCGCGGAAGCCGCGAAGCGGGACAAGGTGGACCTGTCCCTGGTCAGCATCGACTCCACCACCGCCCGGGCTCACCACGACGCTGCCGGGATGCACATGGGCGAAGACGTCCTCACCGCTCTGGAGGAGGCTGCCACCGAGGCGGAGAAGGCCAGGCCAAAAGGGGCGACTGCGACGAACAAACCGGGCAGGAGGCCGAAGGCGATCCCGAGCGGGAAGAGCGACGGCGCATCCGGCGCCGACGCAAACTCCGGCTGAAGGCCGCCCTGCTCGGACGTTCCAGGGGCGGGCAGACCAGCAAGATCCATATCGCCGGCGACCGGAAGTGCCGCCCGCTGGCGTTCATCCTGACCGCGGGTCAGGCCGCCGACAGCCCGCAGTTCATCCCCGTACTCAAGAAGGTGCGGGTCCGCGGGTCCATCGGCCGTCCCCGCACCCGGCCCGACGCAGTCGCCGGGGACAAGGCGTACTCGTCCCGCCGCAACCTCGCCCACCTGCGCAAACGCCGCATCAAGGCGGTCATCCCGGAAAAGAGGGACCAGGCCGCCAACCGGAAGACGAAGGGCTCCAGAGGCGGCCGGCCCGTCAGTCACGACGCCGGTCTTTACAAGGAGCGGAACACCGTCGAGCGGCTGATCAACAAGCTGAAGGCGTGGCGAGGCATCGCCACGCGGTACGACAAGACACCGACGAGCTACCTCGCCGGTCTCCACCTTCGCGCCTCGATGATCTGGATCAAGGACCTCACCCGGACCACCTATTGATCACAACTCAATACACGCCCTAGAGGCACTGGGAGAGGCTGGCGGACTGTGCACCGCGCGCACGGTGAACGCGGACGGAGACGTCACCGTCTGCACGCTCAAAGCCGTCACTACAACCCGGACGACAAGCCACCCTTCAAGGGCGGAGAGCCCGGCGGCTCGCACAAGGCGGATGCGTCGATCTGGAACGACTTGGGTGCGGCCTGCATTCCGCACGCGGACATCTGAGACCATGGAATCAGGAATCGGGGGCAAGGAAAAGACAGTGATCCAGCTCAAAGAACACCAGGTCGACCAGAAATCCGCATTCCGTAAATGGGTCGGATTCCCTGCAAGATCATCTGTGCCCCCGCGGGGTGCCCGAGGCACGATCGTGTCAGCGACCGGATCGGGCAAGACGATCACCGCCGCCGCGTGCGCGCTGGAGTCGTTCGCGGACGGCCGGATCCTCGTCACCGTCCCCACCCTGGACCTGCTCGCGCAGACCGCCCAGGCGTGGCGTCTGGTGGGCCACCGGGCCCCGATGGTCTCCGTGTGCTCACTCGAGAACGACCCGGTGCTCAAGGAGTTGGGCGTGCGCACCACCACCAACCCGATCCAGCTCGCCCTGTGGGCCGGGCACGGGCCGGTCGTCGTGTTCGCCACCTACGCCTCCCTGGTGGACCGTGAGGACATCGACGCGCCCATGGGCCATCGGAAGGTTCGCGGGCCGCTGGAGGCCGCTCTCGCGGGCGGGGAGCGGCTCTACGGGCAGCAGATGGCCCCGTTTGACCTCGCGATCGTGGACGAGGCACACGGCACCGCCGGTGATCTTGGGCGGCCGTGGGCGGCGATCCATGACAACGCCCGCATCCCGGCGGACTTCCGGCTCTACCTGACCGCCACACCCCGCATCCTCGCCGCAGCCCGCCCCCAGAAGAGCACCGGCGGCCAGGAGCTGGAGATCGCGACCATGGCCGACGACCCGAACGGCACCTACGGCGCATGGCTCGCCGAGCTCGGACTCTCCGAGGCGATCGAGCGCGAGATCCTCGCCGGATTCGAGATCGACGTACTCGAGATCCGCGACCCCTCCCCCGTCCTCGGAGAGTCCGAAGAGGCCCGGCGCGGCCGGCGCCTGGCGCTCCTGCAGACCGCGCTCCTGGAACACGCCGCCGCGCACAACCTCCGTACGGTCATGACGTTCCACCAGAAGGTAGAAGAGGCCGCCGCGTTCGCGGAGAAACTGCCTCAGACCGCTGCCGAGCTGTACGCCAACGACGCCACAGGCGACGACCTGGCCGCCGACAAGCTCCCGAAGTCCTCCATCGACGCACAGTTCTACGAGTTGGAGGCCGGCCGCCACGTACCGCCGGACCGGGTGTGGTCGGCATGGCTGTGCGGTGACCACCTGGTGGCCGAACGCCGGGAGGCGTTGTGCCAGTTCGCCAACGGGATCGACGCGGCCGGGCGCCGGGTGCACAGGGCGTTCCTCGCCAGCTGTCGCGTGCTCGGGGAAGGCGTCGACATCACCGGCGAGCGGGGCGTCGAAGCCGTCTGCTTCGCCGACACCCGCGGCTCCCAGGTCGAGATCGTCCAGAACATCGGCCGCGCGCTCCGCCTCAACAAAGACGGCAGCACGAAGGTCGCCCGGATCATCGTGCCGGTCTTCCTGGAACCCGGCGAGGACCCGACCGGCATGGTCGCCTCCGCCAGCTTCCGCCCCCTTGTAGCCGTCCTCCAAGGCCTCCGCAGTCATGATGAACGACTCGTTGAGCAGCTCGCCTCCCGCGCCCTCACCAGCGGACAGCGCAAGGTCCACCTCCAGCGCGATGAGGACGGGCGGATCATCGGGGCCAGCGGCGAGGCGGGCGAGGATCAGGAGCAGGTCGACACCGACGCACCTGCCGAGTCGGCCCTGCTCCACTTCTCCTCTCCCCGCGACGCCGCAACCATCGCCGCGTTCCTGCGCACCCGCGTCTACCGGCCCGAGTCCCTGGTGTGGCTCGAGGGCTACCAAGCCCTCATCCGCTGGCGGAAGAAGCACCACATCACCGGCCTCTACGCCATTCCCTACGACGTAGAGGTCGAGGTAGGGGCGACCAAGGCGTTTCCGCTTGGGCGGTGGGTGCACCAGCAGCGCAAGACGCTGCGCGCCGGCGAACTGGAAGAGCGGCGCAAGACCCTCCTCGACGCGCCCGAGGCCGGGATGATCTGGGAACCCGGCGAGGAAGCCTGGGAGGCCAAGCTGGCTGCGCTCCGGTCGTACCGGCGGGCGACCGGACACCTCGCACCCCGCCAGGACGCCGTGTGGGGCGAAGGCGAAACGATGGTCCCCGTCGGACAGCACATGGCCAACCTCCGCAGGAAAGGCGCCAAGAACGGCCTGGGCAAAGACCCGGAACGAGCCGCCGCACGCGCGGCACAACTGACCGCGATCGACCCCGACTGGGACTGCCCGTGGCCACTCGACTGGCAGCGCCACTACCGCGTCCTCGCCGACCTGGCCGACACCGAAGCCGACGGCGACCTGCCGACCATCGCGCCAGGCGTCGTCTTCGACGGCGACGACCTGAGCAAGTGGCTGGAGCGGCAGAAAAATCCGGGCACCTGGGCGCAGCTGTCCCCCGAGCAGCAGGAACGGCTGTCCCAGCTGGGCATGAAGCCGCTTGAGGCCCCGTCACCCGCTCCGGCCCCTATGGCCACGCGTGCGACGAAGGGCCCGAGCAAGGCGGAACAGGCATTCCAGCGCGGCCTCGCGGCCCTCGCACAGTGGGTCGAGCGGGAGGGTGCCGACCGGCCCGTACCACGCGGCCACAGCGAGCCGATCGCGGTCCACGGCGAAACGGAGCCGGTGGTCATCAAGCTAGGCGTATGGACATCGAACACCCGCGCAAGGCGGGACAAACTCGCCCCCGACCAGCAGGCCGCACTACGGGCACTCGGCATCGAATGGGCCTGATAACCGAGGAAGCGGGGCCTGCACATGCAGGCGTGAGCGCCGGGGTCCGCTTTGCCACACCTGCTGGTCGGGAGCCGCGCTGGACATGGGGCGTTCAGGTAGGTCAGCAGGTGGCGTCCTTGCCGTCCGCGCCGAAGACCCCCAACCGCTCCTGCTCTGGAGTCTGCGGCGTTTCAGCTGGAACGTAGTGCAGCTGCACCGCCCGGCGGCGGGTAGTGGTCAGGTTCGGCGGAGTGCCGTGGTGGAGTAGGCCATCGAAGAACAGGACGCCGCCGGGGGGAAGCGGGACCGCGGTGTCGCGGTGAACCTGCACTTCGGTGTCACAGATCTGGAAGTCGCGGCGCTGGAAATGTACGACAGGGCCCTCCGTGTGGGTGCCCGGCAGGACGTGCATACAGCCGTTGTCGAGCGTGGCCTCGTCCAGGGCAATCCACACGCCGACCACCGGAGTGCCCAACGGGATGTCGAAAAACGCCTTGTCCTGGTGCCAGGGCTTCTCCCGGCCCCCGCCGGGCGGCTTGAGCAGTGCCATGTCCTGCGCAAGGGCGGGCTCGGCGTCGAGCAGGCGGGCAACGGTGCTGATGATCCCCGGGTGGCGGGCCAGTGCGGTCAGGCGCGGCTCGTGCTGGCTGAACCACATCAGTTTGCGCACCCCGTCCAGCAGGTCGTCGCCGTCCAGTTCATCTGGCTGTGCCCATGCCTCAAATTCCACGAGTGCGGGGGACTGCGGGCGGGCGACGGTGGCCAGGCCGTCGATGGCCTCCTCCGCCTCTTCGTGGGTCAGGAGGCTGCGCACAGCCAGGAACCCAAGGCTCTGGTAGGCAGCAAACTCGGCAGGACCGATAGCAGCGACAGTCTCGGTCAAAGGGGCGACACGGTCGCCGGAGTACAGCCACAGGGGCGTGGTGGATGTCATGGGAGGACCGTAGGTCCGGGCGCTCCTGGCCAGGGAGGGCGCGAAACGTGGTTCTGGGGCACCGAACGGGGACCGTCGCGTTGTCAGACAGACCGTCTCCAGGCGCCGGGTGGGGTTCCGGTGCGGTCCTTGAACTGGCGGGTGAACAGGTGATGGTCGCTGTAGCCGAGGGCGGCTGCCACCTGGCGTACTGTCATACGGCTCTCCGCAAGCAGCTCGCAGGCGCGACGAATACGGACCGCGACCTGGTACTCGCGGAGGGACTGGCCGGTTTCACGGCGGAACAGTCGGGAGAACTGGTCGGCGGACAGGTCGGCCGATGCGGCGGCATCGTGAAGGCCCAGACGGAGTGTGGGGTGACGGGCAAGCCACTCCACGACGTCGTGGATGCGACGGTCCATCAGCGGAGGCAGAGCACCGGTCCCGCGGGCAGCCTGGGCATGGATCTCCAGCAGGAGTACAGCGAGCGCGGCAGTGACCCGCGCCCTGGTGTCGGGACCTGGGCGGCGCCTGAGGCGGGCGAGTCCATCGAGATGGCGGCGGACCTCTGACAGGTCGTCGAGACGAACATGCCGCGGAGGCAGGAAATGGGGCGGGCAGGTGTCCGCGACCGTCGCACTGCGGTGTTCAGCGCCATGTGTGTAGTGCTGGTACCCCACGGTCAGGGGATTGGCGGGGTCATGGCGCACTTCAATCTCGTCCCCCGGGCGCAGCATCAAAACGCATCCGGAGGTCACGGTGAAGTCCTGACCGTTGAGCCGCGCACGTCCGATGCCGCCCAGGACGCACCAGAGGTCATAGTCGGAAAGAACGAGAGTCCAGGACCAGTCAGGTTCGCAGTGAACGTGCCCGCTGCCAGGTTGTGCTTGCGGCGCCCACGGACCAAACAATACGGCCCCCAGACGGTCCCACCACTCCTCCGTCCCGTGTGGATGGTCCTCGACTGCGCACATGATCGCTCAGAGTCCCCGACGCTTCGGGTTGACGTCAACGCCCACGCCGAAGGCCCTGCAGCCGAGTCGCGACGCTATCCCCGGAGCGGATGGAACAACTCAATGGTGTCGATCTCGCCGGGGTTGTACTCGTCGATGGGACTGGTGTGGACCCAGTCGGCACCGACAGGAGCGAGGCCGGGCTGGTCGGCGATCTGCCGGTACGGACCGGTGAATGCCTGCTCGTTCACCGCTGAGCAGTAGAGGATGTGCCAGTGCATGTCCTTGCGGCCTGCGGGCCACCGGTGCTCGACTCTGGTGTAGAAGTCTCCATCGTGCCCCCAGATCGCTGGTTGGTGATCTCTGTCCGGATCACCCTGTCAGGCCGGGTAGTTGGTGCGGTTCAGGGGTGGGGTTTCGTGAACGGTGTATGCAGCCGGACAGGATGGGGGCATGTCTGAGGTCCCGACGGCGGAGTCCGCCCCCCAGAGCGCATACGACCGCGGTATGGAGATGAGCCTGTTGCTCGCCTCCTCTGCCCCAGCTCCTTGGGGAGCCGCGGTCCACGAGGCCGCCCGGATCCTCGCCGACCGCCCGTGGACGAGCACCAGTCGGTCGAGCGCCGAGCTCTCGACGCTGAGCCTGTTGTTGTTCGCCCGGACCTACACCGGGGACCGGACGCCCCAGGACGTCCCGATCGCCGAACTACGAGCAGCCCTTGACGGTCCAGCCGATCAGGAGCCGGCACAAGTCCTGGAGGAGATCGAGCACGCTCTGACGGAGACCGGGCAGGGCTGCGGCCCCGTATCCACGCAGGCCAGCAGGCCGTTGTGGGGGACCCTCTCGACTGTCTGTGACCAGTACGCCAGCCGTCTGGGCGTGGGTGCGCTGGCCGACGAACTTGAGCCCCCGGTCCCTGGCCCGTCGGCGCTCAGGGGCGCGGCCACGAGGCTTGTGGAGTTCCTCTCCACGTATCCGTCCCCGGTCCGTGAGCAGGCCACGGCCCCTGAGGTGGCGCCAGGCCCCCTCGTGATCGAGTCGAAGAGGATTGAGATGGTGAGCCGGGACCGCATCATGCCGCTGCACTGCCCGGATAGCCATCGGATGCTCAAGGTCCTGGTGGACGGCCGCACGGTGACCATGGAGTGCGAGCACGGACACGGTTCGGGGGTCTCACAGTTGGATGCCGCACGCGTACGGATGGCTGCCTCGCGAGCCACCGGAACACACCCCTCCACTCAAGGGACGCACACAGTCAAGGAGCTTCTGATCCTGACCGCGGATTCCCCCCGTCACGAGGACCCTCGTCAGATCAATGTGTCCCTGCAGCAGTCCGACGTCGAAGACATGGGGGGCCGAGTCATGAAGAAGCTGCTCCAGGCGTTCCACGACAGAGCAATGACCTCGAATCAGACTCCGTACGTGGGTGAAGTGATGCCGCCCGTAACATGATCGCGTGACAGCCCGCCGCACCCTTGGCTCAGGCTCCAAGGCCACAGGCACGATCCGCGCCTCCCAGGCCGACCTGATCGACGCCCTGCCCGGCATCTACCTCCCGGACGTTGCCGACCTGCGCGCCCGCGGCGTGCTCGGGAGCCCCACGGCGGCCCCTCGGAGCCGGCGGCCGCGCCGTCGACGAGCGCGAGTAGCTGGCCAGGATCGGCCCGACACCGCCTGCAGCTACTCCGACGAGCGAGCCGCGCCGGGCCGCCTACGCTGTGCAGCGGCCCGGCGCGGCTCGCTCTATCCGCTCGCTTCGCCAGGCGGATATTCAGGCACCGTGCTGCCCCGGACCGCGTGCTCAATGAGACAGCTCCGGACCCACTCCCACTTCTGCGCGAAGGGTCCCTGTACCCTCCCCCGCGCCCACCGGGTCCGCATCCGGCGGCCGGACGACCCGCTCACCGCGCAGGAAGCCGATCTCCGGCAGCTACATCAGAAGTGGTTCCTGATGACCTGCCACCAGCTGCGGTCGGAGTCGCAGTCACCTGGCCCAAGGCACTGACCGCTCGCGACGTTCGAAGCTCATGCTGCGGTCGTACTCAAGTACGCAAGTCAGCGTAAGACGAGTAACCCAGCAGAGCGCAGGGAAAAAGACGGCTGGCGTCGATGGTGTAGTTGTCCTGAACCCGAGCACACGGGGCCACCTCGTGCGAACAGTGACAGGCACGCCCACCAAAAACGTCAAGCCCGTCAAACGCGTGTACATCCCAAAGGCCAACGGGAAGCAACGCCCACTCGGAATCCCGATCATCAGGGACCGCGTCAACCAGGCGCGGTGGAAGAATGCTCTGGAGCCCGAATGGGAAGCGCGGTTCGAGGCGCGAAGCTATGGCTTCCGCCCGGGACGCGGATGCCACGACGCCGTGGTAATGATCCACACGGCCGTGGCCAGGACCGACGCGAGGAGGCTCTGGGTCCTGGACGCCGACCTATCGGCGGCATTTGACCGGATCGACCATGGATACCTGATGAAGCAGGTCGGACAATTCCCCGGTAGGGAAACGCTCCGAGCGCGGCTCAATGCGGGTGTCATGGATAATGGGCGATTCGCTCCGACGGTAGAGGGAACTCCACACCGCCATCTGCTCGGGCAAGGTCACACTCGCCGCGGCTCAGAAAGCGATCGCCACCGACTGGACCACCGCACTGCAGACCCTCGGACTGAACTGACCCAGGCCCGCACAACAAATCCCCCGCCAACCATGACAAGGGACAGCCACCCGCAGCTTCGAGTGGCCGTCCCTGCAGCGCGTCCAGTGGCCCGGCTGACTCTCACCGCGCGCCCGATCCCGAAGGAGGACAACGGCGCCTGCGGGCGGATCATCGCGGACTTGTACCGCATCAACCGCATCAACGACGGCTACATCATCACGGTTTCCTGACGCCGTCACGCTCCCGGTCCTTGCCCCAGCGGGGACCGGGAGGTGTCACGCGGCATCGGATGGGCGGGCTGATCACTTCCCCTTCCGGTCGGGCTTCGAGGGGTTCTTCGCGGGACGTCGGGCGGACCGTGCTCCCCGACGCTCTGCTCCAGCACCGTCATGAGATCGACGGCGGGCTCGGGCTGAGACGGTTCGGCCGACTCGGCCGGCTCGTTTCCCGCAATGACGGCGTCGACGAGCTGCTCCAGGGCGCGGGCGTAGCGGTCGTGGTCCACGGTGTCGTCCACGCCGATCATTTCCTGCACCAGTACCTCCGCCAGCCGGCGCTCGCGCTCGCTGAGGGGAACGTCGGGGACCAGGTGGGCGAGGTCTTCGGGGTCGCGGATCTCGTCTCGCCAGCGCAGGGTCTGCAGCAACAGCATTCCGCGGTACGGGCGGACGACCGCGCGGCGTTCGCGGCTACGGATCGCGGCCTTGGCCATAGCCACGAGCTTTGTCCGTGACAGGACCTCCACCAGGAGGCTGGTCTCCTGGACGATGACCGAGGCGCCGCGACGGCCGTTCTGCCGTCGGCAGCGGGGATGCGTCGGCCCCGCTCAAGCACCTGGAAGCGTGCAAGGCCACGCGGCCGGCCGCTCCGACCCGTGCTACGCGCGGAAGTGGGAGCGGCCGGAGATCGCGGGCGCCCTCCGGGCGGCCCTCGACCTGCTGCTGCGGGGACTGCGGTTGTGTGCTGCGGCCCCGGCCTCGGTCAGGACACCTTGACGGACACCGTGGGCGAGTGCATCGTGCCCGACATCGAGACCCGGAGGAGCTGCGTGCCCTTGGTGCTGAACTTGTGGGTCAGCTTGTAGGCGTGGCTCTTGGTCACCGTGGTGCTCGAGCCCAGCGTGGTCCACTTGCCGTTGCTCTGGCTCTGCAGGACCAGCTTCGTGCCGGACTTCAACCCCTTGGTCTGACCGATGAACGTGACGCTCTGCCCCGCCTTGACGGACATGTGGTTGGCCTTGATCGTGATCGAGGCCTTGGTCATCGGCGTCTTGCTGTGCGTGGCGCTCGGCATCGGCATCGGCGCGTCGCCGGCGGCGAAGGCTCCGGCCGATCCGGCCGATATCAGCCCGGCGGACAGGGCACCTACGGCGAGCGCACGGACACAGCGGCTGCGGAGAGTGGCATGCATGGTGGTCTCCCGTTGGTCGACGGATTTCCCCCTGCGGCGCGTGACGACCCACAGGGCCGATCACGCACCCCCACAGGTTCGCCCAGGATCGTCCGCGCGGCGACTCGGAAGTGTCGGAACCGCTACAGACGGTGACGTGTTGACGCAAAGCCGCAGCTCACCCGGGCGGGAGTCCATTGCCAGCCGCCTACGGACGCCCGGCCAGCCCGCTGTGCAACGTCTGCCTGGCGAAGGTCGAGGCCGGACGCATCAAGCCCGCTAGTGCTCTGACCGCATAGGTTCGACTGGGCCAGCTGTCCGGGCGGCTGAATCCTTACGTGCCGAGAGCAGGAACAGGACCACAGCGGCGGCAGTGAACCCGAAGCCAACGTTCATCCAGACCATGACTGTCTCGAATGAGGCATCGACGATCCGAGGGATGCCGTTGGTGCTCCACTCGCAGTGCTGTGCGGACTGGGCATGGGCATGCAGGCCCCACTGGATCTCAGCTCGGAGCAGCGGGGGCAGGCAGTGGAGGTTGACCGGTCCTGGCTGCGTGACCGGCTCCGCAGTGGCGCACCAGGTATGAAATGCCTCCTCGTCGCCGTAGGCCACCGGGAGCGGCCGGCCGTCCTTGAGAGGGCCGCGTGTGTTGTGCGACCGGGCTACTCCCGGGCGGTTGTCGATGTTGTACCGGTTCAGGTGCCGCCCCTCCGAGGTCCGGTCCGATGCGATGCTCGCGTGTGCAGACTCAGTAGCGTGTCTCGGTGCGTTTCTGCGTTCCGAGGCACTTCCGAGACGCTCGCCGGAAGTTGAGGGTGTCATCGGTCGCCGGCCTGAAAGCAAGGACTTCCACACGCACATCGTCACCGGGCCGTCCACGGAATAGAGCACCTCCTGGTCCCGCGGTCCGCCTGCAAGGACCTGTCGAGGTCCCGCCCAAGCGGATGGTCCGGGAGGCCCCGTTGCGCAGCCGGGTGACGGGGACTCAGTGACGGTCCGGGGGGGCAGACAGGTAGGGCGAGTCCCTTCGGCGCCGCGCGAGGTCGCCGACTCCGTCGTCACCGGGATCGAACGACGCGCCGACCTGATCGTCCCGACCCGACAGAACACCCTCGCCGCCCGGGTCCCCTGGACTCGTCCGCCCCCCTCTCGACCGCATCGGCTTCCCCAACGCCACCAACCCCGGCGCCATCGCCCAGGCATCCAAGTCCAGCTGGATCAGCCAACGCTGAGGATGAGTCGCAGTTGCCGTTGCCCGGGGCGTCGCAGCCGTCCGGGTGACCGCGGACACCTCGCAACGACTGCAAGGCGTGGGAGCTGTCCGGCGCAAGGGACGCCATCGGCCGAACGAGGATGATCGCGGGCGACGGACACCAAGCCTTCATGAGCCTGTTCGCCTTCGTCCCGGCGTACGTCAGGTAATGGGCATGATCTCGGTGCCAACCACGGACGGCCAGCGAATCAGCATGCGCAGCACCCGCTCGTGCGACTTCTCGATGTGTGCGCGCAGGAACTCCGCGCAGCCCTCTGCGTCGCGTGCCTCGATCACCGCCGCGCCCTGCTGCAGGGAGAGGACTCGGCCTCCCAGCTCGTCGAGCTCGGACTGAATGACTAGCCGCCAGACCCTTCCGAGCTCGCCGAGAATTCTCCGATGACCGTCGATCAGATAGCGGTTTCCGGTGATCCCGGCCATCACCGTGAACATCCGGATGGAGGCGTCCAGAGCGCGGAGCAGACTCTGCCGCGTCGCCTCCTCCTCGCCCGGAACAACCCCGGCGTCCAGGGCCGAGTTGAGCGCCAGGAGTTCCTGCAGCTGTTCGTCGCTGGCCGACACCACAGCCCGCCGGATGATCTCGGGACCGAGGAGAACCCAGTACCCGAACAGGTCGTCGACCAACTTGAGGGTCAGCGGCGCCACCCGGTACCCCTTACGGGGAAGGGTGAGGATCAGGCCCTCCTGATCGAGCCGGGTCAACGCGTCGCGGACTGCTGAGAGGCCGAGGCCGAACTCGGCGGCCAGCCCACGCTCGGTGATCCTCTGCCCCGGTGCCAGACGGCACATCAGGATCTCGTGGCGGACTCGGCCGAGCGCCAACTCGGCCAAAGGCTGGTCGCCGGCAGCCTCGCCATCGGCCGGCTTGCCGGCCCTCTCGGCAGACGAGTCGGACTGGGGCAAGAGGATCCCCTCCTTAACGAATTCGGAGAGTCCGGGCAGGCGGAGTCCCCGTCGGTAGACACGGAGCTATTCGACCAGTTCCGCGGCGAGTTGCTCTCGTATGTCCTTCTTAAGGATCTTGCCGGTCCCGCTCTGCGGGAACGACGCCATAACGGCGAAATGCTTCGGCGTCTTGACCGGCCCGAGCTCCGCCTTCACCGCGACCGACAGTTGCTCCGGATCGAGCACGGCACCGGGCTCGGGGATCACTGCGGCGGCAAGGATCTCGCCCCAGTAGGCATCGGGCAGTCCGACCACCGCGCAGTCGGCGATACCGGGCTGTCGACGCAACGTCGCCTCCACCTCGGCCGGATAGACGTTGAACCCTCCGGAGATGACGAGGTCCTTCTGCCGGTCGATGATGTGCAGGCAGCCGTCGGCGTCGAGGAATCCGATGTCACCGGTGCGGACGAAACCGTCGCGCAGAGTCGCCGCGGTGGCCTCGGGGCTACGGTAGTAGCCGGTCATCGACAGGTCGCTCGCGACGCAGATCTCTCCCGGCTTCCCTGCGGGCAGGATGTGGCCGTCGTCGTCGCGGATCTCGATGGTGGTGCCGAGGGAGGGCCAGCCACAGCCGGACAATCGTGCGTCATCGGCCACCCGCCCAGTGATGTCACCGTCGATGAAGTGGTCCGCGGGCTTCATCACCGAGATCAACGTGTGGCACTCGGTCTGGCCGTACGACTGTGTCATCACCGGTCCGAACACCTCGATCGCCTGCCGCAGCCGGGGCAGCGAGATCGGGGCGGCGCCGTAGAAGAAGTTCGTCAGGCTGCTGAAGTCCCGGCCCTGGCAGGACGGGTCGTCCATCACCTTGTAGATCCCGGTGGGCGGTAGGAACAGCTCGTTGACCTGGTGGCGCTCGATCAGGTCCAGGAACCTCGGCAGCACCAGACCGTCCGTGAGGACGAGGGTCCCGCCCCTGGCGATGGTGGGGAGCGCGAGCATCCCCGCGGCGTGGGTCAGCGGCGTGGCCAGCAGCATGACCGGGTGCGGGGTCGGGAACTCCGCCAGGTACTTCTGGACGAATGCGTTCACCGCGAGCCAGCTCAGCTGGACGCCCTTCGGCTCGCCGGTCGTGCCGCCAGTGACCCCGAGCCAGGCGATGTCAGTCAGCCTCGGCGCGGTCATCAGCCCGGACTCGGCACCCACCTGATCGCCCGGGACCGGGCCCAGGTCGAGCAGGTGGGCGCACACTTCCGGGTGGAACGGCACGAAGCGCACGTCGTTGGCCAGCTCCCGGACCTCGGCCGCCAGGTCTGCCTTGTCCGGGTGGTACGCGAGCATCGTGGCCCCGAAACGGTTCAGCAACGACGCGATGTTCCCCGCGCGTTCGGTGCCGGCGACGGGCAGGTACGTCGCTCCCGCCGTCGTCGCCGCGTAGGAGGCGATCAGCGTGCTCGGATGGTTGGGCGCAAGGACGCCGACGACGTCGCCGCGGCCGATACCCGCGGCCCCCAGATCCCGGGCAGTGCTCTCCACTCCCTTGATCACCGTCGCGTAGTCGATCGCGGTGTCACCGAAAATCATGGCCGGGCCGTCCGGGGACAGCCGCCGACCGCGCTGCAGCAACTCCAGGGCACTCATGTCGTCACCGACCCTCACGGGCAGCGCCGATAACTTCGCCCACCCGTGCCCACTCCGCGGAGCGTGCCAACGGGGTGTTGCCCGCCGTGAGTCCGCCATCGACCATCAAATCGGTGCCGGTGACGTACGCGTTGTCCGGGTCGGCCATGAACAGCACGGCCCGAGCGATGTCCTGGGTGGTGCCGGCCCGGCCCACGGGAAGGATCCGGGACAGCCCCTCGCGGATCAGCGGCAGAGCCTCGTCCTCGGGCAGGTCACTCAAGCCCATCTGGTCGCGGAAGATCGGCGTCGGGATGGCGCCCGGGGAGACCGAGTTGACCCGGATACCGGCCGGAGCCAGCTCCATGGCCAGGCAGCGGGTCAGAAACATGACCGCCGCCTTCAGGCTGCTGTAGACCGCGGCCGAGGAGTTCGGCCGGCGCCCCGCGCTGCTGCCGATATTGATGATGACGCCGCCCCCGTTGGCGCGCATCGTCTCCGCAGCCGTCTGCGAGGCCAGCACGACACTGCCGAAAACCGAGCGCATGGCGTGGTCGAGGATGTCGCTGGTGAGCTGTCCGAAGCCGACCGGTTCGGCCTCGGCGGCATTGTTGACCAGGCAGTCGATCCGGCCTCCGGCGGCGGCCGACCCGATCAGGCGGGCGATGTCAGCCGCCTTGGTCATATCGGCGCGGATGAACTCCGCGCGCCCGCCGAGGGCGTCGGCCACCGCTCGTCCGCGGTCCTCGTTGCGCCCGCAGAAGACGACCCGGGCGCCCGCCGCGATGAACTCCTCGACCACCGTCCGCCCGATGCCGCCGGTTCCGCCCGTGACGACCACCCTCATGCCCTCAACCGTCATCCTCGTGCTCCTCTCCTCGTTCCGGTCGTCGGGTCAGCTGTAGATCGAAGGCAGCGCACCACCGGGCACGTCCACCGTGACCTGGAACAGCGTGCCGGTAAGGCTGGCGTGGACGACCCGGCGGTCGATTCCGGCTGCTGCGGTGATGAGCAGGGTGCGTCCGTCAGGGCCACCGAGCATGACGGACGTGCTGTGAAGGTCGAAGCCGATCTCGTCGAGCACCTCACCGCCCTCACGGACGCGGAGCACCGTGCGGTCGGCCGCGATCCACAGTGCGCCGTCGGCGTCAAGGCAGATCCCGTCGGGCACGTGCTCGCCGAGGTCGGCCCAGACTGAGATCTCACCCAGCGAGCCGTCCTCGTGGATCGGCCACGACGAGATCTTGTTGCCGTAGGTGTCGGCCACCAGCAGGCGCTTGCCGCCCTCGGCGATCACGACGCCGTTCGGGAACAGCACCTCGCCCGGTGCCGCCTCGAGCGAGCCGTCCGGCCGGATCCTCTGAACCGATCCCGGTACTTGCGGAACCGCCGGGTCGGAGAAGGACGCGATCGCGTTGTAGTTCAGCACGCCCTGGAAGATGTCGCCGTTCGCCGCTCGTGCGTGGTCGTTGAGACCGAAGCACGAGATCTGGTTGAGGTCCGAGACGACCCGAACCTGGTTTTCGCCGGTCAACGCCCCCGTCAGGTGGACCACCCGGTTGGTCTTGCAGGATGCGACGAAGAAGCCGTCCTCGTCGTCGAACGACAGCCCGGAGATGAAGTCGGGGAAGGTGTGCAGGCAGCGGACGATGCCGTCCTTGAGCTCGAAGAGGTTGCCGGCGTCGATGTCGACGAAGTAGAACGCCTGCCGTCCGGCGTGCCAGCGCGGGGACTCCGGGAAGGTGAAGCCTCCGGCGATCTTCTGGGGGACGTAGGTCATGGTGTGGCTCCTAGTGGGTGGTGGAGAGGACGGTGACGACGGCGACTGCCTCTTCGACGCCGAGGAAGGCTCCGCCGTTCTCCTGCACGGCGACGCGGGCTCCGTCGACCTGACGGTCGCCGGCCTCGCCGCGCAGCTGAGTGACGAGCTCGTAGACCTGAGCAAGGCCGGTGGCCCCGATGGGGTGCCCACGGGATTCGAGACCGCCGGAGGTGTTGATCGGGATCCTGCCGCCCAGGCGGGTGGCGCCGCTCTCGGCGAGGGCTCCCCCGCCGCCGTAGGGCGCGAAGCCCAATAGTTCGCTGGCGAACAGCTCGCCGAAGGCCGCAGCGTCGTGGACCTCAGCGAGATCCACCTGCTCCGGGGTGATGCCTGCCTTGTCGTAGGCGGCGAGTGCTGCCCGGCGGATCACGTGACGGTCCAGGTCGTCCCACGGGCGACCGACTGCGGACCGTAGCTCGCAGGCGCTGATGCGCATGGCCCGGGCCCGCGTCTCGGGGCTCATCTTCTCCAGGCCTGCCTGGTTGCAGACGATCGCCGCGGCGGCACCGTCGCTGAGGGGCGAGCACATGGGCACGGTCAGCGGGTAGCCCAGCGGCCGGCTCGCCAGCACCTGCTCGGGCGTCATGGGGTCGCGGTAGTGGCACTTGTCGTTGAGTGCCGCGTGGTCATGGTTCTTCGACGCGATCAGCGCCAGCTGCTCGCGTGTGGTGCCGAACCGCTTCATGTGAGCGCGGCAGATGGCGGCGTACAGGTCCATCATCGCCGAGCGGCGGCCCTCGCCAGAGGGGCCGTCGATGCCGGCACCCAAGGACTGCAGGTACGCCAGGGTCTCATCGGGCTTCTCGACGTCCAGGCCGCCGAGGAAGGCGTCGCCGACCTTGCCCCGACGCTCGGGGTCGGAGAACGACATCTTCTCGGCACCGATGGCCAGTACGACGTCGGCTGAGCCGGAGCGCACGTGGTTCCCTGCCAGCCACAGCGCAGTGGCGCCCGAAGCACAGGCGTTCTCGACATTGATGACCGGAAGACCTGTCAGGCCGGCCTCATGCAGGGCGAACTGGCCCGGTGCCGAGCCCTGGCCCTCGACCATGCCCTGCACCGCGTTCGAGAAGAAGGCCGTTTCAATCACGTCCAGCTCACAGCCGACGTCGTCGATGACGGACTGCATCGCTTCGGCGGTCAGCGTCTTCACGGTCGCGTCCGCGAGGGGGCCGAACCGCGTCATCGCGACGCCGACGACATAGATGTCGGTTGACATGTCATCTCTGCTCTCTGTGATGAGCTCGGTGGAGTGCCGAGTCATCAAGACCCGCACCGCCAAGCGAGACGCCGTAGAACACGTGCCGTGGCCCCTGAAGGCCGGGATCTGCAGACAAGAGCACCCCTTCGACAAGCGAGGCGCTTCCCAATTGACGTTCCAAAAACTACGTTGTGACATGTCACTGGTCAACGACTAAGCGTTCAGAAGAACCAGGAGAAGGCACATGACCACCACCATGAACGTCCTCCACGGCCGGATCGGCGGCGAGTTCAGCCTCGGCGAGGCCGAGGTCCCCACTCCGGCGCACGGTCAGGTGCGTGTGCGGATTCGCGCCG
This sequence comes from Streptomyces sp. NPDC046821, assembly GCF_040645335.1. Classification (NCBI taxonomy): domain Bacteria; kingdom Bacillati; phylum Actinomycetota; class Actinomycetes; order Kitasatosporales; family Streptomycetaceae; genus Streptomyces; species Streptomyces sp. NPDC046821. The sequence goes on along the minus strand of NZ_JBEYYB010000011.1, from coordinate 332,819 downwards.
CCGCCTTCAACTACGTCGACCAGATGATGCTCGCCGGTGTCTATGACAACGTGCCGGGCGGCCCGGAGGGCCCCGCTCCCTACGTCGCGGGGGTCGAGTTCACCGGCGAGGTCGACGCGATCGGTCCCGCCGTCCAGGGACGGGCCGTTGGAGACCGGGTCGTGGGCATGGCCCCTGGCGCCTTCGCCGAGTACATCGTCATCGACGCCGGCAACCTGGCGGCGTTGCCAGACGCCGTCGGCTGGACCGACGCCGCCGCGCTGCAGATCGCGCTATGCATCAGCCACGACGCGCTGGTCACGCGCGGCGGGATGCAGGAGGGCGCGTCGGTCCTGGTGAATGGCGGCACGACCGGTATCGGCTCGTTGGCGATCCAGGTCGCCAAGTCCTTCGGGGCCGGCACCGTGCTGGCGACGACCCGTAAAGCCGGCAAGAAGGACGCCCTGCGCGGCCTCGGCGCCGACCATGTGATCGCGACCGACGAGGAGGACCTCACACAGGCCGTCCTGAACGCGACCGGCGGCCAGGGCGCCGATCTCGTCCTGGACGCCCTCGGCGGCTCGGCATTCAGCGCGGCGATCCCGGCCACTAGGGTGGGCGGCAAGATCCTTTGCCTGGGCACGGTGGCGGGCGCCGAGCCCTCGCTGAATCTCGCGACCGTCGCGGTCCGACTGATCACGATCATCGGCAGCGCCTTCGACTCACGCCCGGTCGACGACCGCATGGCCATCACGTCGTCGGTCGCCGCCCTGTTCCCTTACGTTCTCGACGGCCGGATCCGCCCGGTCATCGACAGCATCCACAGCTTCCCCGGACAGGCCACCGAGGCGATCGCCCGGCTCTCGGCCCACGACGCCGTGGGAAAGATCGTGTTCGAAATGCCCTAGTCACCCCACTGCCCGGCCTGCTGGTAGCGGCGGGCATGCTCGAAATGGCGAGAGCCTCCGAACACGACTCGTGTTCGGAGGCTCTCGCCATTTCGAGGCGGCTCGCTGCCCGTACTCCTACGCGGAGGCGGCGAAGACGACCTTGCCCGTCGCACGCCCGTCCTCGAAGGCGTTCTCGGCTTCGGCCACCTTGCTCAGCGGCCAGATCTCCGGCTCGATCAGGTCCTCGGTTCGCAGCCACTCGTCGATGAACTTGTCAGCGGCCTGGGCCTGGGGCGTGTCTCGCCAGGCCACCTGGGAGAAGGGCATGACTGTGATGCTGTCGTAGGTGACGAGATCGGTGTCGACCACCGGCATCTTGTCGCCGCCCTGGAATCCGTAGATCACCAGGCGGCCGCGCTTGCGGATGACCTGGAGGTCCTTCTCGATCGTCTCTCCCGAGATGCCGTTGAAGGACACATCGACGCCGCCACCGAGATCGCCACCGGCGTTGAACCCGGTCGCCTTCGGTCCGAGAACCCGGTTGATCTCCTCGACGTAGTCAGTCGTCTTGCGGTTCACGGCGTGATCGCAGCCGTTCGCGAGCAGGAGTTCGGCCTTCTCCGGAGAGCTGCAGATGCCGACGACCGTCACGTTCTTGAAGCGCCGCTTGAGGATCTGCACGATCAGCAGGCCAATGCCACCGGTTGCCGCGTGCACCAGGACCGTCTCGCCGTCCTGCACGTCCGCCCAGGTGTACACCGCGTGGTAGGCGGTGAGCATGTTGACGGGGTACGCCAGCATCTTCTCGGAGGCGACGTTCTCCGGAATGGGCCAGACGTTCGTGCCGATCCCGTCCGGACGGATCACAACGTACTCGGCGAAGCCGCCCTCCGGGACTGCCGCCATGACTCGCTGACCGAGCTCGTAACCAGCCGCGCCTTCGCCGACCTGGTCGATTCTCCCCGCGACCTCAAGGCCTCCGATCAGGGGCGGCTGGTTGCCCACCTTGAGGTTGCCCCGGCGCTGGGTGATATCTCCCCAACGCAGACCGGAGTACTCGACCTTCACTCGGAACTCCCCCGGACCGGCCTGAGGCTCAGGGAGGTCCACGACCTCGAAGTTGTCGACGCTTCCGAAGGCGTTCAGTCGCACTGCTTGCATGTCTGTTCTCACCTTTCCGTCTCGTGTGGATGCGGTCGCCCCCCAGCTCCGACTCGCGCCCGTTCATGACGGGCAGCGGGCTCGCCAACGACAGCGAAGAGGTCGTACCGGCTACTCGGTCGCCGTGCGCGGGGCTGGCCACCTCGGAGGGCGGCCCGGGGTCAGCGCCCGTGATGCCGCCGTTCTTGGCGAGGTCGCGGGTCGTGCGTGCAGTGCTCTAGTCGGGTACACCGATTCCGCACGTCTTGCGCACTCCTCCCAGCGAGGGCGCACAGCCGCCCGGAACTCACTGGGCAGCGGCAGCGGCAGCGATCTCGGCCAGGCCGGGGGTCGCATACTCGGGGCCCAGCCGCGCGGCGGCGAAATCGAGCGGGAGGCCGCGCTGCGCCCGATCGCGAGACATGTCCTGAAGCAGCTCCACGAGCTCGTTCATCAGGTTCGGGTCATCCGAGTCCGTGAACTGCAGAGGCAGTACCTTCACCAAGGCGTTGCCCTCTGCCATCGCCTCATCGACAGCTCGGTGCTTGTCCCACATGGACCAGCGTCGCATCGCGGCCATGTCGGGAACTGCGTACAGAGCGGCGTCGTCCCACTTGGTCCCCGCCACCTCGGTTCCGAAGAACTTCAGCCGGCTATGGAAGAAGAGGATCGTGCCGGTGTCGATCATCTCTTCCTGCAACGCCGCCTCCATGGCTTCCGACTCTGCCTGAGCGGGCACAGGCGCACCTTCGACGTACTTGAACACCGTGAGAATGACGATCACTGCTTTCCTCCACCTTGCTTGTTGGGTGAGGTAAGGCGCCGAGCGCACGCTGGCGGCACGGGACCAAGTGGTGAGTCGAGACGCGACCTCGGAACAGCGCCCGGGAGACCAGCGTCACTTGTGGCGCAGGCCATACTGCAACACGACCAGGCTTCAGTAAAGTGTCAGAGTGGATCTGCTGACATTTCAAATGTCGCACCTGGCGCCACGCATCCTTCGAACCGGGCCTGCCTCTGCGAAGGTCGGACGCAGGTCACCCGGGGCGTGGGGATACGCAGGGCCGTCTGCCTCAGATTCCGGTCACCGCGGTCGAGGTCAGCTTGTCCCACAGTGAGGCAGCATTGAGAGTGGAGATGTGGTCGCGCAGCGACTCGAGGCCCACGTCGACGGGCAGGTCGGCACCGGGATTGACCCGAGCGATCGTCTCCTCCCGACTCCATCCCCCGGCGACAGCGTTCGCCACGGCCGAGACCCACTGGATGAGACAGGCGCGCTGCACGCGGATGTAGCTCAGATCGGTCACGGGCCCGTGACCGGGCACGACGTAGTCGACGTCAAGTGCGGCGATCTTGTTGAGCGAGTCCAGCCACTCGCCTACGTCCGAGGACATCAACCAGGTCTGACACCCGCTGAAGATCGTGTCTCCCGTGAACACGACACGCTCCTCGGGGACGTACACCGCCGTCTGGCCCGGAGTGTGTCCGGGCGTGTGCAACAACTCGAAGGTGTGCCCACCTACCTGCAGCGAGACGTCCTGCGCGAAGGTGATGTCTGCGCGTTTGAGGTCGGCGAAGTACGCCTCGCGGGCCGGGAAGAGCGCGAGCCCCGGTGCATCCTGGGTGCGCACCGACTCGGCGACGAAGTCGTAGGGATCGAGCGTCGGCTCCAGGAGCATGAAGTTGTCGGCGATCTCCTGGTGATGCACGACCGGTGCTACATCCTGGAAGTAGTAGTTCCCGAAGATGTGGTCGCAGTGATGCTCGGTGTTCATGACGTACCGGATCGGACCGGTCGACTCGGCGAGCTTGCGCATCGCCACAGCCTGCGTGGGGAGCTGAGGAGTGTCGATGACGACCACCCCGTCCGAGGTCCTCACGATGCTCGGGTTGGAGCCCCGTGTCCGGGTCTCGGTGCGTACGTTCTCCGTCACCCGCTCCATCACGACCTCCGCCCCTCGCCCAGGCTGCTCGGCTCGGGACTCGCCTCCATCGTCGCGTCGATGGAGCCCAGGATGCCCCCGTCGATCACGACGTGGTCGCCTGCCTCGAGGTAGGGGTACGCCTCCGCTCCATGGACGCGAGAGAGCTCGAGGATGCAACCGGTCCCGACGGTGCCGCTGCCGATCACGTCGCCGGGCCGCAGCTCGGTGCCACGAGAGGCGAAGGAGATCATCTGCGCGAAGGACCAGTAAATATCGGCGAGATTGCCGGTGCTGTAGCGCTTGCCGTTGACGTGTGCGGTGATCTCGAGGTCGAACCCGCTCCGCAGGCGCCGGTGCTCGATCTCGTCCGGGGTGACCAGATAGGGGCCGAGTGACGTCGCCGTGTCCTTGCCCTTGGCCGGGCCGAGGTTCTGCCTCATCTCCAGTTCCTGGTGGTCGCGCGCGCTCCAGTCGCACATGATCGTGTAGCCGGCGATGTGGCTCTCGGCGTCCTCCACCGCGATATCGCTTCCCGTACGTCCGATCACGGCGGCGAACTCAAGCTCGAAGTCGAAACACTTCGAGCCTGGAGCCATGCGAATCGTCTCGCGTGGAGCCTTCATCGCCGCGGGATTGCTGAAGTAGAAGACAGGGATCTGGTACCAGCCAGGATCGACAGTCAATCCGAGCGCGGAGTGGGAGGTGACAACGTGCTCCTCGAACGCCATGAAGTCACGGACGCTCGGGGGAGCTTGGATGAGGCTCGCGTAGGTGACATCACGCTCCTCGACGACCTCGTTCGGATCGCTGAGTGCGCGCTCCGCCCAAGTGCTGAGCGTTTCGGGTCCGCGCAGAATGTCGAGCAACTGTGCTTCCTCGCCGAGCGAGAAGATCGACCCGTCCTTGACGACGCCGACTCGCGATCGGCCTTTCGCGTTCTCGTAGCTGACCCAGTACACGTCCTGCCTCCTTCAGCTTGATGCGGCCGGGACAGCGTACCCAAGAGATTTCACTGAGTCATCAGTGATGTTTCAGTTGCTCGGAAGCGTCACATCTCTCTGCCCGCGCACACTCCAGCACCAACGACAAGCCAGGCATGAAGCCTTCTCCTATCTGCGCTGTGCGGCAGGCCAGCCGCCCTCGCCACCAGTCAGGAGCTGATCAGAACCGCCCTCAACACCGGCTCGGCACCGCCCTCGCCCCCGAGGCAGTTGCACGCAGCTGGGCCGCCAACGTATGCGACCTCAACAGCCTTCACCTGGCGGTCGACGTGGCATCGGAGCACTTCGGTCGCGTCGACGTCGTCATCGCGGGCGGCCGATGCGGGGCCATGGACCCGCTGGACAGTATCGATCACGCGCGGCCCGGGAACGCATCATCTACATGACGTCTGGCATGCCTTCCGTGACGCCTGCCTCACGTCGAGCAGGCCCAGGACCACCTGCTACCGGTCTCCTCGATAGCCGCCTTCGCACACGTGCCACTCAAGAAGGTCGTCGACTCTATCGTCACCGGGGTCGCGCAACCCACAGCACCGGTGCAACCCGCACGCCCCGTCAGCGTGCGGCGACCATGCAGGAAAGCTTTCCGGACACGTCTACTCCACCGACGATTTCGCACCAGAAATCCGGGCTCAACCTTTCCTGCCCCGAGCAGAGGCCTCGCCTGAGACGGGAACGATCTCCGCATCGAGCAGCGACGGAAAACGCGTGAGGCTGCTCGCAACGCGCATGTGCGACTGCTCAATATGATTGCGTAGAAACGCCACGAATCTACTGATGTCACGCTGGCGAATGGCGGAGATGCATTCGTCGTAGTCATCCATCCGCCGGCCCGCGACAAGCAGTTCCGATTCTACAACCATGATCCACACGCGTCGTAGCTCGTCATAAAGTCGGCGATATTCCGCCAGAAAGTACTGATTATCGATGAATTCTGCCAGCACATCGAATGGCGCGATCGCATCGTCGATTACCCGCAGTGCGGTCTCATGAGAGTCCTCGGGTTCGGATGTGACCGATGCCAGTCGCTGGACCACTTCGATCAGCTCAGCGATCTGCTGATCGTTGGCCTTGGCCAGCCCGACCTCCGCCATTGCGCTCCCGAACATCGCCCAGTACTGGAACAACTCGTTCACTGAGCGCACGGTCATCGGTGCCACCTGGTAGCCCTTGCGCGGAATTGTCTGGATCAGGCCCTCGTGATCGAGCCTGGTCATGGCGTTCCGAACGGGACTGATACCGAGATTCATCTCTGCCGCGAGACCGCGCTCGGTGATGCGGGCACCCGGCATGAGCCGACAGGTGAGGATCGCCTCGCGGATCGTACGGTACGCGGCTTCACCGAGCGGGAGATCAGTGTCTGTGGTCACCAGGTCCATTACCTTCGGGCTAGATCGTTCCCCAAGCATACTTCCCGGAGTGCTGGGCAGATCACCCAGTACCGACACTTCTATTCATCGCTTTCTGCCAGGAATTGGTCACGCAGGACGGTCTTCAGGCCCTTACCGACCTAGCTCTGCGGAAGTTCATCGAGCACAACAATCCGCCGGGGCGTCTTCACCGCCCCGAGTTCGTCCCGGAGGTACGCGTCCATCGCGTCCGCATCGAGGACAGCACCGTCAACGCGTTGCACAGCGGCGACGAGCGCCTCACCCCAGTAGTCGTCGGGGACGCCGAACACTGCGCAGTCCGCGACCTCCGGGCGTCGCTGCAAAGCGTTCTCAACCTCTGCCGGATAGACGTTGCCCCCCGGTGATGACCATGTCCTTCTGACGGTCGACGATGTGCAGGAAACCCTCATGGTCGAGGTACCCCACGTCGCCCGTGTACACGAATCCGCCGATCAGTGTTTTTTCAGTTTCTTCGGGGATCGTCGTACTTAGCCGGACATGTTCAGGTCGCTCGCCACGCAGATCTCCCCGACCTCACCGGCACCGAGCACGCGATCCCCCTCCCGGATCTCGACGACAGTTTCGAGGCTCGGACGGCCGCAGCTGGAGAGCCGGGTGTCGTCGGCAATCTCTCCGTTGACGTCTCCGTCGACGAAGTGGTCCTCAGGGCGCAGAACAGTGATCATCGTGTGGCACTCGGTCTGTCCGTACCCCTGCGTCAGCACCGGCCCGAACACGCGGATAGCGTCGCGGAGAGGCGGGTGCGGCACCGTAGATGAAGTTGCGCAACGGTGCGAGAACACAACCCAGAAATACGGGGCGGCTGCCTACGGCCGGCCTGCCAGCCCGCTGTGCAACGCCTGCCTGGCGAAGGTCGAGGCCGGGCGCATCAAGCCCGCCAGCTGACGAGCCGGACTGTCCCGTCCAGGAGCTAGAGGTCGAGGACCGCGCGCAGCGCCGCGTCCACGCGGGCCATCACGGCGGGAGCGACAGCGCCCCTCAAGGTGGCCTCGGTGAAGCGCGTCGAGCGGAGCTGTTGGAGGTTGACGGCGACAGCGGTGGACGGGACCGGGTCGTCGATGACGACGGACATGGCGGTATCGGGGTAGCGGCCCGGGGGGTGCAGCACAATCGCGAGGACGGCTCCGTACGCGTCGTCCAGGCCGGTCAGGGAGACCACCAGGACGTCACGGCCATCGGGTGCGGGCAGGGTCCAGATCTCGCCGCGCTTGAGCTCTGACGTCACAGGGCGTCGCCCTCGCCGGCCAGGTCCTGGCCCAGGCCGAGCGCGGCGAGCTGGTGGCCGGCGTCGAGGGTCGCGGCGCGGCGCGCGGCGCGGACGATGTAGGCGTTCACGCTCAGGTTGGCCGCCTTCGCGGCCTGCTTGATCGCGGGCGCGATCTCGTCGGGGACGCGGAGCGTCATCGGGGTAATCGACATGACACCAGACTAGACACCAAATGTGGTGTCGTCAGGCGGTGTCGCGGATCGGGTCGGCGGGGCTTGCACTCGGGTAACGGCAACGGACGGCAGCGAGGTAGGGCTGCCTGGCCGCTCTACTCCTCATTCCGCCTCCGCGTCGCCGATGGCCACGCGGAGATCGTGCATGTACCGCTGGATGTGGGTCACGGCGTCCTCGGCACGGCCGAGGGCCTGGCGGACGCCGGCCACGTCACCCTCGCGGAACCGGAGGTGGGCGGCGAACGTATCCGACGCGGCCACGATGGCCGCGGACGCGGCCGACTGCCCTGGCAGCGTCTCGCCCTCGTCGAGTCCCAGGAGGTCGATTCCCAGGAGCTGCACCCCGGTGCGATAGAGCCGGTTGACCAGCACATTGGCCGACACCTTGGAATCCGGGCTCACCGCCTCGATCCATCCGAGCAGCACTTCGCCCTCGTCCTCGTCACGGCCCAACCGGGTCGCCTCGGTGGTCTCCAGCTCCACCGTGGCCAGAAGGCAACCGAGCAGCCGCAGGCGGTCCTCGTCCTGCGGGCCCTCGGGCCGCGTCTCCGGGTCGAACTGCGGCTCCGCTCCCAACGCCACCAAGGCCCGGTAGACCTGGTCTGCGCTCACCGGATGCTCGCTGCTGATGCTCATACCCCCAGCTTCACCTCCCGCCGCCCACACCGCCCTGCCGCACCAACCAGGACACGCGAGCACGCGGATGCCCCCGCCCCTGGGCCGTGACAGGCCAGGGGCGGGGGCATCGGGTCGTACAGGGCGTCAGGTGGCGTGTGTGATCAAGGCGCTACGCGCTACATCATTGTCCGCGCAGCCCCCTCCGCGGCTCCCCCGACTGGCCGCGGGGGACCTGGGCTCCCGGGGCGGGGGTTGCGCAGCAAGCTGCGTCTCCTCCTGCGACTCCGCGCCGACTACCACGCGAGTGGGGTCACAGTCGCCGGTAAATGCCCTGGCCGGAGAGGAGTTGCGCGGCTAACCCCGCTGGGTTCCATCCTGGCGCCGCCCTCTCCGGGCCTCCCTGTTCCGACCTGTGACCAGGGATTTCGCACCCTGCCATGTCCTGCATGCGAGTCACGCATGCCCGAATCCTTGAGGAATCCACTGCTATGCCAACGATTGCCCTGCTGATCTTCCTGCTGCTGGTCCTGGTCGGCCTGCTGGTCATCGGCGCGCTCGGCTACGCCGCCTACCGCCGCCCGGCGCTCACCCAGCCGCTGATGGATGGGGCGCGAGCGAGTCAGGAGAGCCAGTCGGCGTAGTGGGTAGGTGCCAGGTGGGCGTCCATGTCGGTGAGGACGTCACCCTTGACGGCGGCGAACATGCCGGCGGTGGGGTCGGTGACGACGGTACGGCTGTCGTTTTTGTGGGACAGGGTGATCCGGCCCAGCTCGTCCAGGTTGAAGACCTCGGGACCGCCGATGTTGCGGATGCCGTTCAGCGGGGCGCCCGCGGCGACCTCCGCCACCGCTTCAGCCACGTCCTTGGAGGCGATTGGCTGGATCGGCGTGGCGGGCAGCCGGACGGTGTCGCCGTCGGTGGTCCAGGACAGGACGGCGTCCATGAAATCCATGAACTGCGTCGCACGGACGATCGAGTAGGGGATCGGCCCGGCCGCGAGGATCTTCTCCTGGAGAGCCTTGGCCCGGTAGTAGTCCAGTTCCGGAACCTGGTCCGTGCCGACGATCGAGAGGATGACGAAGTGGCCGATGCCGCTCTTGTGGGCCGCAGCCAGAAGGTTGTCCATCGAGGTCTGGAAGAAGGCCAGGGAGGCTTCGTCGAAGGTCGGGGAGTTCGTCAGGTTGACGACGACATCGGCTCCCGCCACCGCCTCGTCCAGCCCCCGGCCACTGATGACGTCGGCTCCGGTGGACTGCGAGTGCGGTACCGCCTCGTGCCCGGCGGCATTCAGCTTCTTGACGACCTGCGACCCGATCAGCCCGGTACCGCCGATGACTGCGAACTTCATGAGGCACCTTTCATAGAGATCACGCAAGAAATATGGCAGATAAGCCACTATGTGGGCGCGGAAAGACACGGCGGTGGCTTTGTGCGCGAGTTTGGGCAGCGTTTATTCACCAGTTTGGGAGGCAGTGAAGCCTCGCTGGAATCGAACGTTGGCCAGCGGTGACGTGTGTGCCCACCGTTCTGCGGAACGGCGGGGCGAGCATGTCTCCCGGCGAAGGTCGGGGTCCTACTGGGAGAACGCGTAGGTCCGGACGGGGTCGAGGTGCAGTTCGTAGGGCCCGAAGCAGTCGGCCGCGAGGGTAGCGACCGCAGCACCGCAGGGGCAGGCTCGGTTGAGTCCCTCGTCGCCTGCCGGTCCGCAGCACCCAGTGCTGTTCTCTCAGTTGGGCAACGGCTGAAGGCCAGCGGCGTCGTCGGGGTGCACCAGTACTGTCTGTCGGCTGCCCGCCGAGATGACGAAGCCTTCTTCGCGGCAGATCCGAGGCCCCCGCGGCTGAGCTGGCTTTGGGTTCTTCTGATCGTCCTGCACGACGTAGGGGGGTCCCCAGGGCTCGGGATCGATCGCGTAGCGGCCCTGCGGAATGGTGGATGGTGCCCGGCGCGTCTCCTTGTCCCGGTCGCGCTCGCCGACGGAGAGGTCGGGGATAGCGGCAAGCTCCGCCAGCTCCGGCGTGATCGCGGTGCCGCACTTGGAACAGAGGAAGACGGTCATCCCCTCGTTGTAGTTCTCCGGGCTGCTGCTTCGCACCCTCGTTTCGCCGTTCGGAGTCGATGCGCGCGTCGAGGGCGGCCACCGGGATCCGTCATCGTGCAGGGCCATCTCACGGAGTATTCGAACAACGGCGGCTTCTGGCGTTGCTCGAAGTCGTGAACATCTGCTGTCCGTTCTCGTGAATAGGGCCACGGCGGTTTAGAAGCCATCTCATTTGGTGAGTCTGCGGTAGCAGATGAGAGTGCAGGCGATGCTGGTGAAGGCCAGGAAGTGTTCGGCTTTGCGTTCATAGCGGCGGTGGAGGCGGCGGCATCCGGCGAGCCAGGCCATGGTGCGTTCGATGGTCCAGCGGTGGCGTCCCAGCCGCTGGGAAGACTCGACGCCTTTGCGGGCGATGCGGTGCCGGATGCCGCGCTGGCGTAACCATCGGCGCAGGTGGTCGTAGTCGTAGCCCTTATCGGCTTGGAGTTTGGCAGGTCGTCGCCGACGCGGTCCGCGACGGGAGCGGATGGGCGGGATGCCTCGCACGAGCGGTTCGAGGGCCTGGCTGTCGTGCAAATTGGCACCGGATATCCCCACGGACAGGGGCAGCCCGGTCCGCTCGGTGATCAAGTGGATCTTTGAGCCGTACTTGCCCCGATCCACCGGATTCGGACCCGTCAGGTCCCCCTTTTCAGGGCCCGCATGTTCACCGAGTCGATCGCGCAGCGAGACCAGCCCAGTTCACCCCGGGAGCCGAGTTCATCGAGGATCAACCGATGGAGCTTCGCCCACACCCGGGCCTTCGACCACTCTGCGAAACGCCGATGAGCCGTGGGTCCCGATGGTCCGAACGAGGCGGACGGCAGCTGCTGCCACGTGCAACCCGACGTGGCCACGAACACGATCGCAGCCAGTACCTCCCGGTCACCGTGCCGGCGCCGGCCGCCTCCCTGAGGTCGACTCGGCGCCTCCGGCACCACGCACCGGAACAACTCCCACAGCTCATCAGGCACCAGCCGCTCAACGATCCCCACGCCGGCAGGCTACCGACATCAAGGAGAAGGACCGCAGTCAGCGGCCCATTCGGCGCTGCTCGTCGAACCGACGCAGCACCCGTACCAGACGCCATATTCCGGCCGTCGCTCCGAGCAGCGCACCCCCCACCAACACGCCCTGCTTCGCTGAACCAGAGATGCCAAAGGCTAGTGCGAGAGTCAGAGCGCCGGCGAAGACCGCCGCAGCCAGCGCGACAGCAGTCACCAGGGCGAAAACGATCTCCACCGTCATTGCGTCCTTTTCCCACCGCGACTCACGCCCCATGTCCATGCTGCAAGTCTCACCTCACGGTCAAGCCACGGCGCCTGGGCCGGACAGCCTGACTCTCACGTGCCGAGGCGCTTACCAATTGAGATGACTTCTAAGAGCCCGCGCAGATAGGCGGCGGGCGGGACCTAGCACTCCAGCATTCCCGGAAGCTGAGACGGCATCAGGGATCGATCAGGGTGCTATCAGGGGCGATCCCCGATGCGTCGCACCGCGACGGTGCGGCACGGTCGTGGGCATGACTTTCAAGCCTTCTTCCTCCAACGCCGGGACCGCGACGACAGCGGGCCGACGCAGGCGGGTACCGATGGCGGCGCTCGGCTGCGCGGTGCTCGGCACGGTGACGCTGGGCACGTCCGTCCCGGCGGTCGCGGCGCCCGCCACGCGGCCTGCCGTCGCGGTCGACACCACCGGCGACCGGTTGCCGGAGCTGGATCCGCAGGCGTTGCAGCATGCCCTGTCGAGCGCGCCCGACCGCGTCACGGGCGTGCTGGCACGCGTGAGCGGGCCGGACGGCCACTGGACCGGGACGTACGGCACCGCCGACCTCACGACCGGCGCGCCGGTGCCGGTGGACGGCCGGTTCCGTCTCGGCAGCGTCACCAAGACCTTTATCGCCACCGTGGTGCTGCAACTGGCCGCCGAGGACCGCGTCGACCTCGACCAGCCTGTCCAGCGCTACCTGCCGAACGTCCTGCCCGACAGCTACCCGCCGATCCCTGTCCGCAGCCTGCTCAACTTCACGAGCAGCCTGCCTGAACTGACCCTGGACGACTTGCCCACCACCCCGGACGGCATCGTCGAGCACCGCTTCGACAACCACCCGCTCTCCGAACTCGTCGCCAAGGCCGTCCGGCACGAACGCCCCTTCACCAAGCCCGGTTGCATGCAGGTCTACGGAGCCACCGGCTACTACGTCGCCGCCATGCTCGTCGAGAACCTCACCGGACACACCTACCAGCAGGAGATCACCACCCGGATCCTGCAACCGCTGCACCTGCGCGACACCACCGCCCCGCAGACCGACACCACGATCCCCGGCCCCCACTCCCACGGCTACATCGCCGTACCTCGGCCGAACGGCGGATCGCAACTGGTCGACATCACCGAACAGAACCCCGGCGCCGGCGGCATGATCTCCACCACCGCCGACCTCGACCGCTTCCTGACCGCACTCTTCCGGGGACGACTGCTGCCCCCGACCGAGCAGGCGGAACTGTTCGACGTCCCCGACGTCCCCTACCTCGGCGGCACCGCCGACGACCCGGGACAGGGCAGCGCCTACTACGCCGCCGGCCTGATGCGCGTGACTCTGCCCAACGGCGTGACGGTGTGGGGCAAGACCGGCACCACCTTCGGCTACACCAACGGCATGTTCACCACCCGCGACCTGCGCCGCCGCCTGGTGTACTCCTTCAACCCCACCACCGGCGGCGGCAACGACCTCGCCCTGGTCACCCGGATCCTGTCCGCGACCTTCGCCCCGTGAGCGTCACACCTCATGGGTGACGATCACCTTGCCGAACGCGGCTCGGGATGAGCGGCCTCATCGAGCTCAGAGCGCAGCACAGCCAGCTCACCACCCTGCCCGACACCATCGGCCAGCTCCGCAACCTGCGTGAGCTATGGCTCCGAGGAAACGCGATCGAGCACCTGCCGTCGTCAGCAGCCAAGCTGCACGAACTGCGTTACCTGAACCTCCGCCAGGACGGTGCCGGCCGCCGGGTCACGGTGCACCGGGACGTACAGGCCCCAGTCGGCGTCACCGGCCGTGAGCCAGTCCCCGGACCACGGGGCGTCGGTGGTCTCCAGCACGCGTCCGGCGAGCGGGCCGCCCACGAGTCGAACGATCACAGCAGTGCCTCCATCCGGCGGGAGCCTCCCGCCTCACCCCTTGGTGGGCTCAGCGCCCGGAGGACAGCACCGGAGTGCCGGCGACTTCCGCCCCGGATGTCGCCCACGTTCGACCACGAGCGGACATGCACGGGCTGCGGAACCAGTGACTGGGACATGGGTGGCGGCTGCGCGACGAACTGCGGGGCCGAAGGGGATAGATGCGCCCGCTGCACCGCCGACGTCAGCCGACCAGTGTGGTGGCCGTGCATCAGCGCGGTCGCACTCGGCCGCGCGCGACGGCCCGGAAACGGCACCTGCGAGGCCCTCTGCCCGAATCCGTGACCAGCGCCGAGCATGGTCACATGCGTCTGATATTGATCCGCCACGCCCAGACCACTGCCAACGTCGCCTACACCATGCACACCAGGATCCCCGGTCCCGAGCTGACCGCGCTGGGCCGGAAACAGGCGGCGGCTCTCCCCGTCGCCCTCGCCGATGAGAAGATCGACGCCCTCTACGCCTCCACCCATCAACGCACCGGACTCACCGCCGCCCCGCTCGCCGCCGACCGTGGGCTGTCCGTCCACGTCCGCGACGGAATCCGGGAAGTCTCCGCCGGCCACTGGGAGGGCGCCAGCGATCACGCCTCCCACACCGCCTTCCTGGACTTCGTCTTCGGCTGGCCCACCGACCCTTCCGCCCGCGTGCCCGGCGGCGAGAGCGGCCAGGAAGTCCTTGAGCGGTTCGACGGCGTCGTCGACGAGGCCGTCCGCAGCGGGGCGAACACAGTGGCCATGGTCAGCCACGGGGTCGCGATCCGCGTCTGGCTCGCCGCCCGCGCCGCCAACGTCTCCGTGCAGGACATGACGGAGCGGGAGCTCGACAACACCGGCATAGCCGTCACCGAGCTCGACGGCGACGCGTGGCGCGTCACCTCGTGGGCCGGACTGCCCATCGGCCCGGCCCGCACCGAGCCCCACGACAGCGGGCCCACAAGGTGACCGGCACCTCGGAGTCCTCGCACCGCGGCCGGCGTGCAGGACTCCATCGCCGGCCAGACGCTCATCGAACGGATCGCCATCGAGCACCCCACCGCCCGCAAGACCTGGGTCGACGGCGGCTACCGCCAGCACCTCGTAGAACACGCCGCCACCCTCGGTATCGACATGCGCATCGTCCGCCGCTCCCCCGCCACAAGGGATTGGGGCTGCTGCAGGGTTGGGTGACAGGTTTGACCTGCCCAACCCGATCGTGCGGCAGGCCCGTTCTACTACTCCCTGGCTTTTGAAAAGCGGGACGATTACGAGACATCCGCAGAGTTCGACCATGCACGCGACTTCTAAAACGACGAGCGTCGGTCTCGGCCACCCAGCAACGACAGCTGGGGGCCTGACACTGTGGAAGATGACGGCGGGCAACGGGGCAGACACCAGCCCTCCGGCTCGCATCGCAGCTTCTTCGACGCCCTGGTTCAGTCTGAGCGATCGCTGAACTCCCGAGGTCTGACGAGCGACACGTGGGCCATCAACTCGATCCGCATGCCGGGGACGGCCAGGGCCGCGACCACGACGCAGCAGCGGTTCGGGTAGGGGGTGTCGAAGTATTCCCGGTAGACGGCGTCGACCAGTGGGATGTCGGCCCGGTCGGTCAGGAAGAGCAGGACCTGGGCGACGTCGCCCAGGCCAGCTCCGGCCGCCTCGGCCGAGCGGCGCAGATTCTCCAGGGTCAGCCGGGCCTGCGCGGCCACCGGGCCAGTGTCGATGCTGCCGTCGGGGCGCACCGGACCGTGGGCGGTGAAGAGCATCCCCGCGGCGGTCACCGCCCACGAGAACGGCTGGTCGGGGGCGGGTAGACCAGTGTCGACCGGGGTGATCACGTCGTACTCCTTCGCAGCATCTCGGCGAGCCGCCGGTACCAGGGGTAGTCGGGGGATCGCAGGGCGGTGTGGGTGTGGAAGTGGTCGGCACCGGTTTCCTCGACCAGGTCCACTGCCGTGTGATGGTCGGCCAGTTGGGCGGCCAGAGTTTGGTTGGAGCGGATGACCCGGTCGGTGTCGTGTTCTCCGTACGTCAGCAGGAAGGGGACCGCCCCGGGTTCGGTGATCCTGCACACCGGGCTCATCGCGGTGTCCAGCGCGGGTTCGGCGAGCACCGTCGTGTAGATGAGCTCCTCCAGGCTGCCCGGGAGTGGGGCGGGATGTCGCAGGTCCATGATTCCGCTGACCGGCAGGCAGGCCGCAACGCCCTCTGGGGCCAGCAGGGCGGTGAGCGCGGCGAGTTGGCCCCCAGCGGAGTGGCCGGCCAGGAACAGACGGTGGGGGTCTCCGCCCCACCCGCGGATGCCATGCCTGATGTGTGCGAGCGCGGCGAGCGCGTCCTCGAGCCCGGCAGGCAGCGGATGGGCCGGGGCGAGCCGGTAGGAAGGGGCGACCAGGACGAAGCCGAGCGAACAGGCGGCGCGGCTCATGAACGTCACCCACTGTCGGTAGCCGTTGGTCCAGCCACCGCCGTGCCAGAAAACCAGGACCGGGGCCCGTTCGGCGCCTTGGGGGGCGAAGACGTTGTACCGGTGCAGCGGGTGGGGCCCGTAGGCGATGTCCCGTGCGGCGCCCACCGCGGGATCGGTGCCCTGGGCGTCCCAGTCCATGACCGTGCGGGCGTAGCCGACAGCGGCGTCCACCGGGAGCGGGGGCTGGCCGTCGGGGTTGTGGACGGCGGAGAGCGTGAGATCCGTGGCGTGTGTCATGCGACCGGGTCGCCTTCGGCAAGGCCGACCTCGGCGGCTGCCGGGGACTTGGCCTCGGCCGGGCGGAGTGTGCGCAGCAGGACGACGGAGAGAAGGGCTGCGACGGCGGTGCTCGCCCCCAGGATAAGCATGGCGGCGGTGAAGCTGCCGGTGCTGCCGCGGACGAATCCCACCAGGTACGGGCCGCAGAAACCGGAGAAGCTGCTGATCGTGTTGATGACGGCCAGGCCTCCGGCGGCCGCGCGTCCCACGAGGAACTGCGAAGGTACCGACCAGAACACGCCCAGGCCCGCGGAGACGCCGACCACGGTGACGCACAGCGCGGCGAAGCTCGCGGCCGCATCAGGCACCACGGATCCCGCGGCCAGGCCCACCGCACCGGTCAGCAGCGGGATCGTCACATGCCAGCGCCGCTCCCCGCTGCGGTCCGAGTGCCGGCCGTTAAGGATCATTGCCACCGCTCCCAAGCCGAAGGGGACCGTCGTCAGCAGGCTGGTGTGGAGTATGGAGCCGCCGGAGAGCTGCGCGATGATCTGCGGGGCCCACAGGGTCACGCCGTAGAAGCCGATGCCCCAGCAGAAGTACAGCGCGCCGAGGAGGTAGACGATGGGGAGTCGCAGCGCGTCCTTCAGCGAGTGGTTGCCCTGCGTGCCGGCGGCCGCGGCGTCCTTGTCCATTCGGGCCACCAGCCAGGAGCGCTCCTCCTCGGCGAGCCAGCGCGCCTGGTCCGGGCGCTCGGTCAGGGTGCGCAGCGTGACGAAGCCGAGCACCACCGCGAGAGCGCCCTCGACAACGAACAGCCACTGCCAACCGCCCAGCCCGGCGGCGCCGTCCAGGTAGGTCAGCAGCAGCCCGGACAGCGGCGCCCCCACCACGACGGCGACCACGTTGGCGGAGATGGCCTGGCCGATCGCCTTGGCCCGGCGCTCGGCGGGGAACCACAACGTCAGGTAGTAGAGCATCGCGGGCAGGAATCCGGCCTCGGCGAAGCCCAGGGCGACACGGACCGCGACGAAACTGGTCGGGCCGACGACCAGGGCCTGTGCCATGGAGACGAGTCCCCACGTGATCGCGATCCGGGCGATCCAGCGGCGCGCGCCGTAGCGCAGCAGCAGCATGTTGGCGGGGACCTCGAGAGCGAGGTAGCCGAAGAAGAAGGCTCCCGCGCCGAAGCCGTAGACGGCTGGAGACAGGTGCAGTTCCTTGTTCATCTGCAGGGCGGCGAAGCCGACGTTCGCCCGGTCCAGGAAGTTGACCAGCCACAGCGCGAACAGCAGGGGGATGATCCGTCTGCCTACTTTCGCGTAAACCGAGTCCTCGATTGCCACGATGACCACCACTTCTCGTTCAGGGAGTGCGGGAGCCACCGCCGGCTGGGCGGCGGTCGGCGTATCGCATCAGGGGCGGGACAGCACAGAGTTCAGGCGTACAACGGCAGGGCACAGCAAGCCCCGAACCTTTGGACTTCCGGGGCTGGGGTGTTGCTGGCCGCGGCTGCCGGACAGCCTCCATGGACATCTCTTGAGCGTCAAGATATCTTTTCGATGTGATCCGGACGACGGCATCGGGGAGGCTCAGTGGAGTCGGTACACGCAACGGGCGAACAGAGCGCGGGAACGCCTCACAGCGAGCCCCTCGACGCGATCGACGAGATGATCGGCCTCTGGCAGGCCTGCCTGCCCGAGGCCGAGGTGCGCAGCCTCGAGGTGGTCAGCCGCATGCTGCGCATCACCCGGCTCTTCGACCGTGACCGCGACAAGACGCTGTCCCGCTTCGGCCTGGAGCCCTGGTCCTTCGACATGCTGGCGGCACTACGCCGGGATGCACGACAGCAGTCCACCCCCGGGGAACTCATGGCGGCTACGCTCGTGACCTCCGGGACGATGACGACGCGCCTCAAGTCCCTGGAGAGCCGCGGCTGGATCACCCGCACTCCAGACCCCGTCGACCGCCGCATTGTCGTGGTCAAACTCACCACCGAGGGCAGGAAGGTGATCGACGAGGCGTTCGGCGAGGTCCTCTCCTGCCAACGCGAACTGATCCGCTCCCTGTCGGGCGAGGAGTTTCGTACGGCCGCGCAGATCCTGAAGAAAATCCTCCTCGACCACGAAGGCCCAGCACGACTTCCCTGACGGTCATGGGTTTCCCGGGGCGCAGACGACCGCGCCGAAGCGATGGGAAGGCCAGCCAGTCCGGATCTTGGACCTGACTCCCTGAGCCGGTGCTCCACTCTCAACATCTGTACGTCGATCGAGCGACTTCGGGAGGGTGCGGGATGACGCAGAGTCGGCCTGAGGGAGCCGCCTCGGCACGGCTGTGGGAGCGGGACGCGGAGGTCGCGGTCGTCGCGCAGGCACTCGGTGAACTCTGCGGGGACGCGGCGTCGTCGGGCAGCCTCGTCGTGTTCAGCGGAGAGGCCGGCATCGGCAAGACCGCACTCCTCGACGAAGTGCGCCGCATCGCGCAGGGCAGGGCCACCGTCTGGTCCGCCCGCGGCGGCGAGACCGTCACCTCCGTCCCCCTTAACGTCGTACGCCAACTCCTCCAGCCCGCACTCCTCAACCTCTCCCAGGAGGAGACCCGCGAATACTTCGGCGACTGGTACGACATCGCAGGACCCGCCCTCGGCATAGCCGAACCGAGCGGCCGTCAGGCCGACCCGCAGGGCGTGCGCGACGGACTCGTCGTCGCCGTGGCCAGACTCGCCCGGCTGCACTGGCCGCTCGTCCTGCTCATCGACGACGCGCAGTGGGCCGACGAGGAAACCCTGCACTGGCTCGCCGCGTTCGCCGAACGCCTCGACGACCTGCCCGTCCTCGTCGTGGTCGCGCACCGCGACGGCGAGGCGACCGCCGCCTCCACCGGCCACCTCGAAGCCGTCGGCGCCGCCGCCCACCCCCGCACCACCCTGCACGCCCTCACCCCGGACGCCACCGCCGGCCTCACCCGCGCCGCGCTCGGCGAACACGCCGACGCGCCCTTCTGCCGCGAAGTCTGGGCCGTCACCGGCGGCAACCCGTACGAGACCGTCGAACTCCTCGCCAAGGTCCAGGACAGCGCCTTCGAACCCACGGAACCCTCGGCCAGCGAACTGCGCGCCCTGAACAAGGCGGTAAGTCCACGCACTGTGGCCCCAGGCTGGGGCTATTCGGCTGCCTGGTCCGGGTTGGGGGGTGACGCTGTAGTAGGGCCTTGACCCCTGATTCTGGACACACGAGACACTGGATCCTGAGGTTCTGAGGACGGACATCTCGTGGTCATGAAGAACTATCCGCCGGAGTTCAAGACGGTCACCATCTCCGGCGTGGCCTGGGAGCGCTACGCGACCTGCCCGAGGGCGACCGTCAGCCGCCATAACGCCGCCCAACTGTCATCCTGAAAGACCGGACAGCCCCGCGCCGGCCCGCCGGGACGGAGTACGGCCTGAAGACACGACGAGCGGCGCGGGTCGACGTGGTGTAGAAGCCCGGTGCCCCGGTGGTGGGCAGTTACGTACACCCGGTCGAGCTCCCTCTGTTCGTCGTCCACCCATGCGAAGGGGCGACCGTTGGCGTAGTCCACAAGCGGACCGGTCTTCCAGTGGACCCCGTCAGGGCGTTCTTGGAACAGGGCGTCGCCGAAGTCGACGAAGGGGAGTTCGGGAAGGCCGAGCACGGGGGCGACCCATCGATTGGCGTCGTCCATCCATGTGGTGGCCCAGCACAGCTCGTAGTCGAGCCGAAGCAAAGCTTGCCCGTGCTCGGGGTTGAGCCAGACCCGCAGGGGCCGCCGCCGGACCGAGAGTTCTCCGTCCCCTTGCCAGCATCGGCTGTGCGTCGAAGCGCAACTGCAACGATCGTTCCCGGCGTCGAGCCGATCTGATGTGATGATCCCGGTGTGGCTGGAGTGATCACGGCGTCGGAGCCGTCCTGGATATCCCCGTTTACCGGGCTGAGCCCGCGCCAGTTCACCAAGCTGGTAGTCGTACTGCGGCGCCAGGAGGCTGACACCCTCCGCCGGGGGCGGCCCTGGGGCCTGCCTCTGGAGGACCCACTCCGGCTGCGCCAAGGTCTACCCCACGCCGTCGCCTCGTAGTTCAGCTGCTCCTGGAAGAACCGCAGCTTTCTCTCCCCGGCGTCGAGAATCTCGCCCGGCGCGAGGCTCCATCCACGAGGCGCGTCATGCGGACCAGCCGTGCCCGCCGCCGTTGTTGACCAGGGCGAGGGCAGCCGTGGCGGCGACGAGGTACCGGGTGAGGCGGCCTTGGGGACACAGGGCTGCCGGGACGAAGGGGAGAGCCGCATACCAGGGCATCGACCACGGAGCCGTGAGAACCCAGGCGAAGGCGAGCGCGAATGGTACGGCGACGGCAGGGGGAGAGCCCGCGGGCGTACGGCGGTGAAGGGCCCAGGCCAGTACGAGCATCAGGCCGGGCCACAGCAGACGGATGGCCGTCGCGGTCGCACCGGGCCCAAGAAGTTCGCTTCCCAGCCAGTCGAACACCATCCACAACGACGGGAACGAGACCATCCGTGAGGCGGCCGAGAGCGGGGCGAGAGCGTGCAGACCGTACACGCTGTAGAGGAGTGCGATGGTCAGCGCGGCCACCGAGGCCTGCCGGGCGACTCGCCGCCAGGCTCCCACTCGCAGCAGCGGCCAGGCCAGTGCGACGCCGAGCAGGGCCGCACTGATCTTGACGCAGCAGGCAAGGCCGACCAACCCCCCGATGAGCAGGTCATGGCGCAGCCGGGGAGTTCTGCGCGCCAGATGGATCGCGCCGACGGCGAGAGCGGCCACGATGGTGTCCAGATGTCCGCCTCCGACCAGCACACCGATCAGCAATGGGTTGGCGACCCACAGCAGCCCAGCCCTGACGGGATCGTCCGCAGCGCGGATCAGCAGATAGCCGGTGCCCAGGAACACGCACGCGTTGGCCAGCATCAGGACCCAGATCGTCACCCACGGCCGCTCACCGCCGAGGAATGCCGCCGCGCTCTGCCACCATGTCGCGACCGGTCCGTACACGGAGGTGGTGTCACGCCAGGCGACGGCCACGAGTTGGGCGTAGGGGCCTCCCAGTTGGGCGGGGGAGGTCACGTACGGGTCACCGCCGAGCGCGGCGATACGGCCGTACGCCGCATAACTGGCCGTGTCGGAAGACCCGACCGGGGTGAGGTTGGCGACGACGAGCACCGCGAGCGCGCCCGGCAGGAAGAGGAGACGGGAGTCCGGGCTCCAGCCCCGCCGACGGGCGCTGAGCATGCCGAGCGTGCCGAGGCAGGACAGGACGATGGCCGCGATGGTGACCGTCTGGGAGAGGACGTCGGGCATCGCCGGCAGCGCGCGCCAAGTGGTGGGGACCGTGAGTGTGTTGTGATTGGGGGCGCCGGAGCCCACCAGGGCGAACAGGGTGACACCCGCCGCGGACATGGCCACCGCGGTGCGGGGACGGGGCTGGGCGACGACCGCCCGCACCGGTGGGACGAGCGCCCGAAGCCGTGCCTGGGACAGGGGAATCCACTGGTTGTCGTCGGTCGTCAAGTTCAACCTCTGTGTCCTGCTCGGGCGTTGTCCGTCGGGGTACACGCTGCCCTTGGCCCGACCCGCCCGGCAACCCCGCTTTCCGGATACATACCGGGGAAGGTGTGATCGTCTGCTCTGTGGGGGGTTCGGGGCTTGCGACAGTGTGAACGTTCGGTCACGAGCTCACTACGGCCATCTTGGATCGCTGCGCCAGTCGTCCTCGGGCCAGGGCCGCCTCGGCCTCGGACCCTGACGTTGCCCAGGCTGATCGTCGAACCCGGCTTCATGTTCCGGCGACGAGCGTGGCGCCCAGCGCGAACATAGTGACGGCGACCAGGGCGTCCAGTACGCGCCAGGCGGTGAGCCGAGCCAACAAGGGGCCGAGCAGCCGGGCGACTCCCCTCCACGGGCCACGTTGCCCTTGTCTGTTCCGCGCAGCGTGCACCTGTGCGTGCCAGACGGACAGGCGCGACCGCGTGTTATGGCCTAATCCGCCGGTATGAAACCCGGCACTGACAGCGGCGTGCCGTTTTCTGTCAGCGGACGTGGCAGCAGGCGCGGAGGCTGCCGCGCCCGGTGCAACGGCCTGGCAACCCTCGCGCAGCGCAGTAGGCGGGCGGAGTTCGGCGTTGCTGTCCTCGCGGGCTGGTCTGCTCGGCTAGGACGTCGCGGGCTGCGGCGTTCGCGGAGGCGCTACCGAAGACCGCAGCCGAGCTGTACGTCACCGAGACCGATGACACGACGATGGTCAAGGCGGAAAAGGAGCTCCCCGCGTCGTCCATCGACGCGGAGTTCTACGGGCTGGAGGCCGGCCGCCACGTGCCGCCGGCCCGGGTGTGGTCGGGGTCGCTGTGCGGCGACCATCTGGTGGCCGAACGCCGGGAGGTGCTACGGCAGTTCACCAACGGCATCGACGCCAACAACCGGCGCGTACACCGGGTCTTCCTCTCGAGCGTTCGCGTGCTCGGGGAAGGCGTCGACATCACCGGCGAGCGCGGTGTGGAGGCGATCTGCTTCGCCGACACCCGCGGCTCCCAGGTAGAGATCGTGCAGAACATCGGCCGCGCGCTGAGGTTGAACCGCGACGGCTCCACCAAGTTCGACGGCAAGCCAGCGTTCCTGGTACTCGGAGTTGAGGAGCTGGTCCCCTCAGCCACCAGATCCAGCTCGTCGACCGGGCCACGGGCGGCCCCCACGCGGACACCCTGGTGTACGCGCCGTGGCGCACCGATCCGCCTCCGCCCTGCGACAGCTGGGCCGCCGGCATCGCGGCGAGCTGCCCCGCGTCGGGCGCGGGCAGGGCGAGGGGCCGGCACCGCCCGTCGGCGGCAAGGTGGATTTTGGTGGTGAAGCCGCCGCGGGAACGTCCCGGGCATTCGCCGATCTGACCACCTCCTCCAGCCGGACGACCAGTTTCCGCAACACCGGTTCGGCCCGGTTCGCCCCCTGGACCGCCCCCTTTTGAGGCGGTGCGGTGGGCGGGGCCTTCTTCGCGCCGGCGGCATGCTGGTGAGCCCGCACCGCGGTGGAGTCCACCGCCACGTCCCAGTCGATCCCGCCCTGAGCGTCCTCGGCGGCCTGCACCTTCGACAGCAGCATCTGCCACGTCCCATCCGCCGACCAGCGACGATGCCGTTTATAGACCGTCTCCCAAGGCCCGAACCGCTCCGGCAGATCCCGCCACTGCACACCCCTCCGCACCCGGTACAACACCCCGTTGATCACCCGACGGTGATCACTCCACCGGCCCCCACGCGTCCCGCCACGCGGCAAGAACGACTCCAGCCGATCCCACTCCGCATTCGTCAGATCCCCACGGCCCATACAGCCGGCCTGCCCCCAACACCCCACCCACGTAAGGAGATCCGAGAACAGTGCCTAGTCCAGCGCCGCGACCCGGTCCGCGGACAGGGATTGGTCGAAGATCTGGACGTTTTTGATGCCGCCGGGGAAGAAGTCGACGGGTCGGCCGTGGAAAGTGGCGCGGCCGATCACGAGGGGGCCTGGGGTGGTGACGGGGCGGGTGTCGGTGGCGGTGCCCTGCTGTGTGCCGTTGACGTAGAGGTGGAGTCGGTGGGAGGCGGCGTCGCAGACCCCGACCAGGTGTGTCCAGGTGTTCATGGCGGGCGGCTCAGCCGCGAGGGCGCGGACGCCCGGCCGGGAGAACGCCCACCGGTGGTCGGCGCCCGAGTACTGGAGAAAGAAGGCGCTGCCGTTGGAGGTGCCTTGACTGACGGCGGTGGCGAAGCCGTTCGTGCTGGTGAGGTAGACCCAGGCGGAGACCGTGAAGCTGTGTCCAGGGGCAGTGTCGAGCACCGGGCCGCGCGTGGTGATCTGGCTGCTGACGCCGTTGAAGAGGGCGGCGCCGCTGTTGCCCGTGCGCCAGCGGACATCGGATGCGGTGCCGTCGTGGGTGCCGGCCGTGTCCGCCGCGGCGGTGCCGGAGCGTTCGTCAAGTCGCCATGCCCCGACCGGCTTGGGGCCGGTGGGCCGGGCCGGTGCGGAGCCTCGTGAGGTGTCGTGGCTGAGCGTGAGGTACATGGGGACGCCCACCGCGACGGCGGCCGCTGCGACGGCTGCCGGGATCAGGAAGGTACGGCGGGCGGGGCCGTGTCGGCCCGCAACATCGGCAGGACGCGGACGCGTCATCGCCGTTGCCGGCAGGGAAGTGATGGGCACGTCGTGGCGGCCGACGGCCGTCGGCCCCGTGCCGGGAGCGCCCGGTACCGGAGGCCGGGGGTCAGCCGGGACCGCCGCTGCCCCGTGGGCCGGCCGGTGCCCCGGGTAGGCTGTTTCGCTGCGCGCACCGGGGTCTACGGTGCCGCCGGGGACGGCACCGGCGTCCCGGGCACTACCCCTGTCCGGGGAGATCGCGGAGCTGGTGGAGCACTCGCCGCCGGTGCCGACGGCGGCGTCCCAGCCGGATATCCGACCGGATGGCGCGGTACCGTGCGGCGTTCCGCGGCTGCGGTCGGCGCTTTCGGCCGGTGCGGCACCCGCGGCGCACCGGGCGAGGAGTTGGCGCGGGGTGGGGCGCCGGGCGGGGTCCTTGGCCAGGCAGTCGGCGATGAGGGCGCACAGCGCAGGGTCGGTGACCGCGTCGAGGTCGGGGGTGTCGTGGACGACCCGATAGAAGATGGAGGCCAGGTGCCCGTTGCCGAACGGGTTACCGCCGGTGGCCGCGTACGCCAGTACCGTCCCGAGGGAGAAGACGTCGCTGGCCGGACTGATCTCCTCGCCATTCACCTGCTCCGGCGACATGAATCCCGGGGAGCCGAGCGCTTGCCCTGTCACAGTGAGGGAGCTGCTCTCGACGACCCGGGCGATCCCGAAGTCGATGACCCGCGGGCCGTCCGCGGCGAGCAGCACATTGGAGGGCTTGAGGTCGCGGTGGACGAGGTGCGCGCCGTGGATCGACACCAGCGCCTCGGCGAGCCCGGCGGCCAAGGCGAACACCTGCGGCGCGGGCATCGGCCCCCGGTCGGTGACCGCCTTCTCCAACGACGGACCGGCAATGTAACTGGTGACCAGCCAGGGCCCGGCCGCGTCCGGGTCGGCGTCGATCACCGGCGCGGTGAACGCCCCACTGACTGCACGCGCGGCCTGCACTTCCCTGCGGAACCGGGAGCGGAAGTCCGGCCGGTCGACCAGCGCGGCGTGCACCACCTTGACCGCGACCTGTCGGCCGCCCGGCGAGCGCCCGAGGAAGACCTGCCCCATACCGCCGGCGCCCAGCCGCCCCAGCAACTGGTATCCGCCGATGGAGCGCGGGTCGTCCGGATACAGCGCTGCCACAAACCCCTCCTGCGTCGTCGCCCCGGTCTGGTCCGGCCGGACGGCCCCCAGCATAGGGGGCGGCCGGCGCGCCGTCCGGGGCGGCCTCCGCCGTGGCAGCGCGCCTGATCTGCCGTCATGACCGGAGCGGGACGCGATGCGTTGGCCCCCTCCTTCAGCAAGACGATCACGGAGGTCGCGCGGGATCTGAAAGTGATCCCGGAGCGACGCAGTCGCGAACAGGTCATTGATTTCGCTGAGTTTGGGATTGAGGGTGCAACGGCGTCGTCAGAAACCCACGCACCCGATGGCGGTGAAGTTCGTCCTCGCCGACACCTTCCGTCTCCACCTGGAGACCGCCCACCTGGGTGCGGATCAAGGGCGGAGTGGTCCTTCTTGTCAGCCCCGCGCCGGTCACCGGCGTCCTCCGCGCGTGGCTCTCGCACAACACTGAGTCGCGTGACCGTGGCTACAGCACGGCAGCCAAGCCCCCATTGAAGTGGCGAGTGTTGACTCCTGGCGGATGGGCCGCTGGGTTCATGCGGTGAGCCGGTGAGCCGGTGAGCCGGTGAGCCGGTGAGCCGGTGAGCCGGTGAGCCGGTGAGCCGGTGAGCCGGTGAGCCGGTGAGGCATCACGGATGCCCTCCCCCGTGGAAGGTTGCAGGTCAGCGACGTGATATCAACCACGTGAAGATCTCTCACCAGTTGGCAACCGGGCCCGCCCGGGCCGCGTGAATCCCACGTGAGAGATCACAGAGAACTGATGCTGCGTCAAATCGGGGAGAATCCCTTGCGAATCCACAAGTCCGCCGCCATCGCCGTCGTCGCCGTCGCGGCCGGCCTGTCGCTCACCGCCTGCAACAGCGACGGCGCGACCTCGGGCAGCGCGAGCGGCGGCGCCTCGGCGAGCGCCAGCGCGGCCGCCGGTACGAACGGCGGGGCGACCGGCGGGTCCGCCCAGGCCCAGGCCGGCGGCTCGGGCTCCGGTTCGGGCGGCGGCAGCGCGCAGGCCGCCGACGGCAGCGGCTCGATCTGCCACGCGTCCGACCTCAGCGGCGTCCGCGCGAGCAGCGTGACGACCGGCGGTGCCGAGGTGCTCACCACCGTCCGGCTCACCAACAACGGCTCCAGCAGCTGCAGCATGCACGGCTTCCCGGGGGTCGACCTGAACTTCCAGGGCGGCGGCTCGGACAGCGCCGCGCGGAGCGACACCTCCGCGGTCTCGGTCACCCTTTCGCCCGGCCAGTCGACCACCTTCCAGCTGATGACCCCCTACAACAACAGCGGCGGCACCGGCGTCAACGTGACCAGCCTGACGGTCACCCCGCCGAACGACACCCACCAACTGACCGTACGGCAACCGCAGATCAACCTCGCCGTGACGGACGGCTCCGACAGCAGCGCCAAGGACATCCAGGTCGGCCCGATCGGCGGCAAAGTCGACTGACCCCCGGTCAGACGTGCCCCCTCCCCCTCCCCCTCTCCCCCGCCACCAGCATGTCGCCCTCGTCCGCGCCGGAGCCCGCTTCGAACGCGGCCTCCTGGCCGAGCGACCGAAGGCAGCGGCGTGATGCACGACAGCCGCCAACCCGGGCGGTCGTGGTCGCGAAACAACCGCGGCTACGTTCTACTCAAGGTGGACACCGTCGAGCACGATGCCTGGATGTCCCAGCCAGAAGCCGCCGGCCACCTGGGCGACACGCTCATCCGCGTCGGGATGCTCATCGCCAACCGCCGCCTGATACCGGCAGAGAACCCGGCTGGCCGAGCTGGAGTCACGACCGCCAGTGTTCAAGCCGAGGAAACCTGGCGAGCGAACGCAACAAAGCGGGCGAAGCCCGCCTCGGGCGCGCAGCTCGGCGACGTCGGGGATGCGGAGGCCTGGCAGGGCGTGGATCAGATCGACCTGGGAGGCGCGGATGGTGCGCGCGGCCACGTGATCATCGTACGGGTGATGTCACGTCTGGCTGTGCTCGATCAGGGGTCACCAGGAGCCTGACCGAGTCGGCGGCGCGGTGGGCGTCTTTGAGGACGGCGGCTGTTGTCTCGGTGGGCGGCACCGGCGGGCTACCGACGACATGCAGTGCCAAGAGCGGACCGGGCCTGACAGGAACTGACGCGGGAAACACGCACGGCTAAAGAGGCGTAGAAAGGGCATATGGGCGTACGAGGTGCATCGGGAGACCCCACCTTGGAGCAGCGCGCGGGGCGCGGGCTGGTGGTGGTCTCACTTGCACTGATCGTGGCCATCAGTGTGGCGGACGTCGGTACCGGCACCAGTGTTCATCTGGGTCCGTTGCTGGTCATCGCGCCGACTCTGACCGCTTCTGTCGCCGGTCCGTGGCTGACCGCCCTGATCGGGGCTCTGGCGGAGGCGGCCCTGGTGATCGTCTCGGTCCTCCTGGGCGGGCTGGCCACGACCAACCACGTGGCACAGCTCATCGCCCTGGCCGTGCTGTCGGCCCTGGTGGTCTTCATCTCCTATACGCGGGAGCGGCGTACCCGGGAGCTGAGCCGGGTGCGGTCGGTGGCCGAGACGGCACAGCGGGTTCTGCTGCGGCCTCCACCTCGCCGGATCGGGCCGTTGCGGGTGGCCTGGCTGTATCTGGCTGCCGAGGACGAGACTCAGATCGGGGGCGATCTGTTGGCGGTTGCCCGTGCCGATCACGCCTGTACCCGGGTGCTCATCGGCGATGTTCGAGGTCATGGGCTGGCCTCCGTCGGCGAGGCATCGGTGGTGCTGGGCGCGTTCCGTGAGGGCGCTCCCCGGTACCACTCCTTGCCCGAGCTCGTGACCGCCGTCGAAGAGAGCGTCTGCCGGAACCTGGAGGAGGCCGCTGATACCGCGCATGACGTCGGCGAGCACTTCACCACCGCCATCATGATCGACATCCACGATGAGGGTCCGCGAGCTGAGATGCTCAACTGCGGCCACCCGCCGCCCCTGCTGGTCCGTGGTGGCGCGGTGACCGCCCTGAACTCCCGTCAGCCTGCACCCCCGTTGGGCCTGTGTTCTCTGGGCGTACGGAACGGCGGCACTGATCCGTTCGTCTTGGAGACGGGTGACATGCTGCTGCTCTACACCGACGGCGTGATCGAAGCCCGCTCACCGGCCGGAGATTTCTACCCGCTCGCCGAACGCGTCGCCTCCTTCCCCGCCTCAGGTCCCGACGCTTTGCTGCACCACATTCACCACGACCTGCTCGCGCACACGGGCAAGCGACTCACCGATGATGCCGCTTTCCTGATCATCAAACGCACCCTCCCGCGCTATCTGCGCCGACCGCACCTCACCGACGGACCACCCCGTCGACAACCGGCTGACTGTCACCGCCTGGCCCGCTGAGCACGCTCCGCGCATTCCGTCACCCCTCGAGCCGCATGTCGTCGGGCCAGCGGCTGGCGTCAGGGGGGCGCCGGTGAGCTGCTCGTTCTTCAGCCTGACCGGGTTTCCGGCAGGGTCGTAGAGCCGCGCCACGAATATGCGGAAGCCGAGTTCCCGCAGGGCGATCTCGTGGTGTTGCGCGGCTCGGCGCCGAGGACCGTACGGACGAGCGGCAACACAGAGGTGTGCGGGATGCGGTACGGCGTGGTGGTGGAGGAGCTCGCGGTCGAGGTCATGGCCCAGTTGCCCGACGATCGGGCCTGGCGGGAGGTGAAGGCGCTGGTGGAGGTCGCGCAGATGGATCCGCGGGCCTGGCCCGATGTGCGGGATGTGGGCTCGGTGGAGGAGATCCGGCAGGCGTTTGGATCCAGTACATGCCACACGCGGGAGCGATTGAGGTCCGGGACATCGGCTGGGCGGGCTGATCATTTCCTCTTCTGGTCGGGCTTCGAGGGGTTCGTCGCGGGATGTCGGGCGGACCGTGCCTCCTCGACGCTCTGCTCCAGCACGGTCATGAGATCGACGGCGGGCTCGGGCTGAGACGGTTCGCCCGACTCGGCCGGCTCGAAAGCAGTGCACCACCTCGAAACCCGGGCGCCGCATACTCACCCCTGCGTCCCGAGGAACTCCACGAGAACCCCGCGCGGCCCGCGCCGAGCAGAAGACCGACACCTGGAAGAACAAGTACGCCCTGCGCGCCGGCGTCGAGGGCACCATCAACCAGGCCCTCGACCTCACCGGCATCCGCCGGGCCCGCGACCGCGGCCTGCCGAAAGTCCGCCTTCGACACGCCTTCTCCGCCACCGCACTCAACATCGTCAGACTCGACACCCACTGGACCACCGGGCCCTGTTGGGCGGACGACCGGTTCCGGGTTGGCGGGCGATCTCTGAGTTCAACGAGCGCCATCAGCCCCATAGCGAACCTTCCGGGCTCCAAGATCATCTCGTGGCGAGACCTTCGTCCCACGCGACGTCGAAGCGCAACCGCCTGACCGGCATCGGCTACCGGTGCGGGCCCGGACGAATGCCGCACCGCGCAGCGGTGCTCGTCCAAGTGCCGCCGTCCGCGCACAGCCCTGCGATGACCGCTACGTCCCGTATGTCAAGTGCGACGCGCCGAAAGTTCCCGCCGGTCAAGGGTGAGCCGGCATCAGAAGATCACCTTGAAGGGTCAATGGGCAGTCAATTGCCAATGCTAGATATTTTTTTGACAGCTCATCAGTTAGGCACGGCAGGGCGATCAGGTGCTCTGCCTACCCCGATCGGCTCCCTGGAAGCAGCACTCCCGCTCCGCCCGAAATGACAGCCCTGGGGAGTCTGCATACGTTCAGTCACGGGTCGGCTACCGAGCCGATCTCTCGGTGAGAACAGGAGAACCACTGCCATGATCGTGACCCGTTCCCACGCCTTCACCGCGGCCGTCGCTGCCGTCGCATCCCTGACCGCGGCCGGCATCACCTACGCCGCCGCCGCTCCCGCTCCGCAGGTCCAGACGGCCCCCGCCGCCGTGCAGGGCGCCCCGGCGCCCATGGGCGGCGACGTCGGCGGCAAGGGCAAGGAGGGCAACGACCGCGGCGACCGCGGCGGCAGGGAATTCGAGGAGGGCTTGATCCAGATCAACGAGCGGTCCTACTCCTCTCACCCTGGCGGCTGCATCACCGTGGTCAGCGGCCTGGGCTCCACGAGCCTGAACATCCGCAACGACAGCCGCAAGACCGTCGAGGTCTTCCGCGGAGTGACCTGCGACAACGGCGCCCCCATCGCCACCGTCGGCGCCCACAGCTCCAGCGACGGCGTCCGCCCCGGCCGCACCGAAGGCGTGCACGTCGAGGACGGGGTAGTAGGCAGCTTCCGCGTCATCGACAACCACAGGGGCGACAGGGACGACTACTGAGAAACCAGCGCACCACCGCAAGACACGCCGACGGTCGTCGTCGTCGCGGGGCAGAACCCCGGCCCGCCGTAATCGGGCCGGGGACCGCAGAACGCATCGCATGACAAAGAACCCCGGCCCGCCGTAATCGGGCCGGGGTTCTCAATCTGGGCAACAGCCCGGGAGCACCCCATCCGGGACGCCCGCACGAGGCCACCCCCGACAAGGTGCCTGCCACGCCATTGCACGGTCGTCGCCGACTTCCTCCGCACCACCGGTCCGGGTGACGAGAAGGAACCCACAGGATAATTGCGGTTATCCCGTGCGTTCCTTGAAAGCCCGTCAGGATGAGCGGAAAGCAAGGGAATTGGACCGACACACGAGGAACGTTCTTGGCTTGCCGGTCGCCCCGCCACGAAGCAGACCTCGGTGCCCGAGTCCGACACCCACCAGCAGCCGGTCGAGTCGGTCGACCTCCCGAAGGCCCGCGACGGCCAGCCGGTCGCCGCTCGGCCAGACCTCGACTTCACCCCGGTCCACAACGGGATGGACTACCTGCGCAGCGCCGTCGAGCACCTGGCCGGCCCCCAGCTAGCTGCGGCAGGCTCGGCGAAGACCAGGCTCCAGTGCTCGTGGGTGAGACGGGCCTTGAGGAGGACCTCGGCTGCGGCGTGCAGGTGCAGGACTGTCGATAGCGAAGAGGCCGAACACGTGGAAACGGCGATGCGGGAGCTGCGCGGCAGGCTCAGCCGCGTCGAGAAACTGGTACGCCAGCGCATGAGCGGACTGACTCAGCAGCTCGAGGAGCACGCCGACTACACGTTGACTCCTCCCCCTCCTGAAGGAGGGGGATTCCTAGCTCACGTCGCCTGACCCCCGGGCGGGGATGCGGGTCTTACACGATCAGCGCTAGCCGGGTTGAAGACCAGCCCGGACGAGCATCACGCGGGCGGAGTTCTTGTCCCTGGGGGACACGGTTCGACACGCGGTGCACGTATACGTTCTCTCGGAAAGAGGGAGGCGGTGCTTGGCTCTCGCTCCGCAGTGCGCGCAGTCCATCGTGGTGTGCGCGGGATGGACCAGGTACACGGTCCGGCCGTGCTTACGGGCCTGCTCGATCAGCGCCCGTTTGGTGGCGCCGATCGCGGCATCGGCGCCACTCTTGGCCATGGTGGTCTTCGCCAGGAACGTGGGACGCAAGTACTCCACCGCGAGGGCGTCATGGTCGCGGACAATGCGCTTGGCCCACTTGCGAGCGGTGTCGGCCCGCTGGTTCGCGACCCTGCGACGCAGCTTCGCGGTCTGCCGCTTCGCCTCCGCCTCCCGCCGGCAGGGCCAGCGGGGTGCGGCGTGAGCACGCAGAACATCCTTATCCTGCTTCTGGCTCTGGTTGTCCTCGCGGCTGTCTCGGCCGTCGCAGGCCTGATCGGCTACAACGTCGCCCGCGAGGCGGGCTCGCCGGTCTCCACGGCCATCAGCCGGGGCAGCTTCGTGTTCTTCAGCGTCATGACGTTGTTTATCGCGCTGCTGGCCGTGCTGGTCCCGGCCATGACGTGAGGCAAGGGGTACATCGGGCCGGCCAAAACCCTCGGCCGGCCCGGGGCCCTGCGCGAGGGACGGTCACCGGGAGAGAAAGTCCCCAGCGGCGGTGCAGCGGGTGGCGGCCTGGATGCTGAGGCCGAACAGGTCGCAGGTCAGCCGGATGTCGCCGTCGGCGGCCTGTGCCTCGTCGACGATGCGGTCCCTGCGGAGCAGGTTGCTGGAGGCGGGGTAGTGGCGGTACAGCCAGGGCCGGCTGACGGGGGTGGTGGACAGCGCGGTGTGCAGGGTGAGGAAGAAGTGCGGGTTGGCGGTGTTCGGCCGGCGCCGGGCGCGGTGGGCGAGGTAGGCGTTCATGCGGGCCTGGACCGGTTCGGCGAGCAGGACGGTGCGGCCGGGCCGGTGGAGGTGGCCTGCTGCGAGGTCGCGAGCGTCGGTGAGGGTGAGGTGGCGGATCTCCAGGGCGCGCAGGGCGTGGAAGGCAACCGACCACCCCACCGACCACGACCCCACCAGCCCTGACCAGCAACGACCACACCCTCTCCGAACCTGGCCTTTCACCTACGAGTGCTATCAGCCCCATAGCGAACCTTCCGGGCTCTAAGATCATCTCTCGGCGAGACCTTCGTCCCACGCGACGTCGAAGTGCAACCGCCTGACCGGCATCGGCTACCGGTGCGGGCCCGGACGAATGCCGCACCGCGCAGCGGTGCTCGTCCAAGTGCCGCCGCCCGCGCACAGCCCTGCGATGGCCGCCGCGTCCCGTATGTCAAGTGCGACGCGCCGAAAGTTCCCGCCAGTCAAGGGTGAGCTGGCATCAGAAGATCACCTTGATGGGTTAATAGGCAGTCAATTGCCAGTATTAGATATTTTTTGACAGCCCATCAGTTACGCGCGCCTACCCCGATCGGCTCCCTGGAAGCAGCACTCCCGCTCCGCCCGAAATGACAGCCCTGGGGAGTCTGCGTACGTTCAGTTACGGGTCGGCTACCGAGTCGATCTCTCGGTGAGAACAGGAGAACCACTGCCATGATCATGACCCGTTCCCGCGCCGTCACCGCGGCCGTCGCTGCGGCCGCGTCCCTGACGGCGGTCGGCATCACCTACGCGACCGCCTCTCCCGCTCCGCAGGTCCAGACGGCCCCCGCCGCCGCGCACGCCGCCCCGGCGCCCGCCGCCGCGCAGGTCGCCCCGGCGCCCATGGACGGCGGCGTCGGCGGCAAGGGCAAGGAGGGCAACGACCGCAACGACTACGGCGGCAAGGGCAACGACCGCGGCGACCGCGGCGACCGCGGCGACCGCAACGACCGCGGAGACCGCGGAGACCGCGGCAGGGAATTCGAGGAGGGCCGGATCCAGATCAACGAGCGGTCCTACTCCTCTCACCCTGGCGGCTGCATCACCGTGGTCAGCGGCCTGGGCTCCACGAGCCTGAACGTCCGCAACGACAGCCGCAAGACCGTCGAGGTCTTCCGCGGAGCGACCTGCGACAACGGCGCCCCCATCGCCACCGTCGGCCCCCACAGCTCCAGCGACGGGGTCCGCACCGGCCACACCAAGGGCGTGCACGTCTGGGACGGGGTGGTAGGCAGCTTCCGCGTCATCAACAACCACAGGGGCGACGAGCGCGACTGGTGATTCAAAACCAGCGCACCAGCGCACCACCGCACGACACGCCGCAGGACGAAGAACCCCGGCCCGCCGTAATCGGGCCGGGGACCGCAGGACGCATCGCATGACGGAGAACCCCGGCCCGCCGTAATCGGGCCGGGGTTCTCAATCTGGGCAACAGCCCGGGAGCACCCCATCCGGGACGCCCGCACGAGGCCACCCCCGACAAGGTGCCCGCCACGCCATATTAGAGGCGGACAGCAGGCCCCGCCCGCCTCCTCAAAGGCGCCCTTCGCCCGCCTCGCCGGCTCGCCCACCGGACGACTCCCGCCCCACCACGCCCCGTTGACACGAGGGCCCGGGCAACCGCACCCCTGCCTCACCGGTGACCGGCCGCACCCGAACAGGTGACGAAACCACGAGCCGCACGCGTCCTGCCGTCACGCCGCCCCGACCGTGACCGCCCGCACACCCGTATGCCACGGCGACAGCACCGCACCTTCCCCACCCACCACGCCAAAGGATGAGTGACATGACCATCCGCCTTGTGGAGGACGCGAGCGACGACACCTACGTCCTGGACATCCACGACATCACCCTGATCCCCTCCTACCCGTGTCTAGGCCGCCCGCTCCGCTGGACAATGAACAGCAGCCTCAAAGAGACCGTCGATCTCACCCAGGTCACCTGCACGACGACCATGAAGGTCGGCCCGGTGAAAATCCTCAACAGCACCTACCGGCTACCCGACCTGCTCGCCAACCTGGGCACCCGCCTGACCGGCAACCCCCAACCGCCCGCCGGACCCTGGCAACAGACATGGAACCTTCACATCCCCAGAACAGTCCCGGTGGCCAGACACCGCATCCACCTGCGCGCACACACAGCAGACGGCAAAAACTTCCTCGCCCTCAACATCCCCCTCGACTTCAACCACCGCTACCACCCCACCGCCGGCGCACACGACCACCTACAAAAAGACAGAGAATTCAGCTGGGCACAATGACCCACAACACCGCCGCCACCTATGAGTTCAATCCCTCCTGAAGCCACAGGTCACGCAGGCCACGGGACTCGTGTGCGTGGGGCAGCGGCCGCTCGTACTGGCCGGCGGCGTGCCCCCACAAAGCCGGCCCGTCAGCGCCGGGCCGCATATCGTCGGACCGGCGGCTGACGTCAAGGCGTGGCGCCGGCGAGCTGCCCGTTTCTTCAGCCTGACCAGATTTGGAGCAGAGTCGTAGCACCACGCCACGAATACGCCGAAACCGAGTCCACACAGGGCGACTTCGGCATCGTGATGCAGCACGGCCCGACGCCCAGGACCCTACGGACGAACGACTTGACGGGAATGAGGCGGCTGCCCATGTGGGCCACGACCCACTCCACAGTCCGACGGTGACGACGAGCCAGGTGTGCGGGCGGTCAGGATCGTTGCACAGCCACAGGTCGAACGTGCCGACCAGGAGGTTCGCCTCCCACTTCCAGACCTTCGCGCGGGGATCGAGAGCATCGGCCCCGTCCCGGCGCAGCGGGATCAGGGCGCGCTCGAACGAGGCGATCAGATCGTCGTAGGCCGTCCACAGGGCCGTGCTGCCGGCGTGGTCGACCGTGCACTCGCCATCTGGCGTGATCTCCCACTTCAGGCCGTCGGGAAGCTGGGTGGTCAGGTACTGGCACAGCGGGCCGAGCACCTGCGGGATACCCACCGTGTCGTGCCAGGCGTGCTCGGCTGCGGGCAGGCGGACCCACCAGACGTAGTACGGCGTTCCGTCGGCGTAGGTGTCGGTGTCGGTGTCGACGCAGTGTTCGTACACGCAACCCAGCGAGCCCGCGAGCTCCGTCATCATCTGCTTGGTGCGCTCGTCCAGGTCGGGATCCTCGCCCGCGAGCTGCGACGGGTCCTGGACCTCGAGGCGCCACACCACCCACTCGAAGTGTTCCAGTCCGTCACGCGTACCCGCCGCCCAGTGCGACGGTGTAACCCCTGCCGTACCCGGCCAACGTCCCTCTCCCCCGCTTCGCTCTGCGTGCCGCTCTCGCTGACGGCCTGGCGGTTGCAGGCCAGCACGGAGCAGTCCCCCAGGCCGGGCAGGCCCTTGACGGCGGGGTCGCCGAGGAACTCCTCCAGCGTGCCGCCGTGCTTGATCATCTGCCAGCGGTGGGCCCGGCATATCGGCTCGTTGCCGAGTTGATCCACGGGCGTTCGCAGCCGGGGACCCGGCAGTGCTCGGTGCCCAGGTGGGGATGCCGAGAGATGCAGGGAACCCGTATGAAGTCTTCCAAGGCCATGCCGGACTTCCGGTGCCGGCTGTAGCAGGTGCTGCACAGCTTCTTCCCGCGCACCGGGCACTCGCAGTTGGGCACCGGGCAGGCTCTGCCGCCCATGGTGGGATGGCCCACTGACGTCATCAAGCATCGGTCTGCGTTCCAGCCATAGGGCATAGAAGACCACATCAGCGTCCGGATGCTGCCTGCTGACAAAGCCCGTCGACCAACCCCTCTTCCGGCCATCGGGCCGGTACAGCGTGCGGCCTGTACCGGCCGCGGATGTCCTTGTTCAGGGCGAGCCGACATCGGCTCGCCTCCAAGCCTCCGCCATGACACATCGCCCCTCGAACTCCTCCAAGGGCACGTGAAGCTAGGAGCACCGCGTGATGCCGCAATGCCGCAATGCCGCAGGTCAGCCGCTGCCCGCCACGCTGCGGATGCGGCTGTGGCTGTGGCTGCGGCTGTGGCTGTGGCTGTGGCTGCGGTGGAGCGTCCGTAGATACGTAGGCCTGTCAGTAACCGGCCGACGGGCCTGCGGGGTCGGTTCCGAGGAGTTGCTTGGTGATGCCGGGCAGGGCTTGGGTCAGGGCCGCCGGTTGGGGTGGGCGGGTGATCAGGGAGATCGTGGCCTGGCCCGGTACCGGGGAGGGCAGGATCTGGTCGCCGGGGTCGGCCCACCAGCGGGCTGCGAGGAGTGGCACGAGCGCCGGGGTCCGGCGGTGGCGGGCGATGCGAAGGGTGGCTTCGGTCGTGGGGCCGGGTTGTGGGGCGGCTCCGAGGGCGGAGAGTTTGGCTCGAACGGTCTCGCCGGCCAGGTCGATCGTGGAGTACAGCACGGTGTGGCCTGCCAGTGGCCGTTTTCCTGTCCTGGGGGGTGCTGTTCCTTCGGGCAGGACCAGGGCCAGGGGCGAGACCCCCAGGAGCGTGCGGTGAAGCCCTCTCGGCAGGCTTGTCTGCTCCGCGATCGTGATGATCGCGGCGTCCAGGAGGCCGTCGTGGACCTGCTGGACCAGTACCGGTCCGTGGTCGACTTCGGGATGGACCGTCACGCCGGGCAGTTTGGCGTCCAGGACGGTGAAGACGATCGGTGCGATGGCCTGGATGGTGCCGACGGCCAGGGACGCGTCGGTGGCCGCCAGCACCTGGTCGGGCAGCGCGCTGATCTCGGCCAGCAGCCGGGCTGCCTGGCGGGCCAGTTCTCGCCCGGCCGGGGTGGGCCGGGCACCTGTCGTGTCGCGTTCGAACAGGCGGGCACCGAGCCGACGTTCCAGGGCTGCCAGCCGGCGGGAGGCCGACGGCTGGGTGGTCAGCAGCTCCTTGGCGGCCGCCCCGATGGAGCCGTGGCGGGCGACGGCTTCGGCCAGCGTCAGGTCCTCGATGCTGAGGCGGGAGGTCATGCCCTCAGCGTATGAGCAGGGCGTGCCAGGTGGTCTCTACTCGCGGTGACATCCCCCGCGCAGGATCGAGGACATGAGAAAATCGTTGCAGTTGCTGACCGCGATCACGTTCGTGACCTGGATCGGGACCCGTATGACCGCGGTCGCCCTGCCGCTGGTCGCGCTGGCCGAGACCGGCGAGGTCTGGGCCACCGGGCTGGTCGGGGGGATGGCCGGGCTGCCTCTGCTGACGGTGGGCTGGTGGGGGCGCGGACTGCGCGACCGGCTGGCCTCCGGGCGGGCCCTGGCGGCGGTGATGGCCCTGAACGTCGTCGGTCTGGCCGTCGTGCCGGTGGCGGCGCTGGCCGGCGAGGGCGGCGCACTCGCCCTGTGCGTGTCCGGGTTGGTGACGGGAGCGGCGGGCGCGTTGCTGGGGCCGGCGCAGCGGGCCTTGGTCGCCGACCTCGCCGACCTGCATGTGGTTCGGGGCGGCCGGGCAGGTTCGGGGCGGTGGCTGGCCTGGCAGGACCTGGCCCACCGGGTGTCGATGATCTTCGCCCCTCCTGCCGGGGCCTGGCTCGTTGTCGCGTGGGGTGCACGGCCTCTGCTGTGGTGCGAGACCGTCGTCGTCGCTGCGGCCGCGGTGCTGATGCTCGCGGTGCCGGCGGCCCGGCAGCAGGAACATGCTCCGGAGGGTGCGACGGCTGAGGGCGTGTCCGCGCTGGATGTCGTGCGGTCCCGCCCTCAGGTCGCTGCCGGGGTCCTCATGGCGGGGGTAGGCGGGGTCTGTTGGTTCGGGTTCACCCTGGGTCTGGCTGTCCTCGGTGTCGAGCACGGCCGGCCCGGCGCGTTGATCGCTGCCGGGATGAGCGGGTACGGGACCGCGTCCGTGATCGTCTCGCTCCTGGCCCCGCTGGTCATCGACCGGTTGCCGCGCGTGCCGTTGATGGTGTTCTCCTGGGTGGTGCTCGGAGCCACATTCGTCCTGCTGCCGTCGGCGGCGCCGGGCCTGGCCGGTATCTGCGCGCTGGCAGCGGTGGCGGGGGCGGCCACTCCGTGGGGGATCGCGGCCCTGAACACGCTGATCAGCGAACAGACCACCGGGGCCGAGCGCAGGGCGGCGTTCACGGCCGAGACGGTCCTGCACTCGGGCGGGTCTTCTCTGGGCCTGCTCGTCGGCGGTGCGCTCATCGGCTGGGCCGGGGCCGGCCCTGCCCTGGTCGCTACGGGCGTTGCGCAGGTGCTGGCCGCGGCGGGCGGGGGGTTGTGGGCCTGGAAGGCCCGGGTGAAAGCGCAGGGCGGGAGTGTTCAGGGGCTGGGGGCGAGGCGAAGCGTTCGGGGGCCGGGGGCAGGGCGAAGCGTTCGGGGGCTGGGGGCGAGGCGAGGGGAGAATGCGTACGCGTCTGTTCCTGACGAGGAAAGGTATCGACGGGACGGAAGCTGGTGAGCACGCGCAACTCCTGGACGTGCGCGGCGCGGGTGATGCGGCGCAGTTGGCTCGCCGCCGCCTGTGCCACGGTGGCCAGCGCCACTGACCAGGCGATGCGGCGCGCCGCGCGCATCCGAGCCCAACAGGCCCCCGTCCGGGCCCAGTTCCCCAACGGTCACCCCGTAGGCTCCCCGAGCCTACGCAGCTCGAGCGTGGCTCCAGTTCCGGGGGGCAGAGCAAGCCACCGGGCACCCGTACAGCGAGGTGAAACTCGGGGTGTTCTTGTCGAATAGGAAACGCAGGCTCAACCCAAAGCAGGGCTTCGCCGCCATTCTCGCGGCCTTCCCGGGCGCGTACATTGCCGCTCCCGACGGCACCGGCAGGACGGTGCCGGCCTGGACCGTTCAGGCAGAACAACGGCGGCCGAAGCGTCCACCACAGTGATGTCGCCCAGCGTCGCGGGGTGAACCGGAAGGCCGTCCGGAAGCTGCGGACCGTGCTCAGCGAGTGGGACGCCAGGGTCGTGACGGCGGCCGGGGCCGACACCTGTCGCCGTGCGGTCAGTGCTTGATCCTGCCGCGTGCTGCCAGGGCTACAAGGGCTGCCAGGGCTGCCAGGGCTGCGAGGCCGAGCAGTGAAGGGAGCCAGTCAGCCATGCGGCCGACCGTATGCAGAGGAACGTGTGCAGAGGAACGTGTGCAGAGGAACGTATCTAGAGCTGGCTAGGCCCCCAGGTGCTTTCTGATCAGCTCGTACGAGCGGACGCGGGCGCGGAAGTCGTAGACAGGTGTGGTGAGCATCAGTTCGTCGGCCCCGGTCTGGTCGGCCAGTTGTGCGAGCCGGTGCACGACCGTTTCGGGGGTGCCGACGGCCTGCTGCGCGCGGAAGGCGGCCAGGGCGCGCAGTTCTTCGGCGTCGAAGGGGTGGGCGGCGGCCTCGGCGGGCGTGGGAAAGGGTGTGTCGCTGATTCCTTTGAGGAGGCCGGCCTTGACGACGTTCATCGGGCCCCCGTGCCAGTGGGCTTCCTCGTCGGTCTGCGCGCACACCGTCTCCACACACAGCAGTACCCGGGGCCGGGTGCACCAGCGTGAAGGGGTGAACGCGGCCCGGTAGTGCTCCAGGACCGCACGGGTGTTGTCCGGCCGGATGTGGTGGGCGACGGCGATGGGCAGGCCGAGTTCCGCGGCGAGGACGGCCCCGGCGGGGCTGGAGGCCAGCAGCCATGGCTGCGGCAGCGGGCCGAGCGCGACCTCGTCCACCAGGAAGGCCAGGATCGCGGCCACGTCGTCCCGGTATTCGGAGTCCGTCGTGGGTCCGGCCCCACGGCACAGCGCCCGTGCGGTGGCCTCGTCGAAGGTGCCGGGGCCGCGGCCGACGCCGAGGTCGATGCGGTCCTCGTGCAGGGCGGCCAGGGTCCCGAATTGCTCGGCCAGCATGATGGGCGCATGGTTGGGGGCCAGTACGCCGCCCGAGCCCAGACGGATCACCGAGGTGGAGGCCGCGGCGTGCGCGGTCAGCACGACGGGCGGGAACGCGCCGATCGCCGGGGAGTGGTGGTGCTCGGCGTACCAGATCCGGTGGTAGCCCAGTCGTTCCAGCTCCTGCGCGAAGGCGGCGGTGTCCCGCAGGGTGTCCACGGCCCGGGTGCCGGTCTGGACCATTGCGACTTCGAGCGCGGAGAGCGGCATGTCGATCATGTCGGCCAGCATAGGAATGTTCCGCCCCGGTGAGCGGCGTGGTGATTCCTTTCGCGCCATGCGGCGGATGTCGCGTTCTCGAGGGTTCGGCGGCGGGAGCAAGCCGTTTCAGGCCGCCGGGCCGGATCAACCGGATCTCCGCGCAGTCACCGTCGGTGTGGTGTGGTGTGGTGCGGATTCCAGGTCGACGGGCACGGGGGGGTACCGGAGCGGGTGGGCGAGAAC
This sequence comes from Streptomyces sp. NPDC046821, assembly GCF_040645335.1. NCBI lineage: Bacteria > Bacillati > Actinomycetota > Actinomycetes > Kitasatosporales > Streptomycetaceae > Streptomyces > Streptomyces sp. NPDC046821. Next base: position 291,788 of record NZ_JBEYYB010000011.1, on the reverse strand, counting down.
CTGCTGGGCCTCGTCGAGGGGCATCGCCCCCATCCGCCTCCATCCGTCACCCCCCCAATCTGTCAGCCCTATCCGCCCAGTAACAGCGTCGGTTCGACGTGACGGGGCGCTGCATCAAGACGGCCGCAGCCCCCACGAGCTGGGCCAGAGCCTGCAGTTACGGGTGCTCACTCTGTACGGGGTACACGTCGTCGTGGGCGGGGGCCGCGCCCCCTTATCGCTGAGATGGCGGAGGCAGCGAGTGTGTACGCGGCGGCGTCGGTGTAACGGTTCTACTCGAAGGCCAGCTCCCCGGAGGGCTGGAACAGGTCGTCGTCCGTAGCGAAGAGAGGAGACGGTCGCTGTGCATCGGTTGGAGATGGTTTCGCTCAGCGCCTGTAGCTGGTTGCGGAGCAGCGAGTACAGCTCCTGCTTCGAGCGGGTTGGCTGGTTTTGGGGTGTGTTGCTCAGGTTGATGACGATGTCGTCCCAGATGCCGGGGGGACCGTCCCCAACTGTCCGCTGCGCGGCCGTGAGCTCGTCGATGTGCTCGTTCTGAATAGCGGTTCGGCGCGTTCGACCGACCCGCTTCCGTCGTGACGGCAACGTTGACGCGCTGCTCCACAGCGCGGGCGTGGTGGCCAAGCTCCACGTTGTCGTCCAGTCCGGTCATTTCCCGCACCCAATACCTCAGCCGGCTCGCGCTCACGCGCGCCGAGGGGGACGGTGGGGATCAGGTGGGCCGAGCCGGAGGACGCGAACGTATACGTCGATGCGTCGAGAAGTCCGCGCCGTCCTGTGACGGGACACCCGTGACTGCTCCGCCCCCGTCAGGTGTGCCGCGCTCAACGACGGCTCTATGTCGGCGTCCGCACTGGGCGAGGTGGGGCCGGTGAGCCGTCACGCAATCGGCACACACCGGGAGGTGTTGCGCGAGCCAGGGGTGACCGGGTCCGAGCAGCCCTCCAGCCCCGAAGTGCCGGAATCGCCAGTTGACGGAACCGATCGATGGCATACAGCGATGGGACACGACCATGACCGAGCACGACAAGAACAAGAGGACACACGCCCCTGACCGCGGGCCGGCGCTGCCGCCGGTTACGGACCGGGCCGCCTTCCAGGCCCAGCTGGACACCCTGCGGGCCCGCGAAAAAGCCCACACCCGAGAAGGCGACGCGATCGCCGCGGCCCGGCGCCGGCTGCCCATGGTGGAAGTGCCGGCCGACCTCGAACTGACCGGACCCGACGGACCGGTCACCCTGCTCGACACGTTCGAAGGACGCCACCAGCTCATCGCCTACTACTTCATGTGGCACCCCGGCCACGACGCGGCCGGGCAGTGCGAAGGCTGCACCTGGGTCACCACCCAGGTGCAGGAACTGTCCTATCTGCACTCTCGCGACATCACCTACGCGGTCTTCTGCCAGGGCCCGTACGAGGAAAGCCGTCGTTACCGGGACTTCATGGGCTGGCAGATGCCCTGGTACTCGGCTCTCCCCTCCCAGGACCAACTCCTGACCGGACGCCACGTCGGGATGATGCACCTGGTCTGCTACCTGCGCGACGGCGACCGCGTCTACGAGACCTACTGGACGACCCGGCGCGGGGTGGAGACGATGGACTACAGCTACGCACTCATGGACCTCACCCCGTACGGCCGCCAGGAACTGTGGGAGGACACGCCTCCCGGCCGGCCCCGCGTCCAGGGCACACCCGCCGACCACATCCGTCTGCGGACCAACGGCCGCCCGATCCCCCAATGGTCCCGCATCGAAGCCGGACGCTCGGACGACCTCACGCCCCGATCGTGACTGCACAACCGCGGGCCAGTCCGCTTCGGCCCACGCCACTTGCCCGCTCCCACGCCACTTGCCCGCTCCCATCTGCTCGTCGCGACACCTCCGGCTGCACCCAACAACCATGAAGCCGGTCTCGCGGACGCCCTCGACCTGCACACGAACGGCGGGTCACGTCGCAACCGACGCACAGACTCTCCGGCGGAGCACCAGGCATCCACGTACGTGCCCCCAGGATCACCTCACCCTCCCCCGCTCGCCATCCGCCGCCGCACCCTCCAACAAATCGCCGTTGCCGAAGGTGAATGACGCCACTACCAGGCCGTTGATGTCCCACAGCCGTCGGAGACCGCACGCCCGCAGGGGATCAGGCACATGGAACAGGCCGCCACGGCCCGGCCCCGTCCGACTACGGGACCTGACCCGGCCCGCACGCCCCAGCCACCGCCCCGTCCGGATTCGAGTTCGGCGGTAAAACCGCCCTCAGGCGCATACCCCCGAGCAGGGCATCACGGCGCGCCACGCACACGGGCCCATCCCGTCCCGCACCGGCCCGCACGCCGTACGCGTATGCCCCAGCAGCGGCGCCGGCCGCGAACCCTACGCCGCGAGCGCCTCGGACACGGCGGGCGGGTCCAGCCGGGCCGGTAGACCAGAACCGGCGGCAACGCCTCATCCCCCAGAGCCACCGGCAAACCCCGACAGAAATACGACGGCACCCCCGCCCGCCCAAGTGCACCGCCTTGTCCACCGGATACCGGATAGTCACAGCTCAGGACCGGCGACTGCCAACGCGGCAACGACGCGAACGCACACAGCATCGCCTCGGTCCCCAGACGGCACTGCACCCAGCGACGACGGACACGATCGGTCTCCGTCCGGCGGGCGATCCTCTGCCCGCCATGCCGCCCACACCCTCCTCCGCACCACCACCAACACAGAACACGACACGACATGACATGACGGCCTCTCCCTCAGGGACGGTACCCGGCCAGTGCATCCGAATGCGCTAATTGCGCCGAAGTAGTCACGTAGACCTGAGGGGCGATCGGCGCCTGCGGCCGGCATCTTCCGACAGGAGGCGCGCAGGGACGGACGTGTGATCGCGGACGGCCGGCCCTGGGAAGCGAGCTCGGACAGCGCAGAGGAGAGAGCCATGAGCGCGAACGCGAACGGCCAGGCCAACGGCCCAGCCGCAGGGCAGGAGTCGCTGCACTGCCTCGTCACCGGAGCCTCCGGATACATCGGCGGACGCCTCGTCCCCGAACTGCTCGGCGCGGGACACCGCGTCCGCTGCCTCGTCCGCACCCCGGCTAAACTCCGCGACCACCCCTGGGCCGCGCAGATCGAAACCGTACGCGGAGACGTCACACACCCTGAGTCAGTCGCCACCGCACTGCGCGGCATCGACGTCGCCTACTACCTCGTCCACGCCCTCGGCGCAGGACCCGACTTCGAACAGAGAGACCGGCGCGCGGCCCGCATCTTCGCCCAAGCGGCGCACACCGCCGGGGTCCGCCGCATCGTCTACCTCGGCGCACTCACCCCCCGCGGCGTCCCCGAACGCGCCCTCTCGCCCCACCTGCGGTCCCGCGCCGAAGTCGGCCGCATCTTCCTCGACTCCGCCGTACCCACCGCCGTACTCCGCGCCGCCGTAGTGATCGGATCCGGCTCCGCCTCCTTCGAAATGCTGCGCCACCTCACCGAACGCCTACCCGTCATGGTCACCCCCAGCTGGGTACACACCCACACCCAACCCATCGGCATCCGCGACGTACTCCACTACCTCACCGGCTCAGCCCGCCTACCTGCCGACGTCAACCGGGCCTTCGACATCGGCGGACCCGACGTGCTCACGTACCGGGACATGATGCGCCGCTACGCCGCCGTCGCCGGGCTGCCGAGGCGCGTCATCGTCCCGGTCCCGGTGCTCACAGCCCGGCTGTCCAGCCACTGGGTCGGGCTCGTCACCCCCGTCCCCGCCTCCATCGCCCGCCCGCTCACCGAATCACTCCGACACGAAGTCATCTGCAACGAGCACGACATCGCCCGCTACGTCCCCGACCTGCCCGGCCGGCCGCTGCCGTTCGATGACGCGCTGACCCTCGCCGTCCGGCGGGTCCGGGAGGCCCAGGTCGCCACCCGCTGGTCCTCCGCCGCGGTGCCGGGCGCACCCAGCGACCCCCTGCCCACCGACCCGGACTGGGCCGGCGGCAGCCTGTACGAAGACGAACGCGAGCTCCTGGCCGCCGTGGCGCCCGAGGCGCTGTGGAAAGTCATCGAGGGCATCGGCGGCGACAACGGCTGGTACTCCTTCCCCCTCGCCTGGGCCGTACGCGGCTGGCTCGACCGGTTCGCCGGCGGCGTCGGACTGCGCCGCGGGCGACGCGACGCCCAGCGGCTGCGGGTCGGCGATTCCCTGGACTTCTGGCGCGTCGAGGAGATCGAACCCGTCCGCCTGCTCCGGCTCCGCGCCGAGATGCGGCTGCCGGGCCTGGCCTGGCTCGAGATGCGCGTCGACACGGACGACCAGGGGCGCACCCGGTACCGACAACGCGCCCTGTTCCACCCGCGCGGACTCCTCGGCCACGCCTACTGGTGGTCGGTCTCGCCCTTCCACGCCGTCGTGTTCGGGGGCATGGCACGCAACATCACCCACGCTGCGGCGGGCAACCCGGGCGCCCGTACATCGCCGTCGTCGGCGCCCTCACCCTCCCGGTCGCCACTCGATCGCATCCGACACGCCACCTCCCGGCGAAGAGACCGGTGATGGCCCATGACCACCCGTGGGCCACGTCCCCCGCACCTCGCACCACCACCCCAGGAGTGGCCACATGACCATCGCCGTCGTCCTGTTCACCGCAGACCTGCGCCTGCACGACCACCCCCCACTCCACGCCGCCCAACGCACCGCCGACGAGATCGTCCCCCTGTTCGTACGCGACCCAGGAATCCACGCCACCGGCTTCGACGCACCCAACCGCCAAGCCTTCCTCACCGACTGCCTCACCGACCTCGACGAGCAGCTGCGGCAACGCGGCGGCCGCCTCGTCGTGCGGACCGGCCCCGTCGCTCGGGAGGTCACCGCCGTCGCCGTCGAGTGCGGGGCCACCGAAGTACACATGGCCGCCGGCGTCACCCGGTACGCCCACCAGCGCGAACAGTTGCTGCGCGAAGCACTGGCCGCACAAGGTGTGACTCTCCACGTCCACGACAACGTGACCACCGCCGTCGCCCCCGGCGCCCTGACACCCACCGGAACCGGCACCGACCACTACGCCGTGTTTACGCCGTACTACCGCCGTTGGTCGCAGATGCCGCTGCGCGACCCGCTGCCGCCGCCGGGAACCGTGCGCGTCCCCGACACCGCGCGCGGCGAGTCCCTGCCGTCGGCCAAGGACGTCGACGACACCTCCCCCGGACTACCCCAAGGCGGCGAGACGGCAGGTCGTACCCGCTGCGCACGGTGGTGGTCCGGCAACCTGTCTCAATACGAGGACCGGCACGACGACTTGGCGGACGACGCCACCTCCCGGCTGTCCCCCTACCTCCACTTCGGCGCCCTCTCCCCCGTCGAACTCATCCACCGCGCCCGCGCACACGGCGGCCCCGGAGCCGACGCGTTCGTACGACAACTCTGCTGGCGCGACTTCCACCATCAAACCCTCGCCGCCCGCCCCGACACCGCCACCACCGACTACCGCACCCGCCACGACCAGTGGCGCGGCGAGGACGACGCGGTCGAAGACATCGCCGCCTGGCGGGACGGCCGCACCGGGTACCCGATCGTCGACGCCGGAATGCGCCAACTGCGCCACGAGGGCTGGATGCACAACCGCGCCCGCCTCCTGACAGCCAGCTTCCTCACCAAAACCCTCTACGTGGACTGGCGTATCGGAGCCCGACACTTCCTCGACCTCCTCGTCGACGGCGACATCGTCAACAACCAGCTCAACTGGCAATGGGTCGCCGGCACCGGCACCGACACCCGCCCCCACCGCGTCCTCAGCCCAGTAGCCCAGGGCAAGCGCTTCGACCCACGTGGAACGTACGTCCGCCGGTGGGTGCCCGAACTCGCCGGCGTCGAGGACCGTCTGATCCACGAGCCCTGGCGGCTGCCGCGCGAGATGCGGGCCGGGCTCGACTACCCGGAACCGTTGATCGACCTCGCCGACGGTCTGGCCCGCTTCAAGCAGGCCCGCGGCCGCGACTGAGACCACTCGGTGCACCCGGCGTTCATCGACCAGCCCGGACCCGCTCTTCCGGTCGGCAAGATCACCCCCCGCACTGCTCCAACCGCAGCCGCAACATACGCATCCCCCGCCGGGCATGACTCTTGACCGTCCCGAGCGGCAACCCCATCCGGGCAGCGATCTGCGACTGAGGCAGATCCGCGTAGAAAGCCAGCCACAGCACCTCCTGCTGCACGCGCGGCAACCGGCTCAGCTCATACCGGACCACCACACCGTCCACCGCCCGCTGCGCCAGGCACCCCTCCGACATCCACGGCTCCGCGTCCCACTCCGACTCCACCGCGGCCGCCAACCTGGCCTGACGCGCCCGCACCCCCCGCGCGTCCGCAATCTTGTGCCGGGCGATACCGACCAGCCAGGACCCGACACTGCCCCGCTCCGGACGAAACCCACCACGCCCCCGCCACGCGGCAATGAACACCTGCTGCGTGACATCCTCCACGTCCCAGGAGTCGCCGAGCGCTCCCCGCACAAGGCCGCGCACGAGCGCCGCCCACCGCTCGTACACCAACCGGCAACCGTCCCCATCACCCCGCCAAAACGCCTCAGCGATCAACCGATCGTCCCGAAGCCCCGCCGGCTCAGAGCGCGCCAACTCTGTCGTGGTCATCGTGAACACTCCTCGGACAATTCCACCGGGCTGCACTGACGTGCCAGGCGCCGCCTCGTCGCGCCTGCCGCCACAGTGATCGCGTAGGAAACCGGTGCACAAGATGCATCGTTCGTGCATCGTTTTGACCCCAGGAAACGGGGTCCGGCACAGCAACGCGGCGAAGAGAAACACCAAGGAGCAGCGCATGAGCGGCAGGCAACGGCACCCCACGACTCGCCGACAAGCGGACCGCCGGCCCGGGACACCTTCCGCCGAGCCGGACGAACCTGCCGGACCCGCCCTGACCACCGGCGCACTCGCCCGCAGACTCGGCGTCGCCCAGACCACCCTGCGCACCTGGGAACGCCGCTACGGCATCGGCCCCAGCCACCGCGATCCAGGACGCCACCGCCGCTGGTCCCCCCAAGACGTGGCCAGGATGGAGCACATGTGCCGGCTGACCGCGCAGGGCATCACACCCGCCGAAGCAGCACAGCTGGCGATGGCCGACGACGGCCGGGCGGCAGATCATCCGACGGTGGCAGCGCCGCAGCCCCGCACTCCCGGCGGCCTCCGCGACCTGCCCCTGGGACGGGTCTGGCCGGAAAGCCGAGGCCTGGCGCGCGCCGCCGTACGACTCGACGCCACGGCAGTCCAGACCCAGCTCCGCACCGCGATCGACACTTACGGCATCGTGGTCGCCTGGGAACATGTCATCGCCCCCACCCTGCACGCCGTCGGCCGTAAATGGGCCACATCGGACGAGTCCTACGTCGAGGTGGAACACCTGCTCTCCTGGCACGTGTCGTCCACACTCCGCTCAGCGACCACCCCGGCCACCGACACACGCCCCCCGATCCTGCTGGCCTGTATGCCGCAGGAACAGCACAGCCTGCCGATCGAAGCCCTGTGGGCGGCACTCACCGAGCGGGCACTACCCACCCACATGTTCGGAGCCGCCGTACCCGCCGAGGCCCTGGTATCGGCGGCCAAGCGCACCGGCCCCGCCGCCGTCGTCCTGTGGTCCCAGTCCCGGACCACCGCCGACCTAAGCGTCGTACGCACACTCCTCGCCCTCGAATGGGGCCCACGCGGCGCCCGAACCCACCCACTCACCCTCCTCGCAGGCCCCGGCTGGGCCGGCACACCACCCGAACCAGGAACCAACCGCCTCACCGGACTCGCCTCCGGCCTGGCACTACTCGAAACACTCTTCGGCTGATCCCCTCCGGGGCTGCATGTTCGGCATGAGGTATGCCACAGGGACCGTCGAAGGCAGGTCAGACACTTCCGTACCCACCATGCGCTCTGGTAGATGTGACGGCAAACATGTTCGATTCGCCCTGAAAGTCCCCCATGAACCAAGAACCGGAACCCCGTTCCGACCTGGTCGGATTCAGCATCGACCTCACCGTCGAGGAGGCACGTCGGCGTGCCGAAGTCGTGGCCGCCCTTGGGCCCGACTGGGACCCCGTGGCCGTTCTGCGTGAGGAGGAGAAGGCGCACGCCCTGCTGTACTCGGGCTTGGACGCGGAGCAGCAGAGGGTTCACGCGATGCTGGTCGCGGCCGGTGTGCTGCCCGGAGAGGGGCCGGGCCGTGCGTCTTCCGCTTGATCCCCACGCCGACCCGGCTCGGCGGGCCTGGGTCGCGTGCCCCGGCTGCGACGACGCCCGCGACTGCGGGACCTGCCTGGACCGCCGGAACTGCCGGGATCACTGGCGCTATCTGATCGGGAACAACGGGCCCCGGGTCCACCTGCAGTGCCCGAACTGCACTCACATGTGGACCCTCGACACCTCCCGTGAGCGACGCACCCGCCCGGCCTGAGCTCAGCAGATCCGCGGTAGCTGCTCTCCGAGCGGCATGTCCACGACGCGGGTGCCGCCGAGTCCGGTACGGGCCACCACCATGCCCGGGTGCGCCTCGACCGCCTCGCCGATCACCGCCGCTTCGGCGCCCAGGGGGTGGGCGCGCATCGCGGCCAGTACGGCGTCGGCATGTTCACGCGGGACGAAGGCCACGAGCTTGCCCTCGTTCGCCACGTACATGGGGTCGAGTCCGAGCACCGCACAGGCGTTGCCGACCGCTTCGGGGACCGGGACGGCGCGCTCCTGGATGACGACGCCCGTGCCCGATGCCGCCGCGATCTCGTTCAGGGAGGCGGCCAGGCCCCCGCGTGTGGGGTCGCGCAGCACGTGCAGGTCCGGCGTGACGGCGAGCATCGCCTCGACAAGGCCGCCGAGCGGTGCGCAGTCGCTGGTGATCTCGACTCCGAATTCGAGGCCCTCCCGCACGCTCATGATCGCCACGCCGTGCATACCGATCGGGCCGCTGACGATCACCACGTCTCCGGGCACCACCCGTTGCGGGCGCAGGTCGACTCCGTCGGGGATCAGCCCGACCCCCGAGGTGTTGATGTAGATGCCGTCGCCGTGACCGGCCTCCACGACCTTGGTGTCACCGGTGACGACCTGAACGCCGGCCACGCTCGCCGCCGCACCGAGGGCCTGCGCGACGCGGGCGACCACGTCGGTCTCGACGCCTTCCTCCAGGATGAACCCGCAGGAGAGGTGGCTCGCCCGGGCGCCGCTCATGGCGAGGTCGTTCACGGTGCCGTTGACGGCAAGGTCACCGATGCTGCCGCCGGGGAAGAACAGCGGGCGCACCACGAAGGAGTCCGTCGAGAACGCCAGGCGGGCGCCGCCGATCCGGATCGCGGCCGCGTCGGCGGTGTGGGCGAGGGCCGGTCCGCCGTAGGCGGGCGCGAAGACGTGCTCGATCAGCTCGGCGGACAGGGTTCCTCCGCCGCCGTGGCCCATGACGATGCGTGGCCGGTCGCGCAGTGGCGCCGGGCAGGTCCAGGCGAGCATGTCGGGTGCCGGCTGCGCGGCGTCGGCCGCCGGGGTGGTGCTGACGGTGTCGGGCAAGACGGTGTCAGGCAAGGGAGCTGCCCTCCAGAGAAGCGGTGACCTGGGACGGGGTGCGGGAAGCCGTGGGGGCCGGCGCGAGAGGCGCGTCGAGCCGCCGGTAGAGGTAGTACGCGGCGCAGGCGCCCTCGCTGGACACCATCGTGGCGCCGAGCGGGGAGCGGGGCGTGCAGGTGGTGCCGAACGCCTCGCACTCGTTCGGTTTCAGCAGGCCCTGGAGGACTTCGCCGCTGCGGCACTCGGCGGGCTCGCGGGTGTCGATTCCCTCGACGGAGAAGCGGTGTTCGGCATCGTGGTCCCGGTAGCGTTCGGACAGGCGCCAGCCGCTCTTCGGGATGACGCCGATGCCTCGCCAGGCCCGGTCGGTGATCTCGAAGACGTCGCTCAGCATCGCCTGTGCCGCCGGATTGCCGTCGGCCGGCACGGCGCGCTGGTAGGCGTTCTCGACCGTGTGCTCGCCCTGCTCCAGCTGAAGCACGGTCCTGCGTACGCCTTCCAGGATGTCCAGCGGTTCGAATCCGGTGACCACGATCGGCACTTGGTGGCGTCGCGCGAGCTCCGGGTACTCGGCCGTGCCCATCACGCTGCAGACGTGGCCGGCGGCGAGGAATCCCTGGACGCGGCAGTCCGGGGACCGCATGATCGCGTCGATCGCCGGCGGGACGCGGACGTGGGAAACGAGCAGGCTGAAGTTACGGATGTTCCGCTTGCGTGCCTGATGGACCGTCATCGCGTTGGGCGGCGCCGTGGTCTCGAAGCCGATGCCGAAGAAGACCACCTCCCGGTCCGGGTTCTGCTCGGCGATCCGCAGCGCGTCCAGCGGGGAGTAGACCACCCTGACGTCTCCTCCCTGCCCGCGGACCTGGAACAGGTCACGGCCCGTGCCGGGCACGCGGAGCATGTCGCCGAAGGAGCAGAAGATCACCCCCGGCCGGGAAGCGATCTCCAGGGCCTTGTCGATCGTCTCCAGCGGAGTGACGCAGACCGGACAGCCCGGACCGTGGATCAACTCGATCTCGGGCGGCAGGAGTTGGTCGATGCCGTGCCGGATGATGCTGTGGGTCTGGCCCCCGCAGACTTCCATCAGGGCCCACGGGCGCGTCACCGTCGCGCGGATCTCGTCGAGCAGCCGGCGTGCCAGGTCCGGGTTCTGGAACTCGTCGATGTACTTCACGGCCGTACCTCTCCGTGGACCTCTTTGTGGATGTCGTCCTGTGCCTGCCACTCGCTTCCCGCGGCCTCGGCGGCCTCCCACGGGTCTCCGAACTCCTCCTGGAGCAGGCCGAGGGTCTCGAACAGCTCAAGCGTCCGCCGGGCCGACTCCTCGTCGAGCTTCTGGAGGGCGAAGCCGACGTGCACGATGGCGTACTCACCGGGCTCGAGGTCCGGCAGGTACTCGAGGCACACCTCCTTGACCACGCCGCCGAAGTCGACCGTGGCCATCCGGGTGCCGTCCCGGTCCTCGACGTCCAGCACTTTTCCGGGTACCGCCAGGCACATGGTGTCTCCTCACTTTCGCTCTCGTCGTGGTGTGCCGGGGGCCGCCCCGTCCGTGATCCGGGCGGCCACGACGAGCTGGCCGAGGGCCAGGCCGCCGTCGTTCGGCGGGATCAGGCGGTGGCGCAGGACGGTGAAGCCGTCCTTTCGCAGTCCTTCGGCGCAGGCCGAGGAGAGCACCGTGTTGGCGAACACTCCCCCGGTCAGGGCGACGGTCTCCACGCCGGTCTCGTCGCGCGCGGCGGCGCAGACCACCCGCACCAGCCGGGCCACGGCGTGGTGGAACCGCGCCGCGACGACGGCTGCCGGGGTCCCGTCCAGTACGTCGGCGACCACCGCCGTCAGCAGGGGTGCGGGGTCGGCGGTGATCGGGCCACCGGTGCGGAGCCGGAAGGCGTAGCGTCCGTCCTCCGCCACGTCGGGTGCCCGCAGGGCCGCGGCCTCCAGCTCGATCGCGGCCTGCGCCTCGTATCCCGCGTGCTGGCAGACCCCCGCGAGGGAGGAGACGGCGTCGAAGAGGCGCCCCATGCTGGACGTGGGCACGCAGTTCAGCTCGCGCTCCAACTGCCTTTCCAGCAGGGCCAGTTCTTCGGTGGCGCAGGCTCGCGTGCAGGGTAGAGCGCGGTCGACGGCGAGGCCTGCGGCCCGCAGGTGGGACACAGCCATGCGGTACGGCCGTCGTACGGCCGCATCGCCACCCGGCAGGGGTACGCAGGCCAGGTGCGCGAACCGGCGGAACCCGGCGTAGTCCGCGAGAAGGAATTCACCGCCCCACACCGCGCCGTCGAGACCGTAGCCGGTGCCGTCGAAGGCCACCCCGATCACGGGACACGTGCCGTCCAGCCCGTTCTCGGCCATCGCCGCCGCGACGTGCGCGTGGTGGTGCTGTACGGGGACGACGGGCCGTTCCGCCGCGTGTTCGCGGGCCCAGCGGGTGGACCGGTAGGCGGGGTGGCGGTCGGCGGCGAGCAGTTCGGGCCGTACGCCCGTGACGGACTCCAACTGCCGCTCGGCGGAGGCGAGGGCGAGCTGGGTGGCGAGGTCGTCCATGTCGCCGATGTGGGCGGAGAGCCAGGCCTGGCGTCCGTCGCCGAGGCAGAAGGTGTTCTTCAGGTCCCCTCCGACGGCGAGCGCGGGGGCGACCTCGACGGGCAGCGCGACCGGCAGCGGCGCATAGCCCCGGGAGCGGCGCAGCGTCAGCTGTTCGCCGTCGCAGACGCGGACGACGGAGTCGTCGCAGGGCACGTGGATGGGCCGGTCGTGCAGCAGCCAGGCGTCCGCCAGACCGGCGAGCCTGGTCAGTGCCTCCGCGTCGTCCGTGACGATGGGTTCGCCCGCAAGGTTGCCGCTGGTCATCACCAGGAGCCGGGGCCCTTCACGGTCCTCCGCGCCGAGGCCGAGAAGGAGGTGGTGAACCGGGGTGTACGGGAGCATGAAGCCGAGGTCCGGGCTGCCCGGCGCCACCTCACTCGCCGGCGCGGCCCCCTGGCGCGGGCGGGCGTCATCGCGGCGGCGCAGCAGGACGACGGGCCTGACACTGCCGGTGAGGAGTTCGCGTTCGAGCGGGCCGAGGTGCACGAGGGGTTCGATGTCGGCGAGGTCGGCGGCCATCATCGCGAACGGTTTGTCACCGCGCGCCTTGCGGCGGCGCAGTTCGGCCACCGCGTCGGGGTTCGTCGCGTCGCAGGCCAGGTGGTAGCCGCCGAGGCCTTTGACGGCGAGGATCGCACCGGAGGCGAGGAGCCTGCGGGCGGCGGCGATCGGGTCGGCAGCGGGGTCGGGGCCGAGGTCGGCGCGGTCGGGGCTGGGGGCCGGAGGGTTCCGGTCGGGGCTGGGGGCCGGAGCAGCATCGGAGGGAGCGGGCGCCGGAGCCGTACCAGAGTGGCCGGGCACCGAAGCCGTACCAGAGGGGCCGGGCACCGGAGCCGTACCAGAGTGTCCGGGCACCTCAGCCGTACTGGAGGGGCCGAGAGTTGGAGCCGTACCGGAAAGGCCGGAGGCCACTGGCCCCCTGACCAGCCGCAGCCGGGGCCCGCAGTGAGGGCAGGCCACAGGTTGCGCGTGGAAGCGCCGGTCGGCCGGGTCCGCGTATTCGCGGGCGCAGTCGGGGCACATCGGGAAGCCGGCCATGGTGGTGTGGGCTCGGTCGTAGGGCAGTCCCGTGACGATCGTGAAGCGCGGGCCGCAGTTGGTGCACGTGATGAACGGGTGCAGATAGCGCCGGTCGGCCGGGTCCGCGAGTTCCGCGAGGCAGTCGTCACAGGTGGCGGTGTCCGGCGGGACGAGCGTGCGGACGGCGCCGCCGTGGCGGGAGGGCACGATCGTGAAACCGATGCCGCCGCTCGCACTCACCTCGGCCGCCTCGACGGACTCCACCCGGGCCAGGGGCGGGGCGTCGGGCGCGAGGCGGGCGCAGAAGGACGCGACGTCCACGGGGTCTCCCTCGACCTCCGCGACGACGCCGTCCGCCGTGTTGGTGACGTGGCCGGACAGGCGCAGCCCGGTGGCGAGGGCGTAGACGAAGGGCCGGAAGCCCACGCCCTGCACGACACCGCGGACGACCACACGGCTGCGCCGCGGCGCCGTGGCGGGGGCGGGTCCGGGCCGCGCCGTGGTCATGCGCCGACCCGGGCCATCGCCGGGGTGTGGACGCTGTTCCCCTCTGCCACCGCGAGGGCCCGGTCAAGGAGCGTGCCCGCTCCCTGGCCGTCACGCACCGAGCTGAGGACGACCTCGACGCCGGGGTTGACCTGCTGCACGTTGGCGCGGAAGGCCGTCTCGTCGAACTGAGCGGCCTCGGCCATGTCGTTCTTGGTGACGATCACCAGCTGGGCGAGGCCGAACGCGGTGGGGTACTTGAGCGGCTTGTCCTCGCCCTCGGTCACCGAAGCGAGCACGACGCGGAGGGACTCCCCCAGGTCATAGCCGGCGGGGCAGACGAGGTTGCCGACGTTCTCGACGAACAGCAGCCGGGCGGACTCGGGCAGCCAGTCGTGCAGGTGCCGGGCGACCATGTCGGCCTCCAGGTGGCAGAGGCCGTCGGTGTGCACCTGCTTGACGGGGGCGCCCGAGCGGGCCAGGCGGCGGGCGTCGTTCTCGGTGGCGAGGTCGGCGGTGAGCGCGGCGGCGACGACGCCCCGTTCGCCGGCGAGGCGCAGTTCGCGTTCCAGCAGGGCGGTCTTCCCGCTTCCGGGGCTGGAGAGCAGGTTGATCACGGTGGTCCCGCGGGCGTTCAGCTCGGTGCGCAGGATGTGAGCCGCGGCCTCGTTCTTGGCGAGGACGGCGCGCTGGAGATCGACGGCTCGGCACATGCTCAGCTCTCCTCGGTGATCGGTCGGCGGTGTCGTTGGTGCGTCGTCTCGGGACAGGCCCAGCGAACCTCCCGGATCTGGAGTTCACGGCCGGAGACCAGGTCGCCGGCTGCGGCGCCGCACCCGGGACAGAGCAGCCGGGGCGGCATTCCGACCGCCCAGTCCTCGGCGCACGGTTCGCAGCGCGCGGTGCCCGGGACGGTACGGGTGATCAGCTCGGCGCCCTCAACAATGGTTCCGGCGCAGGCGAGTTCGAAGCAGAAGGCGAGGGCGTCGGCGACGACGCCGGCCAGCTCGCCCACGTCCAGCACGATGCTGCTGACTCCGACGGCCCCGCGGGACTCCGCCGCGGTCTCGACCTGGTCGACGACGGCGACCGCGAGGGACATCTCGTGCATCGGTCTCCGTCCTGTGCGCGGCGGCGGGTCTCGGGCGTCATCAGCGAACCGTCATCAGCGAACAACGGGTGGCGGCTCAGGCCCGCCCGGCGCGCCAGGACCGGACGGCAGCGTCGTCCCAACGGTGCAGCCGCCACCGTCGGGCCCGCGGCGGTGTCACATCCTGCTGATGCGCAGATAGCGCCGGACGTCGGGGAGGACTGCGATGCCGACGGCCACGGCGGCGAGGGCAGCGGTGGCGGCGAAGGCGGCGCCGAGGACGTTCCTGTGCATGGTGCTCTCCGTTTCGGTCTTCATACGAGGGCTTCGGTCTTCATACGACGGCTTCTTCGCTCTTCATACGACGGCTTCCTGGTGGACCAGTTCGGTCACCATGCGCACCGCCTCGGGCACGGCCGCCGCGACCTGTGGGCTGAGCCCGATGCCCTCGTCGAGGCAGGCCGGTTCGCAGCCGACGACGAGGATCCGCCGTGGCGGCGCGGCCCCGGTTCCCGCGCACAGGGTGTCGAGCAAGGCGAGTACGGCGTCCGGCGTCATCCGGTGGCCGTCGAGCGGCGCGGGCTCGGCGGCGCGGGCACGGTCACCGTCGGCCGAGGGCTCGATCAGATAGAGCGTCCCCGGTTCGCCGCCGCGGGCGGTGACGTCGACGAGGACGAGGGTGTCCCAGCCGTCGAGGAGTTCATAGGCGAGGTGGACGCCCCGGACCCCGACGTCGGACAGTTCGACGGAGGCCGGGAGTTCCTCGCGGCTGAGCCGTCGCAGGGTCTCCACGCCGAAGCCGTCGTCACCGAGGAAGATGTTGCCCACCCCGGCCACGAGGGTGCGGTTCGTGCCGGTCGTCCGGACCTCGGGCGCTTGGCCGTTCACACGTCCTCCAGGGCTTCGACCTCGTCGGCCTGGAAGTAGAGGAACCGGCCCTGTTCGCGGCGGATGTCGGCGCCCGGGTCGTCCTCGACGGTCACCGCGATGTGGACTCCGCCGTCGACGTCGTGGAGGACGGCCTCGACCAGGGCTGTGTGTCCGTCGAGGAAGAGGTCCTGGGCGTCCGTGCGGCGCAGCCGTGGACGCAGGACGACCCGGCTGCCCGCGCGGACCGCGCGTCCGTCGACGAGGACGTGGTCGCTGCCCGGGTCGACGCCGGTGTCGCCACCGGGGTCCCACCAGGGGGTGTCCGGTTCGAGGATGTTCGAGGCCTGCTTCGGGGGGCCGGTGACGCTCTGGAGGCTGCGTACCGCTCCGTGCAGACGTTCCAGGACCTCGGGCGGCATGGTGTCCGCGAGGTCGATCACCGCCGCCGCGCGGGGGTCGGTGCCTCTGGCCTCGCGTTTCTCCTCGTCGGTGAGGGCAGCGGTGCGCAGGGCGAGGATCTCGTCGATCTCGGTCGCGTCGTAGAGGGCGCCGGGGCTCTCGGGCGCGATGGCCGGATGGTCCTCCAGGATGATCGGTGAGGAGAGCATCAGGTCGTCCCGGCCGGGTTCGCCGGCCAGGACGGGCCACGTGTGCAGGTTGCGGCAGGCGTTGACGGGGCCCTTGGCCCATTCCGGCGGGTCGGTCATCGACAGGAACGAGCCGCCGTCGAGCCGGAGCAGCGTGTGGGTGGCCACGAGGGAGTACGGAAGGGCCGCGTGGCGGTCGGTGTCCGGCTCGGCGGTCCAGGCGCTGGTGTTCTCGACGGTCACCGAGAGGCGCTCGACGCGGTACGGGCCGTCGAGTTCGGCCGCCGAGATCCTGACGGTGCCGCTGATCTCCTCGCGTCGGCGTACGAGCCGGCCTAGGACGCGTCCGTCGGTGTCGGTGACCTCTTCCACTTCCTCGGCGGCGCACCGGGTGAAGGGCAGGGTGGTGCCGTCGCCCCTGAGGTCGCCGACGGGGACGACGAGGGTGACGCGTTCCTCGACGCCCTCATCCCAGGCCACCAGAACCCGGTCGGCCAGGGAGAGTTCGGCGGTCGGAGCGAAGCTCCCGTCCGCGCACAGTTCCTCGACGGTACGCCGCTGGGCGCGCAGGAAGCGGACCTCCACGGCGAGTTCGGCGCCGGTCCTGGGCTCCATGAGGCACTCGGTGAGCTGGAAGTCGTGCTCCTCGGCGGCGGCGCTCCAGGACGGTGGCACCAGTACGCCGAACTGCCAGCGGAGCCGGTTCTTCGCGGCGGAAGCGCGGTACGGGTAGAGCACGTACCCCTCGAAGAGGACGGCGTCGGCGACGTGCCGGGCGACGGCGAACCGTGCCTCGGTGCCGGGGGTGAAGGCGACGGTGGTCATCGTGTCGTCTCCCCGGCCGCTTCGAGCAGGGAGTCGACGGTGGCTTCCCAGGACGGGAGGGCGAGGCGCGAGCGGTAGGCGAGCAGGGCGTCCATCGCGTCGCCCGGGAGCCGGATCCATCCGCAGCCGGGGAAGTGCTGGTCGATCATCTCCCGCCAGACCTTCACGGGCATTCGGTGGGAGACCTCCTTGTCCCAGGGAACGGGCTCGACGTGGAAGCCGCCGGCGCCGGTGAAGGCGGTGCCGGAGAAGAGCAGGAGCAGCGGGACCTCGCCGTCGGAGAGCGCCCGGAGGTAGCGGGACGCGGCGATGTCGGTGTCGTAGGTGCAGGGCACGACGAGGTCGGTCTCGATCTCGCCGGTGAAGCCGGGCACCATGACGGAGGCGTTGGCGAACTGGACCGGGTTGAGGCTGCTGCCCCACCGGGAGCGCTCGCCGAAGAGGTCGCCGAGGGCCGCGGCCTCTTGGTCGTCGTAGCCGCGCCGGGCGGGTTCGATACGGATCTGGCAGCGCAGAGCCATGGCGTGGACCCGGGTGCCGCCGGTGGCGGTGATCCGCAGCCGGAACACGAGCGTGGGTCCGGCGGCGTAGGCGTCGGCGCGGACGTCGGTGCAGGCGAAGGAGAAGTCGGTCACGGCCGGCTCCCCTCCAACTCGCGGGCCCGGCCGCAGATTTGGGTGAAGAGGTCGTCGAGGTCCGCCCGCGCCTCCGCGCCTCCGTCGAAGCCCTGCCAGCGCAGTCTCATGCGGCCCACCAGTTCGTAGCAGAGGTCGATCGGCACGAGGAAGCATTCGGTGCGGCCCTCGTGGCGGCGCAGGAGCAGGGCCTCGACGTCGGGTTCGAGCCGGTCGGCGAGGCGGGTGGCGGCGAGGACGGAGCGCCAGGTCTCTTCGTCCGGTTCGCTCTCGGTGGCGCCGGCGGGGCTCGGGTAGAGCACCACCGGCCGGTCGAGGGTGGAGTTGCGGAAGAAGAACGCGACCGAGACCGGGATCCGCAGCGAGTCCCAGGCCTGGTCGTCGATCTGGTGGTCGGGGTCGCTGAGGTAGCGGCCGGGGACCGCCCGGAACCGCCCCGGGGAGGCGGCGGAGCGGTCCATGAGCTGTGCGCACGGGCCGCAGGCGCAGACCAGGGCCCGTTTGTCGATGTCGACGAGGTGCGGGTGACGTTCCTCGGCCGCGAGCCTGGCGCCGCACAGTTCGCAGCGCTCCTCGCGGGGCGGACGGGGGGTGGTGAAGCGGCGCAGGCCGGTGGGCCGAGGGGGCCGCACGGCACTGTCCGGCGGCCCGTTCACAGGGCCGCCGACGTGCGGCCGTCCGCGCCCACGAGGGACGGACGGGGACCGATCTGGAGCAGCGCCGGTTCGCGTGGGGCTGCGCTCTCCAGCTCGACGCCGGTGACCTCGGGCGCGAAGCAGGCGAGGGCGTCCACGGCCGCCTGCCGGACGGAGTCCTGGGTGCTGGAACAACCGCAGCCGGTCGAGGCGGTGGCCCTCAGCCGCAGCACGCCCGTCGCCGCGTCGAATCCGGCGTTCTCCACGGGCTGCGGCAGGGCGGACAGGGCGCGGTCGATACGGGTCGGCGCGTCCTCGGGGTGCAGTCCGTGCAGGTTGAGGAGGCTGGCGACGAGTTCGTCCGCGAGCAGCGGGCCCATCGGGTCGGCGGGCGGACGGGCGGCGGGGCGCCCGAGGAGGTCGACGACGCGGGCGATGCCGCTGCCGTAGAACTCCATGAGGACGCGTACGACTTCCTCCGCGGCCGCGCAGGCCTCTGTGTCGCCGTTCTCGGCCAGCCGGTCCAGGACTTCCTCTACCCGGCGGCCCGCCTGTTCGGCGGTGGTCGCGCTCATCCGGCCAGGCCGCTCAGGCCGGTGGGCACGTGCATCTGCTTCACGGTCCTGCCGCTGCCGGTGTACATGTGGACGCCGCACGGCAGGCAGGGGTCGAAGCTGCGCACGGCGCGCATGATGTCGATGCCCTTGAAGTTCTCGGGCGTGTTCTCCTCGAAGATCGGGGTGTTCTGCACCGCGTCCTCGTACGGGCCGGGGGTTCCGAACGTGTCCCGGGTGGAGGCGTTCCAGGGCGTCGGCGGATAGGGGTGGTAGTTGGCGATCTTGCCGTCCCTGATGACCATGTGGTGCGAGAGAACGCCGCGTACGGCCTCGGTGAAGCCGACGCCGATGGCTTCGTCCGGTACTTCGAACTTCTCCCACGTCTGCGTGCGTCCGGCGCGGACCTCCTCCAGGCCCTTCTCGGCGCAGTGCAGGGCGACGGCGGCCGCGTACGCCTGGAAGTAGGTCCGGGCGCGGTTGCGCTCCAGGGCGTTGCTCCACTTCGGGATCCGCCACTCGAAGGTGGTTTCGGGCTTGGTCATCGTGCGGGGGAGGTTGATGACGACGCTGTGCCCGGTGGCCTTGACGTAGCCGATGTCGACGAGGCCGGAGAGCGCGGTGGACCACAGGCGTGCGAGGGGGCCGCCGCCGGTGTCCAGGGGCAGGTGGTCCTTGCCGTCGAACCAGCGCGGGGACATGACCCAGCTGTACTTGTCGTCGAAGTTCCGCTTCTGCGGGGCCGGGATGGTGTGCTGGTTCCACGGGTGGCGCGGGTCGACCCGGTTGCCCAGCGGATCGTGGGTGACGAACTGCTCCTGGCCCTCCCAGTCGTCGTAGTACGAGCTGCCGAGCAGGATGCGGATGCCGAGGTTGATCTCGGTGAGGTCGTTGGTCACCAGCTTGCCGTCGACGATGACGCCGGGGGTGACGAACATCCGCCGGCCCCAGTCGGTCATGTTGGCGTAGGTGAAGTCGCAGTGCTCGGGGTCGTTGAGTGCGCCCCAGCAGCCGAGCAGCACACGGCGGCGGCCGACCTCCTCGTAACCGGGCAGCGCCTCGTAGAAGAAGTCGAAGAGGTCGTCGTGGAGCGGTACGACGCGCTTCATGAACTCCACGTAGCGCATGAGGCGGCTCATGTAGTCGGTGAAGAGCTGCACGGACGCGACCGTGCCGACACCGCCGGGGTAGAGGGTGGAGGGGTGGACGTGCCGCCCTTCCATGAGGCAGAACATCTCCCGGGTGTAGCGGCTGACTTGAAGCGCCTCGCGGTAGAACTCGCCCTCGAGGGGGTTGAGGGAGCGCATGATGTCCGCGATCGTGCGGTAGCCGTGCTCGGCGGCGTGCGGTGCCTCGGTGCGCTCGGCCAGCTCCAGGACGCCGGGGTTGGTCTCGCGGACCATCTTCTCGCAGTAGTCGACCCCGACCAGGTTCTCCTGGAAGATGTTGTGGTCGAACATGTACTCCGCGGACTCGCCGAGGTTGATGATCCACTCACCGAGGTTCGGGGGCTTCACGCCGTACGCCATGTTCTGCGCGTACACGGAGCAGGTCGCGTGGTTGTCACCGCAGATACCGCAGATACGGCTGGTGATGAAGTGCGCGTCGCGGGGGTCCTTGCCCCTCATGAAGACGCTGTAGCCGCGGAACACGGAGGACGTGCTGTAGCACTCCGCGACGCGCTTCTGCTTGAAATCGATCTTCGTGTGGATGCCGAGGCTGCCGACGATCCGAGTGATGGGGTCCCAAGCCATCTCCACCAGTCCGGAGCCGTCAGCCTTCGTCTTCGTCTTCGTCGGAGGTGCCATGGTCGCTGTGCTGCCCTTCGTCAACTCTTCGACTTCGCGAACAGTGGGTTGGTCGGTGGGCCTGCGGGGTGGTGCGATGACGTCACGTCACCAGGGCGGCCGGTAGCCGGTGGTGACGCGCTCGCCGGTGTGCCGCCACTTCGGCTCCTTGTCCACGGTCCTGGCCGTGATGGTCCGCAGTCGGCGGATGACGGAGCCGTACACGCCGCTGGCTCCGCTGGAGACCTTCGCGCCGGGAGGTTCGTCCATGAACGGCATGAACTTGTCCGGGAATCCGGGCATCGTGCACGCGATGCAGATGCCGCCGACGTTCGGGCACCCGCCGACACCGTTCATCCAGCCGCGCTTGGGGACGTTGCACTTGACGACGGGGCCCCAGCAGCCGAGTTTCACCAGGCACTCGGGCGAGTCGTACGTCGAGGCGAACTGGCCCTGCTCGTAGTAGCCGGCCCGGTCGCAGCCCTCGTGCACGGTCGCCCCGAACAGCCAGGTCGGACGGAGCTTGTCGTCCAGCGGGATCATGGGCGCGGAGCCGACCGCCTGATAGAGCAGGTAGGTCAGCGTCTCCGCGAAGTTGTCCGGCTGGATGGGGCAGCCGGGCACGTTCACGATGGGGATGCCGGCGTGGGACTTCCAGTCCCAGCCGAGATAGTCCGGGACTCCCATCGCGCCGGTCGGGTTCCCCTCCATGGCGTGGATGCCGCCGTACGTGGCGCAGGTGCCGATCGCGACCACCGCGAGGGCCTTGGGGGCAAGGCGGTCGATCCACTCGCTGGTGGTGATGGGCTGGCCGGTCTCCGGGTCGTCGCCGAAGCCGCACCAGTAGCCCTCCTGCTTGATGGCCTCGTTCGGGATCGACCCCTCGACGACCAGTACGAACGGGTCGATCTCGCCCCGCTCGCCCTTGAAGAACCACTCGATGAACGTGTCGGCGCCGCCCACCGGGCCGCATTCGAAGTCGATCAGTGGCCAGTGGACCGCGATCCTGGGCAGCCCTGGCAGCCCCGCGAGGGCGATCTCCTCGATGCTGGGCTGCATGGCGGCGGTCAGGGCGACCGAGTCGCCGTCGCAGCTCAGACCCGCGTTGATCCAGAGGATGTGGATCGGCTTCTCTTCGCTGCCGGGTGCGGCACCCTGGTCCTCGACCGGGGCCGGTTTTACTGGGCTCATGTGTCGCCTCCTGCTGTGTCGCCTCCTGAGGAGGGGTGGGGGCAAAGGCCTCATACCGGGCCTACGTCCTGCTTAACAGCCCGTGGATCGCGTCGCGCCCGCACCGGGGCCGTTCGGCGGGGGTGCGCCGGGGCCGTTCGGAGGGAGTGCGCCGGGGCCATTTGGAGGGGCCGTACCTGGGCCATCGGGTGGGGGCGCCCCGGGGCCGTCCGGCCGGGGCGCGCCCGGGGTTTCCTTACGGACGAAGGCCCGGCGCAGTGCGTGGTAGCTCGCGGCGGGGTCGTCGAAGATCCGCCGCATCCGGGAGAGCTCCTGCTTTCGGTGGGCGGCAAGAGGCGCAATGGCCTCACGGCGCTCGTACGCGGCCTTCTTCGCCGCGATCCGCGCCTGGATCCCGTCACGGGATGCCAGGTGGAGGGCGAGCCGGGTGATCTCGCCGCCGAACTCCCCGGGTCCGCAGTCGACGACCCGGTCGACGAGACCCATGTCGTACGAGGCCGCGGCGGAGACCGGCCGGGCCTCCTGGGTCAGCCGCGCGGCGAGGGGTGCGCCCACCCTCCCCGGGAGCGTGCGGGTCCAGTACTCCGATCCGTACAGGCCCATCCGTCGGTAGTGCGGGTTGAGCACCGTTCCCGACCGGCACCAGACCTCGTCGGCGGCGAGGGCGAGCATCGCTCCGCCCGCGGCGGCGTTGCCGCCGATCGCGCTCACGACGAGCCGGTCGTTCGTGGTCAGGACCGCCTCGACCAGGTCGTTCATGGCGTTGATGTTGGCCCAGGACTCGGCGGCGGGGTCGGCGGCCGCCTCGATGACGTTCAGATGGATGCCGTTGGAGAAGAAGTCGCGCTGCCCGCCGAGCACGAGCACGGAGGTGGGGCGCGTGCGGGCTTCCGTATAGGCGTCCAGCAGGCGGCGGCACTGGTCGGTGCTCATGGCCCCGCCGGGGAACGCGAAGGACAGAAAGCCGACGGGTCCCTGCTCGCGGTACCGGATGTCGGACCAGGTCCGCCGGCCTGGCGCCGGGTCGGCGGGTGCCGGCAGTTCGGGGAGCTCGGGCAACCGGCCCGCGAGAGCCAGGGTGGCGGGGAGCTTGCAGGCACGCGGTCTGCCGGGGCCGGTGCGGGCGCGCAGTTCGGGGATCCACACGGCGCCGTCCACGGTGGCTCGGCAGATCGCGCCCGCGCGGGTGGCCAGCAGCGAACCGGGCCGCCCGCTCAGCCCGTCTTCCGCGTGACCGCCGTGCAGGAACCACTCGGCGCCGAGCAGCCGGTCCCGTACACCGGGTTGCGAGTCGGCGGCCCGCAGCGTGCGCAGAACGGTCTCGGTGGTGTCCTCGTCCCACGCGATCCGACGCTCCGCCTGGCGGACAGCGGGCCGGACGCGGATCTCGCCGGTCTGCGGACGCGGTGTCGCCCCGCCGGCGACCCTCTCGACGGCGAGGAGCACGGCGGCCACCGCGGCGTCGGACAGCTCATTGCGGTACAGATCGCTCTTGCCGACCTCCGAAACGCGGAAGCTCGCGGACGCCCAGACGTCGCCGGCGTCCATCTCCTCGTCGGCCTGGAGGACGGTGACGCCCCACTCCTCGACTCCGTCGCGGATCGCGTGGTCCAGCGAGGACGGTCCCCGGTCGCCCACGGGCCCCGGGTGGACGATCAGGCAACGGTGCGCCGTCCACACGTCGCGGGGCACGACGGTCTTCAGCATGGGGGCGACGACCAGATCGGGTGCATGGCGCGCCACGGCCTCGCGCACGGCGGCCCCGTCGGGGGTGACCTCTACGGGAACGGTGTGCCCGCGGTCGCGCAACTCGACCAGGACGCGCTGGGTGAGGCTGTTGAAGCTGCCGGCAACGAGCAGGATGCGCATGGGCGGCCTTTCCGGGTGGCGGTGGCCTTTGGGGGCTGCGGTGGTCTTTCCGGGGTGCGGCGGTCTTTCCGGGCCCCGGTGGTCTTTCCGGGCTCCGGTGGACGGTGCGGCCCTGGGAACCGCGGTTCGTCAACCGCCTGCGATCATCGACCAGCGCGAGCCGCGCAGCGGGGTGGCGGAGCCCGCACCTCACCCTTCCGAGACATACGCCCCGACCGATTGGCGGGGCTGATCGCCCGAGTGCGCGGGCCGGGCGACGCCGCGCCATGTGTGCCGTGGAAGATGCAGAGTCCGGCAGGTATGCGGATGCCTGTCGGTCGCACGGACGCGCAGGTCGGCTCATGAAACAGTGCGAACACCGTGCTCCACTACGGCAAGGACGGCGCCCTGAACGGCCCGGACAAGGTGCACGCCGAGAAGCTGAGCGACCGGCGCGGCCTGACCGCGCTGTTCTGATCCGACGTCAAACCGTACTGTTACGGCACCTTCCGCTTGGACATGAACAAGCGCCTCGACCTGGTGAGTGCGCCCGCCGTACGTCGCCCCCGCACCCAAGCCGAGGCCGCCGACCGATCGAGCCCAGAGATGCGATGAAGGACTTCCCGGAGCTCACCGACTGAACAAGGCCGCATGGCGGGTGCCCGACCTGCCGCGCGCCTACGCCGCACCCAACCGCGCCGCGATTATCGAGCACCTGGAGCCGGGCCATCTGGCGCACACCCGGGGGCGTCCTCTCAATGACTCGTGATCGGGCAGCCGACCCGATTGACCTTGACACGGTGACAAGGTCTTGACTGCTTCCCAAGGAGGTGGTCCCGATGACCATGACAAGTGGGGACGCGGATGCAACACGAGCGCTCCAGGCGCTAGAGGACAGTCGTTCGTCCGTACGACTGCGGGCTGCTCTGGCGGTCGGCTCGGCGCCCGACCCGTGCTTCGTCGACAAGCTCATCGAACGATGCGCGATCGAGCCCGAGTTCTTCGTCCGCGACATGCTGACCTGGGCGCTCACCCGTCACCCGGTGTCCCTGACGCTCCCCGAGCTGCTCCACGAGGTCCGTTCCGAGCGTGCGCAGGCACGCAGCCAGGCGTTGCACACCCTGTCCAAGATCGGGGACCGGCAGGCGTGGCCGGCGATCACCCGGGCACTGTTGTCCGACGCTGACGACGAGGTGGCGCGCAGCGCCTGGCGGGCCGCGGTCCTGCTCGTGCCGGAAGGCGAGGAGCCCGCCCTGGCCACGGTCCTGGCGACGCAGCTCGGGCGCGGTGAGCGGGAGACGCAGCTGAGTCTCAGTCAGGCGCTGGTGGCGCTGGGTGAAGTGGCCGGGCCGGCCCTGCACGACGCGACGACGGCTGATGACCCGGGTGTGCGTGCGCACGCGCTCGCCACACAACGGCTGCTGCGGGACCCCGACGCCGGATTCGAGCTGGCGATCGAGGAGGCCAAGCGCGTCCTGGCCCTCGCCGGGGTCCCTCAGGACGGACGATAAGAACTGTGTTGATCGGTGAGGTGGCGAGACGGTCCGGGGTCAGTGCCCGGATGCTCCGGCATTACGAATCACTGGGCCTCGTGCGGCCTTCGGGCCGTACGGGATCCGGTTATCGGGAGTACTCCGCACAGGACATCCGGCGGATCTTCCACATCGAGAGCCTGCGCTCGTTGGGCCTGTCGCTGCGTGAGATCGGGCGCGCCCTCGACGATCCCGGTTTCACGCCTTCGGCGCTCGTCGGCGACCTCACCCGTCAGACGCGCGATCGCATCGCGGCGGAGACCGAGCTGCTCACGCGGCTCCGCCGGATCCATGCCGCGGACCCGGCCGGCTGGCAGGACGTGCTTCAGGTCGTTGCGCTCCTCCAAGCACTGGGGTCGAAGAGCGCCGACGCGCGCCAGCGCGCGGTTCTCTCCTCGGGCGACGAGGTTCCGGTGCCGGTGGAGGCCCTGGTCGAGGCGGCGCTCGGCGAGACGGATCCGAACGTCGCGGGGGCCCTGCGATGGGCGTTGGCGCGATCGGACGACGACGCCCTGGCACTGCTGGCAGAGGGCCTCAGCTCACCGGTGGCCGCGGTGCGGGAGCGTGCCGTTCAGGCCCTCGTCGAGATGCCTTGCGATGAAGCGACCGCGCAGCTGCGGGATGCCCTTGCGAACCCCGACGCCGTGGTCCGCGGGTATGCGGCTCTGGCGCTCGGTACACGGGGTGTGGCTGATGCGGTTCCGGTGCTCATCGACATGATCGTGGAGGGAAGGAACGACACCGATGCGGCCGATGCGCTGAGCGTGCTGGCGGGCGACACCGTGACGGCAGATCAGATCGCGACCGGGCTCGTCGATCGCCTTGCCGACGACACCGCCCCGGCACCTGCGCGCGGGCGGCTGACCCAAGCGCTGGCGGACATTCCGGGGACGACGGCGTCACGTGCCCTCGTGGAGCTGTCACATGACGAGGACCGTGCCGTTGCGCTGACTGCCGCATACCTTCTTCGGCTCCGCGACGTGGGGTGACTGAATCTTTTCAGGCGCCGGATCAACGATGACAACGATGAACGTCCTGCCGACGCCGTCAGCCGGGTCTGCGGCGGGACCCTGCTGGCATGGTCTACGGCCGATCGAACCGGCGTCGGGTCGCGTCGTCGGCCGGCAGAAACGTCTCCAGATGCAGCCCTTCCAAGGCTGTATCCGTGGCGGTGCTGAGGGTGGCGGAGGTGCTGAAGAACCGGAGCGGGTTGCCGTCGACATCGATTTCGAGGGTGATCACTGGCCCTGCGAGGGGGGTGGCGGCATCGGGTCTGTCGAGGTATCCGGCGATCTCCGTGACCAGCTCGTGGTGGCGCTGGTCATGGGTGCGCTCGGCACGGTGGCTCACTTGCTTCAGTAGATGGCTGCCCCACTCCGTGAGATTGCTGATCCGGTCGGCCAGCCCGTCGGGATGGAGACATACCCGGACCACATTGATCGGCGGCTCCAGCAACTCCGGTGCGCAACCGGTCAGCAGCTGATCAACGGCAGCGTTGGTGTCGACGATGTCCCACTGGTCGTCAAGCAGCAGTGCGGGGTAGGGCAGGTGCGCGTCGAGGAGTCGGCGCAGACCGTCCATCACTACCGCGATCGACGCGTCGTCCAATTGGCGATCCGGATAGCGCGGTGCGTAGCCGGCGGCCAACAGGATCCGGTTGCGATCCCGCAGCGGCACATCCAGGTTGTCGGAGAGGCGCATGAGCATCTCCGGGGTCGGGTGCGCCTTGCCGGTCTCCACCCGGCTGAGATGCCGGGTGGAGACCCGCGATCGGTTGGACAGTTCCTGCTGGCTCAGCCGGCGTCGCTCGCGCCAGGTCCGCAACAGCGCACCTACCGGCGGGACTTCGGCTGCAAGGCTCATGCCATGAGTCTACGGAGCCGTGTCCTGGCAGCCATGACCTGTGAGGTCATGGCTCGGACGGCCGGCCCGGGCCAGGATGCCGGACACCAGCCGATCGAAACGAACAGGAGAAATCGACCATGAAGGACATCGTCCAGAAATACCTGGCCAGCTGGAACGCGACCGGTGGCGAGCGTGCGACGTTGATATCCGCGCACTGGTCGCCCGACGTCACCTACACCGATCCGATGGCCGAGGTCTGCGGCCACGAGGGGATCGCGGCGGTCGTCGATGGCGTCCAGGCGCAGTTTCCGGGATACGTGTTCACCCAGCTCGGCGAGATCGACGCCCACCATCGCCAGGTGCGCTTCCGCTGGGGCCTGGGCCCGGAGGGAGCCGAGCCGCTGGTGATCGGATTCGACGTCCTGGTGCTGGACGAGTCAGGTCGGATCCACGACGTACGCGGTTTCCTGGACAAGGTGCCGACATGACGGCGCCGCACGCGTACGTGATCGGCTACCTGGAGGATGTCTAGGTCGGCCCGGAGACAGCCGAGCACATCGAGCGGATCGAGGCCACGATGGCACCGTACGGCGGTCGCTTCTGGTGCACGGCGGACAGCTCGTCGGACATGTCGGGCGTTCGGCGACACAGGCAGGCGGCATCGCCGATTCCTGAACGACTATCCCTGGAGGTAGCGGTGCAGGGAGGTCTTTGGGGTGCCGGTCTTCTCGGCGATCTCGCCGAGGCTGCTGCACTGTCAGTGTCCGACGCCGACCAGGTCCGGCGCCGGCATCCTTACCTGGGTCATGCCCCCAGGTCCTCCGTCACGGGCAGGCACTCGGCGAGCAGGTCGACGACGTCGCGCCAGGCTCGCTGTGCGTGCCATGGGTGGTAGCCGACGCCGGGGACGGCGGGGTGGACGACCGGCGGGTGGTGGAAGGCGTGCAAGGCGCCGCCGTAGACCGTGAGGCGCCAGTCGATGCCCCCGGCCTGCATCTCAGCCGTGAACGCGTTCCGTTGCGCGGGCGGCATGATCGGGTCTTCCGACCCGACCCCGGCCCACACCGGGCAGCGGATGCGCTCCGCCTCGCCCGGTCGGCCCGTGGTCAGTGCGTTGACTGTCCCGATCGCGCGCAGGCTGACGCCATCACGCCCGAGTTCCAGCCCGATGGCGCCCCCGGTGCCGTAACCGACGGCGGCGATCCGGTCGGGGTCGGTCCGCGGTTCGGTGCGCAACACGTCGAGCGCCGCATGGCCGATGCCCCGCATCCGGTCGGGATCAGCGAGCAGTGGCACGCAACGGGCCAGCATCTCCTCGGGGTCGCCCAAGTAGCGCCCGCCGTGAAGGTCGAAGGCCAGCGCGACATATCCCAGCTCGGCGAGAGCATCGGCCCGACGGCGCTCGACGTCGCTGAGCCCCATGCCCTCTGGTCCGAGGAGCACCGCGGGCCGGCGGTCGACACCGGCCGGGAGCGCGAGGTGCCCGATCATCGTCAAACCGTCGGCCGGGTACTCGACCGTGCGCCTCGTGATCGTCGTCATGAGACTGGACTGTAGTGATCGTCGAGCCCGGCCCGGCCGGTGTTCTGCCGCTGGCAGAACAGAGAGCCCACCGGTAGGCGGTCAGCGGGTTGTGAATCCGCCGTCGATCGCGAGCGCTGCGCCGGTGATGAACGAGGCATCGTCGCTCAGCAGGAATGCCACGAACGGGGCGATCTCCTCGGGCCGGGCGATGCGGTTCACCGGGTGCATTGCCGAGATCTGCTCGACGGCCTCGTCGCTGGTCAGCATCGAGGTGCGGGCCAGCGGCGTGTCGACGCCACCGGTGGTGATGGCGTTGACACGCACGCCCTGTTCGGCAACTTCGAGCGCGGTGGCCCGGGTCAGGCCCACGACCGCGTGCTTTGCGGCGACGTACGGGGCGACGCCAGGCAGCGCGACGACCCCCATGTTGGAGGCATTGTTGACGATCGCCCCGCGGGTCTTGAGCACCTCCGGTATCTGGTGCTTGAGGCAGTTGAAGACGCTGGTGACGTTCTGTGCGATCTCGGCGTTCCAGTCGGCGCCGTCGATACTGGACACCGGGCCGGAGGCGTTGATGGAGCCGGCGTTGTTGAACGCCCCGTCCAGGCTGCCGAATTCGGAGAGCGCCGCCGTGACCAGCGCAGCGGCGTCGGCCTCGACGGAGACATCGGCGGGAACGAAGAGGGCCCTGCCACCCGTGGCCCGGATGCTCCCGGCAGCTCCTTCACCGATGTCCTTGCGACGGGCGCCGATGACGACGGCGGCACCTTCCGACGCGAGTCGCCGCGCGACGGCGAGGCCGATGCCGGAGGAGCCGCCGGTGACGACGAAGACCTTGGAGTCCAGACGGGAAGACATGGAGAGACCTTTCTCGGAGAGGTGATATCAGTGGGGTCGGCCGGGCCCGGAGCACGACCACCTCCGTCAGACTGCAGTACGGCGGCAGCCGAGTCTGGCGGGTATCGGACCTCGCGTTTCGCCTGGTCACCCCCGGGCGGCAGGCTGGGTGCCAGGTCGACGAGGCCACGATGAGGGGCCTGACACCGGTGAGTTCGCGCTCAACCATCGCCGGTGCATTCGCCGCCCAAGAACAGGTGCATTCGCCGCCAGAACAAACGTCACTCTCTGCAGCCGGAGGAGCCGGCAATCCGGAGAACTCGTGACAGTTGAATACGCGAGCCCACCGGTATCAACCCCCTAGAGGCCCGCGTGGGTTCAGGGAAACCGAAGCCTGTTAAGCGGGAACTCGCGAGTCTTTCTGTATGCATCAACTGGGCGTATCTGTGGGTTCATCGGGAACCGTGGGGTGGGCTGCGATACGGCAGGCTTCGGCCGTGACCTCGGCATCGACCTGGTCCACGGTTCTGTCGCCGTATTCGAGGACGTCGTACTCATCGTCGAGTTCGGCGAGCCGCTCGGTCAGGGGCAGCTCATGTCCGTGGCGCTGGTGTATCCGGAAGGTGAACTCCCGAGGCGTGAGCTCTCCGGCGACCATACGGCGTGCGAGGGCTCGGGCGGCGGCTTCCTGACCGGCCTCGCTGCCGACCGGACAGAAGGTGAGGCCGAGTTCGGCGAGTGCTGCGGGAAGCAGGTCGTGGACGTCGTAGTCCGCCTCGGCGCGCGTGCGAGCGGCGAGGATCCGCAGACCGGGGCTGTCAGTCCGGCGACCAGCGCATCACAGGCGGCATTGACGACATCGCCGGCGCGGATTTCTCCCATACTCCAGAGGGCGGCATGGTCCTGTAAAGCAAATTGCTCTCAGCGCTGACCGTGCCGGCCCCATTCCCCTCCCGGGGCTGGTCCCTTGACACCTCGTCGGCTTTTTGGCTCCTCTGGCCCTCGGTCATAGTCGGCGCCATGGACTATGACGTAGACGTAGTGGTGGCCGGAGGCGGCCCGGTCGGACTGATGCTGGCCTGCGAGCTCCGGCTCGGAGGCGCGCGGGTGGCCGTCCTGGAGCGTCTCACCGAAGTGGACCCGACGATCAAGGGCGGGGCGATCACTACGCCCAGCGCCGAGGCGCTCTACCGCCGAGGCATGTTGCCGGCGCTGGCCGAGGTGCAGCGGCAGACGATGGACCGCTTCCAGTCATTCCTGCGCGAGCGGAACGGCGGCGACGGAGGCGGGGCCGCGGGCCAAGGGCTCGGGATCGTCGGGCACTTCGCCGGAATCATGCTGCGCGCCGACCTCGTCGACCGTACGGAACCGGGCCTCGGCGACGCCGGACCCGCCGCCGAGATCGCTTTCGTGGCGCAGCAGGACATCGAGCGGCTGCTCGGCGGGCGGGCGGACGAACTCGGCGTCGACGTGCGCCGGGGAGTGGAGCTGACCGGCTTCGACGCGGACGACGGGGCCGTCACCGTGCGGACCAGCCACGGGACCATACGCGCCGGCTGGCTCGTGGGCTGCGACGGCGGCCGCAGCGCGGTCCGCAAGCTCGCAGGGTTCGAATTTCCCGGTACGGACCCGGAGATCACGTGTCACCAGGCGGTCGTGGAGGTGACCGGCGCCGAGGACCTGAAGGTCGGCTGGACCGCCACGGACACCGGGGTGTATGCCCACGGGCCGATGCCGGGCCGCGTCGTCACCGTGGAGTTCGACGGCCCGCCGGCCGACCGGGACGCGCCGGTCACCGCCGAGGACCTCCAGGCTCGGCTGCGCCGCGTATCCGGCGTGGACGTCACGATCACTGGGGTGCGGACCGCGACCCGCTTCACCGACCACGCCCGCCAGGTCACCGAGTACCGCAAGGGCCGGGTGCTGCTGGCGGGCGACGCGGCGCATGTGCACTCCGCGTTCGGGAGCCAGGGGCTGAGCCTGGGGATCGGGGACGCGATGAACCTCGGCTGGAAGCTCGCCGCGGTGATCGGCGGCCGGGCGCCGGAAGGGCTGCTGGACACGTACACCTCCGAGCGGCACCCGGTCGGTGCCGGGGTCCTGGACTGGACCCGGTCCCAGGTCGCGGCCATGCGCCCGGACCCGCAGTCCCGGGCCCTGCGCGAGATCGTCAGCGACCTGGCGGGGACGGTCGTGGGCACCACGTACCTCACCGCGCGGCTCAACAGCGCAGGGGTGCGGTACGAGCTGCCGGGCGAGCACCCGCTGACCGGCCGCAGCACCCCTGACCTCGAACTCACCGACGGCGGCCGCCTCGCGGACCACCTCCACGGCGGCCGGGCGCTCCTGCTCGACCTCACCGACGACCCGGAACTCCGGGCGCTCGCTGCGGGATATGCCGGCCGCGTCGACACCCTGACGGCCGGCTGCCCGTCTCGCCCGGACCTGGCGGCGGTCCTCGTCCGTCCGGACGGCTTCACGGCCTGGGCGGCCGACGCGAGGGCGCACGCGCTGACGTCGACGGCCGGGCTGGCGGAGGCGCTGGAGGAGTGGTTCGGAGTGCCAGAGGGTGCGGTGACGCCGGGCTGATCCGCCGCTCTGCTGACTGACTCGAACCACGAGCCGTGTTCGTGGCGTGCTGGTGGGCCGGGTTGATCGTCGAGTCGACCGAGACCGTCCAGTCGATCCCGTTGATCGAGTCCGCCTGGGCGGTCACCCGGGCCAGAGCCGTGCCCCAGGTGCCGTCAGCCGCCCACCTGCGATGGCGATTTCACACCGTCTGCCACGGACCGAATGCTTCGCGGGGCAGATCTCTCCAGGGGATGCCCGTGCGGTACCGATAGATGATCCCTTCGATGTTGCGACGGTGGTCGGCGACCGGACGCCCTGCCTTTCCCGCGCTGCGGCGAAGACAGGGCGCCAGGCCTGCCCGTTGCTCGTCGGTCAACAGGCGCGTGTGCCCGCTCGGGGTCACCGAGGCCGGTAGGCGGTGGCCAGCACAGAGACAGTGACCTGATCGGGCAGGACGCCACCGTCGTCCAGTTCTGCACGGCTCACGTGGCGTGCACTCGGCGTCATCGCTACGAGGTCCAGGACATCGGGCCTGGTCAGGGGCGCGGAGTATTCCACCTGTTCAGTGACGACGGCCTCGAAGTAGGGGTTGAGCGCCTGGCGCAGGCGCTGTTCCTTGGCCGGGTCGATCGTGACCATCGCAGGCACCTGGCCACGCAGCTCGGCCAAGTGCCGCCCGGTGGGCCGGACCACGATCAGCCGGCCGGTCGGGAGCAGTACGCGGTGGAACTCGGCCGGGTTGCGTGGGGCGAACACGTCCAGTACGACATCGGCCGCCCCACCGGCCAGCGGGAAGGGACGGAAGACGTCCCAGGCCACTGCAGCGGCTCGGTCGTGAACACGGGCTGCCGAGCGCAGCGCGCGCACCGATGTGTCCAGCCCCAGACCACGGGCACCGGGCATCTGGTCGAGCACGCCGGCCAGGTAGTAGCCCGTGCCGCACCCCACGTCCACCACCGTGCCCTGCTCAGACACGGCGTCGGCCGCCAGGCGGGCCCCGATTTCGCGGATGGGCGA
The DNA here is from genome assembly GCF_040645335.1 of Streptomyces sp. NPDC046821. Lineage (NCBI taxonomy): Bacteria > Bacillati > Actinomycetota > Actinomycetes > Kitasatosporales > Streptomycetaceae > Streptomyces > Streptomyces sp. NPDC046821. The sequence goes on along the minus strand of NZ_JBEYYB010000011.1, from coordinate 258,797 downwards.
GTAGGCGCCGGTGGACAGGAACCGGTCCCGGGCCTGGACCATGGCCGCATCGTCACCGCTGGTGGCGCGGGTACCCGTCAGGAGGCCGGCATAGCCGCGGCGGGCGATGTCGAAGGTGTGACCCACCGGGCAACGCAATGCGCCCTGGCCGGGGTGCAGGCGACGCGTACGGCACGTCGGGCAGCGCAGAAGGTCGAGGGACAGATCGAGGGCAGGGGGAAGCGACACAGGCACAAGGCACTCCTGGCAAGGGTGAAGGGAGGGATCGTGCCTGCGCGATCAGAGCGTCACTGCCTCAGAAAGGAACGGGCAGCACAGGAACGTGATTTACGCAGCAGGCACACCAAGGAGGGCGACGCCGACTTGGCGTCGCCCTCAGCGCTTTCCGATCACAGGAAGCAGCAGTGCGGGGTGCTCATGAATGCCACGTCATAAGTCTACGAGCACGGCGTAGCCCTTCATCCCTCTCTCTGCACCCAAGAGTTGAGAGACACGACCTGGCGCCAGTTTTCGTTCCGTTGTTCCTCGCCCCTTGATGTTGCGGGGCGAGAAGTTGATGACGCTCCGGTGAGGTCTCAGGCCGTGGGGTCCCAGAGTCCGTCGGCCTTGCCGCGGGCGAGGTGGTCGGCGTAGACGCCGACCTTCCAGGTGATGACGGACCGGCACTCCTCCAGCGCCTGGATCTGGGCGTCCACGCGCTGCCGATGGGCTTCGAGGAGCTGCAGTCGTTCCGCCTCGTTGCCGGGACCATGCCGTACGAGCTCGGCGAACCGCTTAAGGTCGGCCAGTGGCATTCCGGATTCCCTCAGCTTGACGCAGATCAACAGCCAGTCGACGTCGATGGCGCTGTACCGTCGCCCGGAGGTGCGCTGAACCGGGCCGACGAGCAGGCCCTCGCGCTCGTAGAAGCGCAACGCGTGGACGCTGAGACCGGTTTGCTCGGCCACGTCGCCGATGCTCAGTGGCTGTGCAGAAGTCCCGGTGGTGGCCATGCTCCACAGCCTAGGACTTGATCTAGACCTCACTCTAGATCGTAGCTTCGACGGCATGACCATCATTGATCAGCGGCCGCTCGGCTCGCCCTTCTCCGCCGTCAGCACCGCCCAGGACATCACCGCCGCCCTCGACCTGTCCGGCACCAGCGCCGTCGTGACCGGGGGTTACTCCGGGACTCGGTCTGGAAACCACCCGTGCCCTCACAGCCGCCGGAGCCCGCGTCATCGTCCCGGCACGCCGAACTGACATCGCGCGTGCCGCACTTGCGGACATGAAGGGCTGCGAGGTCATCCCCATGGACCTGACCGACCTCGACAGCGTGCGTGTCGCCGCCGCACACATCCGCCACTCACTGGCCACTCTCGACCTGCTCATGGCCGTCGCCGGAGTCATGGCCGTCCCCGAACGGCGGGTCGGACCCGGCTGGGAGAGCCAGCTCGCCGCCAACCACTTCGGACACTTCACCCTCGCCTGCGAGCTCTACCCGCTCCTGGCCGCCGCCGACGGTGCGCGCGTCGTGGTCAACAGCTCCGCCGGCCACGCCCTTGCCGACATCCGCTGGCACGACCCGCACTTCCGTACCGGCTACGACAAGTGGCTCTCCTACGGCCAGGCCAAGACTGCCAACGCCCTCTTCGCCGTACACCTCGACGCCCTCGGACGAGAAGACGGCGTCCATGCCTTCTCAGTCCACCCCGGCAAGATCATCACCGGGCTGCAGCGGGAGATGACGCTCCAGGAGCAAGTCGACCGCGGGTGGGTGGACGCACACGGCACCGTGATCGCCGCCGACTTCAAGACCCCCTCTCAAGGCGCCGCCACCGGCTTGTGGGCCGCCACCTCCCCTCTCCTCGCCGATCGTGGCGGTCTCTACCTGGAGGACTGCGACATCGCCGGCATCTCCGCCCCCGATGCCCCCATGGACGACGGCGGCGTCCGCGCCTACGCCATCGACCCCGATGCGGCCGCACGACTGTGGGAGCTGTCCCTTACCGCGACCGGCACCACGCCGATCACCCGATGACGTCACCGCACCGCAACTCCCCCACTGACCGTCGAAGGCGGCGAAGACGGCCCCGGTTCTGAGCCAGCGGGGGGTGAGTGTGCGGGGCGGCCGATGATCTCGCCGCGTCCGCGCGTCACGTGCGCCCGGGACTGCCGCAACGGCAGGCCTGGGCAACGCAGTTGGAGGGCTCCATGACCCGGCTCGATTCAGGAAGCGGTGGCTGCGCCACGGTGCCTGGTCAGCAACAGGGCGAGTACGGCGATCAACGCGCAGGCAGTCATGCCGAGGAAGAGCGGCACCACAGTGTGCCCGCCGGTGATGCCCATCAACGGTGCGACGGCCGCGCCGAAAGCGCTCTGGACCGTACCTAGCACGGCTGAGCCGGTGCCTGCCGCGTACGGCACGCGTTCGAGGGCGAGTGCTGTGGCGGTGGTGAAAACCTGGCCGAGGCCGAGGAAACCGATGGCGACCAGACCTAGGGCGTGTATCGAAAGTGGATCTTTAACGTGAGATGACCTTGCTTCGTGGCACGTGGAGATCTGACGGATGCGCAATGGGCGGTGCTGGAACCGCTGTTGCCGAAGGGAAAGAAGCCCGGACGGCCGCCGACGCGGGCCAGGAGGCAGCTTATCGACGGCATACGGTTCCGGGTCCGTACCGGCGTCCCGCGGCGGGACCTGCCCGCCAAGTACGGGCCTTGGGGCCGGGCGTACGACTTATTTCGTCGGTGGCAGCCGGACGGCACCTCGCATCGGATCTTCACCGCGCTCCAGGCGCGGGCTGACGCGAGAGAGCTGATCACCTTGGACATCAACATCGACTCCACCATCGTTCGGGCCCACCAGCACGCCGCCGGGGCGAAGGAAAAGGGGAACTGCAGAAGGAGCCACCCGGCGGCGTCGCCGTCGAGCCCGATGACCACGGGCTCGGGCGCTCGCGTGGCGGCCTGACCACCAAGCTGCACCTGGCCGTCGAACAGGCCAGAAGCCCATGTCCCTCGTGATCACGGCCGGACAGCGGGGCGACTCCCCGCAGTTCGAGCCGGTCTTGAACAAGCTCCGCGTCCTGCGTCTTGGCCCGGGCAGGCCGCGCACCCGGCCAGATCGCGTGCGCGCCGACAAGGCATACGCCTCCCGGAAGAACCGCGCTTACCTGCGGCGGCGCGGCATCCGCTGCACCATCCCGGACAAGGCCGACCAGGCACGCAACCGCAAGAAACTCGGCTCGCGCGGCGGCCGTCCGCCGAAATTCGATCCCGAGGACTACAAGGCCCGCCATGCGGTCGAGTGCGGCATCAACCGTCTCAAAAGACACCGGTCCGTGGCTACGAGGTACGACAAGCTCGCGGTCCGCTACGAGGCGACCGTCCTCGTAGCGGCCATCAACGAACGGCTGTGACCAGCGCATTCGACGAGTGAGGGGCTGGACGAAGTCATACCGATCCGATCAGACCGTTGAGGATGCCCTTCTCGGCGAGGTAGAAGACGAGACCGCCCACGGGAGCGAGCATGGCGCACAGCCAGTAGCGGTGCGCCCCGGTGCGCGCCAGGTAGACGGTCAGGAGGGCGGCGAGCAGCATGCCAGCGGTCAGGAAGACGACCGCTGTTCCCCAGTAACGGAGCTCGAGCCCCAGCCAGAGCCCCTCACCCAGCACCACCATGGCGATAACGGCCCCGGCAACCGCTCGCAGGTCGCCCCGCGCGCGTCGTACGGTCCACCCTGCCCAACCCAGCAGGGGTCCTCCGGTCAGTCCAGCCACCGACCACACAGCGGCGGTTCCAAGCCCTCCGCTCCCGAAGGTGCCTCCAAGAGCGGACGCCGTGTAGTAGCCGCAGCAGGTGGCGAGCATCATCAACGCCCCGCTCCAGACGGCGAGCCACCGGTCACGGATCAGCGCACCGGCTGCGGCAGTCCAGATGATCCAGGTAGACGACGAGTTGGTCGCCCGGTCCAACAGGGGTGATATTCCGTGCAGGCCGTACGTTGCCCAGCCGAGCAGCAGTCCGAAGACGGCGGTCGCGGTGAGCACGGTGCCGGGGGTGTCGCGGCGGAATGCGGTCAGAGGAGCCATGCTCCGGAACCATATATGCAATGTATTCGCTCGATGCATAGTCGCTGAGGGGGCCGCGTCGGCACCCCGTCCCTGCGTGACGCTCACCCTCGCCACCGTCCGCTCGGGGTGCCCTGGAAACACCATCGGCCAGGGGCGCGAACATGTACGGGGAAAGACGCGTTCTGGATGCTTGCCGCCTCGTTGGGAAGGTTTCCATCGCGGCACCAGCACTTCCCCATGCCACGAGACCCGAACCCCGCCCAAGGTCCATTTTCGATACATGCCCTAGAGCCCATACGCGGCTGAGCTGCCCGGCGATGGTGATGAGCAAGGCCAGGGCACTGGACACCAGAAGCAGGACCAGCCCCACGCGCAGGAGGAACCGGAGTGAGTAGCGGCCCACAAGGCGAGCAGCCGCCGCGCTCGACAAGGTTGCGGTGAGGGCTCCGATGGAGAAGGCGACGGATGCCTCGCCGACGGAGAAGTTCAGAACGTTCTGCAGCAGGAAAGGGGAAGCCGAGATGTAGCAGAACAAGGTGGCGCCGGCGAAGCAGAAGGCGAGGGTGTAGCCGAGGTAGGAGCGGTCGGTCAGCACCGAGACAGCGGCTTTGAGAGTGCCGCCGATGCCGTCGGTGTGGCGACTAGCAGCCGGCAAGCTCTCCGGCACGATGAACAACGAGGCGAGGTCGAGTCGTCGGCTCTGGCCCCGTCGTACTCCAAGAGCGGGTGCCTCGCCGGATTCGGCTGAACCACCCAGGACGAGGGTCCGGATGACCTCCGCCCGCGCAGTCCGTGCGCGCCCTGAAACAGCCGCGGGGTCCTCAGACTCGTCTCGGCGAACATCGATCGCTACACCACGCGGGAACGCCTGCCAGATGCGACGACCCAGAGGCGTCAGGTCTGTGATGTCCATCCGCAGGGCCCTATCCATTCAGGCACTGCGGTACAGGAGGAGACGGCTTCCCGGGCCTTACACGCGGCCCCAGAGCCCGCCGCCTCCGCCCGCGCAGTCAGCGCCCTGCCACGGCCTCCCCCAACAGCGCGCTCCAACGCCGCGCGATACCCGCCCAGTTGAACCCGGCCGAGCAGGCCCGGGCCCGAGCCTGCTCGCCCAGCCGGTCGGCTCGTTCCCTGTCCCGGCACAGTGAGAGCAGTGCGTCGGCGACATCGGCAGGAGCGACCAGGCCGTATCCGTCGACCTCAGATGGCGCGAAGGGCACGAACGTCGCCGCCGGTCCCCAGATCTCGCATAGGGCGGGGTGGCCGGGCATGATCTGGGCGGCGCCTGTGGCGGCGTGTTCGAAGGCGACCATGCCCCAGCCTTCGGCCGTGCAGGTGTTCAGGCCTATGTCGGCGCTGTTGTAGTAGTGGTTCAGGGCTGAGTCGGTATCAGGCGGCAGGTCTGGGATGAAGACTCGGTCGCGTAGGGACGGGTGGCGTGCGTCGTCGCGTAGCCGTTGGCCGTGGGTGAGGATGAGACGGGTGTGAGGCGTCTCGTCGGCGACCTGGGCGAATGCCTGGAGGGTTACGTCGAGGCGTTTGCGTGGCGTGTCCCGGTTCGCGTTCAAGATGATCGTGTCACGGGCGGCGTTGAGGCCGAGGAGGCGACGGGCCGTCACCCGGGCGACCGTGCGCTCGGCCCGAGGGTCGGGGAAACCCTCGGCGTCGACGGGGCCGAAGACCTGTCGGTCGACGCCGTGCGGAATCGGCTCCGCGACGATCGGCGCGCTGAGGCCGGTCTGCGCGCGGATCCAGCGTCTCGCGGTGTCCGTGCAGCACACCAGGCGGTCGGCGGACGCGAGGTCGCGCAGCGTCGAAGGGTCCTGGTCTCGCCATTCCAGGGGCAGGTACAGCACGATGCGCGTGCCGCCGTGTGCGCGGATGACCTCGGTCTGGGCCGCCAGTATCGCGGGATCGTGGCAGGCGAGCACTACGTCGGGCCGGACCCGGCTGAGTACGGCGGGGAGTTCCTCCAGGCCGTACGGATCGCCGCGCAGCACCGGCGCGCTGCATCTGACCCCCGCGAGGGTGGGGCCCGCCGAGGACATCAGGCAGAAGAAGGAGACCTCGAACTCGTGGGCCAGCAGCACGGCGAGGGTCCGCAGGACGCGGGCGTACCCGGTGTGCTGCGAACCCTCGCCGACGATCAGCAGACGCATGTCAGCAGGCCCATGGACGCTAGCCGAAGGCAATGGCGTACTGGCCGCCGTAGGCCTGCCGGTACAGGTACACCGTCATGTCCAGGCTGGCCTTGTAGCTGTCACCGGCGAAGGCCTCGATGCCGGTGCCGGTTCCGTGCCCGAAGACACCCGCCAGGGCGTAGACCCGCGGCATGGCGGTCCAGACACCCGGATCGCCTGTCGCGCTGCCGGGGTCGCAGTGTGTGAGCCAGTACTGCAGCGTCGAGGAGGCGCCGGCCGTCTCGAACATCGCGACCGCGCTGTCGGTCGGCGGCATGTTCAGGAACTCGCCGAATGTCACCATGAGCAGGATGTTGCCGCGCTGGTCGTAGCCGTCGAGGTCGGCGGCCATCTGGTTCCACATGGCCTGATAGTTCTTGGGCCACGACCGGTCCATCGGAAGGCTGTAGTAGCGGTCGAAGAGGACCGCGTGGGAACCGACGGCATCCTTGCCGTCCAGTACGGTGACCTGCGCGCCGATCGGGGACTGGGGCGGGGTGTCCGGCTTGATGATCTTGTCGGAGATCACGATCGGCGGGCGGGGCGGCACCTTGCAGGGCCAGGGCAGCGCCGTCGACCAGCTCTGAATGTTGATCTTGGGGTGCATGACTTCCGAGTACAGCTGCCAGGCTTCCTGTACTGCGGCAGCGCGCTGGGGGTCGGAGATCAGTTCCCACACCCCGGCCAGGTCGAAGTCCACGATGCCGGGCTTGGTGCCCAGGGTCCGGGTCCACTGGGTGGCCAGGTCGACCGACGCCTTGGAGAAGTTCCAGGGGTCCACGCCGGCGAGTTGGGCCAGCAGCGACGGGTCGCCGCCGATGCCCTCGACGGTGGCCTTCGAGTCGTCCTGGTAGGACGTCCACTGCTGCTTGGTGATCCCGGACAGGTCGAGCTTGCCGGTGGCGAAGAGCCCCTCGTACTGCGCCTTCACCGAAAGCTCGACGCTCGACTTGGTCAGGGACTCGCGTCGGGTGACCTGGTTGAGGAACATCAGGTCTCCGCCGAGCGACACGTGCCGGGTGTAGAAGGGTCCGAACGTCGCGAAGAAGTCGAAGTACGCCGTCTGGTTCTCCTGGCTCAGCGGCAGCGGCAGGTTGGCGACCGCGGCGGCGAAGTCGTCACTGATCGCCTTCTTCGCCAGGTCGGGGTTCGTCTCCAGGACGGCGAGCGAGGTGATCGAGCGCCAATAGCAGAAGTAGCTGTTCGACGAGGTGTTGTGCTCGAGGTTGAAGTCCGCATCGATCTCTCCGGAGAACGCGCCGTACGATCCGCCGACGCCGGCGTGCGCGGACAGCGCGCTCTGCGCCCCTTCGCGGGTCTCGGAGACGTTCCTGATCACGTAACTGCGCGTGTCCTCCACTCCGACCACGTAGTCGGGGATCGTGTAGTCCACGCCCTGGAAGTTGAAGACGGTCGTGCCGGCTTTGGCCGGGTTGACCAGTGGGCGTACCAGGCTCGAGGAGCTGTAGGCCCCGTACACGTTGAAGCCTTGTCCGACGGCTTTGGCCTGGGAGAGGGGTGTTTCGGTTTCCACTGCTTTGCTCACTGCGATCTGCTCCTTCGTTCCTTGGCGCGTGGACATGGGCGGGACATCGGGCCGGCTGCGCATGTAACTGTCAGCGTGTAGCTGAAAGCGCGTAACTGTCAGTGATCTGCGAGCCTGGCTGCGCGATGCCTTGCGAGTGACCGCAATCCGGTGTGTGGTGCGTGGTCCGCTGCGGCAACCGACGGGGCGAGCGCGTCAAGCGCATCCAGCAGCAAGACCGTCTCAGGTCGTTGAGCTGGGCGAATGGCCGGCGGGACGATTTCCTCGCGGAGCGCCGTGAGAGCGGCGCATTCGGGGACTTCGTGAACGCCTCAATCCGGGGCGTTCGGCTCGCGTCCGCCGCGTTTCATATACGGACAGTAGCCATGGTGAAAGCGCGAGGCGCTTCCTGGGCGTCATCCGGGTGAGCTGTCGGTGCGGGACTTCTGCCGGGTTCGCTGTTGAAGAGGCGAGGGAGAATTGACGCCGTGGTCCTCGTCGGAGCTGTTGACGTCCGGTCTGTCGAGAGTGGTGATCGCGCGTGTCATGCTGCTCGTCGGTTCGCGGTGGCGCCGGCAGGTGTCGCTAGTGTCCCCTTGTCCCGCTGATCAGTTTCTGCCTAGGTGAGCACTACAGATGAAAGAAAAAGTGAGATTCCCGAGCGTCGTCGGCCCTGAACTGGCCGGGGTGATCGACCCGCCGGAGGGCGAGGTCCGCGGCTGGGGGCTCTTCGCGCACGGCTTCACCCTCGGCAAGGACTCGCCGGCCGCCTCACGCGTCAGCAAGCAGCTGGCCCGCGAGGGCATCGGCATGTTGCGCTTCGACAATCTCGGCATCGGAGACTCGGACGGTGACTGGGGCGACGGCTCCTTCACGGTCAAGGTGGAGGACACGATCCGTGCCGCGGCCTTCATGGCCGAGCGCGGGACACCCGTGGATCTGCTGGTGGGGCACTCCTGGGGAGGCGCCGCCGCGCTCGCCGCCGCCCACGAGATCCCTGGCCTGCGCGCGCTGGCCACGATCGCCGCACCCGTCGACCCCAGCCACGTCGAGCGGCAGTACGACTCGGTCCTGGACCGCGTGATCAGCGAGGGGGCGCACGAGTGGTTCGTCGGCGGGCGGACCCTCGTCCTCAAGCGCGCCTTCGTCGAGGACGTCCGCAAGGCACACCTGCGCGACCGGATCGGCGAGCTGAACCTTCCGCTCCTCGTCGCGCACTCCCCCACCGACTCCACCGTCGGCATCGCCAATGCCGCGGAGATCTTCCAGGAGGCCCGGCACCCGCGCAGTTTCATCTCGCTCGAAGGGGCGGACCACCTGCTGACCGCGCGGGGGCAGGCGCAGCGGGCCGCGCACATCATCAGTGCCTGGGCCGATCAGTACCTCGGTGAGCCGCGGCCCTGAGCGACGGCCGCGAGACGGGTGCATGTGCAGGGGGCGGTGCTTGCCGCCCCGCCCCGGCACGTGCGGCTGCCTGCCCCGGCCCTGTGGCTACGCGGCAGAACTGACAACCCCTCTTCCCCCGGGGGCCGGGGGCGGCAGGCCTCAATGCCGCGCGGCGGCGCCCAGCGGTCGCCAGACCGAAGACGGGCGACGCGTTGCCGCCGTCCCGGTCACTGCTCCGGGCTCGTGGGCCGCTCCTCGGCCAGGGCGGAGCCATCGGTCAGGGCCGCGCCCTGGGCCAGGACAAGAGTCAGTGCCGCGTAGTCCGATCCGGGACGGCGTGTGGGGATGAAGACCTCCAGGCGGTCGCCTTCGGTGCTGTAGCCGGCCTTGGTGGCGCGGGGTTTGAGGGTCCGGGTGCCGACGTGGGCGCTCAGGCCACGTACGTCGAGGCGGACGCCGGTGTTCGGGTTCGCGGACACATGGGTGATGCGGGACCAGTCGAGCAGGCCGGGGAACGGGGCGAGGGTCAGGCCCTCGCGGGTGAACGTCAAGGCGCCCCAGCGCAGTTGGCCGCCGGCCGACAGCTCCGCCAGGTGTCGCGCCGCCAGGGCCTCGGCCGCGCCCTGGGCGGCGCGGGTACTGAAGGACTGGCCGTTGCCCAGGGGCGCCACGGCGGCCAGGCGCCAGAAACCGGACTCCTGGCGGACCTTTATGTAGTCCAGGCCCCGCAGACGGATCCGTCCGCCCTCGTAGAGGCGGATGACGGTCTTGAACACGTCGTGGGAGTGGCTGAAGTTGATGTGGACGGACACCTTGTTCGTCTCGACGGAGGCGATGTCGCTCCAGGCCAGGCGACGTGTGGGGCGCCCGGGGCGACGCAGCTCGAAGCCGTGCTCGTACTCGTGGATCCGGATGCGCGTGTGCCGGACGCTGAGCGCGAGGCAGACGGCGGCCGCCGCCGGGATCACCCAGAACGCGAGGCGGAAGGAGGTCTCCTCGTCGTAGTGGTCACCGGCGATCGTGCACATGACGATGAACACGATGACGAGCGGGACCAGCAATGTCAGGGGGCGCCTGGCCACCGCCCCCTGGTAGGTCCACACACGCTCGCCCAGCCCACCCGGCCCCTCCGCTGTTCCGTCAGGCCGCTCCCCCAGCCCATCGGGCCGCCCGCCGCGCCCCGCCCCCGCCTCTGCCGTCAACGCACACCTCGCATGATCGCCTCGATCCACGTCGTCGAGTGTCGGACCGCAGGGCGCGCAGGGATACGGGAGAACTACTCAATTACGCCTGCTGACCGCCCGATCCGGGCCGCCCGTGCGTCGTTAACGGGCCGCCCGTGCGTCGTTAAGATGACCGGCCATGGATACGGGGGCAGGCGAGCTGACGTCGCTGATCGGGCGGCGGGCCGAGACGGCGCGGATCACGGGTCTACTCTCCCGTGCCCGCCTCGTGACGCTCAGCGGGGTCGGCGGTGTGGGCAAGACCCGGCTGGCGCTGCGGGTGGCCGCGGAGGTGGCGGGTTCGACCGGGTCGACAGCGTCGTTCCCCGACGGCGTGTACGTCGCCGAGCTGGCCGACCTCAGAGACCCCGAACTTCTCGCCCCGAGCGTGCTGGGCACCCTCGACGCGGCGGGCCCAGGGCACCCTGGGACCGACGCGAGCGCCGCCCTCATAGCCAGGCTGCGCGGGCGGCGCGTCCTCCTCGTCCTGGACAACTGCGAGCACCTCATCGACGCGTGCGCCCGGCTCACCGACACCCTGTTACGGGCGGCGCCCCATCTGCACGTACTCGCGACCAGCCGGCAGCCGCTCGGGATCACGGGTGAACACGTCTTTCCGGTGGAGCCTCTGCCCGTGCCGGAGGAGGGCGAGGTGGCGGACGCGGGGCGCCGGGTGCGGGCCCTGAACGGCAATCCGGCGGTGGCGCTGTTCGTCGAGCGGGCAGCCGCCGCACTGCCGGGTTTCGCCGTGACCGAGTCCGAGGCCGCGGACGTCGCCGAGCTCGTACGCCGCCTGGACGGGCTGCCCTTCGCGATCGAACTGGCCGCGGCCCGCGTACGCGCTCTGACACCACGGGAGATCCTGGAACGGCTCACCGACCGGTTCGCGCTGCTGACCGGAGGCAGCCGCGCCGCCACCGACCGGCAACGCACCCTGCGCGCCCTGATCGACTGGAGCCACGAGCTGTGCGCGGAACGCGAGCGGCTGCTGTGGGCGCGGGCCTCCGTGTTCCGCGGCACGTTCGACCTCGAAGGGCTGGAGCGGGTCTGCACCGACGCCGCCCTGCCACCCGGCCAAATGCTCGACACACTTGACGCCCTGGTGGCCAAGTCGATCGTCAACTGCCGCCAGGGACACGGTCGTTCGCGATACCACATGCTGGAGACGGTCCGGGAATACGGGCATGACCGGCTGGCCGCGTCGGGCTCGCTGCACCTGCTGCGCGCCCGCCACCGGGACCACTACGCGCAGCTGACCGCGCGGGCCGGGCAGGAGTGGTTCGGGGCTCGGCAGGTCGACTGGTTCACGCGGCTGCGCCTGGACCACCCGAACCTGCGGGCGGCGCTGGAGTTCTGCCTGGAACAGCCCGGACAGGCGCGGGCCGGTCTGGCACTGGCCGTCTCGCCCCGGCACTACTGGATCACGGCGGGCCTGCTGCCGGAGGGGCGCCGCTGGCTGTCCCTGCTGCTGGCCGCCGACCGCACACAGGGCGGCCCGGACATGAGTGTGCGCGTGCAGGCGCTGGTCACCGACACGTACCTGGCCATGCTGCAGGGCGCCCCGGATGACGAGGTGGCCGGCGCGCTCGCCGCGTGCGAGGCGGCTGCGCGCCAGGGCGGTCATCGGCGGGAGTCGGCGTGGGTGTGGCACCACCACGGGATCCTCGCCGTCTGGCGCGAGGACTTCACGGGCGCCGTCGGCCTGTTCGCGCGGGCGTACGCCGAGTTCCGCACGCAGGGCTGCCTCGACGCTGCGCTGGAGTGCCGGGTCAAGTCCGCCATCGCGCACGCCTACGGGGGCGATGACGAGGAGGCCGGCGCGGCGTGCGACGAGGTCGAGGACGCCGCGCGTACGCACGGTGAGTCGTGGTTGTACGGGATGGCGCTGCTCGCCCGCGCCTTGCTGGCCCGGCGCGCGGGCGTGCCCGGCGAGGCGATCGCGCACGCCAGGGCGGCCATCGGCCTGCTCCGGCCGTTCCAGGACTGGTGGGACGTGGCGATGTGCGTGGAGGTGATCGCGTGGAGCACGCAGGACGCGCCGCGGCGCGCGGCCCGGCTGCTCGGCGTACTGCACCTGCTGTGGGAGTCGCTGGGCGGGCGGCTCGGCTCGGCGCCGTTCATGCGCGGCCAGCATGTGCGCTTCGAGGCGGCGGTACGGGACGCGCTGTCCGGCGCGGTCTTCGAGCGGGAGTTCCGGCGCGGGGCGCGCGCGACGGTCGACGAGGCGATGGCCTACGTACTGGAAGACCCGGTCGCAGCGCCGGGGCTGACGCGGCGCGAGAGCCAGGTCGCGGAACTGGTCGCCGCCGGGCTCACGAACAAGGACATCGCGCAGCGCCTGACGATCGCCCAGCGCACCGCGGAGAACCATGTCGAGCGCATCCTCGGCAAGCTGGGGTTCACGTCGCGTACGCAGCTGGCGGTGTGGACGTACGAGCAGCGCGACGACGAGCCCGCCGGGCGTTGACGGGCCGGAGCGAACTGGCTTCCGGTACTGGTGAGTTCGTGCATTGAGCTGTCGCCCGGCGGGTATCCGGACGGACATCAGCGGCAGCCACGGAGTCCTCGGATCACGGGTAGTGGGTGGTGAGCGGTGGGCGTCACTACGCTGAGCGGCTTCACACCTCGGGGGGTTCGGTTTGGTGCGGCGGAGTGCGCTCGGGCAGGACTTCAGGCGGTTGTGGGGCGCCTACGCGGTCAGTGCGGCAGGGAGTGCCGTCGGCATGGGGGCGTTGCCGCTGGTTTCCCTTCTGGTGCTGCATTCCTCGGCGTTCCAGGTCTCCCTGCTCGCGGCGATGTCCGCTGTGGCCAGCGCGGTGATCGCCCTGCCGCTCGGTGTCCGTATCGAGCACCAGTACAAGCGGCCCGTCATGATCACCGCCGATCTGGCCCGCTGCGCGGTGCTGGCGAGCGTTCCGGTCGCCATGGCTTTCGACGCTCTCACCTTCACCCAGCTGTGTGTCGTCGGCATTCTGCAGACGGCCGCCTCCGTCGCGTTCGACGCGGCGAGCGGCGCGCACCTCAAGGCACTCGTCCTGCCCGAACTCCGCCTTCGTGCCAACAGCCTGTTCGAAACGACGAACTGGATCAGCGTCAGCGCCGGACCGCCCGTGGGCGGGCTCCTGATCGGGGTGCTGGGGGCGGCCGCCACGATCGTGGTCGACGCCGTGTCGTTCCTCGGCTCGGCCCTGGGTATCCGCCGCATCCGGCGGCCCGAACCCGCGCCTCCGGTACGCGCCGCCACCTCTCATCTGGGCCGCGACATCGCCGCCGGCTGGCAGTACCTCCTGCGGCACCCAGGGCTGCGCCCGCTGTTCTTCAACGCCCTGCTCTTCGGCGGCTCCGTCATGATGGCGTCCCCGCTGATGGCCGTCCTCATGCTGGACGACCTCGGCCTGGCGCCGTGGCAGTACGGACTCGCCCTGGGACTGCCGTGCCTGGGCGGCGTGCTGGGTTCACGCCTGACCCCGCTGCTCACCCGCCGGTTCGGACAACGCCGGATTCTGCTCGTGTCCGGTGTCGCGCGCACCCTGTGGACGGTTCTGCCGGCGCTGGCGCCTTCAGGTGCACTCGGCGTGTGCACCGTCGTGGCCGCTGATTTCGGCCTGCTCTTCTCCGCCGGCGTCTTCAATCCGTCGTTCACCACGTATCGGATGGAGGCCACGCCGGACGCGTTCATGTCCCGCGTCGGCACCTCCTGGTCGGTCGGCTCGAAGACGAGCCAGGCCGCGTTCATGATCGCCGGTGGCGTCATCGCCGACGCGGCCGGCGTGCGCTGGGCGCTGCTCATCGCCGGTGTGCTGTGTATGGCGAGTGCGGTGCTTCTGCCTTGGCGGGAGGGGCGTGCCGGTGCCGGGGGTGTTCCGGCAGCTGCGGCGGAAGTGGTTCCGTCTCCGGACGCCCCCTCGGCTTCGTAGTGGTTTCGCCGGGCGCCCGGGGCTTGCGCCGTGGCGGCGGCGTCGAGGGGGCAGCGGGTGGTGGACGTGCCTGAGTAGCCGCAAGGTACACGTTCCTGTCCAGTCATCTAATCGGCCGACGTTTGCGTGCGCGCCGTAGACGAAAAGTTTGAAGTGGCGCAGGTCACGAGCCTTCCGGGAAGGCCAGAGCGGTTTTACCTGTTCGAACAAGTAACGACGGCGCGATCACCGCGCAGTCTTATAGCCAGTCCCCTTTCCCTATGAGGAGCAACGAGCATGTCGAAGGCATTTGAGCCCTACGAGCTGGGTGGCAAGCGTCTGGCCAACCGTCTGGTGATGGCGCCGATGACCCGCGCCCGCGCCTACGGCCAGGGCAAGACGCCGACCCCGCTCATGGCGGAGTACTACGCGCAGCGCGCCTCCGCCGGGCTGATCGTCACCGAGGCCACCCAGCCCTCCGTGATCGGCCAGGGCTACCCCGACAGCGCAGGCATCCACAGCGCCGAGCAGGTCGAAGCCTGGCGTCAGGTGACCGACGCGGTGCACGCGAAGGGCGGCGTGATCTTTCTGCAGCTCATGCACACCGGGCGCGCCGGGCACCCCTCCGTGATCGGCGACCAGCAGCCCGTCGGCCCCTCCGCCATCGCGGCCGCGGGCAAGGTCTACACCCACGACGGCCTCAAGGACCGCGTCATCCCGCGTGAGCTGACCGAGGACGAGATCCGCTCCACGATCGCCGACTTCGCCGCCGCCGCCCAGAACGCCATCAAGGCCGGCTTCGACGGCGTCGAGCTGCACGGAGCCAACGGGTACCTGATCCACCAGTTCTTCGCCCCGAACAGCAATCAGCGCACCGACGCCTGGGGCGGCAGCCCCGCCAAGCGCACCCGCTTCGCCGTCGAGACCGCCCGCGCTGTCGCCGAGGCCATCGGCGCGGACAAGGTCGGCTTCCGCATCTCGCCCGGACACCCCTTCAACGACGTCGACGAGTCCGACGCCGCCGAGACCGAGGCCACCTACACCGCCCTGGTCGAAGCCCTCGCCCCGATGAACCTCGCCTACCTGCACCAGGTCGGGGCCGCCGGACAGGAGGAGCTGACCGCCAAGATGCGCAAGACCTGGCCGGGCACGTACATCCTCAACCCGTTCACGGGCAAGCAGCCCACCGGGCCGGACGCACTCGCGCTGATCGAGGACGGCACCGCCGACCTGATCGCCTACGGCGCGATGTTCCTCGCCAACCCCGACCTGCCGGCCCGCCTCGCGCAGGACGGCCCGTACAACACGCCCGACCCGTCCACCTTCTTCGGCGGCGACGAGAAGGGCTTCACCGATTACCCCACGCTGGCAGAAGCCGGCGCGTGAGCAGCGCATAACCTGCAATCAGGATGCGGACGGACCTGACGGCAGGCCCGCGGGCGGCCGGGACCCGGTCCCGGCCGCCGCGGCGCAGGTCCCGCGAGGGACGGTCGCACCGGCGAGAGCGGAAGGAAGAAGCGTCATGGAACTCGAGGCCATGCCCCAGGTCCCGGAGAGCGAAGAGTTCTCCGAGGCCGCGCGCCGCGGTCCGATCAGTCACGCGATCTTGCGGGTGGCCCGGCTGCACCGCGCGCTCGCGTGCCAGATCCTGCGCGAGGTCGGCCTGCACCCTGCCCAGGAACTGGTCATGATGCAGCTGTGGGACCGCGGGCAGATGCGCCAGACCGACCTGGCCCGCCGCCTCGGCACCGACGCCGCCACCATGACCCGCACGATCCAACGCCTGGAGAAAGCCGGCTTCGTCCGCCGTACCCGCTCCACCAGCGACAAACGCTCCGTACTCGTCGAATCCACCGCCGCGGGCCACGCCCTGCGCAAGCAGGTCGAAGACCTCTGGGCCCGCCTCGAGGACTACGCCGCCGGTGACTTCACCGACGCCGAACTCAGCAAGACCCTCGCCGTCCTCGAACGCCTCGAAACCAACCTCGCCACCCATGCCGGCTGCCCCGGTCCGTCGTAGCGGCCCGGTGCGCCGGACGCCTGACGGGGCGCGGCGAGCGGGGCGGACCGTGGCGGGGCTGAGCGGGAACCACCAGGAAGCTCGCACACCGCGCCGTCCCCCGCCTCTGCGCGGCTACCGTCGACCGTCTCACCGCCGGTGGCCATGCTTGCTCTTCCAGCACGCCGTGCAGGGTGTTCTCTTGAAGGCCTCGTCCCCTTCGCAGTAGCGGCGCATGACCTTGAAGCCGGGGGCGACCCATCCGCCCTGCCTCTCCATGACCGCGTCGGGGTTGACTGCCTTCGCTCCGGAGTTCGGCCGACACCAAGAAGCGGCGTCCAACAATCGATCGTTTGCCGACACTTGAGAGTCGTGGTGCCAGCGGCCAGGCACATCACCGGCGGCGAGTCTGTCAGCGGATGACGAGAAGGCCGTTCACCAGGGCTCGGAGCCCGGCCTGGTAAGTGTCCTCCGCTGTCAGCGGGGCCCAGCGGTCTGCGACCTGGGCCAAGCGGGGTAGCTCGCTCGGGTCGAGATCGGCGAAAACCTGCTCCCGGTAGGTCGCACGGTCATCGTCTGCGCGCCGTCGGGCCGCTGTTCTCCTGACCACGATCTCTCCGGCGGTGTAGTACCAGATCGCACGGTAGCCGTGCACGGCCCGGTCGAGGGGGAGGCCGCATTCGACCAGGCCGTCGACGATCTGCTCGACGAACCACAGCGCGCTCGTGGACATCAGGTCGTCGGCCGTCAGTACCTCGACGATCCAGGAGCAGGCGGCGAGCGCCTCGTGGATGGCGGTGGCGGCCACGATGATCCGCTCGCGAGGGTCGGCGGGCAGTTCCGGGCGGCGCAGGGTCCGGGTGGCGTAGTCGTCCAGCAGAAGGACGAGCAGTTCCTCCTTGTCGCGGACGTGGTGGTAGAGCGCCATCGGCGTACTGCCGACTTCTGTGGCCAGCCGCCGCATGGTCAGCCGGTCCACGCCTCCCTCATCCACGATCCGGCGGGCTGTCTCGATGATCTCCTCGCGAGAGATGCGAGGAGGTCGGCCCGGGGTTTTGCGCGGTGCGGAGGGGTTCGGCATGGCGCCCATCATTCCCCAGCTGTCGACAACGGCGAACCCTCGCGCTACGTTTTCTTACATGTATAGAAACTCTAACGGGAGACCCGGAGTGGTGCTGGCGGCAGCCGCCGTCGCCCAGTTCGTCATCGCCCTGGACATGGCCGTGGTCAACGTCGCCTTACCCGCGATCCGCACGGCGCTGGGATTCGCACCGCTCGACCTGTCGTGGGTCGTGCACGTATACGCGCTCACGTTCGGCGGGTTCCTGCTGTTGGGGGGACGCGCTTGCGACCTGTACGGCCGGCGTCGAATGTTCGTGCTGGGGCTGACCGTCTTCGGGCTGTGCTCGCTGGCCGGCGGGCTGGCCCAGGCCCCCTGGCAACTGATCGCCGCACGCGCCGGACAGGGCCTGGGCGCCGCCGCAGCCGCGCCGGCCGCGCTGGCGATGCTCACCACCACCTTCCCCGAAGGCCCCCGGCGCGTCCGGGCACTTGGGGTGTGGAGCGCGGTGAACGCCGCGGGCGGCGCGCTGGGCGTGCTGGCGGGTGGACTGCTGACCGAGTACGCGGGCTGGCGCTGGATCATGCTGATCAACCTGCCCATCGTCGCGGCGGCTCTCGCGCTCATGCCCGCAGGGGTACCGGCCGGAGCAGCACCCGCCCGGCGCGAGAGGCTGGACGCACTGGGCGCCCTCCTGGCGACAGGCGGAATCGGGCTGCTGGTGCTCGGTGTCGTCCGAACCGACACCCTGGGCTGGGGCTCCCCGACCACGTGGGCGACCCTCTCCGCCGCAGCCCTGATGCTGGGCGCCTTCGCCTTCGCCGAGGCGAAGGTCACCGCACCGCTGCTGCGCCTCGGCCTGTTACGCAGCCGCTGGGTCGCCGGTGCGAACGCGCTGGTGTTCCTGGCCGCAGCTGGGCAGTTCACGGCGTTCTACTTCGTATCCCTGTACATGCAGCAGGTCCTGGGCATGGGTGCCGCAGCGACCGGCACCCATGCCTGCCCTTCTCCGTGGGCCTGGTCGCGGGAACCATCGTCGCCACCCGCGTCACCGCATCCCGCGGCCCCCGTGCATCACTGGTGCCCGGCGCCCTGCTGGCCGCCGCGGGCCTGGCCTGGTTCGCCCTCATCAGCCCCGACGGCAGCTTTCTCGCCGACGTGCTCGGCCCGTCCCTCATCACCAGCGTCGGCGCCGGGCTGGTCCTGGCTCCGGTTGCCGCCGCCGCTACCACCGGCGTCGCTCCGCGTGAGGCCGGCATGGCCGGCGGCCTCATGAACAGCTCCCGCCAACTCGGTGGCTGCATCGGCCTGGCCGCCCTGGCCACCATCGCAGCGCACCACACGGGCACGACCGCCACCCCCGCCGCACTCAACGACGGCTACGCCCTGGGCCTGGCCATCGCCGCCGCCATCTTCGTACTCGCGGCAGTCGTGGCCATCGGTGTACTACCGCGCAGCCGAGCCGTCACCTCTGTCCCGCGATCCACAGACCCCGCAGAGAACCAGTTGGAAGGAACTCCGTCATGACGACCACCACCGCCGTCGACCTGTTCGCCGCGGCGCTGCATTTCCACCCCGGCGGCGACGTCCGAGCCGTCGAACGCCAGATGACGAGCAGCAGCTCCGGCACGTGGCAGATCGCCACGTTCCACGTCGAGACCAATGCCGACGTTCACGCCGACCACTGGGAGATGCACCCGGAGGCAGAGGAAGCGGTGTGCTGCCTGACCGGCGGCATTCGCCTCTACTTCCGTCCCGACGCGCCCGGCGGGACCGAGGACATGGTGCGACTGCAGGCAGGCGCCGCCGTGATCGTCCCCCGCGGCCGATGGCACCGCCTGGAACTGGACGCCCCCAGCGACCTGATGTCGATCACCCTCCGCCATGGCACCCGCCTCGAAAGGCGCGCTGGCACCCCCTGATCGGTGGTGGCCCGGCAACTTCGCCTGCCGGGCCACCACGAATCTCGCCCGAGGGCTTGGCGGCTCCGGCAGCCCCGCCGGCACCCTCTTGCCGGGGGCGTCGCGTACGCAGCCGGCCCCACAAGGTGACGAACGTCCAGGACGGCACCGTTGCGGGCCGATGGCTCGCCCGACCAGACCCGACAAACTGGTCCCAGCCGCCCGCCATTTGGCCCTTCCCCCAAGCCAACTCCCGGCAGCCCGTAGACACCGGAGTCGGGAAAGCCGGCATGTGCCCCGACAGATTTACGTGGGGGCGCATCTGCCACCCCTCTGACCCGATCCAGCCCAGCCGCACAAGCGGGATCACGTCGAGCGATCCCTCTGAATGCGCTTCATCTCGGACACGGTGATGCGCAAGTGCCGCACGCCTGGAGAGCATCGCCCTGCCCACGTGACAGCAAGGCAGGCCACTGACCCAGTAGCTGCCTGACTCGCCACCCGCCATTCACGCCGAGGCAGCAGCGGCGGCAGAGCCGAAGGTCCGGCGATATTCCTGAGGCGTGACGCCGATGGCGGCGCGGAGGTGCTGACGCATGGAGACCCCGGTCCCGAACCCGGTGCGGTGGGCGAGGAGTTCGACGGGCCAGTCGGTCGTCTCCAAATAGTGGCGTGCCAGGTCGACACGCTGGCGGATCAGCCACTGACCGGGGGTCGTACCGGTCTCGTCGCGGAAGCGGCGCGTGAAGGTGCGCACGCTCATGTTCGCGTGGGCGGCCATGTCCGCCAGCGTGAGGGGTTCGGTGAGACGCTCCATGGCCCATGCCTGGGTGGCGGCGGTGCCGGGGGCAGTCCGGTCGGGGACGGGGCGCTGGATGTACTGGGCCTGTCCCCCGTCGCGCCAGGGCGGCACCACGCAGGAACGGGCGACGTCATTGGCGATCTGGCTGCCGTGGTCACGGCGGACGAGGTGCAGGCACAGGTCGATCCCGGCGGCGACACCGGCGGAGGTGAGGATGTCTCCGTCGTCGACGAACAGCACGTCGGGGTCGATGCGGACCCTGGAAGACCCGGCAGCGGGGAGTGTTCGCCGACGGGACGCCGCTCCCCTTCACCCTGGGGTTCGATGTCTCCGGGGTGGTCGAGGAGACCGGAGACGGTGTGACCTTGTTCCAGCCCGGCGACGAGGTGTTCGGGATGCCGTGTTTCCCGCACCCGGCCGGCGCCTATGCCGAGTACGTCACCGCCCCGGCACGCCACTTCGCTCCCCGCCCGAAGGGCCTGACCCATATCGAGTCGGGCGCCCTGCCGCTGGCAGCACTCACCGCCTGGCAGGCCCTCGTCGACACCGCCGACGTCCGGCCCGGCCAGCGCGTCCTCGTTCACGCCGTCGCGGGCGGCGTCGGCCACCTGGCCGTCCAGATCGCCAAGGCCCGCGGCGCCCACGTGATCGGCACCGCCAGCACCGCCAAGCATGACCTGCTGCGCTCCCTGGGCGCGGACGAGCTCGTCGACTACCGCACCCAGGACTTCGCCGAGACCATCCGCGGCGTCGACGCCGTCCTGGACAGCCTCGGTGGTGCCAACTGGGCCCACTCCCTGCGCACTCTGCGCCCGGGCGGAATGCTGGTCTCGCTCCTGCCGCTCGACGACACCTTCCCCCACAAGGAAGCCGAGGCCGCCGGGGTTCAGGCAGGGTTCATGCTCGTCGAGCCCGACCAGCAGGGTCTGCGCGAGATCACCGAGCTGGTCGAGGACGGACACCTGAGGGTGATCGCCGACTCGGTCTACCCGCTGGAACACGCCGCCGACGCCCACACGCTGGGCGAGACCGGCCGCACGACCGGAAAGACCGTCCTCTCCGTCGCCTTGTGACTGGGCGTCACAGCCCGGAAGAACCTTCCAGCGGCCCCACAGCCCCTCTCACCGCCCACCCCTGCGAAACCTGGTGGCCAAGCGCAGAGATGGGCAGGACGGACAACGGCGACCTGACGATCGAGGACGACGTCTGCCTCATCGCTCCGCGTTCGGGCACGGGGCGCGGTAAGGGATGCCAGGGGCGATCCTGCGCCACTGTGCCTCGGGCATGGACGGTCCGGTGTAGGAGCAGACCCGTCTGGCGAGACCCACGTGGTCGGTGCTGTGGAAGGTGACCCCGTTCCGTCGGGCAGTGGCGAGTGCGCTGCCCGAGGGAAGGAACCTGACTTGGTCGACCATGTCGTCCTCCGGGGACGGAATCGTTGCTTTGAGGGCCGGCCGAGCGGGATCGTGGATATCCCACAACTGAATCCCGTCGTCCGTGCTCCAGTCGGCCATGAAGTGGTTGCGCTTGTCGATCTCGATGCCCCGGGTCTCCGGCAGGGTGCGCACGGTAGCCCCGGTACGTGGGTGCCGGGGATCGCTGATGTCCCACAGACGCACCGTGCCGTCACCGCTGCCGGTCGCGGCCAGCAGTCGGCCGTCGTCGCTCAGTTCGGCCTTCGTGCCGATGACTCCCTCGAGGCTGGTCGATGCGCGCACGGTTCCGTCAGAGACTTCAATCAGGCGGACAGTGTTACCGCCCGCCAGGCCCGACTGCCGTGGGATGAGCACGACCATCACATCGCCCTGGAAGTCGAGACCTTCGCTGTTCGCGTGGGCGAGGTGTGTGGTGTCGCCTCGGACCGGATGCCAGGGGTCTCTGACATCCCACCACTGAATCCCCTTGGACGTGGCGACGAAGGCGGTACGGCCGTCGCCGGTGATGCCGCTCCAGTCCTCGGGCGACGGGAGGCTGAAGGACCCGGTCTTGGCCGCGTGACGCGGGTCGGTGACGCGCCACAGATGCGCACGGCCGTCGCCGGCAGGCACCGTGACCAGCTCACCCGCACCGTCCGCGAAAACGCCGGTATTGACGATGAGATCGCCTCGGCTGCGGAATGTCGCCGTACCCAAAGACGCTCCTCGCACGGGGTGCCGGGGATCGTGCAGGTCCCACAACTGGACCCTGCCGTCGTGCGAGACGCTCAGCAACACGTTGCCGTCCGGGCCGATGAGCTCTGCCTGCTGCACCATGTCGGACAACTTGATTGTGGCGACACGCTGCTGCTGTCGGGCGGCGATGTCCCAGACTCCGATGGATGAGGTGTCAGCTGTACCGGCCGGCCCGACCATAAAGTGCCCGTTGCGGCTGAAGCCCCACGCAGAGGGAAAGTACGAGACATCAATGTCCTCGACCTTCGGTTGAGTGGTTCGCCACGACCGGACCACACCGTCGGGGCCTCCGCTCAGGAGAGCGCCGCCGCGCAGGTAAGCCAAGGCCAGGGTGCCGAATCCGGTCGAGGTGCAGGTGGGTACCGCCGACTCCTTCAGCGCCGCCGAGGACAGGCTGAGCCGGCACAACTGCCCGTCGCTGGGGTCGCTCCTCACACCACTGACCGCGAGCCGGCTCCCGTCCGGGCTGAAGGCCACGGCCATAAGCGTCAGGTCTACGTGCAAGGTGGAGTCGTCAATCTTGACCTGCCGGAGACGAGACGGGCTGTCAGCTCTCCATAGGCCGAACTCGCCGTCTCCCGCTGCGGCCAGCATCGTGCCTTCTGGATTGAAGGCCACCGAGGCGTACCCCTCGGGGATCGTGGCTGTGGAGCTGGGTCTGGACGGGGGGGCGAAATTCCATAGCCGGGTCTTACCCCCCAGAACCGTGGTGGCCAGCAAATCTTGGGTCGGAGAGAAGGCCACCGCAGCCATCCCGCTGGACTCTCTGCTGGTCGGGTTCGGTAGTTCAGCCACGAGATGAGGATTTGTGGGGTCGGCAATCGACCACACCAACGTGTGGCCAAGCGATGCAGCTGCGGCCAACAGCGTCCCGTCCGCGTTCATGGCCAACGACATGATCTTGAGACTGGCGCTGTCGGCAGGGCGTGGCAGGCGCCTGATGGCCCTGGGCTTACGGGGGACGGACAGATCCCACAGGCACAGAGCACTTTGGGTAGGACAGGCGGCCGCCAGCAGACGCCCGCGCGGCGAGAGAGCGAGTGCGGCCGCCCCTGCCGTGTGGAGCGTCGCGTCCAGGACGGGCCCGGAGGCGGCGGACATGTCCCAGATACGCACGGAACCGTCCGTGCTGGAGGCCGCGGCCAACGCACCGTCCCGCTGCGTCGCGATCCGCAGGACCTGGTGACCGGTGTCGCCGACGACGCTGTCCAACGGCGCGTCGAGCGACGTGTAGAGCTGGGTGGTGGCGTCCACGGTGGGCGCCGAACGGTAGGCGGCCACTGCGAGTTGGGCGGCCAGGCCCGGATCGGTGGACCTGACCGCGCTCGCCTCCGCCGCCAGTTCAGCGGAGGCGAGCTCCGCAGCGTGTTGTGCGGCCAGTCTGTGCTCACGTACGGAGATGAAGCTCACCACGGATGCCACCAAGGCCAGGGCGCAGAGGACGGCGATGACCGTACGGCCGTTACGCCGAGCGCGTCTCGCCGCTTGCTGCTGCTTGTCCCTGAACCCCAGACTGCGGTCCAGGAAGTCCCGTGCGACCGGGCCGACGGCGCCGTCCGTTCCGTCGTTCGCCTGCTGCCCCCTCACTGCGTGGGCTGCAGCGTCCAGGCGAGGCCCGATGTACAGGTCCACCTCCTCCCGTCCGGCTTGATCCCAGGCCTGTGCGGCGTCGGAGAGCTGCTGGATGGTGAGCAGGGCGGCGCGGTCTTCCTCGATCCACGCGCGCAGGCGCGGCCAGGCGTGCAGCAGCGCCTCGTGAGTGATTTCGATTCCGTCCGTGTCCACGGTGACCAGCCGGGCTTCGGCCAGCGCATGCAGTACCCGCCGGGCCGCTTCCAGGTGGCCCAGGGTGGCCAGGTCGTCCAGGAGCAGTCTGCGGCGGGTGTCCTCCACTCCTTCGCCCAGGCGCACCAACCGAAGCAGCAGGCCGCGTACATGGGGCCGGTCCGCGGTGTTCAGCGCTTTGTACGTCTCCTCCGCGGTGCGGGCGATCGCCTCGTCGATTCCGCCGGTGGCGCGGTACCCGGACAGAGTGAGCAGGTCGCCCGACTTCTGCTGCCAGGTGGCGAGCAGGGCGTGCGAGAGCAGCGGGAGCACGGCGGTGTGTTCACCGGCGTGGTGCACACGGGCGTCGTGGAGCAGCGTGTCGGCCAGCCCCTCCTCCAACAGCAGCCCGGCGGCCTCAGCGGGCTGTTCGATCACCTTTCGCAGCTGCTCTGGACGCAGGGGGCCGACGACCACCTGACGGCCCTGCAGGGCGGTCACCAGACCCGGGTAGCGCGTGCAGGCTTCGTAGAAGTCAGCTCGGACGGCGATCACGACGGTGGTCGGGCCGCCGGCCAGAGCCACGAGCTCGGCGACGAACCGCTCCTTCTCGTCCTCCGGCACGTCCGCGGTGAAGAGTTCCTCGAACTGGTCGACCAACAGCATGGACCGTTCATGGTCGGCGAGCGCGGCCGAGCACCGCGAAAGGGCTGCTGCAGGGGCGGCAGCGCCCGGTGTCATGGTGGCTACGGTCCATCCTTCGCTGTGCGCCTCCAGCGCTGGGATCACACCGGCACGCAGCAGGGAGGTCTTTCCGCTGCCGGACGCCCCCACCACCGCGATCAGACCACCGCCGCGGACGAGGCGAGTGAGGTCCGCGACCGTCTCCTCCCGGCCGAAGAAGTACTGGGCGTCCTCAGCTCCGAAGGACCGCAGGCCCAGGTACGGACACTCTGCCGTGGCTGACCCGGCCTCCGCTGCGGAGGACTCCTTGGCAGTTGGCACCGGGCGGCGGGGGGTGTAGGCGGAGTTACGGGCGAGGACCAGCTCTCCGGCTCGGTCGCTGCTGTGTCGACGTGGCCTCGGTGCGCCTTCCGCCGGCAGTACCCGGTTGAGGTAGCGGTAGGCATGATCGAGTGTCAGCTGCTCCGGCCCGGTGGGATCACCATGGCGCAACAGCCGGATGAGGGCACCGGTGAACGCGGTGCAGTCCTCACCAGGGCGGGCCAATCCCTGTTCCTCGCGTGCGGCGGAGGCCAGCAGGAAGCCACCACGCACGAAGGTCTGCTCGAGCGCCGCGGCCAGTGCGGGCGGCCCCAGCAGCCCCTCGGCCCGGCCGGCGAAGCAGCAGTCCAGGATGACGGCGACGGCGCGAGCTCTGCTGCGCTGGACCGCCTGCCGGAGAGCCTGGTAGGCCAGCGCCTTGTACGAGACCCCGTCCACGAGGTCGTCAGTGGCGCACGTCGCCAGGTACAAACCGTTGTCGGACCCCACCAGACCATGGCCGACGAAATACACCAGCAAGGCGTCCGTCGCCTCCGCCGCTGCCCGGTCGACCGCCGCTCCGAACTCCAGCGGGCTGGCCAGATCCACCAGGGGACGTATGTTCGCGTCCGGCACTCCGCCCTGCTCCTGCAGAACAGCCGCCAGGTCCTTCACCGACCGCTCCACCGCACGAACGGAGGGCAAAGGCGATCCGGGCGGGTGGGACCTTGTACCCACGAGCAGGACGCGAGATCCCGGTCGGGCCAGCGCACCCAGGTACGCCCCGGCGGACGCGCCGTCGATGTCACTCACCGCCGTCGCCCTCGCCAAGTTCCCGACGGGCACCATCGGGCCACGCGGCCGACACCAACTGGTCGACTTGGGCCCGCAGTTGCTCGGAATCCATGTTCCGGACCTGCTCCGCTCGCACTTCGAGCTCGAAGCCGTCACGCCCCGTGACGCGCACCGTGACGCTTCCGGTGCGACGCCGCAGCCAGGCCACCACCACGCTGGCCACGGCTGTCACGACCCCGCCGGAGGTCAGGCTGACGACCAGCTGCTGGAGCTCTCCACCGAGCGCTCCCTCGGGGACAGGTCCGGGCTCACGTCGCACCAGCCCGCGCAGGTCATCCTCTTCATCCAGCCAGGCGGCCAGATCGGCGGCGTCCTTCGCTCCGCCACTGACCGACAACGTAACGATGTCCAGCATCACGTCGCTTCCCTTCCCCCGTTTTCGGTCCCCGCCGGGGACCGGAGTGTCCAAATAAGCTCTCTCGACAGGCGGCGATTTTCCCAGCCATGGACCCATTGCGTGCAGGATCAGCACAAACACCATGCGCTGCAAAGGAGTTGGCCTGAACCTGGTCCCGTTCCCCAGTCGGCCGGGCCGTGGGCGAACGGCAGCCGTGAGCGAAGAGCCCGTGTGACCGGTGCGCCAGGCCGTGGGATGCGGCACGAACGCGCAGCCTGGGCCATTGTGACCGCCTGTCATCAGCCGGAAAGCTGCGGCCGCCGGCGACATGCCTGGGATGACGGTCGCAGCCAGCGGCCGCATCCCCTGATGCACAGAACCGGGCACGGCTACCCCTTTTCGTCCCGCGCGGGCCGTTCACGACGAGGCCGGCTTGGAGTCGCCCCTGTACGTACCCTGGCCTATCCGCCACTCCCGCTCCGGACACCATCCGACGGGCCCTAGCAGCCGCAGGCGGTCGGACGGCAGCCGGGGCGCCAAGCCCGTGCAGCAGGGTGTCGACGACGCGGGTGGCTACGGCGCCCAGGGCGGCATCGGCTTCCCGGGCCTGACTCACGGCCTCGTGGATGAGTGCGTAGTAGACGCGCCCGGCGCACTGATCCAGGACCTCGGCATGGACTTGGGCGGTCTCGGGGGCGTCCGTGGGCAGGGCACCCATGACGAAGCCCCATCTGATCTTCACGCGGAGCACGTTCGCGTTGACCTGGTAGAGCGCGACGGCCGGCGGGACGGTCTACGGCCAGCGACTTCGACAGCTTCGTGGAACCGCCGTGTTACCCACAAAGGCAGCGCAGCAATCAGCGCATCCCGGGAGGCGAATCGCCGGTGGCGGTGGTGCGCGCGACGCCGGCGGCCTCGGCGATCTACTCCATCGTGGCCGCCGGGTTGACGGACAGCGCTCGCTCGGCAGCTTCCAGGATCGCGCGCACGGTCCGCTCTGTATCGGCACGCAGCGGTTTCGCAGAGGCCGGCAGCACCATGGGGCGGATTCCTTCCAGGTGAGCGACAGCCCCATAAGGGTACGTTCATGAAGCATTTCACCAAGAACTTGCAACATCAATGATGCATATTCTAGCTTCTTCGCATCACTAACGATGCGATCGGCTACGGAGGGACACCATGGACCTGCAGTTGAAAGGCAAGACAGCCCTGGTCACAGGGGCGAGTCGGGGCATCGGGCTGGCCGTTGTCCGCGCCTTGGCCGCCGAAGGTGTGCGCGTGGTCGCCGCCGCCCGCACCACCACGCCAGAAGTGGTGGCGGCCGGCGCGATTCCGGTGACGGCCGACCTGTCCGCCCCCGCTGCGGCCGAGCGCCTGGTCACCGAGGCCATCACCGAACTCGGCGGCCTCGACATCCTGGTCAACAACGTCGGAGGCGGCGACGGCGGCCTCAGCGGCGGCTTCCTCGAACTGACCGACGCGCAGTGGGCGCAGGTGGTGGACCTGAACTTCTTCGCCACCGTCCGCGTCACCCTTGCCGCACTACCCGCACTGGCGGCCGCACGGGGCGCGGTGGTCAACGTTTCCTCGATCGGAGCCCGTGTCCCGCACGGCGGCCCCATCGCCTACACCACCGCCAAAGCAGCCCTCACTGCGTTCGGCAAGGCCCTGGCCGAAGAGTTCGGCCCGCAAGGGGTACGGGTGAACACCGTCTCTCCGGGGCCGGTCCGCACCGACATGTGGGAGAGCCCCACCGGCTACGGCGCCGAACTCGCCACCGCCATGGGCATCCCCCACGACGAACTCCTGGCCAACCTGCCCACCGCGATGGGCATGGTCATCAACCGGCTCGTCGAACCCAGCGAGGTAGCCGCCCTTGTCACCTACCTCGCCTCACCCCGCGCCGCTGCCACCACCGGCACGGACCACCTCATTGACGGCGGCGCCGTCAAAACCGCCTAGACACCGCACTGTTCGCTCTGTCTCCCCGAACCTGATCGGGGAGGCAGACGGCGCCTCTGGCCAGGAGCCGATTCACCTCCTGGGTGACGCATTCGCACTCCCTCGGCGGGCCGTCAAGTAGTTGCCCGAAGTTGCCATGACAGAGAACGGCATGACAGACCGTCATCGGCAAGGCCACGGTCGTCGAGGTCCTGCCTCCTCGTACCCGAGCCCATGCCGTGGGCTACGGGGGTTTACTGGTGGGCTTGCGTATTCAACTGTCGCCAGTTCTCCGGAGCCTCCAGCTCGAGAGCGACGCTATGGGCGCTAGCCATTGCGGCTGGTCATTCCCGGACCCACCGAATCGTCCTCGAGTGATCAGCGCAGCAAGCGTCTCCAACACTCAGCCCGGCTACCTACGGTGACCGCGTCGCGCGACGCTAGCATCGGCGCTCTGCCGACCACTGGAGTTTGCCGCTATGTCGTTGCCGCGTATCGGAGTCGTCATCGTGACAATGGGAACTCGCCCGCGGGAGCTGGAGGCTCTGCTCGCTTCGGTGGAGAAGCAGAATGTGGCTGCAACGCGGGTGGTTCTGGTGGGTAACGCGACGCCCCTGGCGCGGCCGACATCGGCCAGGCTGTCCGCGCCAGGCGCGGCCCTCGCTTCTCCGTCACCGGCCCGCTCGAATTCATTGACTGGGGCAGCCGCCGAAATCCTCTCCTACGAGTCGCGCTGACTCGCCGGCGAACTTGGTGACCGGTTGCGCGCGCCGGCGATGGTCGAGGACAACATGGCCGCCCGACGCCGGTGACTTCAGGTCGGCACGGATTTCTGTCACTCCATGCCGGAAGACGCACCCGCGTACCAGGCGTGCCGCATTCGGGAGTTCGAGGAGATTTTGCGTCTGGGGAACCCGAGCTGCGCCCTGGTACAGCGCGGCCGGAGGAGCAGCCACGGCCCCACCTCGCCGTCGGACAAGGCTGTGCCGTCGAGCATGGCGCCGCATTACCGGCCGTGGGCAAGGGAGTTGGCGCTCCGTGGCGCGGACAGGCCGGTTTCGGGCCACGGAGCACCGGCCAGACTCGGTGCAGCTGTACCCAGACCCGATCGAGGAGTGGTGATGGGTCACCACCCCTGACAGGGCTCCGCATCAACCGAACGGATGACCTCGTCCCCACCGATCGGCGATCCGATCACCACCGACATGCCGAAGGTAAAGCTCAACTCCCCACCGAAACTGAGGGCAGCGCGGGAAGATCGGCTTCCCGCCGCATGTCAGCACATTGAGGAGTCCTCCGTTGAAGCACGGGAAGAAGCCCCATCGCAAGCGGGTACTGATCGGCGCGGGCGTTGCGGCCGCCGTGGCCGCGGGGACCGCCGGGGTGCTCTCCGCCAACGCGTCCGAGACCGCGCCTGCCGCCGTTACGCAGGCCTCCGGCAAGTACCTGAGCCGGACGAACCACCTCACCATCAGTGCGGCGACGAAGGCCGCGCAGGCCGCCCTCGACGCCGCGAAGAAGGAGAACCAGCGCGTCTCCGTCGCCGTCGTCGACCGCAACGGCAACACCATCGTCACCCTCCGCGGCGACGGCGCCGGCCCGCAGGCGTACGAGTCGGCCGTGAAGAAGGCGTACACCGCCGTCTCCTGGAACGCCCCGACCTCCGAGCTGGCCAAGCGTCTGCAGCAGACCCCGAACCTGAAGGACATCCCGGGCACCCTGTTCCTCGGTGGCGGCGCTCCGGTCGACGCCAAGAACGCTCCGATCGCCGGCGTCGGCGTCGCCGGTGCTCCCTCCGGCGACCTGGACGAGAAGTTCGCCCAGGCCGGCGTAGCCGCGCTCGGGCGGTAAGCACCAACACAAAGGCGGCACCCGCGACTTCGCTTCGGGTGCCGCCTCGGTGGTTCTGCAACACGTGCCGAGGTAAGCCGCCCGTTCCGGTTCTCCGGCTCAGACCGGCCCGGTAAGCCGGTCAGCCGGTCAGGTGCTGCCAGACCGACGGATCGGTACGCGGCCCGCCAGGAGTGTCCGCCCCGTACTTGGCGATCTCCGCATCCAGGTCGAGAGGACGCGTCGGAGAGGTCATGGCCGTCAGCTCCGCGACGACCGCGCTGTCCGGGACCAGCCAGCAAACCTCGAAATCCAGACCGTCCGGGTCGCGGGCGTACAGCGCCTTCGTGGAAGCGTGGTTGCTCGCCCCGGTCAGTGCGCCGGCCTCGGCCAGGCGCGCCTGCACCCGGCGCAGCTCGGCAAGAGTGTCGACCTCCCAGGCCAGGTGGTACAGGCCCACGGAACCCATGCGGTGACCGCCGGAGGACTTGTCCTGGGACTGGAACAGGCCCAGATCGTGGTCATTAGCGGAAGCCTCCGCCTGCAAGAAGGCAGCCCCGGGAAACGCCTGCGGCAACGGCCGAAAACCCAGGACATCACAGTAGAAAGCCGTACTGCGCGCAAGATCGGACACGAACAGCACAGCATGGTTCAACCGGTGGATCGGCATGATCGCCCACGGCTCCATTCACGAATCGGTATGCGGACAGAAAGAAGTATCCGATGCCGTCCACACAACCCGGCATCGGCATCGGACTGTTGATCCGCACCGCCTCTCGGAGAGGTGCCTGCCCGCGGCCAAAAACGTGCCTGCGCACATGCTGATCATGAAGTTAGGGTGCCTGGCATGAACGGCACACCCCTGAACGGCGCCACCATTCACTACAACGATGCCGGTCCCACGGCCGGGCTGCCCGTGCTCCTCATACACGGCCACCCGTTCAACCACACCTTGTGGGATCCCCAGGTCACGGCCCTGGCCGAAGCCGGATAACGGGTCATCACTCCTGATCTGCGCGGGTACGGCCGCAGCAGCGTCACGCCCGGAAAGGTCTTCCTCAGCGACTTCGCCGACGATCTCGCCGCGCTCCTGGACCACCTGGGCATCGAACGGGCAGTGGTCGGCGGGGTCTCCATGGGCGGCCAGATCAGCATGGAGTTCCACCGCCGACACCCACAGCGCGTAAGCGCCCTTGTCCTGTCCGACACCTCCGCGCCCGCCGAAACCGAAGACGGCAAAGCGTTCCGCAATCGACTGGCCGACCGGCTCCTCGCCGAAGGCATGGACGGATACGCGGGCGAGGTGATCGACAAGATGCTCGCCGCATACAACGTCACTGCGATGCCCGACGTCGCCGAACGCGTCCTCCACATGATGCGTGCCACCAACCCCCACGGCGCCGCGGCCGCTCTGCGCGGGCGAGCCGAACGGCCCGACTACCGGGACACGTTGCCGGCCGTGAAGGAACCCGTACTGATCGTCGTCGGCGCCGACGACGTCTACACACCAATCACTGACGCCGAAGCCATCCACAGCCTCGTTCCGCACGCCACCCTGGCCGTTGTCCAGAACGCCGGACACCTCCCCGGGGCCGAACAACCCGAACGTTTTAACGCCGCCCTGCTGGACTTCCTCAACACCCACGTGACCGAAACACCCATGTGACCGAAACACCCACGTGCCGGAACCACTCACATGACCTGGTGCAGAAACCGATTGATCGTCATCCGGGCGTCTGACTAACGTTGCCCGCCATGACGACGACTCCAGACTTCGCCGACTGGCGCACGGCCAACCGTGCCAACTGGGACGAACGCGTTCCGGTCCACGTCGCCGGCTCCTTCTACGACCTTCCCTCCTTCGTGGCGGGCAAGGACACGCTCCGGGACTTCGAGCTCACGGAGGTCGGCGACGTGAGCGGCAAGTCACTGCTCCACCTCCAGTGCCACATAGGTCTGGACACGCTGTCCTGGTCCCGGCGCGGAGCCACCGTCACCGGCCTCGACTTCTCCGCGCCCGCCGTGGACGCGGCCGGCGGCCTCGCCACGCAGATCGGCGCCACCACCGCCCGCTTCGTCACCGCCGATGTGTACGACGCCTTCGACGCGCTCGACGAGCAGACCTTCGACATCGTCTACACCGGCTTCGGCGCACTGTGCTGGCTTCCGGACCTCGCCCGCTGGGCGCAGACGGTGGCCTCGCTCATCGCCCCAGGAGGGTTCCTCTACCTGGCCGAGTACCACCCCTTCGCCGATGTCCTGGACGAGGACGGCCGCACGGTCGAAGGTGACTACTTCCGGCGTGACCCCATCGTCGTGGATGCGCCTGGGACCTACGCCGATCCCACCGCGCAGACCGCCGCGACCCTCACCGTCGAATGGCAGCACGGCATCGGCGAGGTCGTCAGCGCCCTCACCGCCGCGGGCCTCCGCCTGGAGTTCCTGCACGAGCACGATCACGGCCACTTCCGCCTTCCGGCAGGGCTGCGCGTCCCACTGGTCTACTCGCTCCGTGCGTCGAAGGCGGAGTAGGACGGTCGGCCGGAGCCAGCAAGTCACACAGCTCACAGGTCGGACACGTCCGCGTCACTGAGGCTGAGATCGTCAGCCGCAAGGTTCTCCTCCAGGTGAGCGAGAGAACCCGTACCTGGAATCGCCAGCGTCGTCGGCGACATCGCGAGCAGTGAGGCGATCGCCACCTGCGCGGTCGTCGCGCCGAGGCGTGCCGCGACCTTGCCGAGCCGTTCGGCGTTGAGCGGGCTGCCGCCACCGCCGAGTGGGAAATACGGCACGTACGCGATGTCCGCTTCCTCGCACTCCGCCAACAACCCCGCGTCACCGGTGTGCCGGTTCTGCACCGCCGCGACGGGCGCGATCGCGCGGGCCTCGGCGAGCTGGGTGGCGTCGACATTACTCACGCCCAAGTACCGGATCAGGCCCTCCGCGCGAAGCTCGGCCAGTACCGCGAAGCGTTCGGCGATCGACTCGCCTCCCGGCCCGGTCACCCCGCCCACCCGCAGATAGACCAGGTCCAGCCGTTCCAGCCCGAGGGAGCGCAGATCCGCCTCGACCAGGCGACGGAGCTGATCGGGCGTTGCCTGCCCGGTCGGCACGCCGTTCGGCCCGGGCAGCGGCCCTACCTTCGTCGCGATCACCAGGTCGTCACGGTAAGGGGCCAACGCCGTATGGATCAGCTCGTTGGCCCACACCCCTCCCCTGCCGTAGAAGCCGGCCGTGTCGATGTGGTTCACGCCCAGCTCCACAGCGCGCCGGAGCACCTCGATGCCTCGCTCCGGGGCTCGCACAGGGCCGTCGAAGGTGCCTGTCGCCAGGCGCATCGCGCCGAAGCCGAGCCGGTTGATGGTCAGATCTCCGCCGAGGGAGAACGTCTTGATCCTCGTCATGAGGCTCATGGTGTCCGCCTCCAGGAATACCGGCGAGCTCGTGGCAGCTTGCTGCCAGACTGGCGCGATGCGGAGCGAACAGGTGTTTTCAGTCCACGGAGACGCTGAGTTGATCGCTCGTGCCGGTCACCTCTTCGAGTCCGCGCGGACCGAGTTCCTGTGCGCCGCCCGGGATCTCAGGACCTGGTCTCAGCCCCAGGCCCGGGCCGCGATCAGGCAACGAATACGCGCCACCGATTCCTCTGGCCTCACCCCTCGCAAGCTCCTCAGCCCGCTCGCGCTCGCCGACGAGGAGGCCCGCGCGCACCTACGGCTCGTGCAGAGCAAGGGCGCTCTGATACGGATCAGCGGCTCGCCGCTGCCGCACGAGACGATCATCATCGACCGGCGGGTGATGATCCTCGCCGGCGAGGAGTCCCCCACGGGCCGCGAGTACACCGTGACGACGTCTCAGGTCTTGGTCGACGGCGTCCAGTCGCTGTTCCAGGCCGTCTGGGACGCCTCCCTGGACTTCGATACCTATCTACGCCGCGATGTTCCCCACCTCGACGCTGACGACCGCGTGATCCTCGAAGCCCTCGGTTCGGGACTCACCGACGCGTCGGCGGCCCGGCGGCTCGGCCTCTCACTGCGTACCTACCGGCGGCGCGTGGCCGATCTGATGGCCAAGCTCGAAGCCCACTCCCGCTTCCAGGCCGGGCTGCGGGCCGGCGAACGTATCCGCTACGAGGGCTAGCTCGGGCCGGTTGCCGCCTCGATGGACGCGCAGTGCCTGCAGCACCTCTTCCATGACCAGCCGTGAACCGGTGCCGCCCGACGCATACCTCGGCCTGCACCCGATGGAAGATCCAGGTCAGAGCACCTTCTCCACCGCACCAGCCCCGGTGACCGCCATCCGCCCGTCCCACGCCCCCTACCCCGAAAACTGCAGACGGTATACCGTCACGCCTTGCCGCCCCCACCGTCGCAACTGGCACAGCCCTGCGGCCAATCCCGGAGATTCCAAGATCAGGTTCTGAGCGAGGGAGATCACGGTGAGGCGAGGATCCAAGATGTGGCTGGCGGGCGTTGCCGCGCTGGCCCTGAGCGCCGCGGTGCCCGCGGCGGCGGCCGGGCAGTCCGATCAGCCCGGGCAGGTGAGCAGTCGCTCCCCGTTCGCCGCCGGATGCAACGGTGCCGAGCAGTCGGGCACGGTGTTCCGTAATTCCGAGATCGAACCGTACGTCTCGGTCAATCCCAAAGATCCCGACAATCTCATCGCGGTGTACATGCAGGACCGCTGGTCCAACGGCGGGGCCAACGGTCTGCTGACGTCGGTGTCGCGCGACGGCGGTGCGACCTGGAAGCAGTTGCCGCTCTCCGACCAGCCGGCGTTCTCCCACTGCACGCTCGGAAACGCCTCCAGCGGTGGGGACTTCGAGCGCGCGGCCGACCCCTGGATCAGCTTCGGCCCGGACGGCAAGGCCTACCAGGCCGGGATCGGGTTCAACCGGTCGAACACCGACCGGGGCACGATGGTGTCCACTTCGACCAACGGCGGCCGGACCTGGGCGAAGCCGTCGATGCTGAAGCAGGAAAGCGACCCGAACGTCTCCAACGAGCGCGCGGCCATCACCGCCGACCCCACGACCGCCGGCACGGCTTACGTCGAATGGGACAGGATCGTGCGTTCACCGCGTCAGGAGTACGGCGGACCAACCGTGTTCACCCGCACCACCGACGGCGGACGGACCTGGGAGCCGGTACGCGAGATCTACCCCTCGCGCCCCGGATACCAGACCTCCGGCAACCAGATCACCGTCATGCCGAACGGCGATCTGGTCAACGTCTTCGACGAGTTCGAGGTCGACACCCAGAACGTATGGCCACGCCGGGACCGGGTCATGGTGATCCGCTCAGAGGACCAGGGAAAGACCTGGTCCAAGCCCACCCCGATCACCCGGACCCTGACCGCGGGCGTCACCGACCCGCGTGACGGCGCACGTGTACGGACCGGTGACATCTTCACCGACATCTGCGCCGACAAACGCCCTGGCAGCAACACCCTGTACGCGGCCTGGGAGGACGCCCGGTTCACCTCGGGGCCGGGCCGGCACAACCAGATCGCGTTCGCCCGCTCGACCGACGGGGGCCGAACCTGGAGCGACCCCGAGCGCGTCTCGTCGGACATCGACACCCAGGCCTTCGTCCCGTCGCTCGACGTCGCCGCCGACGGCTCCCTCGCCGTCACG
Source organism: Streptomyces sp. NPDC046821 (assembly GCF_040645335.1). Lineage (NCBI taxonomy): Bacteria > Bacillati > Actinomycetota > Actinomycetes > Kitasatosporales > Streptomycetaceae > Streptomyces > Streptomyces sp. NPDC046821. The sequence goes on along the minus strand of NZ_JBEYYB010000011.1, from coordinate 223,253 downwards.
TACTACGACTTCAGCGCGGACAGCACCGATACGCAGTCACTCGACACCCAGATGTGGTCCACCCGCTCCCACGACGGCGGCAAGACCTGGGAACCCCGTAAGCAACTCACCACCCAGCCCTTCGACATGCGCCTCGCCCCGAACGCGGGCGGCTACTTCATGGGCGAGTACCAGGGCCTCGAAAGCGCCGGCAACACCTTCAAGGTCGTGGCCACACGCGCCGACACCCCCGACAACCCGACCGACCTCTTCTCCCGAACGGTCCGCTGACCACACCATGCGCTGACCACGGCGTGGACTGACCGGGCCATGGAGTGACCGCACCAGGACAGCCGCCCGAGAGACGCTAGGGCGGCTGTCCGCGTGCCGTGTCCCCTGCGACCACGCCCCCTCAGACCACGTCCAGGACGATCCGCCCCAGCCCTCCGACCTCGGCGACCAGATGGTCGCCCGCCTTGATGTCCGTCGGAGGACACAACGTTCCGCTCATCACGACGTCCCCCGCTTCCAGGCGTGAGCCGCTGCGCAGCAAGTGGCCCGCGAGCCACGCGACCGCCTCGGCGGGGTCGCCCATGACGGCGGTTCCGCTGCCTGCGATGGTCCGCTCCCCCACCGACAGAGTGGCGGCAGTGCTGCCCATGTCCCTGGGAAGCGCCTCCGTTCTGGCGCCCACAGAGATCCACGCCGCGTTCGTGTTGTCCGCGACCAGCATCGGCAGGGATCGCGCGCCGCCACGCCATCTGCTGCCGACGATCTCGAAGGCCGGCGCGATGGCCACGGTCGCTCGCCGGACGTCTTCCGCGGTGACGTGCGGGCCGGGGAGCGCCTCGCCGAGGATGAAGGCGATCTCCACCTCCACCTTGGGTTGGAAGAGTCCGGCCACCGGGACCGGTCGCCCTTCTTCGAGCTGTCGGCCGGCGAGGAGGTGGCCGACCGCCGGTTCTTTCGCGTCGAAGGCGTCCCGCGCGGGCTGTGAGGTGAGGCCGATCTTGTAGCCGATCAGTCGCTCGCCGGCCCCTAGGGCGAGACTCCGGGTGGCGCCCTCGACCGCGTAGGCTTCGTCGAGATCGCTGAGCCCGTCGGCAGCTTCGGGGTCGACCACCTCGCCGCTGATCCCCGCCTGCCGCAATCGCTGGGCCAGTTCCAGGATGACGTCTTTCTTCACCGGTCTCTCCTCATGGCATGATGTCCGATACTTTAGACAGTGTCTGATGATGGGGCTGGGAGGAACTTCATGACGCGCCTGACCGCTCCGGCTCTCCGCCGGGGCCTGGACATCCTCGAACTGCTCATCGACGAGGACGACGGACTGCGGGTCCCCGAGATCACGCAGCGCCTGGACCTGCCGCGAGCCACCACACACGAACTCGTCAACACGCTGGTCGATCGCGGCTATCTGGACCTGTCCACTGAGACCGGGCGCGTCACCCTGGGAGTCAAGGCCCTGCGGCTCGGAGCGGGATACGAGCGCAGCCTCGACCTCGCAAGGGTCGGCCGCGAGTGCGCCGCCGAGGTGGCGGCGGCCTGCGGCGAGACCGTCCAGGTCGTCGTGCGCGACGCCGCGTCCGCGGTGTTCATCGTGCGCATCGACAGCACGCACCCGATCCGCCTCGTGTCACAGGTGGGCAGCCGACTCCCGGCATCCTGCACCGCCGGCGGGAAAGTGCTCCTGAGCGCTCTGCCGACCGCCGAACTCGACGCGGTCGTGCCGAACAACTCCACGTTGCAGCACATGACTCCGAACAGCATCACGACCCGCAAGCGGCTCCTGGCCGATCTGGACGACGTACGCGAGCGGGGCTGGGCCGAGGAGTTCTGCGAGTCCAACGAGCATGTGGCCTGCGTCGCCGCCCCGGTGTACGACCGCCTCGGTGTGTGCGTGGCGGCGATGAGCATCTCGGTGCCCATCCTTCGGTGGAACGACGAGCAGAAGGAGCGTTGCGTGGAGCTGGTGCTCTGCGGCGCTCGGGAGATGTCGCAGCTCCTCGGGGCGCCGGCCACGCCCTGACCCGAGGGTCGTTACGGTCGGCCGCCCGGGGTGATCACCGCGCGGCCGGTCGCACCCTGCGCCAGGGCTTCGTAGGCCTCGTTGACCTGCGCCAGCTCGTAGCGCTCGCCGAGCAGTCGGTCGAGCGGGAGGCGCCCGGCCTTGAACAGGTCGAGCAGGTTCGGGATGTCCACCGGTGTGTTGGCCGAGCCGTAGAGGCTGCCGATGAGCCGCTTCTCCTGCTGCACCAGTGGGTTGATGGGTACGGGGACCACGGCGCCCGCCTTGCCGAGGCCCACGGCGACCGTCGTTCCGCCCGTGCCCACGACCTCGATCGCCTGCGCCAGGGTGTGCGGCGCGCCCACGGCGTCCACCGACCACCTCATCGGCTTGGGCGAGATCCTGGCGAGTTCGTCCGCGAGGTCGTGCGTGCGCGCGTTGACCGTGTGGGTGGCGCCGAGTTCGAGTGCCTTGTCCAGCTTGGCGTCCACGGTGTCGACGGCGACGATCGGGTGGGCCCCGATGAGCCGGAGTCCCATCACCGCGCTCAGCCCGACGCCTCCGGCACCGATGACCACGACGCCGTCCCCGGCGGCGTCCGGCATGACGTTCAGCGCCGTACCGGCTCCCGTGACCACCGCGCAGCCCGTGATCGCCGCAATCTCGGGCGGGACGGTCGGGTCGATCGCCACCAGGGAGCGCTCCGAGACGACGCATCGCTCGGCGAAGCAGGACACGCCCATGAGGTGGTGGACCTTCTCGCCGTTCAGATTCAGGCGTGACGTGCCGTCGAGCAGGCCGCCGGAGGTCGCGTGCACGCGTCCCACCGCGCACAGCGCGGGGCGCCCTGTCGTGCAGAACTCGCAGTCCCCGCAGCGTGGGCGCCACATGGTGACGACGGTGTCGCCGGGGCGGATCCGCGTCACCCCCTCCCCCACGCGCTCGACGATGCCGGCCCCTTCGTGCCCGAGCACAGCGGGCAGACGCACGTTCAGGTCGCCGTTCATGTAGTGCAGGTCGCTGTGGCACACCCCGGCCGCGAGCACGCGGACGGCGACCTCGCCCGGCCCCGGGTCGTCGATGTCGACGTCCTCGACGGTCAGTGCCGTGCCCGGCCGGTGCAGTACCGCTGCCCTCATTGAGCCACCCCTTGAGTGTGTGAAATCTCAGACGACGTCTGACCTGTTGAGTATGCGAACCGTTTCCACGAGCCGTCAAGGGCGTTGACGGCCCCGTCCGGGCGTGCCACGGTGTCTCACTCAAGAGACAACGTCTCAAATATGGAACAACGGAGGTACTTTGATGACCGACGCGACGCCCCCGGAGGCGCTTGCGCTCAAGCTCGATGCCGCCACCGCCGCATTCGAACAGTGGAGCTGGCTACAGCCCGCCGACCGCGCCCCCGCACTCGACGCCATCGCCGCCGCACTCGAAGAGGCCGCACCGAAGTTGGTGGCGATCGCCGACGAGGAGACCTCCCTCGGGGAGGCCCGGCTGAACGGCGAACTGGCTCGCACCGTGTTCCAACTCCGGCTGTTCGCCGACGTGGTGAGGCGGGGTGAGTACCTCGGGGCGAAGATCGACCGCGCGGACCCGGCGTGGCCGACCGGTCCCCGGCCCGACCTGCGACGCGTGCTTGAGCCGCTCGGTCCCGTGGTCGTCTTCTCCGCGAGCAACTTCCCGTTCGCGTTCAGCGTGGCCGGCGGTGACACCGCCTCGGCGCTCGCGTCCGGCTGCCCGGTCGTGGTGAAGGCACACTCCGGTCACCCCCGGCTCTCGGCCGCCACCGCTGAGGTCGTCGACCTGGCTTTGCGGTCCGTCGGCGCTCCCGAGGGACTCTTCGACATCGTCTACGGGACGGAGGCCGGCCGAGCCGCCATCGTGGATCACCGCGTGAAGGCAGGGGCGTTCACCGGGTCGATCGAGGCGGGGCGGACGCTGTTCGATCTCGCGGGCAGCCGCCCGGAGCCGATCCCGTTCTTCGGTGAACTCGGCAGCGTCAATCCCGTCTTCGTGACGGAGGCCGCCGCCGAGCGCCGAGGGTCCGCCATCGTCTCGGAGTTCGTGGGGTCGTTCACGCTCGGGTCCGGCCAGTTCTGCACGAAGCCCGGAATCCTGCTGGTCCCCGCGGCGGCCGAGCTCCTCGATCAGTTTCCCGGCACAGTCCCGGACGCGCCGTTGGCTCTGCTCAACGACCGTATCCGTACCTCTTACGCGAGTGCGGTGCGGGAGTTGGGCGAGACCGCCGGTGTGCGGGTGGTGGTGCAAGGCGGCGACGCGCTCCCCGGGCCGACGCCGACGCTGCTGTGCACGACGTCGGCCGAGCTGCTCGCTTCGCCCGAGACGCTGGTCCGCGAGGTGTTCGGCCCGGCCTCGCTGGTCGTCGAGTACACGCACGAGAGCGAACTCCTCGAGGTGGCAAGGGCCATCGACGGGCAGCTGACCGCGACCGTGCAGGGTGAGGACGACGACACGATCGCCCCGGAGCTGATCCGGCTCCTGGCCGCCAAGGCCGGGCGCGTGCTGTGGAACCAGTGGCCCACCGGTGTCTCCGTCACGCCCGCGCAGCAGCACGGCGGCCCCTACCCGGCCACCACCGCACCGGCCACCACCTCGGTCGGGACCGAGGCCATCGGCCGTTTCCTGCGACCGGTCGCGTACCAGAACGTGCCGCAGCACCTGTTGCCGCCGGCCCTGCGTGACACGAACCCGCTCGGGGTGCCTCAGCACGCCTCCTGAGTCCCGGCCGGTCGTGCGGAAGGTGCCCGCCCTCCTGTGAGGTGCGGGCACCTTCCGCGTGCGGTGCTGATCAGGGAACGCGTACGTGCTGCCGTTCGATGGCGGCGGTCGAGCCCAGGCCGAGCAGTTGCAGGCTCCGCCCGTACTCCTCGCGGAGGATCGAGACGGCTCGGTCGACACCGCGTTCGCCGCCGGCCATCAGGCCGTAAAGGTAAGCCCGGCCGATCATGACGGCGTCGGCGCCGAGTGCCACCGCGGCGATGATGTCCTGTCCGTGCATGACACCGCTGTCGAGGATCACGGTGGCGTCCGGGCCGAGTTCCTCACGGATGGCGGGCAGCACGCTCAGCGTGGCGGGTGTGCGGTCGAGTTGGCGCCCTCCGTGGTTGGACACGACGACGCCGTCCGCTCCGGTTTCGACGGCACGGCGGGCGTTGTTCGGGCTGAGGACGCCCTTGACGAGGATGTGGTGCGGCCAGTTGGCGCGCAGCCAGGCAAGGTGCTCGTAGTTCAGTGTCGGTTCGAAGACGACGTCGGCCACGCGTACGGCGTCGATCGCGCCGCCGTCCATGGTGCCGCTCAGCGACGCGAACGTGATCGGGCTCGTGGTCAGCTTGTTGAGGGTCCACGAGGGGCAGCGGGCCATGCCGAGCAGCGTCCGCGGGGTGAGGGACGGCGGGATCGTGAGTCCGTTGCGAATGTCCTTGAGGTGCCGGGCGGCCACAGGTGTGTCGACGGTGAGGACGACGGTGGTGAATCCGGCTGCCAGAGCGCGGTCGAGGAGTTCTTTGTTGAGGCGCTCGTCGCGGGTCAGGTAGAGCTGGAACCAGTTCTCACCTTCCGGGGCCGCCGCGGCGACGTCCTCGACGGTCGAAGTGCCCACGGTGGAAAGGGTGTAGGGCAGTCCGTTGCGGGCGGCCACGCGTGCGACCGCGGCCTCGCCCTCGTGATGCATCATCCGCGTGTATCCGGTGGGCGCGAAGATCAGCGGCATCGCTATCTCGTGGCCGAACACGCTGGTGGAGAGGTCGGGGTCGTCGACCGGCGAGAGGTAATCCGGTACGAAATCGACGGCGGCGAACGCGTCCCTGTTGCGCCGCAGGGTCAACTCCGCGTCGGCCGCGCCGTCGACATAGTCGAACACCGCACGGGGCGTCGTGCGGGCGGCCACGGTGCGCAGGTCGCCGATGCTCAGCGCGGCGCCGAGCCGCCGCTCGACCGGGTTCAGAGTGGGTCGACGCAGCTGCAACAGCTCCCGAAGCTCGCTCCATCGTGGGCGCTGCCGCGTGACGCGAAGCCGTTCGTGGGCTTGGGGCGCGGCCGGTGCCGTGGTGGGGACTTGGGGCTGGGTGACGGTCACAGTCATGCCTCTCGTCGTACGGGTTCACGTGCCGTCCCGGGTGTCGCGGCGTGAAATCCAGGAACTCCAGCGACTCCAGGGACTCTTTGGGACTCTCAGGGCGTCGAGATATTGGACGACGTCCGAATGATCGGAGTATCGATCGGGGTTTTCGACGCGTCAACCCTTGACGCGCACAGGCAGCGCAGGCACGATCCCGTCAGCGAGTAAGACAGCGTCTGATATTTCAAACAAGGAGTCGAGATGCATTTCGGTCTGGCGGGCAAGACCGCCCTCGTGTGCGCGTCCACGTCCGGCCTGGGACGGGCAACCGCCCGAGCGCTGGCGGAGGAAGGCGTCACGGTCGTGGTGACGGGCCGGTCCGGTGACCGCGCCAAGGAAGTGGCCGACAGCCTGCCCGGTGCCGTCGGCGTGGGCTGCGACCTGGTCGCGGACGGCGGCGCGCAGCAACTCCTCACGGCAGCACGCGAGGCCGTCGGCGATCTCGACATCCTCGTACTGAACGGGCCCGGCCCCGCTCCGGGAACGGCCCTCACGACCGACGCGGCCGGCATCGGCCAGGCCGTCGCCACGCTGGTCACCCCGCAGAACGCCCTGGTCCAGGCTGTCCTCCCGGCCATGCTCGACAAGGGGTGGGGGCGCATCCTCAGCATCAGTTCGACGAGCGTGGAGGCACCGATGCCGAACCTCTCGCTGTCCAATCTGGGCCGGGCGGCTCTCGCCGGGTACCTCAAGACCCTCGCCACCGAGGTCGCCGCCCGGGGTGTGACGGTCAACTCCCTGCTGCCCGGCCGCATCGCCACTCCCCGCGCCCGCCAGATCGACGAGGCCGCCGCCGAGAACACCGGCCGCTCGCTGCACGACGTCGAGGCCGCGTCCAAGGCCACGATCCCGGCCGGGCGTTACGGCGAGCCCGACGAGTTCGGCGCCGTCGCCGCGTTCCTGTGCAGCACCCAGGCCGCGTACATCACGGGCACCGCCCTGCGCTGCGACGGCGGCCTCGTGCCGACCCTCTGACCGTCACCCGGTCCGCCCCACTCCCAACGACGAGAGCCGTGAACCCGCATGACGCACACTCACCTCACCGACCGGGCAGGCGGCCGACGCCATGAGCTGCCCCGCTCCGCCATCCGCAGAACCGCCCTCGCCGGCATGATCGGCAGCACCATCGAGTGGTACGACTTCTACATCTACGGACTCGCCGCGGCGCTCGTCTTCGGCACGGAGTTCTTCCCCAGCTTCTCGCCTGCGGCGGGCACACTCGCCGCGTTCGGCACCTTCGCGGTGGGTTTCATCGCCCGTCCACTCGGCGGAGTCATCTTCGGCCACTTCGGGGACCGGGTGGGCCGCAAAAAGGCACTCATGCTCACGCTCTTCCTGATGGGCGGGGCGACCGTGGTCGTCGGCCTGCTGCCGGGCTACGAGGACATCGGAATATGGGCGCCGATCCTGCTGGTCACGCTGCGCTTCCTGCAGGGTTTCGCCGTCGGCGGTGAGTGGGGCGGCGCGGTGACGCTGGTGGTGGAGTCCTCCCCGGAGCACCGGCGCGGCTTCTACGGGAGCCTCCCGCAGATGGGCGTGCCCCTGGGACTCATCCTGTCGTCCACCGTGTTCGCGGCGGTGTCCACGCTGCCCGACAAGGATCTCCTCGCGTGGGGCTGGCGGATCCCGTTCCTGCTGAGCATCGCCCTGATCGCGGTGGGCCTGTTCCTGCGTTCGCGCATCACCGAGACTCCCGCGTTCGTCCAGGTCAAGGAGACCGGGAAGGCACGCAAGCTGCCGGCCACGAGGGCGTTCCGCGACCACGGCAAGGCCATCGCCCTGACCGTCGGCCTGTACGTCTCGGCCGGTGTCCCCTTCTACATCGTCTCCGTCTTCGTGCTCTCGTACGGCTCGTCCACCCTCGGTCTGCCGCGCGGCGTGCTCCTCACGGGGATGCTCGTGGCCGCCCTCGTCGAAGCGGCCACCGTGCCCATGTTCGGCGCGCTGTCCGACCGGTTGGGCAGGCGGCCGGTGTTCATGACCGCAGCGGCCTTCATGCTCGTACTCGCCTTCCCGTTCTTCTGGCTGCTCTCGACCGGGCAGACCGCACTTGTCTGGCTGGTCATGCTGCTCGCCCTCGCGGTGGCCCACGCGGGCATGTACGGACCGACGGCGGCCCTGTACGCGGAACTGTTCAGCGCGGACGTCCGGTACACCGGCACGTCGATCGGCTACCAGCTCGGTGGTGTGGTCGCGGGGTGTGTGCCGCTCGCGGCCGGTGCGTTGGTCGCCTCGGCCGACGGCGCCTCCTGGCCGATCGCCTCTATCTGGGCGGCGGCGGCCCTGGTCGGACTGGTGTGTGCGCTGCTGGTCCGGGAGACCCGGGGATGCGACCTGGGGGCGCGGCACGACTGACGGGCCTGAGCTTTACAGCTGCGGCCGGCTCCTGCTGCCCCGGGACCTGCCTGACACCGAAGCCCGGGTACGCGAGATGCGTGCCCGGGCTGCGCGGTGCGGCCGTGCTGTGGCCGTGGTGTGTCAGGCCGACAGTGCCTGGTCCAGCGCTTCGAGGCCCTCACGGTAGATCCCCGCGAAGAGGCCCTCCGCCTCGGTGTCGCTCACGCCGTCGGGGGTGAAGCGGCCGGACCACTGGACTTCCGCGGCGTCGTCCCGGCCGGCGACCGGGTGGACGCGGAGGGTGGAGAGGTAGCCGGTGACCGGGAAGGGGGCTTCGAGGATGGCGTAGGTGTAGTGACGTTCGACTTCGTTGAAGCCGATCAGGCGCTCGACGATCACGTCACCGTCCGGGTTGGTCAGCCGGCGAACCCGGCCGCCTTCAAGCGCGGTGCTCTCGGGGATGTACGGGAGCCAGTCGGGCAGGGCGTCGAAGCCGCCGATGAGGTCCCAGACCTGTTGCGGGGAGGCGGGAAGGACGCGGCTGACGGAGGTGGATGCCATGGTCTTTCTCCTGAGGGTCGTGCCGTGGGGGGCTCGGAGGGGGCGAGGTCGGCGTCGGGCTCAGGCACCGTTCGGGAGCGGGGCGGCCGGGCTGACGAGGCCGCTCTCGCGGAGCTCGGTCCAGAACGCGGCCGGGATCTCCTCATTCAGCGCGGCAGTGTCCTCGGCGATACGGCTCGGTCGCGTGGCGCCGGGGATGACGGCGGCGGCCACCGGGTGGGCGAGCGAGAACTGCAGGGCGGCGGCCTTGATGCTGACACCGTGCAGCCCGGCGAGCGCCTTCAGCTTGGCGACGCGGTCGATGATCGCCTGCGGTGCCTGCTGGTACTCGAAGTTGGTGCCGCCGGCGAGGATCCCGGAGCTGTAGGGGCCGCCGACGACCATCTCGACGTTCCGCTCCTGGGACATCGGCAGCAGGCGCTGCAGTGCGTGCTCGTGGTCGAGGAGGGTGTAGCGGCCGGCGAGCAGGTAGCCGTCGGGCTGGGGCTCGTCGAGGGCGAGGGTCAGCTCGATGGGCTCGGTCTTGTTGACGCCGAGGCCCCAGGCCTTGATGACGCCCTCGTCGCGCAGGCGGGACAGGACGCGGAAGGCGCCGGTGCGGGCCTCCTCGTACTTCTGGATCCACAGGTCGCCGTGGAAGTCCTGGGCGATGTCGTGGACCCAGACGATGTCGAGCCGGTCGGTGCCGAGGCGCTTGAGGCTGTCCTCGATGGAACGCTCGGTGGCCTCGGCGGTCCACTCGTGGACGATCTTGTTGGGGTTGCCGTGCTCGAACAGGCCGCCCTTCTCGCCGAAGTCCGGGACGTCCGTCTCGTGCTCGTCGAGGATGACCCGGCCGACCTTGGTGGACAGGACGTAGGAGTCGCGGGGCTTGGTGGAGAGGACCTCGCCGAGGCGGGTCTCGGCCAGGCCGGCGCCGTAGAAGGGGGCGGTGTCGAAGAAGCGGATGCCGTGGTCCCAGGCGGCTTCGACGGTGGCGCGGGCCTCGTCGTCGGGGATCGCACGGAACATGTTGCCGAGCGGGGCGGTACCGAAGCCGAGACGGCCGGGGAGGATTTCGTTGATCGACATGACAGTGCCTTTGCGGGGGTGAGGGGGGTGCCCGGGCGCGCGGCGGCTCCGTCGATGGAATCGGAGTCGGAGTCAGTGCTCGGGGTGGAGGGAGTGACCCACTTGTTTGTTCGCGCAAGCACGGGAACTAGGTGCAAGCGCGCCTTACATGCAAAGACAATACTTGTGTACGCGGGTTAATTCAACCCGGTGCCATTTTGCGATCATGCGGCACTGCGTGAGGAGGGCCGTGTGAGAGGCCGTCGCGGCAGAAGCGCGACGGCCGTCCACGCCCCAGCTACTACTTCTTGCCCTTCGCCTCGTTCGCCTTGAAGCACACGACGAAGAAGTCCTCTGCGGCTGTCTGGGTCAGCGAGCCGGTCGTGCCGGGGACGTCCGCGCACGAGAAGGTGTCGACGACGCCCTTCTTGTCCATCTTCAGGACCTTGTAGTCGGCGTGCGGGTCGGTGCAGTCGAGCTTCTTGGTCATCGCGTTGTCGGACGTCCCGATGTTCTGGAAGCAGTCACCGGCCTTGAGTGACGCGGACTGGTCCTTCGTCTCCTCCGGGCCGAAGGCCCACAGCGCCAGCATCCCTGCGACAACCACCACCAGGCCGAGGAAGATCAGGCGGTTGCGTCGTATCTGCGACGCGGTGTACGAGGCGTTCGGGCCGCCCAGGGGCGGTATTTGAGACACAGGCAGATCCTCGGGATATGGGCTTGCGATGGCGAACGCGAATCTAGCCCACCCGTCTGCGCCCATTGATCACTGGCCCGAAAGACGAAGCGGAGGGCACTCCGGCCCTCCGCTTCGCTCCCCCGTCACGTCAGTCGGCGGCCCGCACCTTGACCCCCGCCAGCCGCTCCGGGTCGAGAAGTTCGTCCAGGCGCGCCTCGTCGAGGGCGCCGGTGCGCAGGACCAGTGAGCGGACGTCACCCTCGCCCGACAGCGCCGCCTTCGCGATCGCGCTCGCCTCGGCGTAACCCAGGTGCGGGATCAGGGCGGTGACCACGCCCACGCTGTGTGCGCTCACCTGCTCCAGGTGCGCCTCGTTCACCTCGATGCCGCTGACGCACAGCCGGGCCAGCGTGTCGAACGCCCGGCCCATCCAGTCCATGCTCTGCAACAGGCCGTGACACATGATCGGCTCGAAGGCGTTGAGCTGGAGCTGCCCCGCCTCCGCGGCCATCGTGATCGTCACGTCGTTGCCGACGACCCAGAACGCGACCTGGTTGACCACCTCGGGGATCACCGGGTTGACCTTGCCCGGCATGATGCTCGACCCCGCCTGGCGCGGCGGCAGTCGCAGCTCCCCAAGGCCGGCCTGCGGACCCGAGGACAGGAGCCGCAGGTCGTTGCAGATCTTCGAGACCTTCACCGCGGTCCGCTTCAGCACGCCCGAGAGCTGGACGAAGACACCGGTGTCGGCGGTCGCCTCCACGAGGTCACCGGCCGTCTGGAGCGGCATCCCGGTGATCTCCCGGAGGTGGCGGAGGACGACGGCGGCGTAGCGCGGGTCGGCCGTGATGCCCGTGCCGATGGCGGTGGCGCCGAGGTTGATCTCGCTCAGCAGGGCGCGTGAGTCCAGGATGCGGGCCTGTTCCTCGGCGAGCGTCGCCGCCCAGGCCGAGAACTCCTGCCCGACCGTCATCGGCACCGCGTCCTGGAGCTGGGTGCGGCCCACCTTCGGCACCGAGCGGAACTCCTCGCCCTTGGCCGCGAACGCCTCGGACAGGGTGCGGACGGCGGCGGCCAGGCCGTCGAGGCCGTGCAGGAGCGCGATCTTGACGGCGGTCGGGTAGACGTCGTTGGTGCTCTGGCTGGCGTTGACGTGGTCGTTCGGGTGGATCTCGGCGTGGTCGCCGGGCTCCTTGCCGAGGATCTGCAGCGCGCGGTTGGCGATGACCTCGTTGGCGTTCATGTTGGTCGAGGTGCCTGCGCCGCCCTGGACCACGTCGACCACGAAGTGCTCGTCGAGCAGACCGGCGATGGCCTCGCCGCACGCGCTCTCGATGGCGGTGAGGCGGCGCTCGTCGAGCAGTCCCAGCTCGGCGTTGGCGCGCGCGGCGGCCAGCTTCACCGAGCCGAGCGCGGCGACCAGTTCGCGGTGCCTCGCGATCGACGTACCGCTGATCGGGAAGTTCTCCAGGGCCCGCGAGGTGTGGACGCCCCACAGCGCGTCCGCCGGAACCGCGCGCTCTCCGAGGAAGTCCCGCTCAAGTCGGGTCTGGTCCGTGTTCACGTGTGCACACCGCGTCTTTCAACTCTGACCTGCAACGACATCTGCGCGACTCAGTGCACCATCCCCGGGCGCATCTGCCCAATAGATCTTTCTGCGGAACAGCATCGGTTCAACAGAATCAATCGCCCAGCCACCCGGCCGCAGGCCAGGGTCCGGGCCGGCACCCGGTCCCGCCGCGGAGCCTCAGGCTCCGGCATCACCAGAATCGATGCAGTACCGCGATTAATGCGATCCGGTCGGAGCTGTTCAGGGTGGCGCGTGTGCACCTATTGTTTCGGCACCAGCAAGTACTGCTACAGCCAGTAACGCGCCGCTCTCCGAATGCGAATCCCTTCCGGACAGTGCATCTCGCGCCCCTGGCAATTGACGTTGGCAGCCGCCCGAGAGAAGGCCGGAAGCGATGGCAGCAGAGGATGCGCTGAAGCTTGAGAAGCGCTCAATTGATTTCGTTCCGCATTCAGAACGTCACGGTAAGGTCAGCGGTCTTTTTCTGATCTGGTTCACGGTCAACTCCAATGTGCTGACCATCGCCACCGGTGCGGTCGCCGTTGCCATGGGTCTGCCTCTGGTATGGGCGATCGTCGCGGCCGTCGTGGGGCACTGCATCGGAGCGGTCTTCATGGCGCTCCACTCGGCTCAGGGCCCCATTCTCGGTATTCCGCAGATGATCCAGAGCCGGGCGCAGTTCGGCTATTTCGGCGCGGTGATGCCACTCGTTCTGGTCGTGGCGATGTACATCGGCTACATCGCGAGCGGTGGCGTGCTCACGGGTAACGCTCTCGCGGACCTGACCGGCTGGAACATCGACCTGTGCATCGTCCTGGCGAACGCCGTGGGCGCGTTGATCGCGATATTCGGCTACCAGGTTCTCAAGGCGTGGATCAATGTCCTCTCGTGGGTCATGGCGGTCGTTCTTCTCGTCCTCACGGTCGGCTTCTTCGTCCGTCACGATGTGAGCGCCTCGATGCATCACGGCCAGTTCACCTGGGGAGTCTTCCTCCTCGCCGTGACGATCTCCGCGACCTGGCAGCTGACGTACGCCCCCTATGTCGCGGACTACAGCCGCTACCTGCCGGCGAACACCTCGGTGCGGGCTTCCTTCTGGTGGACCTATGCCGGCACCGTCGTCTGCTCGGTGTGGATGTTCGCGTTCGGCGCCGCTCTCGCGTCCGCCGCTCCGAAGGCGTTCGGCGGGGGTTCCGTCAAGTTCATCACCGAACAGGCGGGCTTCGCGCCGTGGCTGTTCCTCGCGATCATCATGCTGAGCAACATTCCCGCTCTCGCGATCTCCATCTACGGCGCATTCATGTCCGTCGTGACGATCACCGGAGTGTTCCGCGAAGCCCGTACGATCTCTCCGACCGGCCGTGTCGCCACCATCCTGGGCATCTCCACGCTCAGCACACTGATCGCCATTCTCGGTCGGGGCAACTTCCTCGACAACCTGATGAATTTCATCGTGCTGCTGTCGGTCATCCTCATTCCGTGGACGGCGATCAACCTCGTCGACTTCTACTTCATCCGCAAGGAGAAGTACGACCTCGACGCGATGTACGACCCGAAGGGCCGTTACCGCGGAATCGACTGGCGCGCCATGACGGCCTATGTGGCCGGCGTCCTCGTCGAGCTCCCGTTCGTGAGCACCGTTTTCTACACCGGTCCGTTCGTGAAGTCCCTCGGTGGCGCGGACATTTCCTGGATCATCGGCCTGTTCGTGGCCTCGGCGGTCTTCTACGTCCTGATGAAGCGCTATCCCATCCGTCACGGCTTCGCGCCGGTGCCGGACGAGGCGACCGGTCACGGCGACGCCCGCGAAGACGACGACCAGGAAGCAGCGGCCCTCAGCGTGTGACGCTCCGGCTTCACACCTCGGGCGCGGGAGGATTTCAGTGGCGCAGTACACGCTCCGGCAGTTGGAGTACTTCATCGCCGCCGCGGAGGCGGGGACCCTCACCGGTGCGGCGCAGCAGATCCACCTGTCGCAGTCGGCGCTGTCGAACGCGCTCGTGGAGCTGGAGCGCGGCCTTGGTGTCCAGCTGTTCCTGCGGCACCACGCCAAAGGCGTCACCCTCACGTCGGCCGGTGAGCAGATCTTCGTGGCGGGCCGGCAACTGCTGAAGCAGGCCTCGGAGTTGGCCGAGGAGGCCCGGGGGCTCGGCTCCGAGGTGTCGGGCACGCTGCACCTGGCCTGCTTCGGGGTGCTGGCTCCGTACATCCTTCCGGACCTTCTCGCGGAGGCCGCCGCGCGGCTGCCCGGGCTGACGATCAACACGAGCGAGGTGGATCTCGCCGAGCTGGCCGAGGGGGTCGCCGGCGGCCGGTTCGAGCTGGCAATCGGCTACGACCTCACGGCGGATCCACGCCTGGAGAAGGAGCACCTGCACTCGCTGAACCCGTACGCGCTCTTTCCGCACGATCACCCGCTGGCCGAGCGCGGCAAGGTGTCACTCGCCGAGCTGAAGGACGAGCCGATGGCGTTGCTGGACCTGCCGCACAGCCGGGACTACTTCGCGGACATGTTCCACTCGCTCGGCATCCAGCCGAAGGTGCGGTTCCGGTCGACCAGTGCGGAGACGTGCCGGGCGATCGTGGCCAAGGGGCTGGCGTACACGTTGCTGAACGCGAAGCCCCGGGGCGCCGGGAAGGACGAGGCGCAGCGGGTCGTCGCGGTCGATGTCGCCGACGACGCGCCGCCCCTCGACGTGGCCCTCATCAAGGCGACGGCGGTGCGCCCGACGCGGCGCATGGCCGCGGTCCAGGGACTCGTACGTGATCTGCAGCGGGAGGGTTCGATCCGGTCGATGTTCGAGGCCTCTCAGTGACCCCTCCGCCCCCTCTTCCGTGCCTCAAGGCCGCCGATCGGACAGTCCGTGTCCGGTCGGCGGCCTGCTGCCGTTTCTGGTCCCCTGCACGCCATATCGAAAAAACTGAACCAGAAGACCAACAACATCTATTGGACAGAACTTCCGGCACACCGGAGGATTTCTCTTGCGGTCGCAGTCCACTCCCCAACGAGTCGGACCACCGCCTGAGCGGAGGTTGAGAATGTCGAGCGAAGAGACCGAAGTGGTCGTCGTCGGCGCAGGCCAGGCCGGCGTCGCGATGAGCGAGCACCTGGGAGCCACCGGTGTGCCGCACATCGTCCTTGAGCGGAGCCGGATCGCCGAGCGGTGGCGTTCGGAGCGTTGGGACTCGCTGGTCGCGAACGGGCCCGCGTGGCACGACCGCTTCCCCGGCCTCGAGTTCTCCGACGTCGCCCCCGACGCCTTCGCCTCCAAGGAGCAGGTGGCCGACTACTTCGAGGCGTACGCCGAGAAGATCGGTGCCCCGATCCGGACCGGCGTCGAGGTCAAGTCGGTGGAGCGCCACTCCAACCGCCCCGGGTTCCGGGTCGAGACCTCTGAGGGCGTCATCAACGCGCGCTTCGTCGTCGCCGCGACCGGTCCCTTCCAGAAGCCGGTGATCCCGCCGATCCTGCCCGCCGACGCCGTGCCGGTGCAGATCCACTCCAGCAGCTACCGGAACCCGCAGCAGCTGCCCGAGGGCGCCGTGCTCGTGATCGGTGCCGGTTCCTCCGGTGTCCAGATCGCCGACGAGCTGCGCCGCTCCGGCCGCCGCGTCTTCCTGTCCGTCGGTCCCCACGACCGCCCGCCGCGGGAGTACCGCGGCCGTGACTTCTGCTGGTGGCTCGGTGTTCTCGGCCGCTGGGACGCGGAGACGCCGCCGCAGGGCGCCGAGCACGTGACCATCGCGGTCAGCGGTGCGCGCGGCGGCCACACGGTCGACTTCCGTGCCCTCGCCGAGTCGGGTGTCGAGCTGGTCGGCATGACGGCTTCGTACGAGGACGGCGTCCTTGGCTTCGCCACGGACCTCGGCGCGAACATCGCGGCCGGTGACGAGAAGTACCTGGAGCTGCTGCAGGCGGCCGACGCGTACATCGAGCGCAACGGCCTCGACCTGCCCGAGGAGCCCGAGGCCCACGTCATCGGTCCGGACCCGCAGTGCGTGACCGACCCGCTGCTCGAGCTGGACCTGGCCGAGGCGGGCGTCAACTCGATCGTCTGGGCGACCGGTTTCGCGGCCGACTACAGCTGGCTCAAGGCCGACGCGTTCGACGAGCGGGGCCGTCCGGTCCAGCGCCGCGGTGTCTCCACCGAGCCGGGTGTCTACTTCCTGGGCCTGCCGTGGCTGTCCCGCCGCGGTTCGAGCTTCATCTGGGGTGTCTGGCACGACGCGAGGTACGTTGCGGACCACATCATGACCCAGCGTTCGTACCTCTCCTACGACCGTCCTGACGGGACCGACTCGGCGTCGGCCGCCCCGCAGAGCTGAAGCACTGAAGAACTGAGGAATTTGACGATGACTTCCACCAGCACGGGCCGCGAGGTGCCGGCCCCGATCGTCGCCGGCGGCCACACCCGTATCCGGCCGTTCAACACCAGCGTCACGTACCCCGAGCAGAACCTCGACAACGACCTGTGCCAGGCCGTCGTCGCGGGGAACACCGTCTACGTGCGGGGCCAGATCGGGCAGAACCTCGACACCAGCGAGTCGGTCGGCATCGGTGACGTCGAGGCCCAGACGGAGCAGGCGATGGCCAACATCGACATGCTCCTGAAGGAGTCCGGTGCCCGTATGGAGCACCTGGTCAAGCTGACGATCTACATCGTCGACCCGCGCTACCGCGAGACCGTCTACCGCACCATCGGCCGCTGGACCAAGGGTGTGCACCCCATCTCCACCGGCCTCGTGGTCTCCGCTCTCGCCCGGCCCGAGTGGCTGGTCGAGGTCGACGCCATCGCCGTCATCCCGGAGGGCGACAAGTGACGTTCTCGGTGCTGGCCACCGACGGCAAGGGCGCCGTCGGCATGGCCGTGACCTCGTCGAGCCCGGCGGTGGCCGCCCGCTGCGTCCACCTGCGCCCGGGTGTGGGCGGTGCGTCTTCGCAGAACATCACCGACCCGCGCCTCGGCACGGAGCTGCTCGACGGTCTTGAGAGCGGCATCGGCGCGCGCGCCGCGCTGGACGCCGTGGTGTCGGACCGTGAGCTGATCGAGTACCGCCAGCTCACCGTCCTCGAACTGAACGGCAACGGCGCCTCGTTCTCCGGCGCCAAGTCGCTCGGCGTGCACCGCGACCGCGTCGGCGCGCACGTCGTCGCGGCGGGCAACATGCTGGCGTCCCCCGAGGTCGTCGACGCGATCGTCGAGGCCTTCGAGGGTTCGACGGGCGAGCTGGAGGAGCGGCTGCTGACCGCCCTCGAAGCCGGTCTGGCGGCCGGCGGCGAGGCTGGTCCGGTGCACTCCGCCGGGCTCTCCGTCGTGCGTGAAGTCCCGTGGCGCGAGACCGACTTGCGCGTCGACTGGAGCGAGGCGCCCATCGCCGAGCTGCGTTCACTGCTCGACGTGTGGCTCCCCCAGCGTGACGACTACGTGGCCCGCGGCCTGAACCCGGCCGCCGCGCCGTCGTACGGCGTCCCCGGGGACGAGTGATGGCCGACGACAACGTGACCGGGCGGGGCGCGTCCGTCGACGCGTCGAAGGAGCGTGCCGCCCGCACGGTCGCCGGTGACGCGGAACGCCTCATCCAGCTGTCGGAACAGCTCCACGCCAACCCGGAGACGGCGTGGGAGGAGCACCGCTCGGCACGCTGGGTGGCGGAGTCCCTGGACGAGGCGGGCTTCACCGTCGAGTCGGCGTACCTCGGGCTCGACACCGCGTTCCGCGCGACGATCGGCAGCGGCCCGTTCCGGCTCGGGCTCTGTGCGGAGTACGACGCTCTGCCCGGCCTTGGCCACGCCTGCGGGCACAATCTGATCTCGGCGATCACCGTCGGCGCGGCTCGGGCCCTGGCTCCGCTGGCCGACGCCGCCGGGCTCACGATCGAGGTCTACGGCACCCCGGCCGAGGAGGGTGGCGGCGGCAAGATCGAGCTCATGGAGCGCGGGGCGTTCGCCGGGCTCGACCTGGCGATGATGGCGCACCCGGCCCCGGTCGACGTGGCGGAGGCGGAGCCGTTCGCGGTGTCGCACTCGCACGTGTCGTACCAGGGCAAGGCGGCCCACGCGGCCGCTTACCCGGAGCAGGGTGTCAACGCGGCCGACGCGTTCACCGTCGCTCAGGTGGCGATCGGTCTGCTGCGTCAGCAGCTGCCGCCGACGGTGCGTGTGCACGGTGTGATGACGAACGGTGGCGAGGCCCCGAACGCCATTCCCGCCCGTACCGAGGGACGTTGGTACGTGCGGGCCGCGAGCCTGGCGCAGCTGGCCGAGACCGAGGAGAAGGTCTGGCGCTGCTTCGAGGCGGGCGCGCTGGCCACGGGAACCTCCCTGGACATCCAGCCGGAGAGCAAGCCGTACGCCGAATTCCGCACGTACCAGCCGGCGTTGAACGCCTACGTGCGCAACGCGGAGCACCTCGGCCGGGTCTTCGACCGGAACTCGCCGGCGCGTGACATGAACCGCGCGTCGACCGACATGGGCAACGTGTCCCAGGTCGTGAACGCGATCCACCCCTACGTGGGCATCGGTTCGCTGCCGGCGCTGAACCACCAGCCCGAGTTCGCCGCCCACTGTGTCGGCGGTGACGCGGAGAAGGCTCTCCTGGACGCGGCCACCGCGCTGGCCTGGACGGCTCTCGACGTCGCGGCGGACAGCGGCGTCAGCTGAGTGCCTTCGTCCGGCACGGAACGAGCAGCCTGAGACGGCTGCCGTACCGTGCCGGACGAACGCGTTTCCGCACTCACTAGTACCTGTGCCTCAGGCCTCCACGACGATGAGGCGGTTGGGGAGGGTGTTCAGCTCCTCCGGACCGTCAGGCCCCATGATCACCGTGCCGCCGATGCAGACGCGCTTGCCGTCGCGCAGGGCGTTGGGCTCGAAGGCGAAGACGACGCCCTCGGTGACGGTGAAGTCGCCGTCCAGGCCGACGCCCACGGGCAGCGAGGGCAGATGGGCGAGGGCCGGGTCGACCTGCGGATTGACGCGGGTGGCTCCGTTGTAGATGACGGGCGAGATCGTCTGGACGAGGGGGCCGGTGTTCCATGTGCGGCTGCGGTGCAGCGGTTCGTGCATGATCTCGCAGAGTTCGGCGAAGCGGATGCCCGGGCGCAGGGCGTCGATGCCGGCCCGGTAGGACTCCAGGCACACCTCTTCGAGTTCGCGCAGCAGGCGGTCGGGCTCGCCGAGACAGACGTCCATCTGCTGCTGGGACTCGAATCCGCCGTAGAAGGAGAAGATCTCGGCGGCGATGGAGTCGCCTCGTCGCAGTGTGTGGGGTGCGCCGCCCATGCTCATCCACTCCGGGCGGCCCCAGGCGAAGCGGCTGCTTCCCGCGCGTTCGAGGATCCAGGGCTCGGCCGTCCAGCCGCCGTTCGCGACGATGGCGTGCAGGGCCGCGGCGGGCGCGGCGCTCTCCAGCACACCGGGCCGGACGGCGTCGGCGAAGGCGGCACAGGCCAGTTCGCCGATCTCGGCGGCCTTGCGCACCATCGTCAGTTCCTCGGGCGACTTGACCATGACCAGCGTCTCGAAGGCGTCACCGACGTCGACGAACGTGGCCTTGGGCAGCTTCGAGGCGACGGCCTGCCAGGTGGTGTACGGGATGACGCCGTCCCACTCGTCGACGCTTCGGCTGGTCAGGCCGACGATGCCCAGGGTGCCGGCGGTCAGCGAGTGCTCGGCGAGGATCTCGGGGAGCCGGTCGGCGGGGTCGCCGATCCGGATGTCGTTCACCCAGCGCGGGTAGCGGGTACCCGCCTCGTCGTAGTGCTCCAGGGGGACGTCGCCCGCGATGGAGACGGGTTCCCCGGTGTGGGTGAGGACGACGACGCTGCCCTGCTGTTCGCCGGTGAGGTACTGGTCGTAGGTGTGGCGGCCCCAGCCGAAGACGACGAGGGCGTCGAGGCCGTGGGTGGTGAGGAAGTCGCGCAGCAGCGCCCACCGGCGGTCGCGTTCGGCCGTGGACAGGGTCGGAAAGTGGTCAGTGGCAAGCGAGTTGAGCAGAGACATGTGTGGCTCCCGGAACTTCAGAAGGTACGTGGACGGGGTCAGGGAGTGTGCTCGGTGAGGTCGACCAGGCCGCGCTTGAAGGCGTTGCCGGGGTCGTAGGCGCGCTTCACGGCGACGAGCCGGTCGTACTTGTCGCCGTAGACCGCGCGTGCAAGTTCCTCGTCGCCCTGGACCGACGTGAAGTTGATGTAGGTGCCCTGCTGGTAGGGCTCGAGGGCGGCGTTGAAGTCGCGGGCCCAGCGGACGAGTTCGTCCTTCTCCTCGGCGAACTCCCAGTCGGCGCCGATGTTGGCGCTGAAGGGGGTGTCGGCCTCGCCGAGCGCGTCGTTCGAGGAGTCGCGGGGCTCGCGGGTGCCGGCGATGAACTCGAACGGGCACATCACCTGGTGGGCGATGGAGGCGCTGGCGTTGAGGGGGCGGCCGGGGTAGCGGTCGGCCCGGTCGAGGGCGATGTCGAGGACCTCGTCCGGGAGTTCGGGCAGGTACTGGTGCTTCCAGTAGTGGGAGAGGCCGTAGCGGAACTCGTCGTCGGTGGAGTGTTGGAGGGTGACGTGCGGGATGCTGCGCAGGCTCTCGTAGACGGGCTCGGCCTGCGCGAACATCGGGGCGGTGACCTCGGGCTCGGTGGCCGCGTCGCCGTAGAAGACCGTGGCCACGGAAATGACGGGCTTCCCGCGGTGGGCGGCGGGGACCTGTGACCAGTAGGGCGGGCAGCGGAAGAGCCGGATGTAGGTGGTGACGTTCGCGGGGGCGTCCAGGCTCCACTCCCTGAAGAACCGCAGGATGTTCTTGCGGTCGTCGGCCGCGTACAGGGCCTGGCGGACGGTGGCGAGGCCGGGCAGGGGCACGTAGCGGAAGACGAACTTGGTGACGATGCCGTAGTTGTGGCCGGCTCCCTTCAACGCCCAGAAAAGATCGGGGTGTTGATCGGTGTTGACGGTGAGGATGCGTCCGTCGGCGACGACGACTTCGGCCTCGACCAGGTGATCGATGGTCGCGCCGTACATTCGCGAGAGGTAGCCGAAGCCGCCTCCGAGGGTGAGGCCCGCTACGCCGGTGTGGGAGACGACGCCGGCCGGGACCGCCACGTCGAGTTCGGACGCGGGGCGGTCCACGTCGCCCCAGCGGCAGCCGGCGCCCACGGTGACGGTGCCGGCGTCGGTGTCGAACTCGACCGAGTCGAGGAGAGCCAGGGAGATCATCACGGCGCCGTCGGCGACGGAGGTGCCGGCGAGGTTGTGACCGCCGCTGCACACGGTGAGCGGCATGTTGTTGGAGATGCACCAGGTCAGCGCGGTGGCGGCGTCCTCGGCGTCGCGGCAGCGGACGATCGCGGCGGGCCTGCGGTCGATGTCGGCGTTCCACACCCGGCGGGCCTGGTCGTAGCCGGAGTCCCCGGGGAGGAGGACGTCGCATTCCACCGCGTCGAGCAGTGCGGACAGCGGCCGGGTGTCAAGGTGCGTGGTCATGGACTTCCTGTTCGGTGGTGTCGGGTGGTGCTGGTGGGCATGGGTCAGGGAGTGAGCTGAGCGCGCAGGTAGGAGGTGCTGGTCAAGGAGTGAGCAATGCGCGCAGGTAGGTGGCGCTGCGGGACACGAACTCGTCGTGTGCGGGGACGTCGTCGCGGAGGCGGCGCAGGTCTTCGAGGGTGTCGGTCTCGCCCCGGGCGGCCCGTTGTGCGCACTCCGTGGCGAGTCGGCGCAACGTGGCCACGTCTTCGTCGGTGAGGTCGGGGTGGCCCGCACGCCAGGCCGGGTCGGTCAGGTGCAGTGGCATCTCGGCCCGTTCCTCGCCGATGCCTTCGATGGTCAGGCGCAGGGCGGGGTTGGCGGCCAGGACCGTTTTGAGGAGGTGGTGCCAGTCGACGACGCCTTCGCCGCAGGGTGCGAGTAGCCGGGACAGGCCCGTTTCGGTGGCCCACAGGGTGGCGTCGCGCAGCTGGGTCGAGCGGACGTAGGGGGCGACGCGCTCGACGGCGTCGTACGGCAGCTCGCCGCGGACGACCACGTTGCCGGGGTCCAGGCAGATGCCCAGGACGTCGTCGCCGACGGCCTCGACAAGGCGGACGAGTTCGAAGGTGGTGATCTCCTCGTGGGTCTCCAGGTTGAGGTGACACCCGGTGGCGCGCAGGACGGGTGCGAGCCGCTTGAGCAGTACCTGGGTCGCGGCGAGCTGGTCGGCCCAGTCGGCGTCGGTGCGGAACCGGTCGGTGAAGTGGATACCGGGGTAGAGCTTGAACCCCCCGGTGGCGGTCCACAGTTCGGTCCAGCCGAACTCGGCGCACACCTCGATCATCCGCTCCATGCCCCGCACATAGCTTCCGTCACCGAGCGCGCGGACCCGGGGCAGTTCGGCGGTCATGTACGGATTGACCTTGCCCACACCCATCTCGACGTACAGGCCCAGGTCGTCGGCGGTCTGGGCGACGTCGCGCAGGAAGGCGGTGTCGAGGGTGGGCGAGAGTTCGTCGAGGGTGCGGATCGCTACGCCGTCCAGGCCTTGGGCGGCGACGTGGGTGAGGGTCCGGCCGATGTCGCCCCAGGCTGACCGGCCGGTCTCGAACTTGAGGTCGGTGCCGATCTGGTTCATCGGGTCCCCCCGAAGGTGTGCGCGTGCGCGTACTCGGGCGTGCGACTGCGGGTCAGGAGTTCGGCGGCGAGCGCGGTACGGGCTTCGGCGAGGTGGGCGCGGAGGGCGGCGGCGCTCTCGACGATGAAGGCCAGGCCGCCTTCCTCGTCGACGGGGGCTCGCAGGGCGGCCGGTCCCGGCGCCTCGGCGCGCTCTTCGTAGGCGCGGGTGAGGCGGCGGACCTCGTCCAGTTCGGCGTCGGTGAGGTCGGTGTGCGAGGCGCGCCACTCCGGGTTGTCCACGTAGAGCGGCATCTCGGCGGCGTCCTCGACGACACCTTCGACGGAGAGGTTGGCCTGGGGCGCGTGGGTGAGCAGTTCCCGTATGACCGGCTGCCAGTCCACGACTCCGCGTCCGACCGGCACGATGAACCGTCCGATGCCTTCCTCCGTCGTCGCCAGGGCCACGTCGCGCAGGTGGGTCATGCGTGTGTAAGGGGCGACGCGGCGGGCGGCGGCGACGGGGTCCTCGCCCCGTACGACGACGTTGGCGATGTCGAAGGTGATGCCGAAGCAGTCCGTGCCACCGGCGTCCTCGACGAGTCGTACCGCCTCGAAGGAGGTGATCTCCTCGTGCGTCTCGACGTTGAGGTGGGCTCCGGTGTCGCGGAGTACGGGGGCGATCCGCCGCAGGACCTTGGTGGTGGCCCGGAGCTGGGCCGGCCAGTCCACGTCCGTACGGAACCGGTCGCAGGCGCGCAGCCCCTGAAGGTGGAACTGGTAGGAGGCGGTGGCGGTCCACAGCTCGGTGATGCCGATCGCGGTGACCGCGCGGATCATGCGCTCCAGGCCGAGCATGAAGTCGCCGTCGCCGAGCGCCCGCACGGCAGGTGTCTCCGGGGTGGCGAAGGGGTTGACCTTGGCTACACCCACTTCCAGGTACAACCCCAGCGACTGTGCAGCTGCTGCGACGTCGGCGAGTTCCGCCGGGTCGAGCGTGGCGCTCAGCTCGAACGGGGAGCGGAAGAACGCGCCGTCCAGGCCGAGTTGGGCAATGTGTTCCAGTGTCCAGATCGCTCCGTTGGCCTGGGACCCGGGCAGCTTGCTGGTGTCGGTGCCTACGCGCACGGCATGTCCTCCGTCTCCTCGAGGCTTCCGGCGTTGCGGGCACGTTCGGGCCTCGTGATCCACAGGTAGCCGAACCAGATCAGTCCGAGGGCCAGCAGTCCGGCGTACACGTAGGGCAGGGCCGCGAACGGCATGGGCGGTGCGGGTACCACGTTGCGGAAGGCCACGTATGCGATGGAGAGCGCGGCCACCGTGCCGGCGATGGCGACCAGCGGCGAGCTGCGCTTCTTCACCAGTTGGACGACCGTGGCGACGGAGACCAGGAAGTAGGAGGTCATGAAGCCGAAGGCGCCGATCACTCCGAAGAAGACGGAGGCCGTGATGGCGGGGGTGCCCGTCAGGCTCAGGACGACGGCGGGGACGACCGCGAGCGGCGCGAGGGTGAGGACCGCGACATGTGGGGTGCGCACGGTCTTGCGGGTGCGGCCGAAGACCGGCGGGATGACCTGTTCCTTCGCGAGGGTGTACAGGGAGCGGGCGCCGGCGTTCAGTACGGCGGCCGCGCAGCCGAGCATGGCGATGGTCAGGGCTATGTCGATGATGGGTGAGACGCCGGAGAGTCCGGTTCTGACGGCCAGGTCGTTCAGGGGTGCCGAGCTCGCGCTGAACTTGCCGTCGAATCCCACGATTTCGGTGTAGGCGGCGACGAGGAACAGCACACCGACGCCGAGCGAGACCCCGAGGATGGCGCGCGGGATGCTGCGGTACGGGTCGCGTGCCTCGACGCCCAGGGACGCGGCGCTCTCGAAGCCCGTGAACGCTCCGACGCCGACGACGACACCCAGCAGGATGTGGGACCACGATGCCCCCTTGGCGGTGAGCAGCGAGGTGTCGACGTGCGCGCCGTGGCGTATCAGGGTGAGGACGAAGATGACGAGGACGACCGCGAGTGACACCAGTTCGAGGACGAGGGCGAACCGCATGGAGATGCTGAGGCCGCGCAGCGGTGCCCAGACCGTGGGGATCGAGATGGCGACGATCATGAGGGCCTGAACGATGCGGATTCCCGCGCCGTCTACGTGCAACTCCTTGAGCAGGCCGGTCAGGTAGAGGTTGGCCAGGACGATGCTGGCTGCGGCGAACATCGTGTAGCCGATCAGCAGCGCCCAGCCGGAGGCGAAGGCACCTCCTGGGCCGAGACCGGGCCGTGTGAAGGTGGACAGGGACCCGGCGGTGGCCGACCGCCGCGTGTGCATACTGACGCACACGGCCACGAGGAGCACGACCACCATGGCGATGAGGATGGCCCAGAGTGTGCCGGTGCCGGCCACGAGGAAGACGGCGGCGGGCACTCCGGCCGCCCCGACACTGGGGCCGGTCGCGGCGAGTGCCTGGGAGAAGATCTCCAGCGCGCTCGCTTGGCGGCGCACCAGTCCCCCGGCCGGGTCCGCTTCGGGGGACATCTGTCCTGGTATGGCTTCCCGCTGACCAATTTCCATGTCGTAACTCCAGTTCGCTGGCGGAAGGACGCTCCCGCGCCGGTACAGCCCGAAGAGGGCGATAAGGGATGGAGTCGGCGCGCACCGGCCCGGCGCAGGGCAGGCCAGGGCGGTACGGCGGCCGAGACGGCTTCCTTCTGGCGCGAAGGAAGGGGCGTGAATACGTGGGGCAGGTACGAGGTAGGTGGCGAGCCCATACGGGGAGCCCGATTGGGAGAGCCCCATATGGGGGCCCAATGCGGGGAGCCCAATGCGGGGAGCCCTGGGTTGGGGAGCCCCAGGTTGGGGCGCCCGAATACCTGTCCCGGTGAATGAGCACGGCCGACGATGCGCGGGCGGGCAGGTTGCCCGAGGCGTACAGGACACGCCCTATGACGGCGGGCGACACCTGTGGCGCACGCTCACACCTTGTGACCGCCGGACACCGACGACGCAGGTCGTCCGCGGCGCTACCGAAGCGCCGACAAGTGCACTATCGACGGGTCATCGCCGGCCGGCATGACGCAGAGGTGTCACCTAAAGGCGCGGCCAGCCGGCGCGGTGTGTGTGCTTCGGCGGGACGGACGCCCGTACCGGCAAGCGGCTCAGCAGGATGCCCGAAACACGGCCCACGTTCAGCATGAAAGTGCCTCACTTCGAGCGGCGGGACGGCGGGCGGGAAGCCGGGGAGAGCGGGCGTCGGGGACGGCGGCGTGATGCGAGGAAAGTGCCATCACGCTCAACCTCGATCCATGGTGGATTCCGGGACGCCATCCGCATCTTCCGGCCGATGCAGTAGTGGTATACCCCGACTTCGTTTGGGCCCGCAAGAGCCTGGCGTGACATCTCCGAACCGGCCTGACGTGGACACCAACGGTTACGCACACACCCTTGACGGTAATCGTTTGGGCCCATACATTCTGCGTCACCCGGAAACGCGACGCATTTGAGCCACCCTGCGGCAACCCCGGGTCCCCTCCCCCACGTTCAGCGGCTTCACGCGTCGACAGACGTGCTCATCGACCGCCGGCGCGCCCGGTCCAGGGCCGACGTGGGCCGGTCGCACATGCCCACTCGCACAACGGCAGCAGACCTCAACCGCGCCTCCCCGAAGGGGTTCCACGTATGCCCGACCGTTCTGCTTCACACCCGCACACCACCGACCAGGCACCCGGCACGCTCGGCCGGCGGCACTTCCTCGGCGCGTCGGGCGCCCTGGGAGCGGGGCTGGCCCTCGGCGGTCTGGCCGGCGCCACCCCAGTCAGCGCCACACCGGCCGGCGCCGCCACCCCCGCGAACACCTCAGGCGCACCCACCGCGCCGGGCGGGGAGCCGGCCACGCGGCCCCTCACCTCACCGGTCAAGTCGTCGGACATAGTGCACCTGGACGCACTGGACCTGTCGCGGGCGATCAAACACCGTCAGGTGTCCTGCACCGAGGTCATGCAGGCCTACCTCGACCACATCCACGAGGTAAATCCGCATGTCAACGCCATCGTCGGAATGCAGGACCCGGAGCTCTCGCTGGCCCAGGCACGCGAGCGGGACGGTCAGTTGAAGCGGGGCGAGTACCTGGGGTGGATGCACGGTTTCCCTCACGCTGTGAAGGACCTCGCGGCCTCCAAGGGCCTGCCGTTCACCATGGGGTCCCCCATCTTCAAGGACCGGGTCGCGACCGACGACGCACTGTTCGTCCAGCGCATCAAGTCCGCGGGTGCCGTCGTCATCGGCAAGACCAACACCCCTGAATGGGGCCTGGGTTCACAGACCTACAACCCCGTGTGGGGCACCACCGGCAATGCGTACGACCCCACGCGCACGGCCGGTGGCAGCAGCGGCGGTGCCGCCAGCGCGCTGGCCCTGCGGATGCTGCCGGTCGCGGACGGCAGCGACTACATGGGCTCGCTGCGCAACCCCGCCGCGTTCAACAACGTGCTGGGATTCCGGCCGAGTTGGGGCCGCGTACCCTTCCCCGGATTCATCGCGCAGCCGGTCGTGACCGGTCCGATGGCGCGCACCGCCGCCGACACCGCCGCCCTGCTGTCCGTGATGGCCGGACCGGACCCGAGCGCGGCGCTCGGCATCGACGAGGACCCGGCGGTGTTCCGCCAGAGCCTCGACCGCGACTTCCGCGGCACACGTATCGCGTGGATCGGTGACTGGAACGGCTACCTGGCCACCGAACCCGAGGTGCTCGACCTGTGCCGCGGCTCCTTCGCGGCCTTCGAGTCGATCGGCTGCACCGTCGAGGAGAAGCTCCCGGACTTCGCCCCGGAGAAGATCTGGTCGAGCTTCCTTACCTGGCGCTGGTGGTCGAACCTCAACCTGTACGACTTCTACAAGGACCCTGCCATGCGCAAGCTGCTGAAGCCGGAGGCCGTCTGGGAGGTCGAGCACGGCATCCCGCTGAGCGCCCTGGACATCACGGCCGCGTCCACGGCCCGCGACCTCTGGTACGCGGCCGTGATGAAGATGTTCGAGACCTACGACTACATCCTCGCGCCCTCCGCGCAGGTCTTCCCGTTCGACAAGGAGACGCACTGGCCGCACGAGATCGACGGCCGGCCGATGGACACGTACCACCGCTGGATGGAAACGGTGGCGCCCTGGTCGCTCACCAATCTGCCGACCGCCGGAATGCCGGTCGGGTTCGACCGGCGCGGGCTGCCCACGGGCGTCCAGCTGATCGGCAAGGACAACGCCGACCTCGCGGTCCTGCAGCTGGCCCACGCGTACGAGCAGGCCACGCGGTGGACCAGCAAGGTCACCCCGTCCCTGCTGAAGTAATCCGCGCCTCGCCCGAGTGACCCGTACCCGCTGAAGGGAGCCGCACCACGGAAGGGCGCCGGGGGGCGCCTTTCCGGTAGATGCCGATCCGAGTAGGTATTGACGGCTGGCCGTGACGCACCGCACACTCACCCCCAAGTGTTTGGTATACCGTAATCGGGTGGCTGAAGGTGCGGCTCCGAGACGGCGTCCCGCGGTTCGCCCCGGGCCACCGCTCTCCGCATCCGGACGCGATCCCCACGTCCACGGAGGTGCGCTGTGAGCGACATCGTCTCCGACCATCAGGATCAGCGGACACTGGAGGACCTGGACCCCAGCGGCCGTCTTTACAACGAGGACCTCGCACCGGCGAAGCACCAGAGCTGGCGGAGCTACAACTTCTTCGCGATCTGGATGTCCGCCATCCACAACATCGGCACGTACACCTTCGTGGCGGGCCTGTTCGTCCTCGGCCTGACCGGCTGGCAGGTGCTGATCTCGCTGCTGATCGGAATCGTCGTCCTGTTCACCGGCATGAACCTCGCCGGGCAGATAGGTGTGCGCACCGGCGTCCCGTTCCCCGTCGTGGCCCGGATGAGCTTCGGTGTGTGGGGCGCGAACCTCCCCGCCCTGATCCGCGCGGTCATCGCGATCGCCTGGTACGGCATCCAGACGTACCTCGCGTCGCTGGCCGTCGTGGTGCTCCTGCTGCGCCTCGACCCCGGCCTCGAGCACTGGCAGCGCCAGTCGTTCCTCGGCCTGTCGCTGCTGGGCTGGGCCTGCTTCCTGCTGCTGTGGGTGCTGCAGCTCACCGTGATCACCCGGGGCATGGAGGCCGTCCGCAAGTTCCAGGACTGGGCGGGCCCGGCCATCTGGGTCGTCATGCTCGGCATGGCCCTGTGGCTGTTCATCCAGGCTCACGGCCACATCGACATGAACCTGTCGATCCACCCGCTCTCCGGCGGCCACGCCACCCGGCTGATCCTCTCCGGAGCGTTCCTGCTGGTGGCGACGTACGCCACGATGCTGCTCAACTACACGGACTTCTCGCGCTTCGCCCGTGACCAGCGCACCGTCGTGCGCGGCAACTTCTGGGGCATCCCCGTCAACTTCATCCTGTTCGCGCTTGTCTCGATCTGCGTCACGGTCGGCTCCCTCACCGTCTTCGGCAAGGCGATCACCGACCCGGCCCTGATCATCGCCAAGGTCCCGAACACGTTCGTCCTGATCGTCGGCGCGATCATGTTCATCATCGCGACGGTCGGCGTGAACGTCGTACTGAACTTCGTGTCCCCCGCGTACGACCTGGCCAACGTGTGGCCGAAGCACATCACCTTCAAGCGCGGCGGCCTGATCAGCGCGGTGCTCGCCCTGGTGGTGCTGCCGTGGAAGCTGTACGACAACCCGGTCGTCGTCAACTACTTCCTCGGCGGACTCGGCGCGCTGCTCGGCCCGCTGTTCGGCATCATGATGGTCGACTGGCACGTGGTGAAGCGCCAGCAGGTGCGGGTGGAACACCTCTACCGCGCGGACGCCGCGGCGGAGTACCACTACACCAACGGCGTCAACCGGCGGGCCCTGGCGGTGTTCATCCCGACCGCACTCGTCTCCGCCGTGGTCGCGCTCGTCCCCGCGTTCTCGTCGGTGGCGGCGTTCTCCTGGCCGATCGGAGTCATCCTCTCGGCTGTGGCCTACGCGCAAGTGATGCGCGGGCACCGGCCCTCGGACCTGAGTGCCGCAGAGCGCGAGACCGCATAGCAAGGAGCGAGCCCTGCGTCTCCCAGATGTACCGGGGGACGCAGGGCTCGACCGTGTCGGCTGCCCGGATCAGCCGAGGGGACGGCACAGCAGGGCGTCGGGGCGGCCCTGCTGGGCCGACTTCCAGGTCATGGCGACGCCGGCGACGTACTCGTTGTCGGCGCACTGGCCCTTGTAGTCGCTCTCGGCCCAGTCACTGCCCTTGGCACCGCCAGTGGCCGGGCGGTTGTCGCCCCGGTCGAACCACACGTTGCGGCCGTTGGTGGGCAGCGGGGTGGCGGAGGGTGCGCAGAGCAGGGAGACCATGGCGGGGCCGTTCATGCTGTAGCCGACGGCGAAGCTGTTCACCGGGCACTGGATCTTGTTGTAGCCGACGGCCCAGTCGCCCTGCTTGACGTAACGCTCGTCGTTGACCATCTCCCACGCGCCCGCCGCCTTGCGCGGCTCGGCGACGTCGGTGCACAGCCCGCGGCCGTAGCTGCGGCTGAGCCCGATCAGACGCTCGGAGTCGGGGCAGTTGCCCTTGGAGTTGCCCGGGCTCCAGTCCGCCTTGGCGAGCATGGTGCGGGAGAGGTTCCAGTCGCCGTGGTCGATGTCGACGATGTTCCAGTGGTTGACCGGGGCGATGTGACCGCTCTTGGCCGGGGCGTCGACCAGCTTGTTCCAGTCGGTGGCCCGCCAGTCACCGTCGTCCTCGACGCCGGTCTTCTTGCCGGAGGCGTCGTACGAGATCAGTGCCCAGCTGTCGTTCGGTGTGCCCTTGTCGTCGCTCCAGCCCACGAGCGGCCACTGGGCGAAGTCGGTGTCGTTCTTCACCAGGATGTCGGTGAAGTTCTTGAACCAGGCCTTCTCCTTGGTGTCGGTGGAGCCACGCCCAGCAGCACCGAACTCGCTGACCCACACCGGGGCCGTGAAGTGCTTGCCCTCCTCGGTGACGAACAGGCCCTCGTTGTTCACGACCTGGGCGAGCTGGTCGGGGGTGAAGTCCTCGTAACGCGGGTCGCTGGTCGATCCGGGGCCGCTGCCCGCGCCGGTGTTGGCCGGGCCCGTGTAGGCGTAGAAGTGCACCGCGTAGACGAGCTTGTTCGAGTCGATCAGGGTGTGGGAGAGGGTGCGGACCGGCTTGAGGTCGGGGCGCTGGTGGGGCAGGCCGTCGGCGGGGATGCCCTGCCAGTTGATGCCCTCCATGATGATCAGCAGGTCGGGGTCGGCCTGGAGGATCTTGTTCCCGGCCTGTTCGAAGGCGGTGTACTCGTCGTGCGCGTCGCCCCAGCCCCAGTTGGCGTCGTCCCAGGTGTCGCGGCGGACCTCGTTGCGCAGGTCGGCGCCGACGACGCGCTTGTTGTTCTGGTAGCGCTTGGCCATGAACACCCAGTCGTCGATCCATTGTTGGGTCGACTGTCCGCTGTTCCAGCGCTCGTTGCCGTCGAGGCCGCAGCAGAAGCGGTAGGTGGTGGTGTGGTTGTTGAGGATCACGGCGAAGCCGTCGGCGGTCAGCGCGGCAATGACGGCGTCGAACACCTCAAGGGGTGTCTTGCCCTTGAGCTGCGGGTTGGCCGCGACCGCACTGTCCGGCACGACGGTCTTGTCGTGCACGAGTGCGTTGGCGAACGGCAGCCGGATGCTGTTGATGCCGAGGCTGTGGAAGTCGGCCATGATCCGGCTGATCGGGGTGCGGTCCAGGCCGAGGGGTATGTTGTTCGACTTCTGGCGCGCCTGGTGGTTCGCCACGTCGTTGGCGTCGCCGCTTCCTACGTAAGTCCCTTGGGCGCCCGCCCAGTTGCTCGACTTGAGCTTGAAGCGGTTGCCGTCGGCGTCGACGATGTACCGGCCGCGTGTGCTGAGGGGGGCGGTCCATGAGTCGGCTAGTTGGGCGGCGGTGAGCGGGGTGGGGGCTGTGGCGGTGAGCGGAGCTGTGGCGGAGGCCAATGCTTTGGCGTGGGCGATGTCCGGGGAGGCGACGGCTCCGGGGACGGCTACGGCCAGCAGGGCGACGGCGGTGAGCAGCGTGGGGATGCTGCGCTTGGGCCGTCTGGCGGGACTGGCGGATCTCATACGGCTACCCTCCGGGGGCCACGCGTGATGGGGAACACGGCGGTAAGTTACCGGAGGTTAACAACCTTCGCCAGAGCCGATCAGCCCCCAACCGACCCGGATATACGGTGACTTGGCGTCACCTCTCGGCTCAGCCACCCCGACCTACGGGCAACCCCTAACCCAGCTTTCACATGCCCTGCCGAGTCGATGACCCTGGCAACCGGTGTTCTTGGCGGACCCGGCATCGGCCCCTCCCCCGCCCGGACCACCGCACGCGGTGAGGGTGACAGTGAGCGCGACGGCCGCCGCGACGGCGGCGACGGAACGGTACACGTGCATGACTTCCCCCTGGATGCCACTGATCGGCGCGAAGGACCCCGTCGTTCTCAGCCGAAAACGATGCTCCGGTCGGTGGCCTCCGGTGCGGCGAAGGCTAGAAGCGGCTCGGCCTCCTCCAGCACCGCCGAACTGTCCCCCTTCGACAGCGGTCGGAACGGAGTGATGAGCAGCGTAGACCCCTTCAACGACCATGTGCCGTGGACGAATCCGTCCACGAGGAAGGTGGGCCGGACCATCGCCTGGCCCGGCATCACCTGCTTGCGCCCCTCCTCGCTGATGACTCGGGTGCGGTCCGCGTGGCCGAGAAGGAGGTTGTCGAAGGCGGGAAGAAAGCGTACCGGTAGAGGGCCGTCCGGGTCGGCGAGAGGCATGTCGGGGAGGTCAAACAGCTCCGTGCCCTGCTCGTCACGGAAAGCGCGTAGCTGCGGTCGCAGTTCGTCGAGCAGCGCGCGCATACGGGTCAGTCCTGACCAGGCCTGGATGTCCTTCACGCCGGCCGGGCCGAACGCGGCCAGGTAGCGGCGGACCAGTCGCTCGGCCTGCGGCGCTTCCATCGGCCGGCCGATCCACTGCTCCGCGGCCGTCACGGAGATTCCGTTGCGAGTCCCCCACCCTCCCCATGCGCCGGTCGCGGGGGCGTGCACCATGGGCACCCGTAGCTCGAACGCCCCCGCGAGCACGCGGCCGTCGCGGCCGGGGAAGCGTTCGGCGAGCGACGAGGCGAGCTCGCGCCGTGGCACGGTCTGACCAGCCATCAGTTCCCGCCCAGCGGTGACGAGTTCGTCGAGGTCCAGGCCCGCGGTCTGTTCGGTGAAGTACCGCGCCCGCGAGGTGCGGTCCAGGACGGGCTGGAGGACCGGCCTCAGCCAGCGGTAGTCGTCGCCGCTCGTCAGATGCTGCGTGCTGCGCAGCACCGCCGAGCGCACCACCCGCCGGTCGTCGAGCAGTGCCGTCAGTTCGTTGTGCTTGAAGTCGGCAAGCCGCGTCCACAGGCCCAGGTAGGGCCAGTTGGGCTCCTGCCCCTGCAGGGCGACCAGGTGCTCGACGACTTCGAGCGCCGGGCGGGACGTCCGGACGTCCAGGAACTGGCGCTGGAGAAGTGTCCGGTTCAGGGTGCGGTTGGAGAGTTGGGGTTCCAATTCAGGTACCCACCTGGGTCCGCAGGACATCTTCCAGCGAAGTCGCACCATGCCCCATCAGATCCTCGATCGCCGTGGTCGCGGCGGCGAGTGAGCCGTCGGCGATCGCGGTATACGTGGACACCCAGGCGTCGAGCTCCCAGTCGGGTGCGCCGTAACCCGCCCGGGAGGCGTACGCCTCGTCGATCGTCTCCGGCAGGTACGTCACCGGGCGCCCGGTGACGGAGGTGATCGTGGCCGCCACCTCGGTGAGCGTGAGCGCTTCCGGGCCGGTCAGTTCGTAGGCCGTGCCGGTGTGCGGGGCCGGGTCGCGCAGTACTGCGACGGCGGCGTCGGCGATGTCGTCCTGGGCTACGACGGCGGCCCGGCCGTCGCCGGCGGGGCCCCGGATGACGCCGTCCTCGCCGACGAGGCCGGGCATGAAGTCGGCGTACAGGTTGTCGCGCAGGAACGTGAAGGGGATGCCGCTGTCGCGGATGTGCTGCTCAGTGTCCCAGTGGTCGCGGGCCAGGGTGAAGGTGGCGTCGGGCGCGGCGCCGTAGAACGAGATGTACACCAGGTGGGCCACGCCGACGTGTGCGGCGGCATCGACGAACGCGCGGTGTTGTGTGCGGCGGTCGGCGGATTCCGAGGCCGAGACCATCAGGACGCGGTCGGTGGGGCGGAGCGCGCGCACGAGGGCGTCGTGGTCGCCGTAGGCGCCCTGTGCGGCGGTGGCTCCGGGCAGTTCCGGGGCGCGGGCCGGGGTGCGCGCCAGCAGGGTCTGCGGGATGCCGGCGGCTGCCAGGCGGCGCGCGATACGTCCGCCGAGGCGGCCGGTGGCGCCGGTGACGGCGTAGGTGTGCTCGGCGGGAGCCATCGCGGTTCTCCTTGTTCACGTCCCGATGCGCTGCTGCTGGTCAATGCTTATCAGGCGCGTGCGGGGCCCGCACCCGAGTCACCCTTCGTCAAACGCTTCTCCGAACAGATGCCGCTGCGTGGAAGCGCGGTTCCGGCGGACGTGGTTGAGTGCGCTCGCGCGGGCCCGCTCCGGGTCGCGGGACGCTATTGCCTCGTACAACTCACGGTGTTCGGTGAGCAGTTGGCGCCATTCGGAGTTGAGCCGGGTGAGCCAGCGAAGTCGTCCGTCGACCGGTTTCATCACGGACATCAGCAGGCCGTTGCCCGCCATGGCGAGTATGCGGTCGTGGATGCGGGTGTTCGCTTCAGTGATCGCGACCGCGTCGTCGGTGCGGGTCGCGACGGCCGCCCGGTCCAGCAGTTCCTCCAGTTCGGCGAGGTCACGCTTCGTGGCGCGCTGGGCCGCGAGGCCGGTGGCGTAGACCTCCAACGCCTCGCGCAGCTCGAAGAGTTCGGCGACATCGGCGGGGGTGAGGGTGCGTACGACCGCCCTGCGCGGTGTCTCGAAGGTGACGAAGCCTTCGGTGAGCAGCGCTCTGATCGCCTCGCGGACCGGCGCCCTGGACACGCCCAGACGGTCGGCGAGTTCACGCTCGACGAGACGGTCACCGGGGCGCAGGCGCCCGTCGATGATCTCCTGCCGCAGCTCGGCGAGTACGCGCTCGCGAACGGCGCCGAGCGACGACGGAGGGTGGGCGGCCGGGTGGCGCGCAGGCTCGGGCTCGGGCTCGGGTGACAACGATGCCGACGGCGAAGAGGGCGATGGCCGAGAAGTGGGCGAAGGAAGCAATGGGGGCGACGTGGGCGACAGTTGAGGCGACGACTCCGCGGCGGTCATGGGTCCATCTTCCCCGACTCCCGCGACGTTTTACTGACTTGTGACCTGCACAGACATTGGCCCCTGCGGCTCGGAGCGGGACGATAACGCCGCTTTGGTATACCAAAGACGCCCTTTTGTGACGGCTTGTCCAGATCAGGCCCGCTCTTCAGGGTCACCGCACGCCCGTACGGCCCGCACCTCTGCTCTCACAGCACGTCCCCGCTCGGCAGCACCCGTACCAGTACGGCATCCGCACCCGGACCCGCATCCGTCCCAGCACGGCACCCGCATCGGTTTCCGAATACGCACCCACACCCCGACCCCTATCCCCCTATCCCCCTACAGGCCCCATCCCCTCGCTCATGGAGGTCCAGATGTCCGTCACCGAGCCCACGCAGGGCCTCGCGCCAGGCTTCGTCCCTGATCCACGCCTGATCAACGAAGACCTCGCGCCCGCCGAGAAGCGAAACTGGAAGGTCTTCGACCTCTTCGCGATGTGGATGTCCGACGTCCACAACCTCGGCAACTACACCTTCGCCGCGGGTCTGCTCGTCCTGGGCCTGAACGCCTGGCAGATCTTCACGTCGCTGCTCGCCGGCTTCGTGATCATCTACATCGGGATGAACATGATGGGCCGCATCGGCCAGCGCCACGGCGTCCCGTTCCCGGTCGTGAGCCGCATCAGCTTCGGCGTGTGGGGTGCCAACATCCCGGCTCTCATCAGGGCGATCATCGCCATCATGTGGTACGGAATCCAGACCTACCTGGCCTCCGTCGCCGTGAACGTCATGCTGCTCGCGGCCATACCCGAGCTCAAGTCGTGGACGGAGCACCGGTTCCTGGGGCTCGACGCGCTGGGCTGGGTCTCGTTCCTCGCCCTGTGGGTGGTCCAGGCGCTGATCATCAATCAGGGCATGGAGTCCGTCCGTAAGTTCCAGGACTTCTGCGGTCCGGCGATCTGGCTCGTCATGATCGCCCTGGCCATCTGGATCCTCTCCAAGGCCGGCTGGAGCATCTCGCTCACGACGACCCCGCACCCGGTGTCCACGGGTGAGCAGGTGCGGCAGTGGTTCGGCGCGATGGGGTTGATCCTGGCCACATACGGCACGCTGATGCTCAACTTCTGCGACTTCTCGCGCTTCGCGCCGAACTACCGGGCCGTGCAGCGCGGCAACTTCTGGGGTCTGCCGATCAACTCGACCGCCTTCGTCATCGTGTCGGTGATCGTGACGGCCGGATCGATCAAGGTCTTCGGCAAGGCCATCACCGACCCGGCGCTCCTCGTCGCCCAGGTCGGCAACACGTGGGTCCTCGTCCTGGGCGCGCTCACGTTCGCCATCGCCACGATGGGCGTCAACATCGTCGCCAATTTCGTGTCGCCCGCGTACGACCTGGCGAACGTGTGGCCGCAGAAGATCAACTTCAAGGTCGGCGGCATGATCAGCACGGTGGCGGCCCTGCTGGTCACTCCGTGGAACCTGTACTCGAACCCGACCGTCGTCAACTACTTCCTCGGCGGTCTCGGCGCGTTCCTCGGCCCGCTGTTCGGCGTGATCATGGTCGACTACTACTGGGTCAAGCGGGGCCGGGTCGACGTCACGCAGCTGTTCAACGCGGACACCAACTCGCCGTACTACTACCGCAAGGGCGTCAACCCCAAGGCACTGTGGGCGTTCCTGCCGACGGCGGCCTGCGCGGCGATGCTGGCCCTCGTCCCGTTCTTCAGCCCCGTGGCCCCCTACTCCTGGTTCATCGGAACAGCGGCCGCGGCCGTCCTCTACGCCGGACTGTGCGGCAAGGAGCGGGCCGCGGCGGAGGCGGCAGTGCCCGCAGCCACGGACGCGGCAGGTCAGGTGGCCGTGGAGGACTGACCACGTGCGGCGCTGACGTAACGCCCCCGGCCCTGCCCGGCCACACGTGAACCTGACGTGCGGCCGGGCAGGGCCATGCGGAGGCCGGCTCGTGCACACCCCCGGCCGGAGCCAGCTCACGCAGATCTTGCGCTGACGTACACACCTGGGCGCCCACTGACCGGCGCGTGTAGCGCCATGTTCACGGCGAGTCCTTAACGGAGTCTTGACGCTCCGAGTGAGGTCGGCCATGGGCGGGCGTGTCACTCTCTGCATATCCTGTTCCGCCGTCCGTGTGATGGCCGAAACCCCTCGCAGAGCCACACCTCAGGAGAGCACGTCCATGGCCACCACCGAACAACCGCCGCCCAGCCGATTGCGGACGTGGATGCTGGAGGGGCTGTCCGACATGGGCAAGGCGGGTGAACGCACCCCCGCGCAGGCCCCGCCCGAGCCGGTGCACAAGGGTCAGCGCTGGTGGCGGGTGATGTGTCTGACGGGTGTCGACTACTTCTCGACCCTCGGCTACCAGCCGGGCATCGCCGCCCTGGCCGCCGGCCTGCTGTCGCCGATCGCGACGATCGTGCTCGTCATAGTCACCCTGGCCGGCGCCCTGCCGGTCTACCGCCGGGTCGCCGAGGAAAGTCCGCACGGCGAGGGTTCCATCGCCATGCTGGAGCGGCTCCTCTCCTTCTGGAAGGGCAAGCTCTTCGTCCTCACCCTGCTCGGCTTCGCGGCGACCGACTTCCTGGTCACCATGACGCTCTCCGCCGCCGACGCCTCCACCCACCTCGTGGAGAACCCGCATCTGAACAGCACGCTCCACGGTCACCAGATGGTGATCACGCTGTTCCTGCTGGCGCTGCTCGGCGCGGTGTTCCTGAAGGGCTTCCTGGAGGCCATCGGCGTCGCCGTCGCCCTCGTCGGCGTCTACCTCGCGCTCAACGTGGTCGTCGTGATCGTCGGTCTGTGGCACGTCGCCACCGCCGGGCACGTGGTCACCGACTGGACCAGCGCCCTGACCGCGCAGCACGGCAACGTGTTCCTCATGATCGGCGTGTCCCTGCTCGTCTTCCCGAAGCTCGCGCTCGGCCTGTCCGGCTTCGAGACCGGCGTCGCGGTCATGCCCCACGTCCAGGGCGACGCCACCGACACGGAGGAACGCCCGACGGGCCGTATCCGTGACGCGAAGAAGCTCCTGACCACCGCCGCCATCATCATGAGCGCGTTCCTGATCACCACCAGCTTCATCACCACGGTGCTGATCCCGGCCAAGGAGTTCCAGAACGGCGGCCAGGCCAACGGCCGTGCGCTCGCCTACCTCGCCCACGAGTATCTGGGCGGGACGTTCGGCACGGTCTACGACGTGTCGACCATCTGCATCCTGTGGTTCGCGGGCGCCTCCGCCATGGCCGGCCTGCTCAACCTGATGCCGCGCTACCTGCCCCGCTACGGCATGGCCCCGCACTGGGCCCGGGCCGTCCGCCCCATGGTCATCGTCTTCACCCTCGTCGCCTTCCTCGTCACCTGGATCTTCGACGCCGACGTGAACAAGCAGGGCGGTGCGTACGCGACCGGTGTGCTGGTCCTGATCAGCTCCGCCGCGATCGCGGTGACCATCGCCGCGCGCAAGGCCCGTCAGCGCAAGTGGACCATCGGGTTCGGCGTCATCGCCGCCGTGTTCCTCTACACGACCGTCGTGAACGTCATCGAGCGCCCGGACGGTGTGAAGATCGGTGCCTGCTTCATCGTCGGCATCATCCTGGTCTCGCTGGCCTCCCGACTGGCCCGCGCCTTCGAGCTGCGCGTGACGAGCATGACGCTCGATCCGCTGGCGGAACGTTTCATCCGTGACATGGCCAGCCGGAAGATCCGGTTCATCGCCAACGAGCCCGACGCGCGCGACAAGGCCGAGTACCGCGACAAGATCGAGCAGATCCGGGCCGACAACGACATGCCCGAGCTGGAGGATTTCGTCTTCATCGAGGTCACGGTCACCGACCCCTCCGACTTCGAGGCGGGCCTGACCGTACGGGGCGAAGTGCTGCACAACCGCTACCGGGTCCTGACGGTCGAGTCCGCGTCCATCCCGAACGCCCTGGCAGCCGTCCTCCTGCACGTCCGGGACATGACGAACCGCACGCCCCACATCTACTTCGAGTGGACCGAGGGCAACCCCTTCACCAACTTCCTGCGCTTCTTCCTCTTCGGCCAGGGCGAGGTAGCCCCGGTCACCCGAGAGGTCCTGCGCGAGGCCGAACCGGACCGCGACCGCCGCCCCCGCGTCCACACCGGCTGACGCCAGGCCAAGACGCCTGAAGGCACCTGACATACGAACGCACGCGGCGGGCAACCACCGCGTGCGTTCGTATGTCACGTCAGTTCTGGGCAGGCTGGGTCAGGGGCGGGTCGGGAGGATCAACAGGGCGTCTCCGACCGGGCGTTCACCCGCGGCGTCCGAGGGGCTGTTGATCACTTGGCCGTCGGTCACCATCGTCGTGGATCCGCCGCCGTCGAGGTTGATCGCGTCACGCAGACCGAGTGCCCTGGCGACGGCGGCGCTTTCGGGGATGCTCAGGCCGAGCGCGGCGGTGCTGCGGCCGTCGGCGGTGACGAGGACGGTGCGGCCGGCCGCGTCGGTACCGGCCAGTGTGCGGGGGTTCCGTTTGTGCACCCACCCGTAGTAGAAGCTCGGGTTGCCGGGCTGCACCATGCCGTCGGCG
This sequence comes from Streptomyces sp. NPDC046821, assembly GCF_040645335.1. Taxonomy (NCBI): domain Bacteria; kingdom Bacillati; phylum Actinomycetota; class Actinomycetes; order Kitasatosporales; family Streptomycetaceae; genus Streptomyces; species Streptomyces sp. NPDC046821. The sequence goes on along the minus strand of NZ_JBEYYB010000011.1, from coordinate 183,481 downwards.
GCCACGGTGACGTGCGCGGCCCCCTTCCGGACGAGTTCGGGACCGCCGTTCAGGACGCTGGTGCGGGTCGACGGAGAGACCGTCTCGCCGTTCGCGTCCTTCAGCACGGTACGGATCCGCAGTGGCGCGCCCACGCTCGCCAGCTTGCTCAGCCGGGCGACTTCGTCACCGGTCGCCTGTACGGAAGTGGCGCCCGCCGGCAGCGCTCCCCCGCGTGGTGACCGTACCGACAGCACCCGGCCGCGACGGTCGAGCACGGCCTCGATCCCCTCGCCGCTGGGCGTCTCCTTGCCGAACTCATGGGTGAAGACGACGAGTTCGTCATCGTCCGTGCAGGTCACATCGTGCAGCGGAAGTGAGGTGGGCTTGTCGTCGGCGGTGCCGCCGCAGTTCCTGATCAGACCAGGGACGCGATTGATCCCGTCCAGCGGCAGCGACGCGTTGCGGCCGCTCACCGTGGCCTGCCAGGTGAGCCGGGTGATATCGGTCCCGGTGCCGTCGTCGCGGACCAGCAGGGAGGGCCGTCCGCTCACCGGTTCGCTCAGCAGCCGGCCGTCGTAGACACCGACCCCGGCGGGATCGCCAGGCGCCCCGGCCTTCGGGTCGAGGACGAAGAACCCGGCGTTGACGGCCGCGTTCGCCCCGGCCGCGGCGGCGAGTTCGCTGGTCTTCTCCCGGTTCTCCAGGTCCGGCCCGTACGACGCTTTCAGCGCGCCCTTGAAACGCGCCGGGTCGATGGTGAGGACGTCGACCCGCCACGGGCCCTGGTCCGTGGCGTCCCCGTCCCACCCGCGGTACACAGCTGCACCCGTGTAGCCCGCCGCCCGGAGCCGGGTGCGCTCCGTATTGGCGGCGGACTGCGCGTCGTACTGGCCGACCCTTACGCGCCAGCCGAGTGTGCCGCCCGCGAAGTCGGCCGTCCTGGCTGTCGTGACCTTTTCGGCCCGGGCCTCGAATCCGTCCGCGCGCAGGTCGGCGACGAGTTGGTCAGCACTCGCGCTGTCGTTGAGCGCCGACGGTGGCGCGTCGGGATCGGGGGACGTTGCACCGGACGGGATGGAGACCTCGACCGTCCAGCCGAGCGCCGGGGCGTCGGCTCCGCGCACGATCCGCGTGAGCGTGACACCGGGCTGGAGCTGCCGGGTGGTCCGGGTCTCGGCCAGCCCGGCGGGACCGAGCGGCAACGAGGCGGCGGCCACCGGTTCCGTACGCGGCGCCGACGAGGCCGGAGCCGGCGTGGCCCCCACCGTGGCAAGAACGGCCAGCACCGCGCCGGCACCGGAAAGTCTGCGTCTCACGAGCCCCCCAAAGGACGAAATGCCTGACCGGTAACGGTGCTTGTGGTCGAGACCACCCGTCAAGACGTGCGTACGCCATCCGTCTGGGGGGCCACCCGAGTGGCGCGCTCCCTACGACACCGCCACCGGCCTCAGTGCCAGATGCCCGGCCCGGTGCAGCCAAGCCACCATGCCCGCGCACGCCAGTCCGGTCGCCGCCAGGGAGACCCACGGCAGCCAGCGCACTCCGGTGTCGAAGAGCGCTCCCACGGCCAGGTTCCCGAGAGAGATCGCGATGCCGGAGGCCGTGTTGTAGGCGCCGTAGTACGTGGCGACGAGCCGGTCCCCTGACAGGCGGACCACGGTGTCCATCTCGAACGGGTAGAGCAGTGCGCCTCCCCAGGCCAGGAGCGCGGCGCAGGCCATGAGGGCGCCGGCTCCGGCCACGGCGTCATCGGTTCCGGGCAGCAGCGGCAGGAATGCCGCCGCCATCACCGCGAGTCCCCATGCGATGGCGCGTGGCCCGGTCATCGTCCGTTTCGCCCAGGCCGTCAGCTTCAGCTGTCCCGACAGTGCGGCGAGCGCCGACACCGCGAAGACCGCGCCCGTCACCAACCCGGTCCGGTCGCCGAAGAGTTCGCGGGCGCGGAGCGGCAGCGCGAGGTAGACCTGGAAGGCGAGGACGTACGAGCCGGTCATCGCGGCGGCGAACAACAGGAACGGCCGGTTGGCCGCGACGGTCCGCCAGTCGGTGGCGACCGCGCGCCAGGCGGGCTCGGCCCCTCGGTCGACGGGAGGCCGGTCGGGCAGTGCGCGGGCCTGGAGGACGGCAAGCACTCCGAAGATGAGTGCGGCGACGGCGCACACGGCGCCGAAGTCCCAGGCCAGCAGGGCGAGTCCGGCGAGCGGGCCGATGAGGATGCCCGCCTGGTAGAAGACGTTGAACGTGGCGAACGCCTCCACCCGGCGCTCCTCACCCACTGCCTGGGCGAGGTAGGCGCGTACGGCCGGGTTGAACAGGGCGCCGGCGAGCCCGGTCGCGGCGGACGCGGCCAGCAGTGCGGGCAGGGTGTCGGCGAAGCCGAGCAGCCCGAACGCGGCGGTGCGCAGCGCGCAGCCGGCCAGGATCATGGGCTTGCAGCCGTACCGGTCGGCGAGCGTTCCGCCGACGAGGAACATGCCTTGCTGGGACAGATTGCGTACGCCGAGGACCAGGCCGACCGTCCAGGCCGCGAGCCCGAGCCCGTGCGCGAGGTGGTCGGCGAGGTAGGGCATCAGCATGTAGAAGGCGAGATTGATGGCGAATTGATTGACCATCAGGAGGCGTACGGGCCGGTCGAACGAGGCGAGTTGGGCGCGGAGTCCGCTCATCGGTTCACCGCCTCGGTGTGTGCAGCAGCACGCGGTGCGGGGCGGCCGAGCGGATCACGAACCGCCCGGCACCTCGTCCACGCGACCACCTCCCGGCTGTCGGGTTCATCGATCTCGTCCGGCTGCCCGGGCGGCTCGTTCGTCAGGAGGTCGTGGTCGCGGCACCAGGCGTCGTTGTAGACGGTCTCCAGGTAGCGGTGGGGTCCGTCGGGAAAGATCGCGGCGATACGGGTCCCTGCCGGGTGGGCGCCGGCGGCCCAGCCAGCGACGAGCGCGACGGCCCCGACGCTCCAGCCGCCGCACGCGTAGTGCCGTCGTGCCAGTTGGCGGCAGGCCCACACCGCTTCGGCGGGCGCGACCCAGTGGACCTCGTCGAAGGCGGCGTAGTCGACGTTCGAGGGGTGGATGCTGGAGCCCAGGCCGCGCATCAGGCGGGGCCTGACGGGCTGGCCGAAGATCGCGGATCCGGTGGAGTCGACGCCGATGAGGCTCATCGCGGGAAACGCCTGGCTCAGCACGCGGGCGGTGCCGGCCGAGTGTCCGCCTGTGCCGACGGCCGCCACCAGCACGTCCACATGGCCGAGTTGAGCGATGAGCTCGGTGGCGAGGGGCCGGTAGGCAGCGACGTTGTCGGGGTTGTGGTACTGGTCCGGGCAGTAGGCGCCGGGGGTGCGGGCGAGGATTTCGACGACCCTGTCGCGCCGCGCCTGCTGCCAGCCGCCTTCGGGGTGCGGGGTGCGGACCTGCTCCACACGGGCGCCGTACGCGGTGAGCAAGCGGATCATCGACGGCTCCATGCCGGGGTCGGTCACGATCGTCACCGGATGGCCGTAGGTCAGTCCGGCGAGGGCGAGGCCGAGACCGAGGGTGCCGCTGGACGACTCGACGACGGGGGCACCGGGCGCGAGTTCGCCGCGCCTCCGAGCCTCCCGGACCATGTGCAGGCCGGGCCGGTCCTTGATGCCTCCGGGGTTGGCGCCTTCGAGCTTGGCGTGGAAGCCCCGGCCCGGCGGGGCGAAGGGGGCGTCGACCCACAGCACCGGGCTGTTGCCGACGAGCCGGTGCGGGCGCTGGGCCGCCTCCGGGGCGATGAGCTTGAGGGACGGATCAGGCAGGAAGACGTGCATGACGGTACGACTCCTCAGGGCGCTGGTTTCGACGGTTCGGTGGCGCGCGGGCACACAACTGCGTCCGGACGGGCCGGACTTGAGGCAGAGGTGTGCGGGGGCGGCTACTGCCGTCGAAGGCAGTGGAGATCGAGGAGCGAGTCGTGCAGGGGCGGGTCAGCGGCAGCGGATGTGCTGTCGCCCGGAACGGGATCGGACAACACCGCGCCGGTGGGCGCCAGAGGATCCGGGGTCGCCACCAGAACCGGGGCGTCGGCCGTGGAGGCACGCGGTCGGTCCACGGTGTGGTCCACGTGCCCGTCGGCGGAGTGATCGTGCTCCGGTGCCGACTCCCCCACTTGGTGGGGACCGACTTGGCCGTGGTGTGCGCAGTGCGCGACGGTGACCTCGTAGTACGAGGCTCCGGTGCCCGGGCTCGCGTGCACCATGCCCGCGACATGGCCGAGGACCAGCAGCACCAGGCCGAGCAGCAGGGCCGCACGGCCCCACCTTTGCCCTCCCGCTGCCACCTCGCGCACTCCGATCACCTGCGCACCGTATGCGATCAATGACTGTGTGTCACACCTGCGGCGATATGTCGGCGCCAGGATGGGCTGACCAGCCGCCCTCACCGCAGCCCCTGGCAACCAGGTTTTACCAAGTCACACCCTTTCCACCCGCATCCCGGCACTATTCGGACGTTCGTCCCCCGGGGTACATTCGACGCTCAGTGGGCAGGGGACCCTTTCTCGTGGTGTGGCCGGGTTCGAGGGAAAACAAGCATGATGGCCGACAGTCGTGGCGCTATCGCCTTGGCGGGGGATCTGGTGCGCGCGGGTTCGTTCGACGAGCTCGTGCGTCGTCTGTATGCCGGCATCGACGACCTCTTCGGTCCGGTGTGTGTCGGGTTCGACCTTCTCGACCCGGACACGCACGAGGTGCGGCGGACGTCGGCGCGCGGTGTCAGTGACTACTTCATGGCCCGGTACGACCGGTTCGCGCGGCGGGCCGACCCCGTGCTCAACTTCGCCATCGACCACCGCGTGGTCACGCACAACCTGTCAATGATGTCGTCCGCCGAGTGGCGGTCCCTGGTGATCTACCAGGAAGTGTTCTCCCTGCACCGGATGACGAGCCTCGTCTACGCGCCGGTGGTGGCCGACGACCGGGTGGTCGCGACCCTCAACCTCGGCCGGGAGGACGGGTCGGCCGGATTCGACGCCGAGCAGCTGGAGCAGGCCCAGGCCCTCGCCGATCTTCTCGGCGCCGTGCTGCGCGCCCAGCGGAAGGCCGACGCACTCGCCCGGCGCGCGGACCAGTACGCGGCCGCCCTCGACCTGTGCGGCGAGGCGATGGTGGTGACCGATCTCCGGGAGGGCGAGCGGCACGTCAATCCCTCGGCGGCGGCGATCCTGGCGGGCCGTTCCCCGGCCGAGCCCTCGCTGGACGAGGAGCTGGCGCTGCACCGCGCGCGCGGCGCCGGCGGGGTCGAGGGTGCGAGTGCGCTGGTCAAGCGATCGGTGACGCTGGAGGACAGCGACACCCTCGTCACCTTCCTGCACGCGGAGCAGGGCGGCGAGCGGCTGCCGGAATGGCTCCTGCAACGGCTTACGCCCCGCGAGGCCGACGTCGCGGCGCTGGTCGCCCGCGGCTGCCGGGACGGTGAGATCGCGCAGCACCTCGTGCTGAGCACGCACACCGTCAAGGGCCACCTGCGCGAGATCTACCGCAAGCTCGAGGTCCGCTCCCGCGTGGAGCTGACCCGCCTCGCCTCCGGCCAGGAGCACTGACCCCCCTCGTTCGAGGGGGGTGCCAAGAGCGCCCGTACGAGTCCTGACCGGCGCGTTCGCCCGAGCCTAGGCTCCGGGATCACCCGAGCAACGTGACGGCGGTCACCGATGAGGATCGGTCCCGCGTCCGCCGATCGCCCCGCTCCGGGACCTACACCGAGTACGGGAGTGGAGCCATGACTGTTGCCGACGTCCGGGCCGCCGAGGAGCTCGCGGCCATCGACGCCGAATTCCTGATCCATCCGCACGGCGCCCCCGGCCCCGGCGAGCGGATGATCGTCACCCGGGGCAAGGGCGCCAGGATCTGGGACTCGACCGGCCGTGAGTACATCGACGGAACCGGTGGCGGTCTGTGGGCCAACCTGGTCGGGCACGGCCGTACGGAACTCGCCGACGTAGCCCGCAAGGAGCTGGCCGACCTCGGGTTCTTCTGCACGTTCTGGGAGTTCTCCAACCCGGCGCAGATCCGGCTGGCCAAGCGCCTGGTCGAGCTGGCGCCCGAGGGCATCGCCAAGGTCAACCTGACCGCCGGCGGCACCGAGGGCATCGAGTCCGCGCTGAAGATGGCCCGGCTGTTCCACTTCGAGTCCGGTCACCCGGAGAAGCAGTGGATCCTGTCGCGCCGCAGCAGCTACCACGGTGTCGGCTACGGCTCCACAGCCGCCACCGACTTCGACTGGCTCCGGCACGGATTCGGCCCCCAGCCGGCCGGCTTCGCCCACCTGACGCCGCCGTGGCCCTACCACTCGGAGCTGTACGGCGACCAGGACCCGACCGACTTCCTGATCGCGGAGCTCCTGGAGACGATCGAGCGCATCGGGCCGGAGAAGATCGCGGCGTTCGTCGGCGAGCCGATCATGGGTGTGGGCGGAATGCTGGTGCCGCCGGACGACTACTGGCCGCGGGTCGAGGCGATCCTGCGGGAGCACGACATCCTCCTGATCCTGGACGAGGTCGTCACCGGTTACGGCCGCGCCGGCCACCACTTCGCCGCCGAACGCTACGGTCTGCGCCCCGACATCATCGTGTCGGCCAAGGGCATCACCAGCGGATACTTCCCGGTCGGTGCCGTGCTGATGACCGACCGGGTCGCGCAGGGGATCTCCAGTGGCGACCACGGTTTCCCGATCGGCTACACGTACGCCGGGCATCCGGCCGGGGCCGCCGTCGCCCTGGCCAACCTGGACATCATCGAGCGCGAGGGCCTGGTGGACCGGGCGGCGCAGATGGGCGAGTTCCTGGCCACCCGGCTCAAGTCCCTGCTGGACGTGCCGCTGGTCGGCGAGGTGCGAAACGTCGGTCTGATGGCGGCGGTCGAGGTGGTGACCGACCGCAGGAAGCGGACCCCCATGGAGTCCGTCGACGCGATCGCCGCCGAGATCCGTGCCACGCACGGCGCCATCGTGCGGCCCTCGGTCGGGTCCGCGCTGATCCTGTCGCCGCCGCTGACCATCACCGAGGACGAGCTGGACGTCTGCGTCGACGCAATCGGTGAGGTGCTCCGGCGGACCAACACCGACGGCACCGTGAACGCGAGGAAGTGAGAAGCCATGGGCACTCACACGGAAAAGAACGCCGCCACCACCGGATCCGGCAGCCTGCGGGCCAACGCCGTGGGTGCGACCGGCATCGTGTTCTTCGTCGTGGCGGCGGCGTCACCGCTGTCGGCCGCGCTCGGCGGAAGCCCGGCGGCCATCGGCGCGGGCAACGGCGCCGGCGCGCCCGCCGCGTACCTGGGGGTCGGTGCCGTACTGCTGCTGTTCTCCGTCGGATACGCGGCCATGAGCCGGTACGTGACCGTCGGCGGTGGCTTCGCCGCCTACATCCAGGAGGCGCTGGGCGCCCGGATGGGCCGTGGTGCCGCGTATCTGGCGAGTGTGTCGTACGTGGCCATGCAGGTGGGCATCTACGGGATCTTCGGGTTCTTCGCCCACGTGGTGTTCAGCCAGCAGCTCGGGGTGAATTTGCCCTGGTCGGTGTGGGCGTTCATCGCCATGGTGCTGGTGGGTGTGCTGGCGTACGTCGAGATCGACCTGTCCGCCAAGGTGCTCGGCGTACTGATGGTGTGCGAGGTGATCGTCCTTCTCGTGGTCGACTTCGCGATCGTCGGCCAGGGCGGTGCGCACGGCATCTCGTTCACGAGCTTCAGCCCGTCCACGGTGACGCAGGGCGCGGTGGGCATCGCGTTGATGTTCGCGTTCGCGTCGTTCATCGGGTTCGAGGCCACCGCGATCTACAGCGAGGAGGCCAGCGACCCGGACCGGACCATCCCCCGGGCGACCTACGCGGCCGTACTGCTCATCACGGTGTTCCTGGTGTTCACCATCTGGTGCTTCGTCATCGGGCACGGCGCCGACAAGGTCAAGGGCGTGGCGCAGCAGAGCCCCGACGGCTTCGTGTTCACGCTCTCCACCCACTACGTCGGCACGGTGTGGACCGACATCATGCAGTACCTGCTGATCACGAGCTTCTTCGCGGCGCTGCTGGCCTTCCACAACACGATCGCCCGCTATCTGCTGACGCTGAGCCGCCGTGGCTGGGGCCCGAGTCTCCTGGCCCGTACCCACCCGAAGTTCCAGTCGCCGCATGTCGCGGGCGTGTTCCAGAGCATCGTGGGCGCGGTCGTCGTCGGGTTCTTCGCGGTGGCGGGGCTCGACCCGTACACCGCGCTGTTCTCCTGGACGATCGGTCTGGGCACCCTCGGTGTGATCGTGCTCCAGGCGTGGACCTGCGTCGCGATCATCACGTTCTTCCGGCGGCGTCAGACGGGGCTCGGCCTGTGGCGCACGCTGATCGCGCCGGGCCTGGGCGGGCTCGGCATGGTCACGGCGATCGTGCTCGCGCTCAAGAACTGGGGCGTGCTCGTCGGCGCCGACACGGGTTTCTCGAACTATCTGCCGTTGATCGTGCCCGCCGTCGTCGTCATCGGCGTACTCCTCCCGTCGCGCACCAAGGAGGCGGACGCCACCCCTCCTAGCCCGGCCGCTTCGCTGGCCACCACCGACCACGGCTGAACCTCCCACCTCTTCCCGGCCGAGGGCTGCTCGGCCGCAGGTACTTCCACTCGACCTACAGAAGGCGACTTCGATGAACACTGCCGCACTGACCAAGCAGTACATCGCGGGCAAGTGGCGCGACGGCTCCGGCGAGAAGGAGCTCCACGACCAGAACCCGTTCAACGGCCGGAACATCGGCAGCTTCACGCTCGCCACCCGTGACGACATCGACGAGGCCTACCGCGCCGCGCAGACCGCTCAGCGCGCATGGGAGCAGGTCAACGCCTACGGCAAGCGGACGGTGTTCGAAACCGCCGCCCGCACGGTCGGGGAACGGGCCGAGGAGATCACCGCGCTCATCATCGAGGAGGTCGGTGGTACGGCGCTGAAGGCGGCGTTCGAGATCGGCCTGGTCATCGACATACTCAAGGAAGCGGCCACGCTGCCGCTGCGGATGCAGGGAAGCATTCTGCCCTCGCCGGTGCCAGACACGGAGAACTTCGTGTACCGCAAGCCGGTCGGCGTCGTCGGTGTCATCAGCCCGTTCAACTTCCCGTTCTTCCTGGGCATGAAGTGCGTGGCGCCGGCGCTGGCCACCGGCAACGGTGTGGTGCTCAAGCCGCACGAGGAGACCCCGATCGTCGGCGGCACCCTCATCGCCAAGATCCTTCAGGACGCGGGGCTGCCGTCGGGGCTGCTCAACGTCACCGTCACGGAGATCCCCGCGATCGGCGACTACTTCCTGGAGCACCCGGTCCCCCGCGCGTTCGCGTTCACCGGCTCCACCGCCGTCGGCCGGCACGTGGGCGAGGTGGCGGCCCGCCACTTCAAGAAGGCCATCCTCGAACTGGGCGGCAACAGCGCGTTCATCGTCTGCGAGGACGCCGACCTCGACTACGCGGTGGACTCGGCGGTGTTCAGCCGCTTCACCCACCAGGGCCAGATCTGCATGTCCGCCAACCGGATCCTGGTGCACTCGAGCGTCGCCGCCGAGTTCAAGGAGAAGTTCACCGCGAAGGTGGCCGCTCTGACCACGGGTGACCCGGCCGACCCGGCGACGATCGTCGGGCCGCTCATCAACCACCGGGAGGTCGTCAGCCTGGAGGAAAGGGTTGACGCCGCGGTGGCCGCCGGCGCCCGCGCTCTCGTCCGCGGCAAGACGGAGGGCAACGTCGTGGCCCCCGTCGTCCTCGACAACGTCTCCGTCACCGACGAGATCGCCCGCGTGGAACTGTTCGGCCCTGTGGTCCTTGTCCTGGAGTTCGACAGCGAGGACGAGGCGGTCGAGATGGCCAACGACACGGACTTCGGCCTCAGCGGCGCGATCCACACCCGGGATCTGACCCGCGGCGTGCGGATCGCCCGGCGCATCGACACCGGCATGATGCACGTCAACGACTCCACGATCGCCGACGAGCCGATCGTGCCGTTCGGCGGCGAGAAGCAGTCCGGTCTCGGGCGGCTCGGCGGCCAGTCCACCATCGACGAACTCACCACCCAGCAGTGGATCTCGGTCAACCACGGGCGGCGGATCTACCCGTACCAGTGAGCCCTGCCGGTGACCCGTACCAGTAGTCCGCACCAGTAGTCCGCACCCGTAATCCGTACCCGTAAGCAGACCGGTCCCGTCCGGGCAGGTGGGGTGGCTATGCGCCGCTCCACCTGCCCGGCTTCGGCCATTGCCGAGCCAACACCCGTCGTCTCATCCGTGCTTCAACCGTCGGGAGCCCCCATGAGCACCATCAGCGAGAGTCCACGCGGCGCGGAGCGGTTCGCCCTGTCGCTGCAGTCGGCGCTGACCCGAAGCGAAGTCGTCGACTCCTACCTCACCCATGTCCGCAGCGTGATCCCTGCCGGCGCCGTCGGCCTGTATCAGCTCGAAGAGGGTTCCGGCCGCGTCCTGGACGTGCACGCAGTGGCCTCGGGCGGCCTGCTGGACGAGTACGAGGCGTACGGCCGTGACGATGACCCGGTCCTGAGCCGGGTGATCGAGGGGCGGACGGCGCTGGATTCTTCGCGTGTGCCGGGTGGGCAGTGGGACAGGTGCGGTGCCCGTCAGGCGCTGGGGGCCGCCAGCTACCGGCACTCGCTTCTCGCTCCGGTGGCGACGTCGGCGTTCTTCGGGACGGTCAACTTCGCGCGTGACGCGTCGCAGGCTCCGTTCTCGGACGCGGATCTGATCGCCGCGCAGTCGGTCGCCGAGCATGTCGGTCTCGCCATCGAGCGTTCGCGGCGCTTCGAGGCGACGGCCCAGCGCGCCGCCCTGATCGAGAACACCTTCGACCGCCTCGACTACCCGGTGATCATCACGGATCTGTGCGGCCGGGTGCTGTTCTTCAACCGTTCCGCCCGGCGCGAGTGGCCCGTCCCGCTGGGCCCTGACGGCAGCCTGCCCACCTCGGACGGCCTGGCCAGGGCCATCATCGACGCCTCCGTGGAGTTCACGCGTGAGGGCCGGCGGGTGGTGACCAGGACGGTGTCCGGACCCGGCGGCAAGGAAGTGATCGCCAAGACGTTCCGCCTTGCGGGTTCCACGGCTGCCGCGGCGACCGTGCTGTTCGAGCGTTCGGGGCACCAGCCCGCGGACCGGCTGCCGGACTGGGAGGTGCTGACGCGCCGGGAGCGGGACATCGCGCAGCTGGTGAGCGAGGGTCTGACGACGAAGCAGATCGCGGAGCGGGCCTTCGTGTCCGAGAACACGGTCAAGCAGCACCTCAAGCGCATCTACGCGAAGACGGACGTGGCCAACCGCGCCGAGCTGATCCAGCTGATCTGGGCGTCCGCCCACGCGCCGGCGCCCCGATAGACGTACACGCATGTGAAGGACGACCGGCGGCAGGTGCCGCCGGTCGTCCTTCACATGTGTCCCGCTACCGCAGCGCGCGCCCGCCGTCGCTGTTGATGACGAGCCCGGTCACCACCCGCGAGGCCCTCGGGTCCGCGAGGTAGACGTAGGCGCCGGCGTGGTCGGCCGGGGTGGGCGTCACGCGGAGCATGGTGCCCGCGGCGATCCGCTGGTCCCGCCCGCTGACCGTACCGACGGACGACTCGCTCTCCCCGAGTGCCGCAAGTCCCGAGAACGCCGTGTCGGTCGTGCCGCCAGGAGCCACGCCGTTGACCCGCACTCCGGGCGCCAGGTCGGCCGCCAGATGCTGTACGACCCCCCGCAGGGCCCACTTGGAACTCCCGTACAGCACGCCGCCGCCCACCGGGTGGAACGCCGACTCCGACAGGGTCAGCGTCACCGAGCCACCCGCCTCGTGGAGCGCCGGCCAGGCCGTCCGTACGGCGACGAGGGTGGACAGGACGTTGACCCGCCACATCTCCTCGGCCGCGTCCACGAGTTCCTTCACCGTGAGTTCGCGGAGCGACGCGTAGTGGTCGAACACCCCTACGCAGCACGTGAGATGGTCGAGTTTCCCGGCGCTGTCGACGGCCTGCTCCAGGGCCTCGGTCAGCACGGGTTCGGCGGTCGCGTCACCGACTACCACCCGCAAGGACCGGCCCCGGGTCTCCTCGGTCAGCGCCTCGGCGTGCCGGGGCGAGCGTTCGAGGACGGTGACCGAGGCGCCCTCGTCGAGGTAGGCGAGCGCGGCACCCTTGCCGATGCCCGCGCCGCCTCCTACGACGAGGACGTTCATCCCCTCCATACGTCCGCTCATGGCGCGGGCCTCCTGGCGAGCATCTCGGTGATGAACCCGGGCTCCTGGAAACTGAGGCAGTCCAGGGCGACGGCGTCCAGGAGGACGCGGCTGCCCCGCCTGGGGGACCAGATCTCCAGGCGCATTCCGTTCCTGGTCTCCACCTTGCGGATGACCACATCGGCGAACTCGTTCGCGATGATGACCGGCCCGTCGGTGCCCGGCCCCTCTGGGTAGCAGGCCTCGGAACCGATGTCCGGGCGCTCGATGTACGGCTCGTGGGCCGGCGTGTCCACCTTGGCCTCCTGATCTGTCGTTCTGCACACGGGCTGGGGGACGTCGGTCAGACGAAGATCGACAGGTTGTGCGCGTTGATCAGCGCCTGGTCGAACGCCGCCCACCTGCGCGCAAGGCGCCAGCCGCCGGCTTCCCTGCGGACGGTGTCCTTCCTGGACAGGGAGTAGAGGCTGGGGTTGGGGTTGTCCCCGCGGCTGCGGTAGATGAAGCAGTTGGAGTGCACCAGGTACTCGTCGAGCACGTCCGTGGCGTCGACGAGGACGTTGGTGACGTAGTGCCGGGTGCGGGACGGTGGCTGCTCGGCCCAGGAGAAGTCCGTCTCCAGTCGCTGTACGCGCACTTCCAGGGTCTGGCGGTCGTCGTCGAAGATGCGTGAGGTGGGGGCGAGTTCCCATTCGGCCCGGGCCTCACGGGTGACCCGGACGGGCACCTCGTAGACGATGTCGTCGGTGAGCATTCCCAGCCAGTCCCGGAAGCGCCGCTCGTCGAGGGCGAGCGCCTCGCGGTACATGAACTCCTGTATGTCCAGGGCGGTTTCGCGGTCCACCTTCGACGGGTCGCCCATCACGCCTCCCCGGCCAGATAGTCGCCCCAGCGGGACCAGAGGTTCCGGAAGGCGGTGTCGTTGACGTAGGGCGTGACGGCGTGGCCCGGCCCGGCGAAGTCCGGGTCGCGGGGGCTCTCCATGCCCATGATGTAGGGGAAGTCGAGGTCCTTGACCATCGTGGAGCCCGCCGCACGGGTGACCTTGGTCCAGTTCTCGAAGTCGTCCTGCTCGAAGGTGCCGGCCTGGCCGAAGGCGAGGGTGTAGGCGCGATAGGCCTCGGCCTTGTACTCGGCCGGGGCGTTCTTGGGCACCAGGCACCAGGAGTACATCTCCATGCGGCCGGGGCCGACCGGGTGGTAGAGCCGCATGGTGACGAAGCGGACTCCCGGTTCGCCCGGGACGAGGCTGAACGGCTGCATCAGGAACGACAGGTTCGGGAAGACGGAGCCGACGGCCGTGCGGGTCTTGGCGAAGACCTGGACCTGCTCTGGTGTCAGCGTCTGCTTCATCTCCTCGGCCAGTTCGTCGGGGAAGCCGCCGAAGGCCGGGAAGTTGGGGCTGTGGCCGAGGCCGATGCCGTGTCCCTTGCCGGGGATGCTGACGGACCAGCCCTGGCTGTGGGTGGATCCGGACGACGGGAAGTAGCCGAGGTTGAAGCCCCATTGGTGGGCCACGGGTGTGTGGTAGCCGTCGCCCGTGAAGTTCTCGGTGCAGATCTTCCAGTCCGTGTCCGCGAGCCAGCGGTCCGGCGGCCCGTGCACCTCGACGCCGCCGAGGCCGTGCTTGAGGTAGAGGTCGAGGTAGAAGCGGAAGTCGCCCAGGTAGTCCCCGAGTTCGGGGGCCTCCGGGTCAAGGGTGCCGAAGACCAGGCCCTCGTAACTGTCGACGCGGACGCGGACCAGGCCCCAGTCCTTGCGCTTGAGGCGGCCTTCGTAGCCCTCCTTCATGTAGGGGACGCCGATCAGTTCACCGGAGTTCTTGTACGTCCACCCGTGGTAGGAGCAGCGGAAGTGGGACGAGTTGCCCATCTCCGACTTGCACATCACGTTGCCGCGGTGCCGGCACATGTTGAGGCTGGCGTGGATCTCGCCGTGCTCGTCGCGGGCGACGATGAGGTTGTTGTTGCCGATGGCGCGGGTGACGTAGTCGCCCGGCTCGGGGATCTCGCTCTCGTGGGCGAGGAAACACCAGGTCCTGGAGAACAGGCGCTCCTGCTCCAGGTCGTACACGGCCTGGTCGTTGAAGGCGCGGGCGGGGAACCGGCCTGCGGTGATCCCCGCCCGGGTCTTCTCAACCCAGGCATCCAGCGGCTGCTCTGCCTGTGTTGTCATGACGTCATCCCTGGTGCTTCGGCTTGCGCGGACCGAACCGCTTCTCGACCTCGGCCTTGATCTGCGCGTAGCGCTCGACGTGCTCGCCGGTGGTGCGGACGTGCTCCTCGGGGACGAGGTCCTCGGTGTAGGGCGGGCGGCACTTGCCGACGTTGATGTAGCCGGCGCCGTTCACCCGGATCTTCTCGAGCGGGACGTTGTACTTGGCGAACTCCATGAAGTCCTGGCCGACGAGGAAGGGCTCGTGGGCCCAGCGCAGCCGCTCGGTGAGCCAGCGGGCGTCGTCGGTACGGCCCTGCTGGAGCGCGTCACGGAGTTCGAGGACGGGGCCGGGGCCCATGGCGGTGGTGGAGGACCAGGCCATGCCGACGAGTTCCTCGCCGTACATCTCCCAGGCCGGGAACCAGTCCGTCTCGATGGACATCAGCGGGAAGCTGGTGCCGGTGTGGGCCATGTCGTTGTGGTAGCGGAAGCCGACGGAGGCACCGCCCGCGTACTTGACCGCGACGACCTGCGGCAGCTCCAGGAGGGTCTTGTAGACGCGGCGCGGGATGATGCCGCGGAAGGCTGCGGTGTTGTCGTAGACGACGATGGCGAGTTCGGGCACGGCCTCGGCGACGTCGCGGTAGAAGCGCTCCATCACAGGGGCGACCATCTCGCCCCACATCGGGCGGCCGAGGAGGGTGCCGGTGACGCCGAGGTCGGCGAGGAACTTCATCCGGGACACCGTGTCGCGGGTGTTGAGGGTGGTGGCTCCGATGAAGACCGGGAAGTCGGGGTCGATCGACTTGGCGGTCTCGGCGACGCAGGCGGCGAACGCCTTCCACTCGTCCAGGGTCAGCGTGGCGCACTCGCCGAGGGTGCCGTTGAGGGCGATGGCGTCGACGCCGTCGTTGATGAGGGCGCGGATCATCCGCTCGGTCTCCTGCAGGTCGACGGTGTCGACCGCGTCGACCCGCTCGGCGCCCGGCAGGGCGGGGGTGGGCGGGTAGGCCATCACACCCCGCATGTCGCGGCCGGTGACCTTGGGAAGCTTGCTCATGGTGGTGTCTCCTCGGGAAACGATGGGGAAAGTGCAGGTCACAGCCGGGCGGCGGCGACCGCGGTGCCGGTGAGCCATTCGGGTACGGGCTCGTAGGCGAGGACGTCGAAGCCGGTGCGGGCCGCACCGGCGGCGACCAGCCAGGTGCGGATCTCGTGGGCGCCGTTGCCGGCGGCGTCGATCTCGGCCTGGGTGTAGTCGGTGAGTCGGATGGGGTCTCCGGATTCGAGGCGGGCGACGAAGTCGCGGTCGAACTCCTCGTTGACGGAGCCGGATTCGGGCAGCCCCACCCAGTGGGAGAGGCCGCCGGTGGCGAGGACGACGACGCGCTGCGCGAAGGACTGGGCCTCCACCGCGTCGCGGATCGTCCGCCCCAGGTCGTAGCATCGCTTCGGGGTCGGCCAGGGCGGATTGACGCCGTTGACGACGACGGGGACAAGCGGGTACGTCGACTCGGGATCCAGGTGTTCCAGCGGTACGCAGAAGTTCTCGTCGAACTCCAGGCCGCCCTCGACCAGGGCCGGGTCGAACTCCGACTCCAGGGCGTAGGTGTACAGATGGCGGCCGAGCTTCGCGTGTCCGGGGTACCGGCGCCTGCGGACCTTGAGGAAGTCGGCCATCTCCGCCGTGGTGGGCCCGAGATAGTCGTCGCCCGTGGCGATGGCGAAGGCGGGCAGGTTGCCGAGGTGGAAGTTGGTGAAGTGCTCCACGGACACGGCGATCACGGCGTCGGGCCGCAGCTCCTCGATGCGCTTGCGCACCTCGGCGAACGCGGTTTCTACGGCGGCACGTGCGTCGGCCGGTGCCCGCTCGGGCCAGCCGGTGATGCCCGGCGAGTGGGACGCGGCGAAGACGCCCACGATCTGTCCGTTGCGGCTCATGGCCTGGCCTCCCCGCGGATCCGGGCGTAGTAGTCGGCTCGGTCGACCTGGAGCTGAATGGCGCAGAAGTAGAGCAGGTAGGGGTTGATCCCGCTCTCGTACATCGCCTTGAAGTCGAGGTCCTTCATCCACTGCCGGTGCTCGCCCGCGATGCCGTAGGAGTCGAGGGTGGCGTCCGGGTCCGCCTGGTAGGCGGCCTTGACGTCCGGCTTGCGCCGGATGTCCCACAGGAGCTGGTGGATGGCGTACATGGGGTCACCTCCCGGAGGGCGGGGGACGGTGGGGCATGGCCTGCGGCAGGCCGGCTCAGGACGTCGGGGCCACGGCGTCGAGGCGGTGGCGGAACCAGTCCGAGAGGCGGGCGGTGGCGACGGAGAAGTAGTCGTAGCTGCAGTGCAGCGAACCGGCTCCGTCGTAGATGTCTACGGTGACGTCCTTCGTGGTGAGGGCGTCGACGAAGCGGCGGGCGCCGGCGATGTCCATGATGATGTCGTCGGTGCCGTGCATGACGTAGACGGGGATCGACAGCTTGTCGGCGACGCCGTCGAGGGTGAACTCGGCGAGCTTTTTGCGGGCCTCGGCGTCGTCCTTGGAGCCCGTCAGCCACTGCAACTGCTGCTGGAGCGGCGGGTAGAACTCGTAGAAGTCAGTGAGGATGCTCCACGTGCCGCACCAGGCGGCGACGGCCTTGACGCGAGGCTCGAAGGCGGCGGCCCGCGGCGCGTAGTAGCCGCCGAAGCTGACACCGGCGAGGCCGAGGCGGTCGGTGTCGACGTCGTCGCGCCGCTCCAGGAAGTCGAGGACCGCTGCGACGGGGACTTCGTAGTCGGGGCGGCTGTAGAGCTGCTTGAAGCGCAGGGAGCTGCCGCGGCCGGGGGTGTCGACCATGACCACGTTCATGTCGCGGGCGGGGAACTCGGTGCCGCCCATGAAGTACAGCTCCTCGGCCCAGGAGTCGGCGCCGCCCAGGAACAGGACGGTGGGCCTGCGCTTGCCTGAGTTGTCGGGGCGCACGATGTAGCCGTCCATGGTGGTTCCCTCGAAGGGCACCTTGATGCGTTCGATGAGCCCGTCGGAGAGCTCGACACCGCGCTGGAAGTTCCGCGTGCCGGCGGTGTACGCGGCCTCTCGGCGCGGGTCGGCCGAGGTGAGGAAGAACTCGGAGTGGCGCCAGTAGCTGCACGAGCGCATGAAGGCGCGGCGGGCGGTGGTGATGTCGCCCCGTTCGAGGGCGGCTTCGGCCGCGGCTCCGACCTCCTGGGCCGTGCGGCTCCACTCCTGCTGCCACACCTCGCCGTCGGTGGTGGTGCGGCCGATACGGGCGGCGGTGCGGGCGCACTCGAAGAGGTCGGCTCCCCCGACGGCGACCTGGGCGAGCAGACGCATCGTCTGGAGCGACCAGTCTTCGTCCTGGGGGAAGAGTTCGATGACGGACAGGGCGTCGCGGTTTGCGGCGACAGTCGCAGCGGGCATCGGGGGGTTCCTTTACGTCGGAGGAGGTGTAACTGCCGTGTACGAATGGGTAGTTCAGGGCGTGGGAATCGCGGCCGGGCTGCCGGCGGTGATGTCGCGGAAGTCGGCGCGTTCGGCGATGGCACTACGCAGAGAGGCGAGCTGCCGGGGTGCGTTGACGCACACCGCGCCTCGGACGGTCCCGTGCCGTCCGTAGACGGCGACGAGGGACGACTCGTCATGGCGCAGGAAGGCGACGTCGTCCTTCGCGGAGACGCGGCCCACGCAGCGCAGCTTGGCCTCGAACTGGTCGGTCCAGAAGTACGGCACGGAGGTGAAGGGTTCGCGTTCGCCGAGCAGTGTCCCGGCCGCGTGTGCGCCCTGTTCGACGGCGTTGGTCCAGTGCTCGACGCGCATGCTCTCGTCGAAGAGCTGGTTGTGCCAGCGGGCTACGTCGCCGGCGGCGACGATGCCGGGCACGGTGGTGGACAGGTCCGGTTCGCACTGCACGCCGTCGCCGACGGCGACGTCCGAGCCGGTGAGCCAGGCCGTCGAGGGGATGCCGCCCACGCCCACGAGGACGGTGTCGGCGCTGAGTATCTCGCCGGTGTCGAGCAGTACGCGGGTGCGGTCCCCGTCCGGGCTCAGTGAGGCGACACCGGTGGACCCCAGGAACCGGACGCCGTGACGCCGGTGCAGATCGGTGTACCAGGCTCCCACCTGCTCACCGAGCCGGTACATCGGCGTCGGCATGACGTCGACGACGGTGACGTCGAGGCCCAGGCGGCGGGCGGTGGCGGCGGTCTCCAGGCCGATGAACCCGGCGCCGACGACCACGAGGTGGCCGCCCCTCTGCAGGGCCTGGCGCAGCCGTTCGGCGTCGTCGTAGGTCCGCAGTGTGTGCACGGTCGGCATGGACAGGGTCATGGGCATCCGACGCGAGATCGATCCGGTGGCGATGACAAGGCCGTCGTAGGCGATCGACGTGTCGGAGCCGAGGCGCAGCCAGCGGTCGCGGGTGTCGAGGGCCGTGGCCGCCTCGCCGAGCTGGAGGGTGACGCTCTGGTCCGCGAACCAGTCGGCGTCCTTGAGGCTCAGGACCGGCTCACTCAGCCCGTCGGCGAGAGCCTCCTTGGACAGCGGGGGCCGGGTGTACGGCAGCCGGTCCTCGGCACCGACCAGGACGATGTGCCCCTCGAAGCCCCGCTGGCGCAGGGACTCGCAGGCGCTGACGCCGGCCAGGGAGGCGCCGACCACGACGATGCGGTTCATTGCCGCTCCTCGACGCGTATGGCCTGGGCCGGGCAGCAGCGCGCGGAGGATTCGACGTGCGCGCGCACGGCGTCGTCGGGGTTCTCCAGGCGCAGGACGGCCTTGTTCTCGTCCTCGTCGAAGTCCCAGACCTCGGGGGCCTCGATCAGACAGTTGGCGTAGCCCTGGCAGCTGGCCGGCTCGAAGATGATGTGGAGGGACATCACGCGCTCCCTGGTGGCGAGTGTGGCGAGTGGTACGCGGGCTAGGGCCTGGCGGTGCCCGGCAGGCGGGAATTTGACGACCGGCCCTAGTGACCGGCTGCGGACAGGTGCGGCATCGGCGGGGCGACGTCGACGAGGCGTGCGGCACGCGGGGTGTTGCGGCTGGTCAGGTTGCGCAGGACGCCATCAGTGACGACCGCGGTGATGCCCGGGATGTCGCCGATCGCGAGAGCGCCCAGGGCGTCGGAGGCGGTGGAGCCCCAGGGGGCGTCCATGACGACGAGGTCGGCCGCGGCCCCCGGGGTGACGAACCCTGCGGGGAGGTCCCAGGTGCGGGCGTTGTTGCCGGTGGCTGCCGCCCAGATCCGCGCCGGGTCGATGCCGGAGAGGGAGGACAGTTCGGTGACGGTCTTGATGACGCCGAGCGGCATCACGCCGGTGCCGGTAGGTGTGTCCGAGCCGATGACGATCCGCCCGAAGTGGCCTTCCTCGTGGCACTTCTTGAGGATGCGGACCGCCGAACGGAGGTTGCCGGCCTGGACGAGCTGGAGCGCCATGTCCGTGGCGTCGATGATCTTGTCGACGCCTTCCACGGACAGGGAGGTCGGGCCTCCGTTGACATGGCCGCACACGTCCGGGGCCAGATACAGCAGGTGGTCCGGGGTGATGGGTTTGCTGCCGGGGATGCTGGCGCCGCCGGAGTGGCACATAACGGTGATGCCGTGGGCCTGCGCGGAGCGGAACTGTTCGTAGCCGTCGGCCGGGTCCTCGTAGAGGCCGAACCCGAACTTGGCGAGCCGGACGCCCGCGGCCTGAAGGTCGGCGAAGTCGTCGTCGGTCAGGCAGGGTTCGAGGACCACGGAACCCGCGTGAACGGTCATGCCGCCGGGGTGGAAGTTCTTGAAGCACGCCATCGCCGCGATGGCCAGGGCCTTCACTCCGGCCGCGTCGTGCGGGCGGCCCTGGGCGTGGATCTCGCCCGGGGACACCACGCTGGTGATGCCGCCGTGCACGTAGCTCGCGAGGAAGTCGACGGTTTTCTGCCGGGGTGTGTAGTCGCCGAGGACGACGTGGCAGTGCGAGTCGATGAGGCCGGGGGCGACGGTCGAGCCGTTCGCGTCGATCACGACTTCGGAGGCGTCGACGAGTTCGGCCAGCTCGCTCCGCCTGCCGACGGCGACGATGAGGCCGTCCTCGCTCACGACGGTGTCCGCGTCGGCGATCACGGGGTTCTCGTAGTCACCGGACAGGACGGTCGCGGCGCCGACGATGGCCAGGCGGCTCATGACGTCGCCTGCGACTGCGCCTCGGCCTTCGACAGGCCGCCCACCCGGGCGTTGATACGGCCACGGTTGGCGACGGCCGCGATGATCACCAGCTCGTCGGGGTGCGGGCCGTCCGGGATGTGCACGGTGATCGCGTCGTAGTGGCTGCGCACCCAGATCTCGTCCTTGAAGGCGAGCGGCACGTCGATGGTGGCGTCCGTTCCGGAGGCCTTGGTGACGGAGGTGATCCAGGCTTCGCCGCCGCCGATCGCCTTGCGCAGGGCGTTGCCGAAGGTCGAGGTGACGGCGGCGTTGATGTGCTCCTGCTCGCCGGCGGTGCCGACGAGTCCGCCCTTGCCGTAGCTCTCCGGCTCACTGCCGAGCAGCCGGACCGCTTCCTCGCCGAGATACGTGCCGATCTCGTCCGAGGCGTCCACGATCGCGGAGAGATCGGCGACGTAGCCCTGTCCGGCGAAGGGGTTCCGCACGACCGCGCAGACAGCGACCTTGCGCAGTGGGCCACCGCCGTCGCTCTCACCGGCGACGGAGCGGACCTCTTCGATCTGGGCAAAAACCTTCCGTACCACCAGGCCGCTCACGTTCGCTCCTTCGTCCCGGGCCCCGGCGACTGTCTCGCCGGGGCGACGAAAAGAACGTTATGAAGAGCGAGGTGGTGTCCACCGTCCCCGAACGGGTGTATTCGGGGTCAGGCGGTGAGCGGGTTACCTCTGGATCTTCAGCAGGGCGGCGATCTCCGTGAAGCTCCGGCGTTCGGCGTGCTGGAGGGCCGTGGCGCCGTGGGCGTCGGGGAGGTCTCGGGTGGCTCCCGCCGTGAGGAGGAGTTCGACGATCTCCTGGTGGGCGCGGCCGCCGTCGCCGAGGATGACCGCCTCCAGGAGGGCGGTCCAGCCGAGGTGGTTGGCGTGGTCCACGTCGGTGTCCGTCTCGCGCAGCACGGCTCGGACGTAGTCGGCGTGGCCGCGTTCGGAGGCCGGGATGAGGGACGTGCCGCCGTAGCGGTTGGTGAGCCTGAGGTCGGGCTTCGCCGGGAGGAGCGTGCGCATCATGCGGACGCTGCCGGTGACGCCGGTGACGAGCCACGGGGTGTCGCCTCGGTCGTCCCGGGCGTTCGGGTCTGCGCCGGCTGCGACGAGGGTTTGTGCGGCGGCTACGTGGTCGTGGCTCGCCGCGAGGAGCAGGGGTGTGCGGTGGTGGGTGTCCCGGCCCTCGATGTGTGCGCCGGCGGCGAGGGCGGCGCGTACCGCGGCGGCGTCTCCGTGGGCGGCGGCGTCGAGCAGGGCACGGTTGTGCTGGGCCGTGGCGGCCTTCTTGGCGGCGGCCGGCGAACCGGTCAGGGACCGTGCGGCCAGGGACAGTCCGGCGAGTGCCGACCGGGTCCGGTGGAAGCCGGCCGAGGCGACCATGCCGAGGTGGATCCGCATCGCGTGCATCCGGGTGGCCGCGACCTTCGCGTCGGTCGTCAGCGGCATGGTGGCGGTCCTTCCGGGGGTGTGGTGATGGTGCTCGGGGCGATGGTGCTGCGGGGGCGGGAACTGACTTGCCTGCAGGCCTTACGAAGTGGGCCTTGGCCAAGTGGGCCATGGTCGCCGTCACGACTCCGGCGGCACCCGGCAGGAATGCCTGGTGCCGCCGGAGGGCGATGGTAGGCGGGCAGCGGCGCGCGTGGTGGCCGCCACCCGCCGGTCAGTGGGCTGCCGCCTCGGCCGGGGGCCGGGGGCCGGTGTTAGTTGAGCGCGGACACGCCGGCGCGGGCGAACTTCTCGTCCAGGTCGCCCGACGGGGCACCGGCGACACCGACACCGGCGATCGGAGCGTTCTTCGCGTCGACCGGAGCGCCACCGCCCAGGAACAGCGTGCCCGGGATGTCCTTCAGGTTCGGGGTGGTTTCCAGACGCTTCGCCAGCTCGGACGTCGGGGCGTTCCACGACACCGCCGTGTACGCCTTGCGCACGGCGGACTCGTACGACTGCGGGCCCGCACCGTCGCCGCGGAGGGTGACGATCGTGTTGCCGTTGCGGTCGACGACGGCCACGGAGACGCGCTGGCCCTCGGACTCGGCGGCGCGCAGCGCGGCCTGGGCGGCCTTGGTCGCGGCGGCGATGGTCAGGTGCGTGGACGTCGTGGTGGTGTTGCCCTTGACGTTGGCGGCCGGAGCAGCCTTCGCGGCGGTCGGCGCCGAGGCGTTCGCGGAGACGGCACCGAACGTACCGGCGGCGACTACGGCGACGGCGGCACCGCCGGTGGCGATGCGAGCGCGACGAGAAAGCTTCTTCATCGGGATCAAGACTCCTGGAAACGTGGGGACGTTCGCTCCTTCAGCACCTTCATCCTCGACCTGCGCCAGAGCCGCGGCATCAACCGATCGGTTGAACCTTCATGGATCGACGCACGTGAGAATGGGAGTTTCACCGGCTCCCTCGGTCCTGGGCAGCGCGGTGCGGAGCGGTCCGAAACGGACGGAACGAAACAGGGTCGTGCTGAGTCACGAGGGCTCACATGTGTCGCACTGTGGTGCGGCGCGAACCTACGTATCTCGGTGAACGACTTAAGTAACACACCTGCTGACACATGGTCTATGAACTTGCTTCTACTGAGAGTTCAGGGGCTGTCGCTTCTCAAATGCGGCTCGGATTCACCGGCCCACCCCCGGGACGCGGCCACACTCCACCCCCTCCCCAATGGGTGAAATAGCAAGCGTCAAATCACACTCAATACGACATTTCGGTTCATTATGGGCAAGCCTTCGGGTGGCCAGTCCGGCCGGTTCCGCGTGTGCGGTTCCGGCGGCTCGCCTCTGTTCCGTCTCAGACGCAGGAGTCAGCAGACCGTGAAGCCCAACGCCAAGCCCCTCGCTCGCACGCGCATCGTCACCGGCACGCTCCTCGCCGCCGCCGTCACACTCGGCGGCGTCGGGGCCACCACCGCCACCGCCGCGACCACCCACGCTCGGTTCGCCGGCCGGGGCGACGTCGCGAACTACTACACGACCAAGTCCACCCACCTGACGATCCGTGCGGCGGCGAAGGCGGCGGAGGCGGCGATGGACGCGGCGGTGCGCGAGGGCCAGCGCGTCTCGGTCGCCGTCGTCGACCGCAACGGCAACACCATCGTGACCCTGCGCGGCGACGGCGCCGGTCCGCAGTCGTACGAGTCGGCCATCCGCAAGGCGTACACGGCGGTGTCGTGGAACGCGCCGACGTCGGAGCTGGTCAAGCGCCTGCAGACGACGCCGACCCTCGCCGACATCCCGGGCACGCTGTTCCTCGCCGGCGGCGTCCCGGTCACCGCGAAGGGCGCCCCGATCGCCGGCATCGGCGTCGCCGGAGCCCCCTCGGGCGACCTCGACGAGAAGTTCGCCCGCGCCGGGGCCGACGCGCTGCGTCACTGACCTCAACTCGCCTGGGCGTGCGCTCCGTCAGCACGCCCAGGCCCCTCGTCGGCCCGCGAATTCGCCCGCCACAGAAGGCACTTCGAAAGGGCTGGCACTCGGCTCCGGCACGCAGGATGATCGGGGGTGCGGTGACCGTTCGGATGACATGCGTTCCATGGCATCGGGCGCTCACGTCGGAGCGGGGAGGGGCCTCATGGAATGGATCGTCGGAATCGGGATGCTCTTCGGCTTGCTCTGCATCATCGCGGGCATTGCCGCGCTGCGCACCGGCTGGGCCCCGCGCTGGATGCGACGACACGTCACCCGACCCTCGCTCTACGGGCTCGGATTGCTCCTGGTGGGTCTGCCCGTCTTCGTCCAGGGCTTCTTCTACTTCCACCTCGTGGCGAGCCCGTCCTGGGAGGTCCGGTTCTTCGGGCTGAACGCCTTCCTGTTCTCCGGACTCATCCTCATCGGAGTCGGCCAGATGAGGCGCAGAAGCTGAACGCTGTACGCCGACTCCCCACATCTATGCACTCACTTGACGTGATCTACGTCACTACACCCCTCTACGGCGTGACGATCTCCCGCTGGGGCGCGCTTGTCTGAGTGGGCCATCCATGTGACGGATGTGCCTCATGTGACCGTCGCTTGTGGCCGTTGACCGGCCATCTGTTTGGGGTGGATCGTCTTGAGTCGTCGTACCTCGCGTGCATACAGACCGCTGAGCATGAAACGCCGTGCGTGGCTCACGCTCGGCGCGGTCGTCCTGGGAGGCGGGGGTGTGGTGACGTACGCCGTGGCCAGCCCGTCCCAGGATCCCGGGGCCACCGGGCGGGCCAAGCGGCCGGTGAAGGTCTACGACCTCGCGCTCAAGGGCTCCACCAGCGGCAAGCGTGAGCTGCCGCGCACGCAGACCAAGCAGTTCTCGATGCTCGGTGTCTCCTGGACCGGCGCGACCAAGCACCTGCACGGCACGGCGCAGGTGCGCACCCGCAGCATCGACACCGGAGCGTGGACCGCCTGGAAGGACCTCGAGGCGGACGCCGACCCGCTGGAGAACCCCGAGGCCGGCGTACGCGGTGCGTCCGAGCCGTTGTGGGTGGGCCCGTCCGACGGTGTCGAGGTCCAGGTCGTCCACAAGAACGGTTCCGCCAGCTCTGGCCTGCCGAAGGGACTTGAGGTCAACCTGGTCGACCCGGGTGTCGCGACCGACGCCGAGACGAAGGCCAAGCCGGCCGCGTACGTCGTCCAGGCCTCCTCGACGGAAAGCGCGTCGCCCACGGACACGAGCACACCCACCGACACGGGCACACCCCTGGTCGCCCCGACCGACTCGGCCTCGCCCAGCGACACTTCGAGCCCCAGCACCTCCGCCAGCCCCGGCGCGTCCGCGAGCCCCGCGCCCACCGTCCCCACCCCTCCCCCGTCCACCGTGCCCGAGCCGCCGATCACCTCGCGCGCCGGATGGGGCGCCGACGAGTCGCTGAGCCCCGACCCGTCCGAGTACAACGCCGACGTGAAGGCCGTGTTCGTCCACCACACGGACGGGACGAACAACTACTCGTGCGCCGACTCCGCGTCGATCGTGCGCGGCATCTACGCGTACCACACGCAGACCAACGGTTGGAACGACATCGGCTACAACTTCCTGGTCGACAAGTGCGGCACCATCTTCGAGGGCCGCAAGGGCGGCGTCGACCTGCCGGTGCTCGGTGCGCACACCTACGGCTGGAACCGTGAGTCCGCGGGCATCGCGCTCCTCGGCGAGTTCAGCACGACCGGCGCCACCGACGCCGCTCTGACCTCCGTCGCCCGTATCGCGTCCTGGAAGCTCGGCCAGTACAACGCCGACCCGGCCTCGACCGTGAAGCTCACGGCCGGCGCGACGCAGACCAACTACTTCGGCACCGGTTACACCGCGGGCAGCCAGTACACGTTCAACCGCATCTCCGCGCACCGCGACGGCTTCAACACCCAGTGCCCCGGCAGCTCGCTCTACGCCCAGCTGCCGAAGATCCGCACGTGGGCGTCCGGCCCGGTGCAGGACCTGAAGGTGACCTCGCTGTCCGGCGCGGCTCTGTCCGGCACGACGTACTACACCAAGGGCGCGATCACGGCGAAGTGGTCGGCGTCGACGCCGAGTTCGCTGATCTCGAAGGTCGAGCTGCTGGTGGACGGCAAGGCCATGGCCAGTGCCTCCGGTACGGCCACGTCCGTGGGCGCCACCCTCCCCGTGGGCACACACACCGTCGCCGTGCGGGCGACGCACCAGTCCGGTAAGACCACGACGTCCGCCGCGCTGAACGTCGTCGCGGAGACGACGGCACCCACCTTCACCACCGCGCCGAAGCTGTCCCTGCGCACCGGTACGGTCAACACCACCGCCGTCCCGGTCACGCTCGGCTGGAAGGCCACCGACAACGCCGCGCTGAAGTCCGTGAGCCTGCTGACCCCGACGACGGCCACGTTCGGCCCGACGACGACCAGCTCGAGCCGCACCGCCACATCCGGCACCGCGAGCGCCTGGTCGATGAAGGCCTACGACTACGCGGGCAACACCGGCACGTCCTCCGCGTCCTTCACCCCGATGATCCTGCAGGAGACCTCGGCCACCAAGTCCGGTACGTGGACGGCCCGTTCGTCCTCCAGCTACCTCGGCGGCAAGTCCTACTCCAGCGGTTCGAAGGGCGCGAGCCTGACGTGGACGTTCACGGGCCGCTCGGCATCGTGGGTGGTCTCGCGGGCGACGACGTCCGGGCAGGCGTACGTCTACGTGGACGGCGTCAAGGTCAGCACCGTCGACCTGAAGTCGGCCACCACGCAGTACCGCCAGGCGATCTGGACCAAGTCGTGGTCCACCAGCGCCAAGCACACGGTGAAGATCGTGGTCGTCGGCACGACCGGTCGCCCGACGGTCACGACGGACGGGCTCGTCTACATCAAGTGAGACCCGCGAGGTACTCCGCCAGCGCCGACTCCGTGTCGGCGAGGGGGAAGCTGGTGCCGAGGTATCCGTCCGGGCGGACGACGAAGCCGGTCGCGCCGTCCGGACGGTAGAGCCGGGCGAACTCCCCTGCGGTGTCCCGGTATGCGGCCGTCGCCAGGGTGCCGAGTGCGGTCGGCTCGACATCCCTGGGGAGGACGGCGACTGTCTCCAAGTCGGGCCCGGAGTAAGCCTGTTCGCCGGTCGGCGGCATCGCGACGGTGGCCACGTCGGACGCGTACGCGAGAAACACGTGCGCCGTGCGGCCGCGCAGGATGTCGAGCAGGCGCATGGGGTAGGCGGGGACGGGCCCGGTCAGCCCGGTGCAGTCCGGGGCCCGGTCGCCGGGCTGAGGCGCGCCGGACTCGGGTACGCCGAGCTGAGGTGCATCGGGCTCGGGTGCGTCGGCCGGTCCGTTCGTGCTCGGCGCGAGCGGGCCGCTCCGGTAGCCGACCAGGAGTTGGGCTTCGCGGAGTTGCATGGTCCGTGGGTCGTCGGGGCCGCTGCCGAAGCCCTGCCTGGCGTGCCGCACGGTCCGGCCGACGACCTCTTCACCGACCGGGCGTGCGGCGACTCCGCGGGCTCACCGGCGGCGCATCAGAGCCGGTCCGTCAGCTCCTCCGCGTACACCTGGGACAGGGGCTGCGGTCCGACGTACTGCTGGCAGTTGCACTGGCCCGCCTCATAGCGCACGGGCTTCTTGTTCTCGTCCCAGGCCGTGGGGACCTCGACCCGCTCGTGGCAACGGCCCTGCTTGTCGTGTTTGGCCAGGTGGTGCGTGCAGCCGCAGACGGGCTCGGGCGGCTTGTTCGCCGCCTCGATCGCGAGGCGCTGCTCCTTCTCGGCCTCCAGGCGTTCCATCTTGCGGTCGTGCCGGTTGCGCAGCGCGGTACGGCCGTTCTCCACCGCCCAGGCGAAGCCGCCCGTCCAGAAAATGATCAGCAGTACCCAGATCCAGTTCATCTCCCGCCCCTCCCCCTGCGTCGCCCGCACCGGGTGTACGGGGGCGAAGCCGCCCCGCCGGCCGGGCTGTTGAGCATGTCGCTGAAGTAGCCCCGATTCAGGATAGGCACGATGGGGCCCGAGGGCTCACCTCATGCCGCTCACCGTGTCGCGCAGGCGCCGGGCCTCCTCGATCCGCTTCTCGTACGTGGCCCCGAGCAGCAGGAGCAGCAGTCCCGCCCCGGCCAGCGGCACCCAGCGAGGGAGCAGGCCGAACACCTGGACAACGGTCGGTGCGAGTTCGTGCAGGCCCGCCAGCACGAGCACGCCTCCGCCGACGAGCAACGGCGCTTGCAGCCGCGTCCGGACCCCGATGACGGTGACGGACAGGGCCGCCGCGCCCAGGATCAGCGGCCGCACCCAGCTGCCGTCGGTCCAGGTGGCGGCGAGGCTGGGCAGCATCGTTGCGCTGAGCCCGGAACCGTAGGCGGTCCAGGAGCTTGTGCCGGGATCGGTCGTACGGCGGCGGTGGCCGATGAGCAGGGCGGCCGCCGTGACGGGGAGCGTGTACGCCTCGGGGGACGCGACGTCGGCCATGGCTAGACGCACCCAGGAGGAGGCGATGAGCAGGCCGGTTCCGGCGAGTGCGGCGCGGCGACGGTCCGGGCGCAGCGCGACGCCGAGGCCCGCGACGCCGCACACGGCCAGGGCGAGGCTCAGCGCGGCGGGGTTCGGGGCGGTCAGGGCGAGGGCAATCGCCGCGAGCGCGTATCCCGTGCACTCGACGGCTACGGAGACCTGCTCGCGCCCGGGACTCCGGAGCCAGGCCGCGGCGGCGCAGGCGGAGACACCGGCTGCCGCGAGTACGGCGAACGCGGTGCCGTGCCAGGCGAGGCCGGCGGTGACGCCGGAGGCGATCGCCTCGACGCCGAGCGCGAGGACGGCGAAGGCTCCGGCGACGGAGGCGACGGGGGCGTTGGAGCGAGAGGTGAGCCGGTCCGTTGGTGCCTCCGGTGCCGAAACTACGTGGGCGAGTACGGCCGCCGACGCAGCGGCGATCCCCCACACCACGAGTACGGCACTCCGGTCGGCGACCGCCCACAGCAAGGTGAGTGCCCCGGCGGCGGACAGAGCCACGAGCCGCGAGGCGAGTGCGGCCCGCGGTCGCCGCACGACATCCGCCACGACGGCCACGGATCCAACCGTGGCGACGGTCAGCACCCACTCGTACGGCAGCCCCACCGCCACCGGCAGCAGAAGCAGCGCGGGAACGGCGGTCAGTGTGCGGGCGAGGCGCAGTGCATTCGCCATACGGTCGGTACGCGGTTCGGCCGCCGTACGGGTACGCAGTACGGTCATGGCGACCAGGACAGCAACGAGCAACCAGAGCACGACCAGCGGTGCGCTCGCGACCTCCCAGTTCCAGCGAGGGGAGTCATCGTCGAGCCACACAGTCACGCCCTGGACGGCGGGCCGGGTGAGGGCGTCGGCTATGTTCGGGAGCGCAGCAACAGCAGCCAGTATCAAGGCAGTTGAGGCTGCCATCAGCTCGCCCACCGCAGCCGCGGCCTGGGCCGGAGGGGCGTAAGCAGGCTGCTCCCAACGGCCGCCCCGCGCGCAGGACATCGCCGCCCACGCAGCGATGACCGCCGCCGGTGCCGCGTATCCGGCAACAACCCACTCAGTGGGCACGGCGTAGCGCAGGCCGGAGCCGACGGCCACGATCAAGGCGACGACGGCCGCGCCCTCGGCGCCGCAGCGCACGGCGAAAGGCAGTGCGCGGAAGCCTCGGCACAGCGCCACGCCCAGGAGGGCGAAGAGCCCCAGCGGCACCCAGTTGCGCATCACCTCGGCCTGCGACGGGGCATCGAACGCGTACGTGATGGCAAGCGCCCCGCCCAGCAGCGCCCATCCACCGCCGACGGCACGAACTCCGGTGACGAGGATGGTGGCTGCGCGTGCGCCGCCCAGCCGGTCGCTCACCGCCGTGGCGCGTGCGCGCGTGAGGGCGTAGAGGAGCGCGAAGTCCACGGCGGCCGTGGCGATCATCGCGGTCGCGTAGTCCTGGGTCCCTCCGCCCTCAGCTGAGGTGAGGAGCAGGCCGGGGAGCAGTGCCATCAGCAGTCCGACGGCGAGCGGCAGCCGGAGGCGCTGCCACCAGCCGTAAGCCGCCGCGCCCACCGCCGTCAGCGCGGTGAGCACCGCCCAGTAGCCCGCGGTCCCGAACCGGTCCAGGCCGCCGAGCCCGGCCTCCCGGGCCGCGTAGCCGTCGAGGAGTACCAGGGCCAGTCCCACCACGGCCGATGCCTCGGCGGTGGCCGTGAGCCGCCGTCCGATCAGCAGTCGGGGCAGGGCGAGGGCGCACGCGGTCAGTGCGAGCAGGACGGCGGCTCGCCCGCCGATGCCGAGACCGCCCCAGCTCACCACGGTGAACACCAGGGCGGCGACGACCACCAGGACGCCACCGACGATCAGCAGAACGGTCCGGGCAGAGGGTGCGGAGACCTCGCGACCGGCCGGACCGGCCCAGCCCGCCGGAGCGAATACCGGAGCCCCCGCCGGGACAGGTCCCGCACCCCCGGCACCCGGCGCCCCCGCAGGCGCATCCCGCCGCGCCCGCAACGAGCCCAGCAGCTCCCCGCGCCGCCACATGAGCCAACTCCGGCGCGCGTCCAGCGCGTTCAGCTCCCGCGTGACCTGCCACAACGCGTACGCGTCGGGCCCCGTCAGCGGCAGTCCGCACCGGCCGCACGAAGCGGGCGGGGGCGACCCCAGAGGCGTACCGCAGTCCGGGCACCCCGGCGATTCCATCTGCATGGCGTGAGTATGGGCAGGCTTCCGGCCACCGGCATGAGTACCCGTACTCAACCTGGTGTGAGCGTCATTCCTTACGCGGACTCGCCCCGCGCCACCGGTTCACCAGCAGCACCGTCAGATGCGCGACCACCGCGGCGATCATGATGAGCGGCATCTGGTCGTGCGCGTCCGGTCCCATCAGCAGCACCGTCAGCACCGACGCGGACAGCGGCAGCCCGAGCACTGCCGTCACCGCGGCGCACATGCCGAGGGCGAGGGCCGGCGTCGCGCCGAAGCCGGGCAGCCCGGCGCAGGCGAGGGCCGCGGCGGCGCCGAGCATCAGGGACGGGAAGATGGGGCCGCCCCGCAGGCTGCCGAGGCAGATGCCCCAGGCCAGGCCCTTGCAGACGACCAGGGCGAGCAGCGCCCCCACGGACCACGCGCCGGGCTGCGCGGCGAGCTGGGCGAGCGTCACCTGCCCGGAGAGCGCGGCCTCCTCGGGCGAGCGCCCGGTGATCAGGGCGTACGCGGTGATGAGGACGCCCACGGCCAGGGCGCAGGCGATCGTGCGGGGCGCGGTGAGACGAGCGGTCGTCCAGCGGTGCGTCACCCGTCCGAGGCCTCGGGTCAGGGCGACGCCGGCGGCGATGAGCACGGCGAGCGGGATGCCCCACAGGAAGTCGCCGGCGTCGGGGTCGACGTCGGGCGGAACCGTGGGCAGGGAGAGTCCGCCGATGGAGAGCCCCGTCCATTCGCCGAACCCGGTGAAGACCACCGCCCCGGTGGCGCTCGCGACGAAGCAGGGCATGAGGAGCACGACGAGGCGCGCGCCGGCGAGGCCGGCCGCCTCGGCGACGAGGATGGCCGCGACGATCGGCCCGCCGAGGATGGTGGAGATGGCGGCCGTGGAACCGGCGGTCGCGACGAGCGCGACCGCCTGGGGGTCGGCCGGGCTCTTCCCGTGCGTCATCCCGCGCATGGCGAACAGCGCGAGCCCGCTGCCGAGGGCCATGAGGGGGGCCTCCGGTCCGAGGACGACGCCCAGCGGCAGGGTCGCGAGCGCCGCTACGACAGCTCCCGGCAGTTCGCGGGGGCCGACGGGCGCGCCGCCGAGTCCGTTCACCGGCACGTGCCCGCCACGGCCCGGCACTCTGCTGACGATCGGCGCGAGGATCACTCCCGCGAGGGCGAGCGCGGGCAGTGGCCACCACCACGGCGGTTGCTTGTAGCCGACGGCCTTCGGGAGCGAGGTCCACACCTCGTTCTGCAGCCAGTGCAGCAGCCCCATGAAGAAGAAGCAGGCCAGCGAGATCGGCACGCCGAGCAGGACGGACAGGAGGAGGAGCTTGAGATAGCGCGGGCTGAGCAGGGCCTGGCGCGCGCCGTCCTGCGCCTCCTCGTCCGGGCTCGCGGGCGCCGGTCCTTCGGCGGCCGTCATACGCGGCCGGTCCGGGCGGCCGGACGGGTCCCCGACGGGGTCTTCGCTGCTGTGCACACAGCCGTGCCGTCCTTTTCGGAAAGGGAATCCAGGCGGGCGAGTTGTCCAATGCGTCGGGTCGCCGTGCGAATTCGTGGTCGTGTGCGGACAGTGATGTGCTGGATCACTCCGCGGTCGGGGCTCAAGCATTTCCCGCTGACGCGCATACGGCTCGGCCCGATGGGCCGTTCGCCTTAATGCCCCCTGGTAGCACGTCACTTGAACGGACGACCTCGCCTTGCCGGTGTGCCACGGGGACGATCCCCTGAGGGCAGCGCGATGGCGCGATAAGGAGGCGACGGTGACGGACGGCAACGGGGCCGAGCGGCCGCAGGACCAGCCCGAACGCCCGGAAGACCATCCAGGGCGCCCTCAAGAGCAGCCCGGGCGCCCGGAGAATCAGGCCGAGATCCGGGAGCTGCGCGATCGGATGGCGACGCTGGAGGCCAAGCACGCCGCGCGGCCCCAGCGGCACCGCGGCCGCTCCTTCCTGGCCGCCGTGCTCATCGTCATCGGCTGCATTCTCGCGCCGCTGTCCGTGGTCGCGGTATGGGCGAACGACCTGGTCGGGAACACCGACCGGTACGTCTCCACGGTCGCCCCGCTCGCCTCGAACTCGGCCGTCCAGAACGCCGTCGCGAACCGTGCCACCGACGCGGTCATGTCCCATATCAACCTGTCGACGCTGCTCGTCGACGTCGCCCCCGCGGACAAACCCCGCCTGGAGAAGGCGCTCGGCAAGCTCGGCAACTCGCTGGAGGGCGCCGTCCGCAGCTTCGTCCACGACAAGGCGCTCGCCGTGACCCAGTCGAGTGCCTTCAAGACGATCTGGATCGATGCCAACCGGAAGGTCCACAGCTCTCTCGACAAGGCGCTGACCGGGTCGGGTGGTGGCGCCATCCAGCTCAAGGGCAACACCGTCGTCCTCGATCTGGGGCCGGTCGTGGACCAGGTGAAGACGCGGCTCGTGGACAGCGGGATGAGCGTCGCGAGCAAGATCCCCTCGGTCCACACCGACTTCACGCTCTTCACCTCGGACAAGGTCAGCCAGGTCAAGACGTATGTGCGGGTGCTCCAGGTCCTCGGGAACTGGCTGCCCGTCATCGCCATCCTCCTCGTCGTCGCCGGTGTCCTGGTCGCCGTGCGCAGGCGCAGAACGGTGGTCACCAGCGCGCTGGCCGTCGCCGTGGCCGTCGGGCTGCTCGCCATCGGGCTGCGGATCTTCCGGGCGATCTACCTCGACCGGCTGCCCGCGAACGTCTCGCAGGACGCGGCCTCCGCCGTGTACGACACGCTCACGCGCTTCCTGTTCTCCACGGTCCGCATGGTCATCGCGCTGGGCATCGTGATCGCGCTGGGCGCCTGGCTCACCGGCCGTGGGCGCCACGCGGCGGTGGTGCGCGGGCTGTGGACCTCGGGTATCGGGGCCACCCGGGCGACGGCCGACCGGGCGGGTATGCGTACCGGCCCGGTGGGTCCCTTCATCCGCCGCTACCGCACGTGGATCGTGTGGATCCTCGTGATCGGCGCGCTGGTCGCGCTCCTGCTGTGGTCCTTCCCGACCGCCTGGGTGGTCCTGGGAATCGCGCTGTGTCTGCTGTTCGTGATGGCCGTCGTGGAGTTCCTGGCCGCCGGCGACGGCGAGGCCAAGGGCACGGACACGCCCCGGCCGGCGACCTGAACGCCCCCGGTCAGACGGGCAGGCGCGCCAGCAGCGCCGCGAAGTCCGTGCTCGGCGGGAGCGTCCCGAAGGCGAGCCCCCGGTCCCCGGCGAGACGGGAGGCGCAGAACGCGTCCGCGACGGCGGCGGGCGCGTGCCGGACCAGGAGCGATCCCTGGAGGACGAGCGCGGCGCGCTCGATGAGGCGCCGGGCGCGCAGCGGTGCGTCCTCCGTCAGCACGAGTTCGCCCTGGAGTTCCTGCCAGGCCTCGTCGAGCCGCCGGTCGCCGCCCGCCGCGGCCTCGATCTCCGTACGGAACGCCTCCAGGGACTCGGGTTCGCGCGCGAGTGCGCGGAGCATGTCGAGGGCGTTGACGTTGCCGGAGCCCTCCCAGATGCCGTTGAGGGGGGCTTCGCGGTAGAGCCGCGGCATTCCTGATGCCTCGTCGTATCCGTTGCCGCCGAGGCATTCCAGGGCTTCGGCGACGGCGACGGGCTGGCGCTTGCACACCCAGTACTTGCCGACGGCGGTGGCGAGGCGCAGGAAGGCGCGCTCGCCGGTGTCGCCGCGCTGGGCCCGGTCGGCGGCGCCGGCCAGACGCAGAGCGAGCGTGGTGGCCGCCTCGGACTCGACGCTCAGGTCCCCCAGTACGTTGCGCATGAGCGGCTGGTCGATCAGCTTGGCGCCGAACACCGAGCGGTACCGGGCGTGGTGGGCGGCCTGTGCGAGCGCGGCGCGGATACCGGCGGCGGAGCCGAGGACGCAGTCGAGGCGCGTCATCGTGACCATGTCGATGATGGTGCGGACCCCCTTGCCCTCCGCGCCGACGAGCCAGGCCACGGTGTCGTCGAACTCGGGCTCGCTGGACGCGTTGGAGCGGTTGCCGAGCTTGTCCTTGAGGCGCTGGATGCGGAAGGTGTTGCGGCTGCCGTCGGGCAGGACGCGCGGCACGAGGAAGCAGGAGAGGCCGCCGGGCGCCTGGGCAAGGACCAGGAACAGGTCGTTCATGGGCGCGCTGGTGAACCACTTGTGGCCGCGCAGCCGCCAGGTGCCGTCGGTGTGCGGGGTGGCGGAGGTGGTGTTGGCGCGGACGTCGGTGCCGCCCTGCTTCTCCGTCATGCCCATCCCGGCGAGCAGTCCGGGCTTGTCCGCGGGGGTGCGCAGGCCGGGTTCGTAGACCCTGCTGGTCAGCAGTGGTTCGTACGTCTTCGCGAGGTCGGGGGCGTGGCGCAGGGCGGGGACGACGGCGTACGTCATGGAGACGGGGCAGCCGTGGCCGGCCTCGGTGCCGCTCCACACCATGAACCCGGCGGCGCGCGCGACGTGTGCGCCCGGCCGTTCGTCGGCCCAGGCGCTGCCGCCGAGCCCTTCGCTGATCGCCACGTCCATGAGGGCGTGGTAGGAGGGGTGGAAGTCGACCTCGTCGACGCGGTTGCCGTAGCGGTCGTGGGTGCGGAGCACGGGCTCGTACCGGTTGGCCTCGTCGGCCCAGCGCTGCACCTCCTCGCCGGCGGCGCGGCGGCCTATGCGGTGCAGGTCGTCGAGGCACCAGGCGGCGCCCTCGCGGCGTACGCCCTCCAGCAGCACCGGGTCGTCGGCCGCGTCGTGACCGGTCAACGGCGGTGCCTGGTTGGTCACTTCGTGGGTCACGGCCGTGGGGTTGCTGGACATGGTGCCTCCTTCGAGGGCGGGTACGGGTCAGGTGGTCGGGGCGCCGGCGCACCGCAACGCGGCGGCGGTGAGGTCGGCGAGAAGTTCCTCGGTGGCGTCGGCATCGGGGGCGCCGAGCGGGTCGACGAGGGCTTCGCCGATCGCTCCGGTGAGTACGGCGGCGGTGATCTCGGCGTTCTGTGCGGGCAGCCGGCCGAGTGCCATGCCCTCGCGCACCACTTCGGCGTACAGGGCGCGGTAGCGGCGGCGGAAGTCGAGTCGTTCGGCGCCGACCGCGGGTTCGGCGGGGGCCGCGAGCAGGGCGTAGGCGAGGCCGCGGTTCTCCAGGGCGCGGCGGGCGAAGACGTCCACGGCGCGGGCGAGGCGCTCGACGGGGTCGCCCGGCGCGTGCAGCACTTCCCCGAGCACCTGAACCTCGCGTTCCGCCGCGCGCCGGAACACCTCGACGGCGAGCGCGGCCTTGGACGGGAAGTGCTGGTAGACCGAGCCGGCCGCAATGCCCGCCGCGGCGGCGACGGCGGTGACGGACGCCTGTGACCAGCCCACTTCCGCGACGACCTCGGTGGCGCAGGCGACGAGCCGCTCGCGCGCGGCGTCGAGACGGCTGATCTCGGCTGGGGACTTGCGGTAGGCCATGGAAGGAGTGAACCACTATTCAGAGCTTCGCGCCATGGGCCGATGTGCTCCGTTTGACGTCCCTCATGGCGAGGCGTAGTCCGGAAAGAGGGGGTGGTCGAGGGGCACATCAGTCGTTCGAGGGGGGTCTGAGAGGAGTCGGATCATGCTCGGCGATCTGCTCGGCGAGGAACAGGGCCAGACCACCGGGATGCGGGTCGTGCCGACCGACGGCACACTGCACCCCGCGATGGAGGTGTCCTTCCAGGCGGCGGGCACGCTCCTGAACAAGGCCGTCAGCGACGTGGGCACCTACGAGTCGATACTCAGGCCCGACGGAACACTCTTCGGCGAGGGCCAGGGCATCAGCATGACGCACGAGGGAGAGTCCGTGACGTGGCACGGCCTGGGCGTCGGCCACTTCAACGAGTCCGGCGGCGTGAACTGGCGCGGAGCGATCTTCTACGAGACCACGGCCGACGCCTTCGCGGAACTCACCGGCACGGTGGGTGTCTTCGAGTTCGACGCGGAGGAGAGCGGGAAGGTGCACGGCAAGATTTATGGGTGGACCTGACCTGACCGAGCGCCACACACGCGTCGACGCCGAAGCGTGTGGGACCGGCTGCGGGCACGCGACCGCCACGCGTTGCGCACCCCTATAAATCCTTGACGTGACACCGCGCGGGGCATGACGGTATAGCCCGTGACCACTATCGACGAAAGACCTTCAACTCCCCTGCGACGCACGGGTGTTACCGGTCGGCTCTTCCGGGGCACGGTGACCGTTCACACCGTGGCGGCCTTCGGACAGCCGGTCTTCGCGGGCGTGTATCTCAGCGGGGAGATAGACGGCCTCAACTGGCACGCGCAGGGCGCCAACCTCGTGTACACCCTCGGGTTGTTGCAGGCCGCCGTCGGCATCGCCGCGTCGAGGCGGATGCGCCGCCAGTGGCCGACCGTCGTCTCGGTGGTGATCCTGCTGGCCGAGACGGGACAGTACGTCGCGGGGTCGGCCGGTCTGCTGTGGATGCACCTCCCCCTCGGCGTCATGCTCATCGCCTCCCTCACCGTGCTTGCCGTCGCGGTCTGGATACGGCCGCTGCCGAACCGATCCCCGGAAAAGCTAGCCCCGCACGCTCAGGACGCCGGCGAGCCCCGGCAGGACGCGTCCCATGGCTGAGCGGCCTCGCGTGTTCCGTCGTGACGACTGGGCCCGCATGGAGTGGAGCCGTCGGCATGTGCTCGGGCTGGGCGGTGCGCTGGGGCTCGCCACGGCGGGCGGGCTCGCGCTGGCCGGTGCCATGGCCAACCACCCGGCGCACACCGGCAACCAGTTGCACAGCGCCGCTCCGCTGCCCGAGCCGTACACCGTGCCCCTGCCGATCCCACCCGTGCTCAAGCCCGTGGACAACTCAGGCGGCACGGACCATTACGAGATCACCCAGCGCGAGACGACCGCGGAGATCCTGCCGGGGACCCGCACAAAACTGTGGGCCTACAACGGCACCTTCCCCGGCCCGACGATCGAGTCCCGCCGCGGACGGCCGGCCACTGTGACTCACCGCAACGAACTGCCGGTGCCGACGGTGGTGCACCTGCACGGCGGCCGCACGCCCGCCGCCTCCGACGGCTACCCCACCGACCTCGTCCTCCCCGACGGCTGGCCCACACCCTCGGCCCATCACCAACACGCGCAGGCCCAGGCACACATGCGTATGGCCATGCGCACCGCCGGTGCGCACACCATGGCCGATCCCCGTGCCGTCACCAGCCGGGTGACCCGCGCGTACACCTTCCCGCTCGATCAGCGGGCCACCATGCTCTGGTACCACGACCACCGCATGGACTTCACCGCTCCGGCGATCTGGCGCGGTCTGGCCGGGATGCACATCATCCGCGACGAGACCGAGGACGCCCTCGACCTCCCGCGCGGCGACCACGAAGTACCGCTGATGATCGCCGACCGCGCGTTCGCCGCCGACGGCTCCCTGACCTACCCGTCCCTCGACCCCACCCTGCGCGACCGGCCCGGGGTGGAAGGTTCCTACGCCGCCGGTGTGCTCGGTGACGTGATCCTGGTGAACGGCGCACCGTGGCCGGTCCATGAGGTCGACGCCGTCCGATACCGCCTGCGGTTGCTCAACGCCTCCAACGCCCGCCACTACGAGTTCCAGGCCGTCACCGACGAAGGGCGGATCCTCGATCTGCGCCAAATCGGTTCCGACCAGGGCCTGTTGAGCGAACCCGTCACCCACACCACGCTCCCCGTCGCGCCCGCCGAACGCTATGACGTCGTCGTCGACTTCGCGGGTCTGCCGACCGGCAGCCGGGTGCGTCTGATCAACCGGCTCGGCAGCGGACGCACGCGTGAAGTCATGGCCTTCCGTATCGCGCGCCGGGCTCGGGACCACAGCCACATCCCCACGAAGCTCGCTTCCGACGTGCCCGTCTGGCGGCGCTCCGAGGCGACCGCGGTCCGGGACTTCGCGTTCCGTGCCGGGGAGATGGAGCACGGTCGCGGCTGGGTGATCGGCGGACGGGCATTCGACCCGTCGCGCACGGACGTCCGGACGCGGCTGGGGGCGGTGGAGGTGTGGCGGTTCGTGGCCGACGTCCACCACCCGATCCATCTCCATCTGGTCGGGTTCCGCGTGCTGTCACGCGGTGGGCGCGACCCGCTGCCGCACGATGCCGGGCTGAAGGACACCCTCTCGCTGCGACCGGGCGAATCGGCGGAGATCATCACCCGCTTCGACGGGTACCGCGGCCGCTACCTCTTCCACTGCCACAACGCGGAACACGAGGACATGGGCATGATGGCCAACCTCGAAATCACCTGAGCGCGCCCCGGTCGACACGGAATGCGGAGCCCTGCCGCCGAGCGGGGCTCCGCAATTCAACACCTTCGCAATAAAAGGCGAACTCAGCCCTGGGCGGCCAGCGTCACGTCCTGGCGCTGCGTCGCGTGGAAGTACGGCAGCGGCAGACCGCCCTGGGAGCGGACCTCCATCACCGTGGCCTCGACCTCAACGGCGCCCGGCTTGACCGAATCGGTGGGGGCCTGGCCCGTGTTCTGCCAACGGTGCTCGGCGCCGTCGCACACCGCGTGGGTGCCACCGATGCCGTGCCGCACGGACACACCGCCCTGCCCCTGCTCTCCGACCGAGGAGGAGACGAATACCGGGCCCGTACTGTCGGTGCAGCTGTACGTACCGGAGAGCGTCACCGTTCCGTCCGCCGCGATGTGACCGACCGGATCGACCGTGACGGACTGGTCGGATCCCGCCGCGCCCGCGACCGGGGCGGCGAGCAGGAGCAGGATGGCGCCGGCGGCGACGCCGAGGGCCGGACGAAGGCGAGCTGACATGGGGGAACCTCCTTGTTGGGGGGCCTCCATTGATATCCGGCAACCCTCGTCCGGCCGCCGACCGTCACCCCATCGTCGGCGAGTCCGCGCACTTCCACGCAGCCAGACTCTCCAGAACCCTGCCAGGGACGCGCCTCAGGTGTGCCGGTTGTGCTTCGTGTGCTTGGCGCCGTAGAAGACCGAGCGGGCGGCCCGGATGCGGGCGGCCTGACGGTCGCAGTCCCGGGCCAGGCGGAGCGCCTCGCGCAGGGCGTCCGGGTCGGCGAGGCGGCCGCTGCCGTCGGGCGCCACCCGCCACAGGAACGAGTGCTGTTGTACGCCGGTGATGCCGTCGGCCTGCGGCGTGGGCGCGGTGAACTCGTCACCGTCGGCGAGG
The DNA here is from genome assembly GCF_040645335.1 of Streptomyces sp. NPDC046821. Taxonomy (NCBI): domain Bacteria; kingdom Bacillati; phylum Actinomycetota; class Actinomycetes; order Kitasatosporales; family Streptomycetaceae; genus Streptomyces; species Streptomyces sp. NPDC046821. The sequence continues at coordinate 143,728 of NZ_JBEYYB010000011.1, read as the reverse complement.
AGGGTGGCGTCGGGTTCGGACGGCCAGCCGTCGGCGACGGTGGGGTGCATGAGGAGGTAGAAGAACGGGCGCGGGCGCGCGTGCTCCTCCAGTACCGGCACCTTCTCCGCCTGGTCGCCGAGTTCCCACAGCACGGTCAGGCCGAGCGGCTGGAAGAGGCGCAGGGCGACGAAGTGGTTCCCCGTGGGCAGGCGGGCCACATGCGGTGGCCGGTCCCACTGTCCGTACACCGCCGCTGGATCCGGATGGCATGACGCCAACCACTGTTCCCCGTCCATGCGTTGACCGTATGCCACTTCGCCACGCCCGTCAGGTAAACCCGGACGACGCAAGAACCCCTCGCGCCCGATCCGGCCGGAAACAGCCGACGGATGTCACAGGGGGAACGTCGGGGCCTGTGTGCGACCAGTGACGCGACGCGTACCGGGAGGCGATTCGGGCAGGTCACGACCGGGTGCCTGTGCCATCATGGCCAGCGCCCTGCCCGGTCACGTCGTGGAGGAGACTGTGATGGAAGAACGTGAACTGGCGTATCTGCGCCGGTGCGTGGAGCTGGCCGAGGAAGCCCTGGACGCCGGTGACCACCCCTTCGGGTCGGTGCTGGTCGACGCCGAAGGCAAGGTCCGCGCGGAGGACCGCAACCGCGTCTCGGGCGGCGACTCGACCCGCCACCCCGAGTTCGACCTGGCCCGCTGGGCCGCCGAGAACCTCACCCCGGAAGAGCGCGAAGGCGCCACCGTGTACACGTCCGGCGAGCACTGCCCGATGTGCTCGGCCGCGCACGCCTGGGTCGGCCTCGGCCGCATCGTCTACGTCGCGTCCTCGGCGCAGTTCAGCCAGTGGCTGTCCGAGTGGGGCCTGCCGCAGGGACCGGTGAGCGTCCTGCCCGTCCAGGAGGTCGCCCCGGCGGTGCGGGTCGAAGGACCGGTCGACGAGCTGGTGCCGTCCATCAAGGCGCTGCACCGCCGGTTCGCGGACAAGGCGGCGGGGGCCTGAGCCAGGCCCCTCACACGACAAGGGCTCCGCGGGGGCGGCACGTCCCGGCGGAGCCCTTTGGCGATCTGGAGATGAGCGCCTACGACGGCCGCTTCGGCTCGCTCCCCGTCACCCGCAGGTCGGCGAGGAGTTCCGCCTGGCTGCTGAGGACCCCGGTCAGGATGGTGCGCGCCACGCGCAACAGCTCGGCGACGTGCGGGCTGGTCAGCGAGTAGTAGACGTTCGAGCCTTCCTTGCGGGTCACGACGAGGTTGGCCCGGCGCAGCACCGCGAGCTGCTGCGAGAGGTGGGCCGGTTCGATGCCCACCTCGGGCAGCATCTCGGCGACCGCGTGCTCACGCTCGCTCAGCAGCTCCAGGACCCGGATGCGCGCCGGGTGCCCGAGCGTCTTGAAGAACTCGGCCTTGAGTTGGTACAGCGGCGTACTCATCGGACCCGCCTCCCGCGCCCGCTCCCGCAGCCCGCGTCGACGTACGCCTGCCACCCCGCCCGGAACCGCGGCTGCCGTACCCGTCCCGGCCGCCAAGAAATCGTCACCATGAGGCCATCTTCGCCTGTCGGCACCGAACTCATGACCTTCGTAATTGCCAACTTTCGCAATGCCTCATACATGGGCCCGGTCGTCGGTCGCCGGACCGGCGATCAGTCGGGCCAGCCCCCGGTGCGCCACTCGTGCGGCTCGTCACCCTCCGTACTGTCGGTCGCACGCTCGGCGTGCACGGCGAGCGCGGTGGCCAGGTCGCAGTGGACAGGGATGGCCGGACAGGTGCTGTCGGGTACGAGTGAGCCGTCGGGCGGGATGGCCGCCAGTTCGAGTGCGCGTCCGCCCTCCGCCAGGCGACGGGCCGCCGCGATGATGGCGAGCTGTCCCTCCGTCGACCAGCCGCGCAGTTCACCCAGGTCCACGATGACCGGTCCGGTGCCCCGGGCGAGCACCCAGCCGACCGCGCCGCTGAAACGGTGGGCTGCCTCCGGCCCGAGGTGTCCGGCGACGGAGAGAACGCCGTAGTCCGGTTCGATGCGATAGCGCCATTCGATGGTCATGGTGATCGTCACCTTCCGTACGAGGCCCGCCTGTTCAGAGGGGCAGCGTGATCCAGATGCTCTTACCCTGGCCGTCGGCGTCCCCACGCACGACCGCGGTGCCGCCCAGGCCGAGCGTGAGTTCCATGACGGTCCCGAGACCGCCGGCGTCCGGTCCGATCATCGACGCCGACAGCGCCGGCCGGAAGGGGTGGCGGTCGTGGACGCCGAACGCGAGACAGTCCCTGCCGCCCGCGAAGACCACTGTGACGGTCGGGGACTCCTCGACGGCGTGCCGGACGCTGTTGGTGACGAGTTCACTGAGGACGAGCAGCGCCGGGTCCACGGTGGGGTGCCCCGGGTTCACACCCCATTCCGTGAGCACCATCTCGGCGGTCTCGCGCGCCAGGCGCACCGCGGAGCCCACGGCGGGAACGGTGAGCACGTGGCGCAGGGGCAGTCCCTCGATGGAGGTGATCATCGGCGCTCCCCCGCGTTCGTCGCCCCACGCCCGGCGACCGTCACGCTCGTCGAGTTCATCGTGTTCATCGCGTTCGTCGAGTTCATCGTGTTCGTCGCGTTCATCACGCTCGCCGCGTTCGTCAGGCGGTATCCGCTGACCGTCTGGGGGCGCAGCCGTAGCACCGTGTCGTGCGGGCCGTGCGCCCAGCCGGGGAGCGTGCGGCGGTAGTGGGCGGCCTCGTGGGGGTCGGTGACGGCGTCGGCGGGGCCGGTGGCGGTGACCGTCCAGCCCTCCCCGGTCGTCGCGTCCACCTCGTCGACCTGGTACGACACGGCGGCCGGGAGCGCGCCGGCCGAGGCGGGCGCGCGGACGATCAGTCGGCCGGTGCCCCACAGGTGACGCGCTGGGCGGATCACGGGACGCTCCCTCTGTACGTACACGAGGCGGCCGACGCTGCTGCCTTCCAGGAGCCACAGGGCTTCGGCGCCGGAGACCTCGACCATGCGCGGCGCGTTGTCGGAGGCGTTGCTCATCGGGCTGGTTCCTCGCTCCTGCTCATGGGACTGGTTCCTTGCTGCCGCTCATCGGGCGGCGACCTCGGACTCGTGCGGCGCGGCCCCCTGAAGCTCCGACAGCAGCTCGTTCTGCCCGGCGAGCATCTCCGTCAGGATCCGGCGGGCCGCCCTCATCAGGTCGGCGACGTCCCCGCCGGCCAGCGCGTACACCACGGTCGAGCCCTCGCGTCGGGAGCTGACGATGCCGGAGCGGCGCAGCACCGCGAGCTGTTGCGACAGCGCGGCGGGCTCCACCTCGATGGCGGCGAGCAGGTCCCGTACCGGGGTCGGACCCTCCTGGAGCAGCTCAAGGACCCGGATCCGTACGGGGTGACCGAGCATCCGGAAGAACTCGGCCTTGGCCTGATACAGCGGAACCGACACGCGAACCTCTCCCCGACCGCACGCCACAGCCGGGCGCGGACACGACCCGCACACCATCTAATGAATTGCAAAGTTTCGCAATTCAGCTAGTCGTTACCTACACTGCCCCGCGTGACTGAATCGCTTCCCCCGTGCCCCCAGTGCTCCAGCGCCTACACCTACGAGATGGGCGCGCTGCTGGTCTGCCCCGAGTGCGGGCACGAGTGGTCCGCCGCTGCCACCGACGGCGCACCGGTGAAGCGGGTCGTCAAGGACTCGGTGGGCAACGTGCTCACGGACGGCGACACCGTGACCGTCGTCAAGACCCTCAAGGTCAAGGGCAGCCCGTCGGGCATCAAGGCGGGTACGAAGGTGCGCAACATCCGCCTCATCGAGGACGCCGTCGACGGCCACGACATCGACTGCAAGGTGGACGGCTTCGGCGCGATGCAGCTCAAGTCGAGCGTGGTCAAGAAGGCCTGAGGCCCAGAAGACTTGAGGCTCAGAAGGCTTGATCTGCCGCGCGAACGCGCCGCCCCTACGACCGGGAGCGGCGCCGCGTCACGATCGCGACCGCCGTCCCGATCCCGGTGACCAGCAGTCCGATCCCGCCGAAGATCACCGGGAACAGCCACAGCGAGAAGAACCCGCTGATCTTCGCGTCCTGAGGGGAGTCGGCGCGGTACAGCATCTCGACGCGCTCACCCACGTCGTACGCGGGCGGGTTGGAACCCATCGAGCTGTGGAACGTGCGCAACTTGCCGTCCGCCGAGGTGAATTGGACCACCGGATACGCCATGGGCCCGTCGCTCCCGTGCCTGCGCGAGCTGCTGTAGTCGCGGCGCCACTCCAGGGACACGACCTTGCCGGGGGCCCGCTCGGCGTCGGACAGGTACGAGATCGACACTCCGGCCATGGACAGCCCGACGATGAGGAACACCGCCCCGACTCCGATCAGCACGATGGTGGCCAGCCGGCCCGCCCGCCTGTTCCCCTGAACCCGCACAACGCCCCTCTTCACTCACCCAAAAACCAGAGGGACGCTACCTCAGACGGCTCGGCGGCCGCGCATCAGCTACGTCGCGCGGAACCGGCCGGCCTCGACCTCCGCGACCAGCCCCGCACGCATCAACCGGTCCACATGCTGTCGAGCCGTCCGCCGTTCGACCGGGTCCACGTGCGCGCCTTCGACGTGGGGCCGGTAGACCAGCCGGCGCTCGGCGATCTGCGCGAGGGTCAGCGGTTCGTCGAGCAGCGCGAGAAGCGCCGCGTCCCGCCGCTCCACCACACCCGCGAAGCCGTCGAGCCGCTCGCGGAACTCCGCACCTCCGTCGATCACACCTTTCTGGTGGGACGTGCCGTACCAGCGGGCGTCGATGTCGCGGCAGCGGCGCATGGACTCCTCGAAGTCCTCGAGGCTGCTGCCCACATCGCCGTAGTAGGGGCCGAAGCCGGTGAGGTCGATGTCCGCGACGAAGAGGAAACCGTCCGGCTCGATCAGGAAGCCGCTGTGGCCCGCGGTGTGGCCGGGCAGGTGCACGACGGTGACGGTACGTCCGCCGAGGTCGAAGACGGCGCCGTCGGTGAACGCCGTCGCGTCCGGGCGGTCCCGCACGTGGAACTCGTCCCTGAACATGCGGTCGGCCTCGCCGATGTCGGCGGGCGCGAGGTCGATCGCGCCGACCATCACCTCACGCGACCGGAGGCCGGCGAGGTCCGCTTCGTGGATGTGGACGGGAACGTCGTAGCTCCCTAGCCCGGCGACGTGGTCCTCGTGCGCATGGCTGACGAGGACCACGTCCGCGTGCGGCGCCGCGTCGACCAGTGACAACGACGGGTCGACGACCATCGTGGCGTCGGTGCCGCGTACGAGCAGCGAGTTGCTGAAGGGGTAGGCACCCCGCTTCTCGCCGACGAGCACGACGACCCCGCCGTACTCCTCTTCCTCGTACGCGAACGCCACGTCACACCTCGCCGGTCAGTGGGGCTGTGCCGCCCACGACCCCGGCGGCGGGGTGTCATCGTACCGAGCCCCGCTGTTCACACCGGTGGGTCCGGTCAGCCGAACTGGCCGGGCTGGTAGTCGCCCGCCGGGATCTGGAGCATGACGTTGGCCCGGTTGTACGCGTTGATGATGGCGATGACGCCGACGAGGGCGCCGAGCTGGTCCTGGTCGTAGTGCTTGGCGGCCTTCTCCCACACCTCGTCCGGGACACCGCCGGCCGCGTCGGCGATGCGGGTCGCCTCCTCGGTCAGCTCCAGGGCGGCGCGCTCAGCCTCGGTGAACACCGTGGCCTCACGCCAGGCCGCGACCAGGTTGAGGCGCTCCGCGGACTCCCCGGCGTGCACAGCGTCCTTGAAGTGCATGTCGGTGCAGAAGCTGCAGCCGTTGATCTGGCTGGCCCGGAGCTTCACCAGCTCCTGCGTCGCGTGGGGCAGCGTCGAGTCGTCCAGCACCTTGCCCGCGGCGTTGATGTGCTTGAAGACCTTGCCCAGGACCGGGTTGGTGAAGGGGTTGAGTCGAGCTTCCATGGTGCGCTCCCATGCCGTTGGCTGGCGGTTACACACCATTGACGCGGCGGCTCTACGAGATGTGACAGGGATACGTGTGACGTGGGTCACTCAGCGTCGGGGCGGCCGGTGAAGCGGGCTCGCCACAGGTCTCGGAGTACGGCGATCTCGGCCATGTGGTGGATGAATTCGAGGTTGGCGCCCGCCAGTACCGAGATGTACGGGTCGTCGGGGTCGGAGCCGTAGGGGTACTGCGAGAAGCCCACCGTGTCGAGCTGTTCCTCGGTGACGGCTCCCACGCTGGTGCGCCAGCGGTCGATCACCTCCCAGAACCGTTCGAGGGCCAGGCCCGCGCTGGGGGTGAAGTCGACCAGGGTCTTGGGGTCCTGGCGCCGTTCTCCGAAGGTCCACTCCCAGCGGCCGGCGAAGTCGAAGTGCAGGTGCGCGAGGCGCCACGCGATGGTCGTGACCGGAACCTTGTCCGGCTCGGGCTGCCCGGTGTGCGCCAGGACCTCCTGGACGCGCTCGACGCTCACGCTCCAGTCCTCGGCGATCTTCTCGACGGTCATGCCCGCGGCGGCTTGCCGGGCCACCTCGGCGTACTCGCTCGCCGGGATGTCGGGGGCACCCTTGTCGAGCACCCACTCCCCCGGCCCGAACGCCCGTGGCGTCACCGCCTCGCCCCGCCGCCGCAGCGACCAGCAGTCGGCCACCGGCTCCCACAGGAACTCCTCGTCCCCAAGGCCTTCCAGGCGCACCTGTGCCATCTCCCTGGCCTGGTCGAACTGATCGAGCAGCAGCCCCAACCGGCCCGTCCGCGCGCTCGTGCCCATACTTCACTCCCAGGGTCGCGTCCTGTAACTCGCCTCGCTCAGGCGGAAGTTAACGGATCAGCCCCACGAGCGCGACCGAATTCCACGAGGGGCGGTCACGGTTCGACGAGGCCCGCCCGGATCGCGTAGCGCGTCAGGTCGAGGCGGTCGCGCAGGCCCAGTTTGTGGAGCAGGTTCGCGCGGTGGCGCTGCACGGTCTTGATGCTGATGAACAGTGTCTCGGCGATGTCCTTGGAGGAGTGGCCCTCCGCGATGAGCTTGAGGACTTCTTCCTCGCGGGCGGTGAGGATGCTGTCCGGGGCCTCGTCGCCCTCGCGGACGCGGTCGAGGTAGTTGCGGATGAGGGCGGTGACCGCGCCAGGGTAGAGGAAGGGTTCGCCCCGCATCGCCGCGCGGCAGGCGGCCACCAGGTCGCGGTCGGCGACGGACTTCAGTACGTACCCGCACGCGCCGGCCTTGAGGGCCTGGAAGAAGTACTGCTCGTTGTCGTACATCGACAGCATGAGGATGCGGACGCCCGGGTGGCGTGCCGAGATCTCGCGCGCTGCCTGGAGTCCCGTCATGCGCGGCATGGAGACGTCGAGGACGGCGAGGTCGACGGTGTGGGTGCGGGCCAGCTCGATGGCCTCCGCGCCGTCCCCGGCCTCGGCGACGACCTGGAGGTCGGGTTCGCCGTCGAGGATGAGCCGTACGCCGCGCCGGACGAGCGCGTGGTCGTCGGCGAGGAGGATGCGGATGGGGGTGGTGTCGGGCATGGTCATGCGTCCTTCGCGGGCCTGGGTACGGACAGGGACACGCGGGTGCCGCCCCGGGGCCCTTGGTCGATGTCGAGTGCGGCGCTGATGAGCAGGGCGCGTTCGCGCATACCGCGTATGCCGGCGCCCTCGCTCGACGCGCCGATGCCCCGGCCGTCGTCGCTGATGCGCAGGACCACGGCGGTCGGGGTGTGGTGGAGTTCCACCTCGACGCGCGTGGCCTCCGCGTGGCGGGCGACGTTGGTGAGGCTCTCCTGGGCGACGCGGTAGAGGACGAGTTCCCCGTCGTGGTCGAGGTGCGCGAGGTCCGGGGTGAACCTGCGTCGTACGTCCAGTCCGGTGTGGGTGGCGAAGTCGCTGGTCAGCGAGGTGAGGGCGCTGACGAGTCCGAGGTCCTCCAGGACGCCGGGCCGCAGTCGGCGGGCGAGGCGGCGTACTTCGTCGAGGCTCTCGCGCGTGATCTCCTGGACCTGCTGCAACTCTCCGCGCATCGGTTCCGGAACGCGGTCCGCCGCCCGCTTCAGGCCGAGCAGCACCGCGGTCATGCTCTGGCCGACCTCGTCGTGCAGCTCCTGCGCGATCCGGCGCCGTTCGGCCTCCTGGGCGGAAAGGGCGCGGGCGTTGCTGGTGGCCCGTTCGGTCTCCAGGCGGTCGAGCATCTCGTTGAAGGTGCTGATCAGCTCGCGGACGCCGCTGTGGTCCGGCACCGTCAGGCGCTGCCCGGGGCGCAGCAGGTCGACCGTCGTCATCAGCCGGGTGAGGCGTTCGAGCGGTGCGAGGCCGATGCGCAGCAGCATCGCGTTGGCGACGAGCATGACGGCCAGGCCGCCGATCAGGATGACGGCCTCGGTGAGGAGTACGGGTACGGACACGGTCACCGGGGCCCACAGCAGGAGCGCTGTCGCCCCGCCGAGCACCACGGCGTTCAGCCCGAAGATCCGCCAGAACAACGACACGGTGCCCGAACCCCTCAGTCTTGCGCGCTCTTGATTGATGCTTTCTGTCCCTCACTATCGGCCACGGCTTCGGGGCGGGCGGCACCGGGCCCGGCCCTGTCCGCTCGCTCCGGTTGTCTGCGTCGCTTCACTCCGGTTGTCTGCGTCGCTGGTCAGCATGGCCGCAGGGCCCGCTCGCGCGCGATGGGTTCCGGCAGCCATATCGGCCGGGGCCCGGACCTCATTTCCCCTGTCGCCTACACCCCTCGCTCCCCCGGAAATGGGTGCCGGGACCGATGGTCGCGACGCGCGCCGCCGACCAGGCTTCTCTCCGAGAGCCGCCGGCCGCCACCCGCATTCCGAGCGAAGGAACCCACCCATGCCCCTCGACGCCACGCGCCCCGACCCCCAGCCCGAGCCCTTCGCCGAGCCCTTCGCCGAGCGTGAGGCCCGCGAGCGGCTCGGCCACGAGCGCGCTACGCGCCTCGCGCAGCTGAAGGCGTTCGACGACGCCGGGCACGCTCCCGGGGACGCGCTGGTCGCCGAGCGGAAGGCGTCCATCGGCCAGGTACTGGAGGACATCGACAAGGCTCTGGCACGTCTCGACCAGGGCGAGTACGGCGTGTGCCAGGGCTGCAGCCGCGCCATTCCGCCGGAGCGCCTGGAGATCCTGCCGTACGCGCGGTGCTGTGTCGGGTGCCAGCGGCACGCGGCCTGACGCCCACGCAGCGGAGTCTTCACATGGACGCACGGTTGCATGACATGAACAGCTGGACCACGGGTGCCGACGGCGCGAGCCTTCCGGCGCCGCACCCTGGACTGCCGACACGGCGGGAAGCCGGACGATGACACCCTCCATGCACCGGCGAGCGGCGGCGCTCCGCCAACTGCCCTGGCCTGTCGGGCGGTTGGCGGGCGGGCTCGCCCTCGACCTCGGCAGCGCCCGCACCCGGGCATGGGTGCCGAGCCGCGGCGTGATCCTGGATGTTCCGTCGGTGACGTTCTCCGGCAGCGGCACGCCCACGTATCCGATCCGGCGCGGCAGCATCGTCGATCCCGAGGGGACGGCGCGGATGCTCGACCGGCTGCTCGCGCGCCGGGTTCCCCGGCGGGGGCGTCCGCTGATCGTCCTGACCACGCCGGTGCCGTCCAGTGCCGGTCACCGGGCGGCCGCGCTCACCGCTCTTGAGGTGCTGCGGCCGCACAGCGTCGTGACCGTCCCGACCGCGCGTGCCGTCGCCGTCGGTGCGGGTGCCGACCTGACCCGGCCGTTGCTCGTCGTGGACATCGGCGCGCATCTCACGGAGGTGGCGCTGCTGACCGACGGGGCGGTGACCGACGCGTACTGCACCGCGCTCGGCACCACCGATCTCGACGCCGGCACGACGGTGCAGGAACTCACCGAGGCGGTGATCTCGATGGTGTCGGACATCCTGCGCCTGGACCGCACTCCGCAGGCACACCTCGCGTTGAAGCGTGGTCTGCTCCTGGCCGGGGGCGGCGCCCTGCACCCGGAACTCACCCACCACATCGCCCGGAGCCTGCACACGTCGGTACGTCCTCTGCGGTCGCCCCACAAGGCTGCGCTGCGCGGCGCCGCCTTGATGCTCACGTCCGCGAGGCGCCATCCGTCGGTCCGAAGGTAGGCGACGGTGACACGCTCCATGCCGCGGTGGCGGTGGCGGTGGAGTCCGGTGGGCAATCCGCTGCGCCGGCGCTCCGACGTCGTACAGGCCTGCACCTCTCTGCTCGTGGCGGCGGTCGTCCTCATCGGGGCGCCGGTGACCAGCGCGGTCACGTACGACGATGTGCGGGACTCCCTCCGCGCGACGGCCGCCGAACAGACCCGCACGGGCCACCACATCACCGTGACGCTGCTGCAGGACTCCCCGAAGCACCCTTACCCGCGCTCGTCCGCGGCGGGGAAGGCCCGCTATCCGGTGCGGGTCCGGTACGTGGCTCCCGACGGTACGGAGGAGATCGCGCTCGCCGACGTACGGGCCTCGCTGAGGGCGGGAACCAGCGTGCGGGTGTGGGCCGGCGCGGACGGGAAGCCCACCGACGCGCCGCTCGACGCCGATGGGGTTCACGGGCGGGCGGTGGGGCTGGCGGGGCTTTCGGGGATGGCCGTGGTTCTTGTGGGCGTGATCGTGCACCTGGGCGTGCGCCGGGCGCTGGACCGGCGCCGCATGGCCGCGTGGGACCGCGCCTGGGCCGAGAGCGCGCCGAAGTGACCTAAGCAGAGAGACGCAGGTCACATTCCTCCGTGTCACAGGCGTTCGGGCTGCCTCGTCTCAGAGGTGAAGTCATCGACGACCACGGAGGAGCACGCCATGGAAGCGCGTCTGAACTACTTCGCCGACCCGACCGCGAGCAAGGCCCTCAAGCACGTGATGGCGGCGGGCAAGATCGTCCAGGACTCGCCGTTGCCGCCCACGACGCGGGAACTGGTGGCGCTGCGCATCAGCCAGATCAACGGCTGTGCCGTCTGCGTCGACATGCACACCAAGGAGTCCTCCGCGGCCGGCGAGTCCCCGGTACGGCTCAACCTCGTCGCCGCCTGGCGCGAGGCCACGGTGTTCACCGAGGCGGAACGCGCCGCGCTGGCATTTGCGGAGGCCGGGACGAGGGTTGCGGACGCGGCCGGCGGGGTGAGCGACGAGGTGTGGGAGCACGCCGCCAAGCATTACGACGAGGAACAGCTCACGGCCCTCGCTCTCATGGTCTCGTTCATGAACCTGGTGAACCGGCTGAACGTCATCGCCCGGCAGCCCGCGGGCGAGTACGAGGTCGGCCAGTTCCACTGAACGCCACAGCGGATCGCCGCCGGCGACGCCTGCGCGGGAGGGCTTCGAGGGAGTGATGCGGAGTGCATGAGGCCGAAACGGTCGAATCGGCCGAAGAATTCGAGGAGTTGCGTCCGCTGCTCTTCTCGATCGCCTACCGGATTCTCGGCAGCGTGGGCGAGGCCGAGGACGCGGTGCAGGAGACGTGGCTGCGCTTCGCCGCCTCGGCCACCCGGCCCGCGTCCACCAAAGCCTTTCTGTCGACCACGGTGACCCGGATCGCGATCGACGTGCTGCGTTCCGCGCGGATGCGGCGGGAGGAGTACGTGGGCCCGTGGTTCCCCGAACCGCTGCTCAGCAGCCCGTACGAGGATCCGGCGCGGGCCGTGGAGCTGGCCGACTCGGTCTCGATGGCGGCGCTCCTGCTCCTTGAACGGCTCAGCCCGCTGGAGCGTGCGGTGTTCGTGCTGCGGGAGGTGTTCGGCTTCGGGTTCGACGAGGTCGCGGAGACGGTGGAACGGTCCGAGGCGGCGTGCCGGCAACTGCTCGTACGGGCCCGTGCGCACATGCGGGCCGGGCGGCCGCGGTTCTCGGCGGACCGGAAGGAGCGGCAGGAGCTGGCGACGCGGTTCTTCGACGCGCTGGAGGAGGGCGACGTGGGCCGGCTGCAGGATCTGCTGGCGGCCGATGTGCAGATGGTGGGGGACGGCGGCGGGAAGGCTCCGCAGTTCGCCAAAGCGATCGTGGGCGCGGAGAACGTGGCCCGGCTGCTGGGCTCGGCCTACCCCTGGCTGTTCCGGGTCGACGTGTCCTTCGAGCCGCGCGAGGTCAACGGCCAGCCCGGCGCCATCTGCCGCGACCGGGACGGCAAGGTGCTCCACATCCTCGCCCTCGATGTGGTCGACGGGCGGATCCAGACCATCCGTGGGGTGATCAACCCTGACAAGCTCGGCCACCTCGGGCCGGTCGCCGACGCGTGGGCGGTCGACCGGGAGGTGCGGCGGGCGCGTCGGCAGGCGCGGTGACGGAATCGGACGCCGTCAGCCCTGCTCCCGGTACAAGCCCCAGCGCCGTCAGCCCCGCTCCCGGTACAGGTCCGCGAGCAGGGCCACCGCCGCGTGTGTGGCCGGGTGCGGGTCGTGGCGGCGCCAGATGAGGTGGACGGGAACGGGGGGCGCGTCGCGCACGGGGCGGTAGACGATGCCGTCGCGGCGGTACTGGGTGGCCGTGGACTGCGCGGTGACGCCGACGCAGCGGCCGGTGGCGATGGCCGCCAGCCAGTCGTCGACGTCCTGGGTGAACTCCACCGCCGGGCGGTCCTCTTCGGGCCACAGGCCGGTCGTCGTGGTGCCGGTGCCCCGGTCCACGACGACCGTACGCCGCGGGATCTCCGCCATGCGTACGGAGCGCCGCCGCGCCCACGGGTCGTCGGCGGCGAGGGCGACGTAGCGGCTTTCCTGGCCGACCAGCGCGTGGTCGTAGCGGCGGGCGTCGATCGGGACGCGGACCACGGCGAGGTCGCACAGGCCCTCGGCGAGGCCGCCGGTGCGGGTGTTGTGACGGATGAGCTGGAGTTCGATGTCGGGGTAGCGGTCGTGCCAGCGGCGCTGGAACTCGGCGGTGTGCCGGCCCATGGCCGACCAGGCGTGGCCGATGCGCAGCCGGGTGTGCCCGGTGGTGGCCTGGCGCACCAACTCCTCTGTCTCGGCGAGCAGATGGCGTGCTCGGGCGAGGACCTGGACGCCCGCCGTCGTGGGGGTCACGGTGCGGCTCGTGCGGTGCAGCAGCTGTACGCCGAGGATGCGCTCCAGGGCGAGCAGGGTCCGTGAGACCGCCGCCTGCGAGACGCCCAGCTCGGCAGCCGCGTCGGTGAAACTGCCCGCGTCCACGATGGCGACCAGACAGCGCAGGTGCCGCAGCTCCAGTTCCGCGTTTCCATCCATGCGCTCAGCGTATAGGTGGTGCGTCGGATGCATTTTGCGCATACGACGGTGTGGCCGACAGTCGGAGCATGTCTACCGAAGCTCCCGTGCGCGGAGCCCGCGCCGAGGCGACGACGTCCCGCTGGGGCGCCCTCGCGCTGATGCTGGGGTCCGGCCTGTCCAACCAAGTGGGCGCGTCCGTGGCCGCGTTGGCGTTCCCGGCGCTCGGCCCAGCGGGCGTGGTCGCGGTACGGCAGTGGGTGGCCGCCGCCGTACTGCTGGGGGCGGGCAGGCCGAGGCTGCGGTCCTTCACCGCCGCTCAGTGGTGGCCGGTTCTGGGCCTGGCCGCGGTGTTCGCGACGATGAATCTGTCGCTGTACTCGGCGATCGACCGTGTCGGTCTCGGCCTCGCCGTCACGCTGGAGTTCCTGGGTCCGCTCACGGTCGCTCTGGCCGCGTCGCGCCGCCGCCTCGACCTCGGGTGCGCGCTGGCCGCCGCCGCGGCCGTCGTCGTACTGACCCGCCCGCAGCCGAGCACCGACTACACGGGCATCGCCCTGAGCGTGCTGGCCGCCGTGTGCTGGGGCTGCTACATCCTGCTCAACCGCACCGTGGGCGAACGCCTCCCCGGCCTCCAGGGATCGGCCGCCGCCGCACTCGTCTCCGGGACCCTGTACCTCCCCGTAGGGACCTACGCCCTGCTGCACCATCGCCCGAGCACCGCCGTCCTGCTCTGCGCGCTGGCAGCGGGAGTGCTGTCCTCGGCCGTGCCGTTCCTCTGCGATCTGCTGGCGCTGCGCCGGGTCACGGCCCAGTTCTTCGGGGTGTTCATGAGCGTCAATCCGGTGTTCGCGGCCGTGGTCGGCACGGTCGTACTCGATCAGCGTCTCGATGTGGCGTCCTGGCTGGCCATCGGGGTGATCGTCGCCGCCAACGCGGTGGCACTGCTTACACGCCCTTCCTGACCCGCGCCATACCCTCGACACCCCCATACCGACCGCTTAGTATCCGGCTGGCACGACCCCGCACGCACCAGAGGCACGCCAGAGAGGCAACCCATGAACGGCGCGCAGTCGCTGATCCGTACTCTCGTCCGCTCCGGCATCGACGTGTGCTTCGCCAATCCCGGCACCTCGGAGATGCACTTCGTCGCCGCGCTCGACTCCGTGCCCGAAATGCGGGGCGTGCTGGGGCTGTTCGAGGGTGCGGTCACCGGAGCGGCAGACGGCTACGCGCGGATCGCCGGGAAGCCGGCCGCGACCCTGCTGCATCTGGGCCCCGGCCTCGGCAACGGGCTGGCCAACCTCCACAACGCGCGCCGCGCCCACACTCCGGTCGTGAACGTCGTGGGCGACCACGCCACCCACCACAAGAAGTACGACGCTCCGCTGGAGTCTGACATCGACTCGCTGGCCGGTTCGGTGAGCGGCTGGGTGCGACGCAGCGAGCAGGCCGCGGACGTCGGCTCCGACGCCGCCGCCGCGGTGGCCGCCTCCATGGACGCGCCGGGGCAGGTCGCGACGCTGATCCTGGCCGCCGACGCGTCCTGGGACGAGGGCGGCCGGGTGGCCGAACCACTGCCCGCGCGCACCCCTGCGGCGCCGGACGCGGAGACGGTGGCGTCCGTCGCCGACGTGCTGCGCGGCGGTGAGCCGGTCGCGCTGCTGATCGGCGGGGCCGCCTGCCGCGAGGCGGGGCTCGTCGCGGCCAGTCGGATCGCGAACGCCACTGGGGCGCGGGCGTTCGTGGAGACGTTCCCGGCCCGGCTCGAGCGCGGCGCGGGTCTGCCGGCGATCGAGCGGCTGCGCTACCTCGCCGAGCAGGCCGCCCGTCAACTCGACGGCGTGAAGCACCTGATCGTCGCGGGCACCCGCTCCCCCGTCTCGTTCTTCGCCTACCCCGGCAAGCCGAGCGACCTCGTGCCGGACGGCGCCCGGGTGCACACCCTCGCGGACCCGTCCCAGGACGTGGTCGCCGCACTGGAGGCGCTGGCCGACGAGGTGGCCCCGGACGCCCTCCCGACGCTCGCCGAACCGGCCCGCCCGGATCTGCCGGCCGGCCCCCTCACCGCGAACAACTGGGCCGAGGTCATCGGCGCCCTGCTCCCCGCCGGGGCGATCGTCTCGGACGAGGCGAACACGTCGGGCGTGGCCCTTCCGGCGGCCACGGCCGGCGCGCCCCGGCACGACGTACTGACGCTCACCGGGGGCGCGATCGGCCAGGGCATCCCGGTCGCCACCGGGGCGGCGATCGCGGCGCCGGACCGGCCGGTCGTCAACCTGGAGGCCGACGGCAGCGCGATGTACACGATCTCGGCCCTGTGGACGCAGGCCCGCGAGAATCTCGACGTCACGACCGTCATCCTCAACAACAGTGCCTACGCCGTACTGCGCGTCGAGATGCTGCGGGTGGGCGCCGACCTGTCGGGGCCGGCGGCGAAGACACTGCTCGACCTCTCCTCCCCCGGGCTCGACTTCGCCAAGATGGCGGAGGGCATGGGTGTCCCGGCGTCGCGGGCGACCACGTGCGAAGAACTGGCCGAGCAGTTCCGCCGCGCGCTCGCGGAACCGGGGCCGCACCTGATCGATGCGATTGTGCCGCCGCACCTGTAGGGGGCGGGACACCCTGTGACTCAGCACTGAGTGTCACCGCTATGCGTCAGCCTTCCTCGCCCGGCTGACCGTCGGCGTCCGCCTCACCATCCGCCCCGGACTTCGCCCCGCCCGCCCCGAGCCGCACACAACACTCCCCCGGTTCCGGAGCAAGTACAGCCCGCACCCCACCGATGTCCAGACCGTCGAGATAACCGGTCAGGAAAGCGTGGTTCATGCCGCACACCAGGTCGGGCGCCTTGGCGGCCAAGGGGTGGAACGGGCAGTTGCGCAGGCGGACTTGGGTGGGGCTTTCGCGTACCGGTTCGTAGCCGTGCTCGTCGAGCATGTGCTCGCAGGCGGTCAGCCCGCGTTCAGGGCCGAGGCGGCCCGGACGGATCCGGTCCCGCTCGGCCTCGCCCAGCTGCCGGCCGCGTTCACCGGCGGCCCTCATCGCGGCCTGCGCGGCGTTCTCGTCGTCGCCCTCCGTCAGTACGGCGTCCAGCAGCAGGCCCGCGAGGAGTTCGTGGCGGCGGTCGGGGATGCTCACGGTGATCTGGGCGTCGGTGGGTTCGTACACCTTGGGCTGCCTGCCGACTCTGCGGACCCCGCCGGGCGCTTCGTAACGGGCGCGGAGCAGACCGGCTTCGACGAGCTTGTCGAGGTGGAAGGCGGCGAGCTTGCGGGAGATGCCGATGCTGGCGGCGGCCTCGTCGCGGGTCACGGCCCGCCGCGCCCTGCGGATAAACGCGAACATGCGCCGCCGCGAGTCCTCACCCAGGGCGCTGACGGAGTCGATGGCGGCGTCGGCCGCGCGGGCCGGCGGAGTCGAGTCGTGAGCCACGACTCCACGGTAACTCCTACGCACACGATCCAGGGAGTATCCGCAGTGCGGTGACCTGCGCATCTTGACGTCCACCTGGAATAAGACCAAGAATTATTGGCGAAACTTCAGGAACCGGAGCCAGCTGCCATGACCGACCTCTCTGCCCTCATTCCTCCCGCAATCCAGCAGGAACCCGCACCCGCCCTGCGCGTGGTCCACGAACCCGACGGCATCGACCTGGCCGCCGCCGAGGTCGCCGCCGGGCAGTTCCTCAGCGCCCTCGGCATATCCACCGCCTCCGAGAGCCTGCGCGGCACACCCGGCCGGATGGCCCGCGCCTACGCCGAACTGTTCAGCCCCCGCGCCTTCGACCTCACCACGTTCCCCAACGACGAGGGGTACGACGAACTCGTGCTGGCCCGCCGCATCCCGGTGCGGTCGGTGTGCGAGCACCATCTGCTGCCGTTCGTGGGCACCGCCCACGTGGGCTATCTGCCCGGCGGACGCATCCTCGGCCTGTCCAAACTGGCCCGCGTCGTCGAGCACTTCGCGTGCCGCCCGCAGGTCCAGGAACGTCTGACCAAGCAGGTCGCCGACTGGCTGCAGACACATCTGGAGCCGAAGGGGGTCGGTGTGGTGATCGAAGCGGAACACACATGTATGACGTTGCGCGGTGTGCAGGCCACCGGGTCGAGCACCATGACGTCCACGCTTCTGGGCCTGCTGCGTACGGACGCCCGCTCCCGCAGCGAGTTCCTGGCCCTGACCGGCGCGACGTCCTGACCGGCGCGACGTCCTGACCAGCCGCCGACCCTGACCGCTCGCTGACCTGGGGATTCCCTGGCCGGCGAGCGCGTCCCGCCCTTCCCGTGCAACCGTCTAAGCCTGCGTGCCGTCTCTACCGATAGCCGACGAAAAGTCGGAATCGGGCAACGGAGGTGTGTTGCCATGGCCCTCATATCCGCATTCCCCCGCCTCGGCAGACTCGCGGCCGTCGGGGCGGCCGTGGCCCTCGCCGCAGGCGGTGCCACCGCCGGGGTGGCGGCAGGGGCCACCCAGGCTCCGGCCGCGAGCAGCCCGCGTACCTGCGCCCTCGGCGACCTCTATGTGTCGATGGGGACCAAGGACTTCGGCGCGGGCCAGGTGTACTGGCCCATCAAGTTCACGAACACCAGCACCACGGCCTGCAGCCTGCACGGCTTCCCCGGGGTGAGCGTCCTGAACACGGCGCACCAGCAGATCGGCGCGGCCGCGACACGCACCGGGCCGACCCACTCCGTGACGGTCAGCCCGGCCCACACCGTCACCGCGGTCATCCACACGACGAACGGCCCCCTCGGCGGCCCGTGCCGTCCGACCAGCACCTACATCCGGGTCTATCCCCCGGGTTCGTTCCACTCGGTCCTGGTCCCGGCGGCGCTGAGCGTCTGCTCGAACGACTTCACCATCACGGCGGTGGGTGCGTAGAGCCCTTGGTGACCTGCGGTGACCGATTCACGCCTCGATCCGCAGCCACGTGTCACCGCAGCGGAACCAGAGGAACCCGTCACGCCCTTGCCCGCAGTACAGCACGACTCGCCCGGGAACCCGCAGCCGGTGACGGCTGGTCACCGTCCAGCCGTCACCGGCCAGCCGGGCCCGCACGACATCGACGGACCGCCGGTTGTGGTGCCGGACGGTCAGCACGGCACGGTCGTCCCGTACCGCAAGGCCGTCCGGTGAGGGGACGGGGCTCGGGAAGCTGGTCACGTCGTCCCCGGACGGGGTGATCCTCGTCAGGTACGTGCGGCCCGCCGGATACCAGGCCAGCCACACCCGGTCCCCCTCCGTCGCGCCGGTGCAGCCCTGCAAGGGAAAGTCGGGCAGCCGGCGCTTCGGGAGCCAGACGGCATCGCCCTTCGTGTTCCAGCCCGCCAGACCACCCGCCGACTCAGGGTGTCCGCCGTAGATGCCCTCGTCCCCGTACACGATCCAGATCCGGTCGCGCTGATCGGTGACGAGGACGGGGATGTCGTCGCCGACGCAGAATTCGGCTTCCGGCACGCCCGACGCGGAGAACACGACGGCGTTCGGCCCCCATGCGCCGTCGGCTCCGTCCCGCATCGCACGGCCGCCCGCGAGCAGGAACCGCGAGTCCGACAGCAGGGCCAGATGCCTCGGCCGGATCCGGATGTCTTCGAGGGGCGTCCGCCGCTCCTCGCGCCCCCGGACGACCACCAGCTCGCCGGAGAACGGGACTTCAGGACTCCACGCCGGCCACCCTTTGACGTAGCGGCTGCGGTTCAGTTGGCTGCGACGCACGAGCAGCACAGCGAGTTCGCCTTGTGGTCCGACGCTCCAGCACATGGCCTGGTGCTCGCGCCGCTCGCCGCGAGGAAGCCGCCACACCCTCTGCACCGTGCTTGAAGACTTCATGGACCTTGAAGACTTCATGGAAAGCGATCCGCGACCGTCGTCAGATGACAGCCCGGATCGCCGCCTCGAACCCCTCCACGTGGCCCGCCGCCAGCGCCGACGCCTTGTCCGCGTCGCGGTCGATGACGGCGCGCAGCAGCGGGCCGTGTTCATGGACGTGGCCCGCGAGACCCGGGAGGCGGTCGATGAAGAGGCACCATATGCGGGTGGCCAGGTTGTCGTACCTGACGAGTGTGTCCTCCAGGTACGGGTTGCGGGTCGCCGCGTAGATGGCACGGTGCAGTGTCATGTCGAGGCGGATCAGGTCCTCGCCTGCGTCGGGCGTCTGCGCCAGTTGTGTGAGCAGCCGGCTGAGTTCCTCGCGCTGGCTGTCGTCGGCGCGCTCGGCGGCGAGGGCAGCGGCAAGGGGCTCCAGCTCCTGGCGGACCTCGGAGATGTGGCCGAGGTCGGCGATCTGCACCTCGGTGGCGAAGGTGCCACGCCGGGGGTAGGAGACGATCAGCCGCTCGTGCTCCAGGCGCTTCAGCGCTTCCCGGACGGGGGTGCGCCCGAAGCCGAGTTCGGCGGCGATCTTCTCGTCGTTGAGGGGTTCTCCGGGGCGGATCCGGAGGGTCACGAGTCGCTCCGAGATGGAGCGGTAGGCCTGCTCGGCCAGTGTCCCCTGGCCCTGACCGGCGGTCGAAGAAGTCACTGCACACCCTCCCTTGACGCGGCTAGCTCCGCCCTCCTAGCGTATCGCAACAGCAGATTGATATATCAGTCGTCTTTCAAAATCACGGCACGCGGGACCCGCAAGCACCGCACGCGGGACCCGCACGAAACACCGGCAGTACCGGCACACAGCACCACCGCACGCAGCACCACGAACGCCGCA
The DNA here is from genome assembly GCF_040645335.1 of Streptomyces sp. NPDC046821. Lineage (NCBI taxonomy): Bacteria > Bacillati > Actinomycetota > Actinomycetes > Kitasatosporales > Streptomycetaceae > Streptomyces > Streptomyces sp. NPDC046821. The sequence goes on along the minus strand of NZ_JBEYYB010000011.1, from coordinate 123,881 downwards.
CCCGTCCATCCGCAGCCCGCCGCCCAGGAGGCTGGTCAGTAATGCGCCCGATCGACAACGCCCCCGACGCGCACGAGGACGTCCTCCCCGAGCACCCCGACTTCCTGTGGCGCAACCCCGATCCCAAACCGTCGTACGACGTCGTCATCGTCGGCGGTGGCGGGCACGGCCTGGCCACCGCCTACTACCTCGCGAAGAACCACGGGATCACCAACATCGCGGTCCTGGAGAAGGGGTGGCTCGCGGGCGGCAACATGGCCCGTAACACCACGATCATCCGGTCCAACTACCTGTGGGACGAGAGCTCCGGCATCTACGAGCACTCCCTCAAGCTGTGGGAGACCCTCGAAGAGGACCTGGACTACCCGATCCTGTTCAGCCAGCGCGGTGTGCTGAACCTCGCGCACAGCCTCCAGGACGTCCGCGACAGCAAGCGCCGCGTCTACGCGAACCAGCTCAACGGCATCGACGCCGAGTGGCTGGAGCCGGAAGAGGTCGCCAAGGTCTGTCCGATCGTCAACGTGTCGCAGGACGTGCGCTATCCGGTGCACGGCGCCACGTACCAGCCGCGCGCGGGTATCGCCAAGCACGACTACGTCGCCTGGGGCTTCGCGCGCAGGGCCGACGAGTACGGCATCGACCTGATCCAGGACTGCGAGGTCACCGGCCTCGACATCCGCGACGGGCGTGTGCACGGGGTGCGGACCACGCGCGGCAACATCGCCGCCGGAAAGGTCGCACTCGCCGCGGCGGGGCACTCGTCCGTACTGGCCAAGATGGCCGGTCTGCGCCTGCCGCTCCAGAGCCACCCGCTCCAGGCACTGGTCTCGGAACTCCTCGAACCCGTGCACCCGACCGTCGTCATGTCCAACGCCGTGCACGTGTACGTGTCCCAGGCGCACAAGGGCGAGCTCGTGATGGGCGCCGGCATCGACAGCTACAACGGCTACGGGCAGCGCGGCGCCTTCCACATCCTGGAGCGGCAGATGGCCGCCGCTCTGGAACTCTTCCCCGTCTTCGCCCGCGCCCACATGCTGCGCACGTGGGCCGGCATCGTCGACGTCACGCCCGATGCCTCACCCATCGTCGGAACGACCCCCGTCGAGGGCCTCTACCTCAACTGCGGCTGGGGCACCGGCGGTTTCAAGGCCACACCCGGCGTCGGCTGGTGCTACGCGCACACGATCGCGACCGGCGAGGCACACCCGTACAACGCGCCCTTCACCCTCGACCGCTTCACCACCGGCGCCCTCGTCGACGAGCACGGCGCCGCCGGCGTCGCCCACTGACCGCCGTCCCCGGCAAGGAGATCGACATGCAGCTCATAGCCTGCCCCTGGTGCGGTCAGCGCGAGGAAGCGGAGTTCCATTACGGCGGCCAGGCGCACGTCGCCTACCCCGAAGACCCGTACGCGCTCGACGACGAGCAGTGGGCGCAGTACGTGTTCTTCCGCGACAACCCCAAGGGCCCCTTCGCCGAGCGCTGGGTGCACTCGGCCGGGTGCCGCCGCTGGTTCAACGCCGTGCGCGACACCGTCACCCACGAGTTCCTCGCGGTCTACGAGGCCGGCGCCACGCCCCCTTCCATCACGAGCACCGCACCCGCCGCGCAGCAGCGGAAGGGTCAGGAGGCCAGCCGATGAACACCCCCTTCCGTGCCGAGGGCCACGGCCACGTCGACCGCGGCACCACGCTCTCGTTCACGTTCGACGGCAGCACGTACGCCGGGCACCCCGGCGACACCCTCGCCTCGGCGCTGCTCGCGAACGGTGTGCACCACGTGGCCGACAGCATCAAGTTCCGCAGGCCGCGCGGCATCCTGGCCGCCGGCGTCGAGGAGCCCAACGCGCTCGTGCAGATCGAAGCGCCGTTCCCCGAGCCCATGCTCACGGCCACGACGGTCGAGCTGTACGAGGGTCTGGTGGCGCGGGGTCTCTCGGGCCAGGGCCGCCTCAGCAGCGAGCCGGACCCCGCCCGCTACGACACGATGCACGCCCACTGCGACGTCCTCGTCGTCGGTGCGGGACCGGCCGGGCTCGCGGCGACTCTCGCGGCCGCCCGGTCCGGTTCCCGTGTGATCCTTGTCGACGAACTCCCCGCCCCCGGCGGGTCGTTGCTCGGCAGTCAGGAAGTCCTCGACGGCGCGCCCGCGACCGCGTGGGTCGACGAGGTCATGGCCGAACTCGAAGCATCCCCCGACGTGCGGGTCATGCAGCGCACGACCGCCTTCGGCCAGTACGACGACGGGCTCGTCCTCGCGCTGGAGAAGCGCACGGACCACCTCGGCTTCGCCGCGCCCGAGCACGTCTCGCGGCAGCGCATCTGGCGTATCCGCGCCCAGCAGGTCGTCTTCGCTACCGGCGCCTACGAGCGGCCCGTCGCGTTCGACGACAACGACCGGCCCGGCATCATGCTGGCCGGTGCGGCGCGCACCTACCTGAACCGCTTCGGCGTCCTGCCCGGACAGCGGGCCGTCGTGTTCACCACGAACGACAGCGCCTACCCGGCCGCGCTCGAACTGGCCGACGCGGGCGTACGGATCGCCGCCGTGCTCGACGCCCGCGACGAGGTGCCGGCGCACCTGCGCACCGCGTGCGACGAGCGGGGCATCGAGGTGCGCGCGGGCCATGTCGTCACCGGGACCAGCGGCATCGGGCGTGTCTCGCGCGCCCACGTAGCTGCCTTCACCGGGGGGCGCCTGGGCGAGCGGCAGGGCATCGACTGCGATCTGCTGCTCGTCTCGGGCGGCTGGAACCCGGCCGTCGCCCTGTTCAGCCAGGCGCGTGGCGCCCTGCGGTACGACGCCGGGATCGGGGCGTTCGTACCGGAGCGACCTCTCCAAGGTGTCCGCACGGCAGGGTCGGCCCGCGGGAAGTTCACGCTGACCGGCTGTCTGGCCGACGGCGTGGACGCCGCCGCGCAGGCGCTGTCCGCGATCGGCAGGACCGGCGAGACCGTCGAGCTTCCGGCCACGGCTCCCCTTCCCGAGGCTGCGCCCGGCCGGGTGCTGTGGCGGGTGCCGAGCCCGAAGGAGGGCGCGGACGGTTCCAGCCAGTTCGTCGACCTGCAGCGCGATGCCCACGTCGCCGACATTCTGCGGGCGACCGGGGCGGGCCTTCGGTCGGTGGAGCACGTGAAGCGGTACACCACGATCGGCACCGCGCACGACCAGGGCCGCACGTCGGGTGTGATGACGTCGGGCATCGTCGCCGAAGCGCTCGGCGTCGACGTCGCCGATCTCGGCACGATGCGCCTGCGCCCGCCCGCCGTCCCCGTGGCCTTCGCCGCCTTCGCGGGCCGCAACCGCGGCGAGCTGTTCGACCCGGCGCGGGTGACCGGGATCCACCCCTGGCACGTAGAGCACGGCGCGCTCTTCGAGGACGTCGGCCAGTGGAAGCGTCCGTGGTACTACCCACAGGCCGGCGAGACCATGGAAGAGGCCGTACTTCGCGAGTGCCGGGCGACCCGCAACGGCGTCGGCATGATGGACGGTTCCACGCTCGGCAAGATCAATGTGCAGGGCCCCGACGCCGGCGTACTCCTCGACCGGCTCTACACGAACCTGATGAGCAGCCTCAAGGTGGGCCGGGTCCGCTACGGCGTGATGTGCGGCATCGACGGCATGGCCATCGACGACGGCACCGTGATCCGGGTGGCCGAGCAGGAGTTCCTGCTCACGACGACCACCGGCAACGCGGCCAGGATCCTCGAATGGATGGAGGAGTGGCTCCAGACGGAGTGGCCGGAGCTGCGTGTCCACCTCACCTCGGTCACCGAGCACTGGGCGACCATCCCGCTCGTCGGTCCGCGTTCCCGGGACGTCCTCGCCCTGGTGGCGCCCGAACTGGACGTCGACAACGAGGCCTTCCCCTTCATGTCCTGGCGGGACACCCCGGTCGCCGGCATCCCCGCCCGCGTGTGCCGCATCAGCTTCTCCGGTGAGCTCGCCTACGAGGTCAACGTGCCCGCGTGGGACGCCATCACCGTATGGAAGGCCCTGATCGCGGCGGGCAGCGCCTTCGACATCACCCCGTACGGCACCGAGACCATGCACGTCCTGCGCGCCGAGAAGGCGTACCCGATCATCGGGCAGGACACCGACGGGACCGTGACGCCGCAGGACCTGGGCATGTCGTGGGTCGTGTCGAAGAAGAAGGCGGACTTCGTCGGCAAGCGGTCCTTCTCCCGTGAGGAGAACCAGAGCGGCGACCGCAAGCAGCTGGTGGGTCTGCTGCCCACCGACGAGCGGACGCTCCTGCCGGAAGGCGCCCAGATCATCGCCACCAGCGACATCCCGGCGCCGCCCGTGCCGATGCTGGGTCATGTCACCTCCAGCTACCGCAGCGACGCCCTGCAGCGGACGTTCGCCCTTGCCCTGGTGCGCTCGGGATCCCGGCGCATCGGCGAAACCCTCTACGTGCCACTGGACGGCCGGACCGTCGCTGTGACCGTGACCGAACCCGTGCTCTTCGACAAGGAGGGAGCTCGCCGTGACGGTTGAGACGCCCACCCGCTTCAGCCCGCTCTCCGCCTGGCGGGATCAGCTCGCGCAGCTGCCCGACGGTCTGCGGGCGCGTGAACTGCCCTTCCTGACCCAGCTCTCCCTGCGGGTGCGGCCCGGCACCCCTGCGGCCGCCGCCGTCGAGGCGTCCCTCGGCATCACCCTGCCGGGCCCCTCGCGCAGCGAGATGGCGGGGGACGTCAAGGCCCTGTGGCTGGGTCCGGACGAGTGGCTTCTGGTCGCTCCGGAGGGCCAACAGGACGTTCTCGTCGAGCAGTTGAGGGAGGCGATCGGTGAGGAGTTCGCGACCGTCACCGACGTGTCGGCGCAGCGCACCACACTCGCCCTGTCGGGACCTCTCGCCCGTGAGGTACTGGCGCAAGGCTGTGCCATCGATCTCGACGGGCGGGTGACGCCGGTCGGCTCGTGTCTGACGACGCTTCTGGCGCAGGCGCCCGTCACGCTCGTGGTCCGCGAGGAGTCGGCGTCGAGCCTCTGGCTGCTGGTCCGTTCCTCGTTCGCTTCCTACCTGGCGACGTGGCTCGTCGACGCGTGCACCGAGTACCGGGGCAGCACCGGATGAGCATCAGCGTCTTCGACATGTTCAAGGTCGGCATCGGGCCCTCCAGCTCCCACACGGTGGGCCCGATGCGGGCGGCGCATTCCTTCGTCTACGCCCTGGAGCAGGACGGTCTGCTGGCGGAGACGAGCCGCGTGCATGTCGAGCTGTTCGGCTCCCTTGGCGCCACCGGGCACGGGCACGGCAGCGTGAAGGCCGTCGTCCTGGGCCTTGAGGGCGAGGTTCCCGAGCTCGTCGACCCCGCCGTCGCGGAGCCGACGATGGACCGCGTCGAGGCGACCGAGTCCCTGAGGCTGCTCGGCAAGCACGCGATCGCCTTCCACGTCGACGACGACGTGGTCATGCACCGCAACAAGCGGCTCGACTTCCACTCGAACGCGATGACGTTCGAGGCCACGGCGGACGACGGACGGCAATTGGCGTCGCGTACGTACTACTCCGTGGGCGGCGGCTTCGTACTCGACGACACCGCGGCGAACGGCCCGCAGATCGTCCCCGACACCACACCGGTGCGCTATCCGTTCACCACCGGCGCCGAACTGCTGGCCCACACCCGGGCCACCGGGCTGCCGATCAGCTCGATCATGATGGCGAACGAGCTGACCTGGCGCAGCGAGGACGACGTCCGCGCCGGCCTTCTGCACATCTGGTCGGTGATGCAGGAGTGCGTGCGCAATGGGTGCGGCATCGACGGGGTGCTACCTGGCGGCCTGAAGGTGCGCCGCCGGGCCGCTGCCCTGCACCGCAAGCTGCTCGCCGCGGACGCCGAGGCCGAGACCGACTCCCTGCACGCGATGGAGTGGGTGACGCTGTACGCGCTCGCGGTCAACGAGGAGAACGCGGCCGGCGGTCGTGTGGTGACCGCGCCGACGAACGGGGCGGCCGGCATCGTCCCGGCGGTGCTGCACTACTACGACCGTTTCGTGCGGGGCGCCGGGCCGGACGGCATCGTCCGGTTCCTGCTGACCGCGGCCGCCGTCGGCGTCCTGTTCAAGGAGAACGCGTCGATCTCGGGTGCCGAGGTCGGCTGCCAGGGCGAGGTCGGCTCCGCGTGCTCGATGGCGGCGGCGGGCCTGGCCGAGATCCTGGGCGGCACCCCCGAACAGGTGGAGAACGCCGCCGAGATCGGCATCGAGCACAACCTCGGCCTCACCTGCGACCCGGTCGGCGGTCTGGTCCAGATCCCCTGCATCGAACGCAACGCGGTCGCCTCGCTCAAGGCCATCACGGCGGCGCGCATGGCGCTGCACGGTGACGGCACCCACCACGTCTCCCTCGACAAGGCGATCAAGACCATGCGGGAGACAGGGGCCGACATGAAGGACAAGTACAAGGAGACCGCCCGCGGCGGTCTCGCTCTCAACGTCGTCGAGTGCTGAAGGGCCCCTCATGACCAGCGAGTTCGTCCTCACCCTGAGCTGCCCCGAGCGCCCCGGCATCCTCCATGCCGTGACGTCGTTCCTCCTCGGGCACGGCTGTGACATCACCGAGCACCAGCAGTTCGACGACGCCGAGAGCGTCTTCCTGCGTACGAGCTTCAGCGGCCCCGCGGACGGGGTCACCCTGGACGAGCTGCGGGACACCTTCGTCCCCGTGGCCGCCGACTTCGGGATGGAGTGGCAGCTCAGGGACGCGGCGGTGAAGCCGCGTGTCCTGGTGATGGTGTCGAAGTTCGACCACTGCCTCGCGGACCTGCTGTACCGGTGGCGCAGCAACGCGCTGGACGCCGAGATTGTCCTGGTGGTCTCCAACCATCCGGACCTGGAGCATCTGGCGGCGGCCGAGGGCGTGCCGTTCCAGCACGTGCCGGTGACGGCCGCGACCAAGCCGGAGGCGGAGGCCCGCCTTCTCGAACTGGTCGAGGAGCACGACATCGACCTCGTCGTCCTCGCTCGCTACATGCAGGTGCTCTCGGACGACCTGTGCAAGCAGCTCGAAGGCCGGGCCATCAACATCCACCACTCGTTCCTGCCGAGCTTCGCCGGCGCCAAGCCGTACCACCAGGCCCACCGCCGGGGTGTGAAGCTGGTCGGGGCCACCGCCCACTATGTGACCGCGGATCTGGACGAGGGCCCGATCATCGAGCAGGAGATCATCCGCGTCGACCACCGCGCCGGCCCGGAGCGCCTTGTCACGGTGGGCCGCGACGCGGAACGCCTGGCGCTTGCCCGCGCGGTCAACTGGCACTGCCAGGGCCGCATCCTGCTCCAGGGGAACAGGACGGTGGTGTTCAGCTGAGCACGGCACCTCCCGCGATCTGACGTCGCGGGGCAGTGCGGCGCGTAAGGTCCTCGATCGCCGACCGTCGAGGTCCTTACGCGCACTTGCGGAATATACGGAGGCGCCTCGAAGGAACTCGAGGGGCGCGAACCGTTCTTACCCGAATCTCACAGACCGCCGCCCGGCGTGACTACGCGTACCCCCGGGTGTGTGAGCCCGCCGCCTTCTCGATGCGGTGGGCCAGTTCCACGTCCGCGTCCGTGAGGCCTTCGTCGGAGCGGATCACGAAGCTCACCTCGTTGCCCCGGATGTGGACGTCGGGGTGGCGGTCGAGGGTCTTGACGTCGTAGACGATGTCTTCGACGACGTTGGCGGCGGTCGAGAAGTCGTACACCTGGAAGGTGCGCCGCAGGACGTCGCCCGTCCGATGCCAGGCCGCCATGTCGGGCCCTGACATGCGCTGTTCTATCTGGGTGTCGTCGAGTCGGGTTGCCACGATGCCTCTCCTCCGGGTGTGGTCACCGCGTGACTGGTCCCCTCCCCGTGTCTGCCGAGCCACTCGCCTTGGTCCCCGAGGCCGGCTTTCCTGCTCGGGCGGCTTCCCGCCTCCTTAACTTTGCAGCGGTCCGTGCTGTCTCCGGGTTCCCCGCATGGCCACTTCAACACCCCGCGCGGGTCGTCCGCTCAGGTCCCGCCCGGTCCGCCGCTGCCGAAGCCGCCGCTGGAGCCGGGGCGCCAGTGGCGTGGCTCCTGGTTGTCGCTGCGTCTGCTGTTGGAGTGATGGAGCTCGTACGGGTACATGCGCTCGCTCTCGTTCGCCGCGTGGGGGACCTCGTCCGGTTCCCGTATCTCCCGTTCCTCGCGGACGGGGCCGGTCTCCGGGAGCTTGGGCTGCTCATCGGGGTCGGGCGGACCCGGCTCCCTGTTGCGCACCCTGATGCCCACCCGTACCGCCCACACCAGCGCTCCGGCGATCACCAGACCGCCGAAGAAGGCACCGTAGGCCGCCAGGGCCGTGTGACCCGCGGCCAGCACATCCATTCCAGTCTGCGCTGTGATCATGTGCGCCGAGTACCCGGCGCACACGACACTATTCCGCCCCGCGTCAGGGGAAGAGGCGAGCCCGCAGGTCACGGCGGTGCGGGCCGGGATCAGGGCTTCGAGGCCGCCGGGAATCCGTCTCGCAAAGAATTCATTACGGTATACCAAACCCTTGACGGCACCCTGACTGGCCCCCAGTATTTGGGATGCCATAGCGCAGAACGACGACGTCAAGGGCACAGTGCATCCGGCCGGTGCACTGCACCTCGCCGTGCTCGAACGGAGGGCTGTGAGTCCCTCCAGGACCGCACGAGAGGTGCGCCGCCCGCCCCCTCAGCGACGCCGTCGGCCCGCGCAGACGGAGCGGTCCCGCACACTCACACGCTCCCCACGTCCTCAGGTTCCTTTTGCCAGCACGGAGGCGTCATGACGACAGCGCACCGCCCCGCAGCACCCGCAAAGCCCGAAGGCAAGACCCCCCACAGCTCCTCGCACGCGGAGGAGTACGAGCACGAACCCGTCCCCGCATCGGCCCGCAAAAGCCTTTTGTCCATCGCCGCCACCTGGTTCGGCTTCCCCATGAACCTGGGCAGCGCCGTCTTCGGCGGCGTCATTGTCTACAACCTGGGCCTCGCCAAGGGCCTGCTCGCCATCCTGGTCGGCAACCTGGTCCTCTTCGCCTACGTCGGCGCGCTCAGCCACCACGCGGGCAGCACCGGCAAGAACTTCGCGCTCCAGGCCACCGAGACCTTCGGCAGCCGTGGCCGCAACCTGCCCGCCGGGCTGCTCGCCACCGTCGTCATCGGCTGGTTCTCCTTCCAGGTCGGCCTCACCGGCACCACGCTCAGCGGCTCCCTCGGCTGGTCGGCCCTGGGCGGCGCGGCCATCGGCGGTGTCCTTTACACGCTTCTGACCATGTGCGGAATCCGCGCGCTCTCCCTCATCGGGATGATCGCCACGCCCCTGTTCCTCGTACTGACCGTGGTGGCCCTGGCGTACGGCCTCAACGCGCACACCACTCTGGGCGACACCCTCGGTTACCAGGGCGCGGGCGCCACCCTCGGCTTCGGCGGCGCGGTCGCCATCATCATCGCCGGGTTCGCCGACTCGGGCACCATGACGGCCGACTTCACCCGCTGGTCCAAGGACGGCAAGTCCGCCGTCCTCGCCACGCTCACCGCCTTCCCCTTCGCCAACTTCCTCGCCAACGGGGCCGGCGGCCTGATCGTGGCCGTCGGCGCGACGGCCAACCCGGCCAAGGACGGCGGCGGCTTCCTCAACCTGCTCACCGGCCACAGCGCCGTACTCACCGGCATCGCGATCATCTTCGTCTTCGCCAACCTGGGCTCCGTGGCCTCCCACTGTCTCTACAACGGCGCCGTCGGCTGGTCGGCCCTCACCCCGCTCCGGATGCGCACCCTCACCGTCATCCTGGGCACGGTCGGCGTGGCCTTCGCCCTCACCGGCGTGTGGGGCTACTTCCTCGACTGGCTCAACCTGCTCGGCGTCTTCGTCCCGCCGATCGGCGCGATTCTGATCACCGACCGAGTACTGAAGGCCAAGGCGGGCGACCGTCCGGCCGGCACCATCCGCGTCACCGCGCTCGTCTCCTGGGCGTCCGGAGCCACGGCGGCGGGCATCGCCCACTACGCGCTGCCCGAGCTCGTCGACCCGGTGATCGGCATGATCACGGCGGCGGTCGTGTACGCGGCGGTCGAGCTGCTCCTGCGGCGCCGGGCGGCCGAAATCCCTGACGTCGCCGAGATCCCCGACGGCGCCCTGTCGGCGTAGCACCCGATCCGCCGAACCGGCGGCACCGACTCCCGCACCGGCCCGGCAGGGCGGGCCGGTGCGGGCCCCCGCCGCCCCAACTCATCCCATTCCAGAAGGAGTACGACGTGAACGCCGCGGAACGCGACGAGATCTGCGCACTGACCGCCACCGACATCGCCGCCAAGGTGCGTGCCGGTGAACTCTCCCCCGTCGAGGTGACCGACGCGGTCCTGGCGCGCATCGAGGCCGTCGACCCGCAACTGCACGCCTTCTGCACCGTCACACCCGAGCACGCTCGCGCCCAGGCCCGCCGCGTGGCCGACGACGTGGCCGCCGGTAAGGACCCCGGCCCGCTCGCCGGTGTGCCGATGGGGATCAAGGACCTGATCTGCACCAAGGGCATCCGTACGACCTCCGGCTCCCCCGCCTACCGTGACTTCGTGCCCGACGAGGACGACATCGTCGTCGAGCGTGCCGTCGCCGCGGGAGCGGTCGTGCTGGGCAAGACCAACAACTCCGAGTTCGGCTTCGGGCCCGTGGGCCAGAACCCGCTCTTCCCCACGACCCGCAACCCCTGGAACACCAACTTGACGCCGGGCGGCTCCAGTTCGGGATCGGGCGCGGCTGTCGCCGCGGGTCTCGGCCCGATCGCCCTCGGCAGTGACGGCGGCGGTTCCGTCCGTATCCCGGCCGCGCTGTGCGGCCTGTTCGGCTTCAAGGCGTCCATGGGGCGCGTGCCGGTGTACCCCGGCTGCCGCGACGACCGCTACCCGGGCGTCTCCGGCTGGGAGTCGATCGAGCACATCGGCCCGCTGACCCGCACGGTCGCGGACGCGGCACTCGCCCTGTCCGTTCTCGCCGGGCCCGACCCCCGCGACCGGCACACGATCCCCGCCGGTGACATCGACTGGACGCGCCGCCGCCCCATCTCCGAACTCCGCATCGCGTACAGCCCCGACCTGGGCCGCATCGCCGTCGACCCCGAGGTCCGCCGCATCACGGAGGCCGCCGTGTCGGTCCTGGAGCGCGACCTGGGCGCCAAGGTGGAGCAGCCGGACCTCCAACTCCCGCACTACGAGGAGATTTTCGGCGCGATCATCGCGGCGGACACCGACCTCACGGGCCTGCGCGCGCTCGCCGACCGGTTCGGTCACGAGATGTCGCCGCGCCTGCTCGACTTCGTGCGCACCCCGTGGACGGCCGAGCAGCTGACCGACGCGAACATCGTGCGCAAGCGGGTCGTCAACCGCCTCGCCCGCCTGCTCGCGGACTACGACCTGATCGTCACCCCGACGGTGTCCACCGCCGCGTTCCCGATCGGGTTCCACGGGCCCGAGATGATCGACGGCCGCATGGTCGACGCCGACCACTGGACCGCTTTCACGCCGATCGCCAACCTCGCGGGCCTGCCCGCCGCGAACGTGCCGGCGGGCTGGACGGAGGACGGGCGCCCGGTCGGACTCCACATCGTGGGCCGCCACCTCGCCGACGACCTGCTCCTCGACGCCTGTACGGCCTACGAGGAAGCAGCGCCGTGGGCCCACCGCAGGCCGTCGCTCGGGACCGCCCTGTAGACCCCGGAACCCGAGGCCGCCAAAACTCACTCGACGCGGCCGCGCGGAAGCGTCATGATCGCCGCTTGTGATGACGACGCAGCAACAACTGGTCCAGGCCGCGGCGCGCAACAACGCCGGGTGGTGCGCGGCGATGTGCCGATCTCACGGCCTGGACGGGAAGTTCGGCGTGCGGGCCTGGACCGCTCCCACTCGCACGCCGGACTTCTATCCGGATGCCGTGACACTCGTACCGGGTGTCACGGCATCCGGCGTGACCGCCGCGATCGACGCCACGGCCGGGGCCACCGTGAAGGACAGCTTCGCCGACCTGGACCTCACGCAGGCCGGCTTCCAGGTGCTGTTCGAGGCCCAGTGGATCCACCGCCCGGCGGGTCCGCCCAGTTTCCCTTCGGAGCTGAGCTGGGACGTGGTCGACGACCGGGAAACCCTGCGCACGTGGGCACTGGCTTGGGACGAGGGCAACGCGGATCTGTTCCGGCCCGAACTCCTCGATGACGCAAGGACTTTCGTCCTCGCCGCACGGTCCGCCACCGGTCACGTGGTGGCGGGCGCGGTGGCCAGCAGGAGCGACGAGGCGCTCGGAATCTCCAACGTCTTCGCGTCCGACAGCGGCCCCGACGCCGCCTGGCCGGTGATCCTGGAAGCGGCGCACACCCTGTTCCCCGCCCTGCCCGTGGTCGGTTACGAGCAGGGCGAGGACCTGGCGGCGGCCGTCCGGCACGGCTTCGAACCGGTCGGCGGTCTACGGGTCTGGCTGCACGGCGGCCGGTAGCGTCAGATCCGTACCGTCCTGAGCTTGTCCGGGTTGCGGGTGCAGTACAGGGCCGTGACCTGGCCGCCGCGTACCTCGATGCAGGTCACCTGGTCGAGTTCGCCGTCGAGGAGGGCGATGATCGCGGGCATCCCGTTGTAGACACCCACGCGCACATCGACCTCGCCCATCCGCGAGCCCTTCTCCAGCAGACCCCGGACCAGCCGGGCCACCTTGTCGGGCCCCACCACCGGCCGCATGACCGCCGTCACCTTGCCACCGCCGTCACCGATGAACACCACCTCGGGGGCGAGTACGTCCATGAGTGACTGGACGTCGCCGGTGGCCGCCGCGAGCATGAACTGCTCGGCGACCGACTGCGCCTCTTTCGGTGCGGCCACCGCTACTTGGCGCCGCGCGTGCACATGGTTGCGGGCACGGTGGTTGACCTGCCGTACCGCGGCTTGCGACTTCCCGACGGCCTCGGCGATCTCCGCGTAGCCGAAGTCGAACACCTCGCGCAGGACGAACACGGCCCGCTCGGTGGGCGTCAGGGATTCGAGGACCAGGAGCATCGCGGTGGTCACGGCCTCGCCGGTGAGCAGGTGGGCGACGCCGTCCGGGGCCCGGTTCGGGTCGGTGTCGAGGGGTTCGGGGAGCCAGGGGCCCACGTACTCCTCGCGTCGGCGGGCGACCGAGCGCAGGGCGGTGAGGGACTGCCGTGTGACGATCTGCGCGATGTAGGCGCGCGGGTTCTGGACGGTCTCCTCGTCCACGGTCCGCCAGCGCAGGTAGCTCTCCTGAAGCACGTCCTCCGCATCGGCCACCGACCCCAGGATCTCGTAGGCGATCGAGAACAGCAGCGGCCGGTGGGACGTGAAGACATCCGTCGGCTTCGGCACGTGAGTCACTTCTTCCCCGGCAGCCAGGCGTAGTTGGCGGTCCGGGCACCGTACTTCACGACGCGGCACACACCTTCCTTGGTGAGGGCGGCGACTCGCCCGGCGAAGTACAGTCGCCGCACCGTGTCGTCGCGTCGGCTGACCTGCAACACCCCGTCGCGCCGACCGAGACTGACGGCCTGTCCGGTGTAGCCCATCGAATACGGCTCGGGCGCACGGCCGTTGACGATCCGGGCGAGGTTGTCGGCCGCGTGCGCGCCCTGGGGCATGGCGGTGGCGCAGGACAGCCGGGCGCCCGGGACGGCGGCGCAGTCGCCGATGACGAAGATCCGTTCATCGCTGACGCTGCGCAGGAACTCGTCCACGAGGGCGCGTCCTTCGGCGTTCACTTCGAGTCCGCTGCGTGCGCACAGGTCGGGAACGCTCGCCGCGATGCCCCACAGGGTGAGGTCCGAGTCGAGTTCCGCGCCGGAGTCCAGACGTACGGCACCACTGCCGTCCACCACTTCCGTGACCGTGCCCGTCACGATGTCCACGCCCATCCGCCCCAGGGTCGTACGCACCTGGTCCCGCGCACCCGTCGAAAGACTCGGGGCGAGGGAGTCGGCCACGAGTCGGACGCTCAGGTCGGGGCGGGCCTCGGCGACCTCGGCCGCCGTCTCGATGCCGGTCAGGCCTCCGCCGACGACGGTGACGCGACTGCCGGCCGCCAGTCCGGCGAGCGCCTCGCGCGCCTCCTCGGCCCCTTCCCACGTACCGATCGGGACCGTGCCCGGCATGGGTACGACGGTGCTGCCCACGGCGACGAAGAGGTGGTCGAAGTCGAGGCTCTCGCCGTCGGCGAGGGTCACCGTGCCGTCGCCGATCTTGTCGGCGGTGCCCTGCCGCAGCGTGACGCCGTCGCCCAGCATCCGCGTCAGTGGCGCCGCGACCGCTCCGCTCGCGGCGATGTGCTGGTGCAGCCGCACCCGCTCGACGAACTCCGGGCGCGGGTTGAGCACCGTGATCTCCGCGCCCGGCACCTTCCTGGCCAGCCGGTTCGCCGCGATCGTCCCCGCGTAGCCGGCGCCCACCACCACGATCTTCATGCTTCCTCCTGGTCCCGACGGTCCCGACGGCCTGGTCCCGACGGTCTGCTCCCGACAGTTGCTGTCGCACACTGGACGCCGCCCGGCCCCGGGCTGTGACACCTCGGTGGTGTGATCCGGGTTACTCGGCTGTGGCACTGCCGGAAACACCTCCGCGATCAGCGACGCGGGCGCTCCGCATACAGTTGGTTCGAACGACTTGCCGTATCACTACGACCACGAGGAGCAGCCTTGAGCGAGCCGGTGTCCCGCGCCCTGCAGGAGGAGATCGCCCGGGATCTCCAGGTGTCCGCGACCTTCGACGCGCAGCTGGAGATCGAACGCCGGGTCGCCTTCCTCACGGAGCGCCTGACCTCGACCGGCCTGCGCTCCCTCGTCCTTGGAATCAGCGGCGGTGTGGACTCCACGACCGCGGGACGGCTGTGCCAGCTCGCGGTGGAGCGCGCCCGCGCCGCCGGGCACGAGGCGGTGTTCTACGCCATGCGCCTGCCGTACGGCGTCCAGGCCGACGAGAAGGACGCCCAACTCGCGCTGTCCTTCATCCAGGCCGACCAGGTCCTGACCGTCGACGTGAAGGCCGCGAGTGACGCCTCCCTCGCCGCCGCGGTGGCCGGTGGGGTCGCCTTCCGGGACGCCCACCACGAGGACTTCGTGCACGGCAACATCAAGGCGCGGCAGCGCATGATCGCGCAGTTCACGGTCGCGGGCGCGCAGGCCGGTCTGGTCGTGGGCACGGACCACGCGGCCGAGGCGGTCTCCGGGTTCTTCACCAAGTACGGCGACGGCGCGGCGGACGTCGTCCCGCTGACGGGGCTGACCAAGCGCCGGGTGCGCGGGGTGGCCGACGCGCTGGGTGCCCCGGCCGAGCTGGTGTGGAAGGTGCCGACGGCCGACCTGGAGACGCTCGACCCGGGCAAGCCCGACGAGGACGCCCTCGGGGTGACCTACGACGAGATCGACGACTTCCTGGAGGGCAAGCCCGTCAGCGAGTCCGCGTTCGACTCGATCGTGCGCCGCTACCGCCTGACCGAGCACAAGCGCCGGCTGCCCATCGCTCCCTGAGTACAAGGGTCAGCTGCCCATCGCTCCCTGACCCAGGGCTCAGCCGGCCTGTTCGACGTACGACGCCAGGTTGGCCAGTGACGAGGCGATCCCGGCCTCGTGGTCCGCGCGGTCGATGCCCGGCGGTACGTCGGTGGCGGTGACGGTCACGGCCGTCCCGGCGCCGGCGGCAGTCAGCTGCCAGGTCATCGTCATGGTGCCCGCGTACGCCGGGTCGTCCGACTCGAACACCCCCCGCTGCACCACGCGCTCCGACGGCACCAGCTCGGCGAAGCCGACCTCGACGACGTCCGTCGCGTCCGAGGACTTTCCGGGGCTCCCGGCCGGATCGAGGTAGGTGAGGACCATCCGGAAGCCGCCACCGGGCCGGGGATCCCATCGCTCGATCCGCCCGTGCATCCCGTCCGGCGGCAGCCAGGCCTCGACGGACTCCCGGTCGAGCAGCGCTTCGTAGACGGCCGCCGGGGGTGCGTCGATCACCCGGCTGGCGCGATCGGTTCTGGCCATACATGAATCGTAGATATTTTGTGGACGGGGCACCGTTTCGATCACAAGGTCGACGCACCATACTGGTCGGGCCCTGACCCCCCACAGAACGAATCCATGGCCAAGAACAGCAGCTCCTCGACCATCGCTCCCGACACCGCGTGGCTGGGGCGCGGGCGCCACCTCGGGCCCGAGCCCGAGCAGGACGTCCGGCGCAACCTGATCGCCCTCAAGGCGGCCGGCGTGCTCGACGACTTCCTGGACCTCGACCCAGTCGAAGCGGCCCGTTCCACCGTCCTGCACCCGCGCGACGAATTCTCCGACCCCGGCCCGTCCGCCCGCCGCCTCTTCGAGGCGCGCTGGCGCGTGGCCGACGGCGTCACGGTGCGCGCGCAGCTCACCACGTACGACCCGGACGCCCGCCGAAAGGACGGCGAGACCGGTGTCGTCTGGGTGCTGGCCGCCGAGGCGGAACGGGCGTGGGACGCGCACTGGCCCTCGCCCGCCACCATGTTCTGGCCCGACAGCGACCAGGTCGACTGGGGCCACGACACCGTGCCCGGCGTGCGGCTGCGGGGCACGAGTCACCTGCCCAAGGACGACGACGAGCTGCGCCAGCGGCTGCGGGAGTGCACCCGCAAGAGCTGGTTCATCCATGTCGTGGTGCATGAGGCGATGACGCCGGACGCGCTGGGGGCGCGGCCGGTGTCATCGTTCCTGCCGCCGAGCCTGCGGCACCGGGTGGTCGAGCACCGGGCCACGCCGGAGCAGGCGCAGATCGCCGACTTCGCGATGAAGCGGGAGCTGAGCGTACGGATGCCGCGCGGCGGCGCCGTCGTCCTGCCCGCGCCGCCCCAGGTCCAGGGTTACGAGCCCGAGCGGTTCACGGTGCGCAACGTCTTCCTCGACGGCACCGAGCCGACCGAACTCCTCGACAGGATCAGGGAGTTCGCCGTACTGCCCCGCCCGCTTCCGGCCGACGCCGAGCAGGCCCTGATGCGGCTGCGCCGGGGCTGGCACCTGCTCACTCCGGAGGAGGAGCTGGTCCACGCCCAGGGCATGGTCACCAAGTACGCGGAGGCGCTCGCCGCCATGACGACGTCGCGTGACCTGTACCAGCAGGCGGCCGAGGCGGCGCAGGCCGCGCTCGCGGAGACGACGGGCGGCAACGGCGTGCCCCGGCCGCCGGTGTCGGCGTCCGCCAAGGACGGCTCGCCGCTGGGCGCGCTGACCAAGGCGTTCGGCCGGTTCAGGGACCCGAACAAGTAGGGGCCGGACGAGCGGGGGCTCACCCACAGGGGCGTCCGCACCGGCGTCGACACCGGCGCCCGCGCGGGCGCCCACTCGGGTGCTTCGCCGCGGCGCGGGCGACCCCGCTGTACGCCATTCGGGCCGCCTTGCTCGCGCGCGGGCGCCCTCCTGCCGAAGTCTCATAGGGACGCCGGAACCGGACCTACCCCGCCGGCTCCGGCGTCGTCTTGTGGCCGCAGGAAGTCCCCAGCCGTTCGGAGTTCTGATGAAGTTCCGCGTTCTGACGAAGTTCCGCGTTCTGACGAAGTTCCGTCACCGTCGCACACAAGCCGCCCTGCTCGCGGCCGCCCTGTGCTTCCTCCCGTCTCTCACCGGCTGCTCCAGCTCGGGCGGCGGGTCCTCGTCCAACACCACCGCCGCGACGAGCAACGGCGCGGTGAAGGTGACCATCCAGAACTTCATCTACCACCCGTCCGCGCTGAAGGTCAGCCCCGGCACGACGATCACCGTCACGAACCAGGACTCGACCCCCCACACCCTCACCGCGAACGACAAGTCGTTCGACACAGGCAACATCGCGCCAGGGAAGTCGGCCACCTTCACCGCGCCGTCGAAGTCAGGGACGTACGCCTACACGTGCACCATCCACCCGAACATGCACGGCGTCCTGACGGTGAGTTGACGCCGGATCAGTTCTTGCGCGGACCACCGGGGGCGCTGCCGCGCACGGTGACCCGGGGCAGAGGGCGGCCTATCCTGTTGTCGCTCGCGCTCCATCAGCACACCTCGGGGGAATCGACGATGAACGCATGGAACCCGGGCGGGCAGCCGCCACTCGGCCCGAACGGCGGACCCCAGCCACAGCCGCAGCCCGGACCGTACCCGCCGCCCCCGCCACCTCCCAACGGGGGCCGGCCGCCGCAGATCCCGCACCCTTCCCCTCAGCCGTTCCCTCCGCACCCGTACCCGCCGCGGCCGTACCCTCCGGTCCCGTCCCCGCCTCCGGCAGGCGGTGGGTTCTTGTGGCGGATCGGTCCCATCCATGTCGCGCGCCGGGTGTTCAGGCCTTCGCGGTCCGGCATCGTCCACGATCCCCTCGTCGTCCGTGCGCAGAAGATCCGCACCCTGGTAGGAGTGGGTGCCGTGGTCTGGGTGTCGCTCTCGTACAACCTGGCGCGATCGCTGGCCGACGTCGCCAACGAACGAACCGACCAGTCCTGGCTCAGCGTCCTGATGCTGTCCGTGACCTTCCCGCTCGCCGTCGCCGTGCTGCTGGTCCTCGCCGCGCCCCGGGCCCGTTTCGAACTGCTGCGCCGCGCCGCCAAGCCCTTCGGCGCGATCGTCGCACTCATCTCCGCGGTCGCCACCTTCCCCGCGACCATCCTCACCGGTTTCTTCAACGGCAAGTTCGCCACCAACGCCGTGATGGCCGTCGTCACGTACACCACGCTCGCGCTGATTCTGGTGTGGGTGTTTCCGTTCATCGTCTGGGGCGTCGGTCTGGCGCTCCTGCATGTCTTCCGCACGGCCGACATCCACGAGACCGCGCCACCGCTGCTGGCCACGATCCTGGTGTGGGAGATGGCGGTGGTCGACCTGGTCACCGGTGCCTACGCGGGTATGCCCGGGCCTCTGCAGACCCTCTTCGTACTCGGGGCGCCCCTGTCCGTGACCGCCGTCGCCGTGTGGGAGATCCACCGGCTCCGCGTGCACCACAACATCGCCGTACGCGACATGCTGATGCGCTGACCGGGTACGGCGTCTGACATTCCGTCAGCTGGGCGGCGGGAGACCGGTGTCGACGCGGTGGCGGAGGCACGAGGCGACGACGACGAAGGGCCACACGGACTGCAGGATCGTGACGATGCGCTCGGCGACGCCCGCGGCGCCATGACTCTGCGTCTCGATCAGGTACCAGACCGCGGCGGCGATCATGCAGACCGTCGCCGCGACAGCGGACCTCAGGCGGAGTCCCCAGGGCGCGGTCCCGCCCCGGGCGGCGGCCAGGACGGGCCACACCGTCAGGAGGGTGAAGCCGACCGCGGCCACCGAGCCGTGTCTTAAAGAACCGCCGCTGACCGGCGCCGGGACGAGCGTGACCACCAGTGCCGTCAGCCCGCCGGCCCCCAGCGCGATGCGCCCGGCGAGCGCCGCCGCGCGCAGGCCCCACGCGGTCAGGAGATGGCACACGCCCAGGGCGAGCAGCGCTCCGGTCATCCACCAGAACCCGGCGGCGCCGTACGCCGCGAGAACGCTGATGGTCTGCGTGACGGGGTTGTACGCGTGCCCTTCGAGTCTGGCCGCCATCGTCCAGCCGCCGACCAGCAGGACGGGGGCGCAGCCGGACGTGAATAAGGCCCATTTCGGAACGTCTCGCATCAATCCACGATAAAACGCCCACTCAGGTCATCGCCGCCTACACGCAGGCGGGACTGTCAGCCGAGGTCAGCGGCTCATGGGTTGAGGTGACGGGCCGGAGGCATACCCACTCCTTGCCACTTTCAACTTATAGCTCACAGGGGGCTTGCGGCAAGGCCCCCATCGTGCTGCAAAATCCTCGCTCCAAGGCCATAACCTGCGGAAAACGGAGATTCACGAGGTGCGTGTGCAGTTGTCCGTCGATGGTTCGTGCAGTGCAGCTGTCGATAGTTCGTGCAGTGGAGCTGATGAGGTGGATCCCCTGACCGTCAGCGCGTTCGCCCTTCCCGAGGGCCTCTCCCCCAAGGCCGATCCGGCGCTGATCGCCGACGACGAACGGCATTTCGCGGCCATCGCGGACAGCCTCAGGCAGTCGATCGACGAACTGTCCGACCGCCTCGCCGCCCAGCGGAGGATGCCCGGCGGCATCGGCCGTGAGGCGATGGACCGGGACGCGGAGATCCACCGGCTGACGAGTCGCCTGCGTACGCTGCGGCGCTTCGGTCTCGACCTGTGCCTCGGACGCGTGGTCGGTGCGGACGGCTCGGGCCCCCTGTACATCGGGCGGCTCGGGCTCACCGACAGCGCAGGCCGCCGGCTCCTCGTCGACTGGCGCTCCCCTGCGGCCGAGCCGTTCTTCGCGGCGACCCACGCCCGCCCGATGGGCCTCGCGAGCCGCCGCCGGTACCGCTGGACCGGCGGCCTGATCAGCGATTACTGGGACGAGGTGTTCACCCCGGACGGGCTCGAACAGCACGCGGCGCTCGACGACCAGTCCGCGTTCATCGCCAGCCTGGGCACCAACCGGTCCGAGCGGATGCGGGACGTGCTGTCCACGATCCAGGCCGACCAGGACGCCATCATCCGCGCGGGATCGCGCGGCGCGCTCGTCGTGGACGGTGGTCCCGGCACGGGCAAGACGGTCGTCGCCCTGCACCGCTCGGCGTACCTGCTCTATTCGGACCCGCGCCTCAGCCACAACAGGGGCGGCGTCCTGTTCGTCGGCCCGCACGAGCCGTATCTGGCGTACGTCGCCGACGTGCTGCCCAGCCTCGGCGAGGAGGGTGTCCAGACCTGCACGTTGCGGGATCTCGTCGCCGAGGGTACCGGGGCGGCGGTCGAGGCCGATCCTGACGTGGCGCTCCTGAAGTCGTCCGCGAGCATGGTGAAGGCCATCGAGAAGGCGGTCAGCATCTACGAGGAACCGCCTACGGAAGCGATGACCGTCACGACGGCCTGGTCCGATGTGCGGGTGAGCGCCGCCGACTGGTCCGAGGCGTTCCGGGCCCCGGATCCGGGCACCCCGCACAACGAGGCGCGCGAGCAGATCTGGGAGGAGCTCGCGGCGATCCTCATGGACAAGCTGGGCATGGACGAGGACGAGGACGGCGTCTCGCCCGAGCTGTTCCTGCGCTCGCTGCGGCAGGACAGGGAGCTGGTCACGGCGTTGAACCGCGCGTGGCCGCTCCTCGAAGCCGCCGACCTGGTGGGCGATCTGTGGACGGTGCCCGCGTATCTGCGGCTGTGTGCTCCCTGGCTCGGCCGCGAGGACGTGCTGAAGCTGCGGCGGGCGGACGCGCAGGCCTGGACCGTGTCCGACCTGCCGCTTCTCGACGCGGCGCGGCAGCGGCTCGGCGACCCGGAGACAGCACGGCGCAAGCGCCGCCATGACGCCGCTGTCGCCGCCGAGCGTGAGCGTATGGCCGGTGTCATCGACGAGATCCTCTCGGCCGCCGACTTCTCCTCGGCCGGCGACGACAGCGAGGGCGCGGTGCGGATGCTGCGCGGCAAGGACCTTCAGGACAGCCTGATCGACGAGAGCGCCCTGCCCACGGTCGAACCGGACCGCCTGGCGGGCCCGTTCGCCCACGTCGTCGTGGACGAGGCGCAGGAACTGACCGATGCCGAGTGGCAGATGCTGCTGCTGCGTTGCCCGTCCCGCAGTTTCACGATCGTCGGGGACCGCGCGCAGGCACGGCACGGGTTCACCGAGTCGTGGGAGGAACGGCTCAAGCGGATCGGCCTGGACCAGATCGACGTGGCCTCTCTGAGCATCAACTACCGCACACCGGAAGAGGTGATGGCGGAGGCCGAGCCGGTCATCCGGGCCGCCCTCCCCGACGCGAACGTGCCCACGTCGGTCCGCAGCAGCGGGATCCCCGTCGTCCGCGGTCCCGTCTCCGACCTGGAGGCGGTACTGGACGGCTGGCTCGCCGCGCACGCCGAAGGCATCGCGTGCGTCATCGGTGATCCGACGTTCCAGGCGACTTCGCGCGCCCGGTCGACTTCGCGTGTCCGGTCGACTTCACGCGTCCGGTCGCTGACCCCGGAGCTGTCGAAGGGTCTGGAATTCGACCTGGTCGTCCTCGTCGACCCGGAGAAATTCGGGGGGGGCATCGAGG
Organism: Streptomyces sp. NPDC046821; assembly: GCF_040645335.1. Classification (NCBI taxonomy): domain Bacteria; kingdom Bacillati; phylum Actinomycetota; class Actinomycetes; order Kitasatosporales; family Streptomycetaceae; genus Streptomyces; species Streptomyces sp. NPDC046821. Next base: position 101,830 of record NZ_JBEYYB010000011.1, on the reverse strand, counting down.
GGGCCGTCGACCGCTACGTGGCGATGACCCGGGCGACCCAGCAACTCGTCATCCTCACGAGCTGAGGCCGCATTTCCAGCCTTGGTTCTACGTGTTCAGCCGCCGCGCCCGCGACTCCAGGTAGCGCTGTTCGGCGATGCTCGCGGTGGCTTTCGCGGCGCGCCGGTAGTTCTCGTACGCGCCTGCGGTGTCGCCCGTCTTCTCCAGCAGGTGTGCCCGTACGGAGAGCAGCCGGTGGTGTCCTGCCATCCGGTCGTCGCTGTCGAGGCCGGACAACAAGGCCAGTCCGGCGGACGGGCCCTCGGTCTCGGCGAGGGCGATCGCCCGGTTGAGGGTGACCATCGGGTTGGGCGCGATCCTTTCCAGGATCAGGTAAAGGGCGTGCACCTGCTGCCAGTTGGTGTCCTCGGCGGTGGCCGCGTCGGCGTGGGTGGCGGCGATGGCCGCCTGGAGTGCGTAGGGGCCGAGGGCCGGGCCGGCGAGTGACACCTTGACGAGTTCCATGCCCTCGTCGATGAGGGCGCGGTCCCATAGCGTGCGGTCCTGCTCGTCCAGGGGCACGAGGTCACCGGCCCGCGTCGTACGGGTGTGCCTGCGGGCGTGGGTCACGAGCATCAGCGCGAGCAGCCCGGTGACCTCGCCGTCCTCGGGCAGCTGAGCGTGCACGGTCCTGGTGAGCCGGATCGCCTCCTGCGCGAGGTCCGTGCGGTGCAGCTCGCTGCCCGAGGAGGCGGTGTAACCCTCGTTGAAGATCAGGTAGAGGACGTGCAGGACGACGCGCAGCCGCGCCTCGCGCTCCTCGCCGCCGGGCAGGGTGAACGAGCTGCCCGCCGCCTTGATGCGCTGCTTGGCACGACTGATCCTGGCCGCCATCGTGGCCTCCGGGACCAGGAACGCGCGGGCGATCTCGGCGGTGGTGAGCCCGCCGACCGCACGCAGCGTCAGCGCGGTCTGGGAGGCCGGGGTCAGCGTCGGATGACAGCACAGGAACAGCAGGACGAGCGTGTCGTCGGTGGCCGGAACGTCCTCGGGCACGACCTCCTCGGCGGCCGTTGCCGATTCCCGCTCGCGGCGCGCGTGGTCGCTGCGCATCTCGTCGATGAGCCGCCGGGAGGCGACCGTCATCAGCCAGCCGCGCGGATTGTCGGGCACCCCCTCGGCCGGCCACTGCACGGTGGCGGCCAGACACGCCTCCTGTACGGCGTCCTCGCACCCCTCGAACTGTCCGTGCCGGCGCACCAGGGCGCCGAGGACCTGAGGCGTCAGCTCACGCAGCAGGTCCTCGACGGCGGGGGCGGTCATGCCTCCAATTGTCCGTCGTAGAACATCACCTGGCGCACCTCTACGCCGAGACCCTCGATCGCGGCGTCGGGAACCCGCGTCGCCAGCTCGATCGCGCGCTCCTTGTTCTCGCAGTCGATCAGGTAGAAGCCGCCGAGGAATTCCTTCGACTCCAGGAAGGGGCCGTCGGTGACCACCGGCTGGCCGTTGCGTACGGTCACGACCGCGGCCTGCGACGGGTCGACCAGCGCCTGCGTGTTGATCAGTTCGCCGGACTCCTTCAGCTCGGCGATGAACCTGCCGTGGCCGTCGCCGATCGCCGTCTTCTCCTCGTCCGTGAGCGCGTCGAGGACGGCCGGGTTGATGTGCATACTGATCAGGAACTTCATCTCGTACTCCTCGGGGTTTCGCGGGCCCCGGCGGGGCCCCTTCGACCGTTGGTCGGAGCCGCGGGCGTCTTCTTGACATCTTCCGCCGGAAGATTCGCACGACTTTCGCGGCGCAGCGTTCACGGTGGGCGGTCGGCGGATCGGCGTGGCCCTTTCCGGTGACGCCCGCGGTGCGTAGGCGGGAGATTCCGACGGTTCCCGTGCAACCATTCGGGGCTGCCACGGGTCACTGTTCATAGCCGACAATCTGTCGGAATACGGCGACGGAGGCGTGTTGCCATGTTCCAGCCTTCCAAACTCCCTCTCCTCGGCAAACTCACGACGATCGGCGCGGCCGTGGCCCTGGCCACCGCGGGCGTCGCGGCCACAGCGATGGCCACTACCGGGAGCACCACCACCGGGGCCACGGCCCGGACCGTCCAGGCGCAGGCCGCGAGCAGCGTTCGTACCTGCGCCGCCGGTGACCTGTACGCGTCGATGGGCGCGAAGGACTTCGGGGCCGGCCAGCTGTACTGGCCCGTCAAGTTCACCAACACCAGCACCACCGCGTGCGCGCTGCGCGGCTACCCCGGGGTGAGCGTCCTGAACACCGCCCACCAGCAGATCGGTGCGGCGGCCGCGCGCTCCGGGCAGACGTACAACACGGTGACGATCCAGCCCGCCCACACGGCAACGGCCGTCATCCACACCACCAACGGCCCCATCGGCGGCGCCTGTCGCACCACGGGCACGTACGTGCGGGTGTATCCGCCGGCCTCCACGCACGCCATGCTCGTCCCGGCGGCACTGCGGGTGTGCTCGAACGTTTTCACCATCGGTCCGGTCACCGGCTAGACCCCCTGCCCTCACACCTGACCGAGGCTTCCGTCGCGGCGTCGGCATATGCCACACTCTCGGAGACGTCGGCGCCGTTCCCCCCGTAGCGGCGCCGACGCCTATATCCTCGCCGAGCCCAGGACCATGGATCGGCGTGCGGCATCATGCCTCGCATGAGCGACGACGACTCCCCCAGCACCTCCGGCTCGGGCGGGAACCTGGCGCACAGCCGCGTGCCCATGACCGGACGCGATCCCGAGGAACTCGGCCGGGTCTCCACTCCCCTGGAACTGCTCTTCGACCTGACCTTCGTGGTCGCGGTGGGCACCGCCGCCTTGCACTTCGCCGAGATGGTCGCCGAGGGACACTCCTGGCAGGCGGTGGAGGCGTTCGTCCTCGCGATGTTCGCCATCTCCGTCGCGTGGATCAGCTTCAGCTGGTTCGCGTCGGCGTTCGGCACGGACGACTGGCTCTACCGCGTCCTGACGATGGTGCAGATGATCGGCGTCGTCGTGTTCTCGCTCGGCCTGCCCGCGATGTTCCACTCGATCGACGTGGGCGGACACCTCGACGTACGGATCATGGTGCTCGGGTACGTCGTGATGCGCTTGGCGATGATGTCGCAGTGGTGGCGCGCGGCCCGGGAATCGCCCGCGTTCCGCACGGTGGGTTTCTCGATGATCCGCTGGACGGTCTTCGTCCAACTCGGCTGGTGCGTGGTCGCGTTCGTCCGTCTCCCGCTCGGCGTCGTGTTCACCGCGTTCATGGTGCTCGGCGTACTCGAACTGGTCCTGCCGGTCCTGGCCCAGGGCAATGCGGGCGGCACCCCCTGGCATCCTCATCATGTCGCCGAGCGGTACAGCCTGTTCGCGATCATCGTGCTCGGGGAGGGGGTCGTCGGCACGGTCGCGTCGTCGGGTGATCTGCTGGGTGGCGTCGCCGGAACGCATTGGACCGGCAACGCGATCGCCGTGGTCGTCGCGGGTGTCGGGCTCACCTTCGGCATGTGGTGGGTGTACTTCTCGGCCCCGTTCGGCGACATCCTGACCCACCGCCGCAACCGCGGATACCTCTTCGGTTACGGGCACATCCCGCTGTTCATCGGCGTGGCCGGAGCCGGGGCCGGGCTGCACGTGGCCGGCCTGCAACTGGAACACCACTCGGAGATCAGCGACGTGGCCGTGGTGCTGTCCCTGGCCATCCCGGTCGGCCTGTACCTGATGATGATTTACCTCCTGCACACGCTCCTGGTGTCGACGGCAGACCCGTTCCACGTACTGCTGATCTCGCTGACGCTGGCCGTACTGCTCGCGGCGGTACTGCTGGCCGCGGCCGGTGTCCCCGTCGCCGTATGCCTCCTCATCGTGATGCTCGCGCCGGTCGTCACCGTGGTCGGTTACGAGACGGTGGGGCACCGGCACCAGCGGGAGATCATGGAAGGGATCGGGACCGCGAGTGAATGAAACCCTGAGAAATCACTGGGGGCGTCACTGATGCGTCGGCGGGGAATCGCCGAGGCGTCCCTGAGGCGTCAGCGGGCTTTCGCCAACATGTCCAGCACGTCAGCCAGTTGGGCACGCACGGCCGGGTCCGTGATCACACCGTCCTCGTCGAGTGTCCCCCGGTCCACCGGGATCCTCGCGCAGGCTGGTTCGACGACGACGGCGCCGGTGTAGCCGAGCGTCGACATCGCGCCAGCCTATCCACCGGGCCCCGCGCCCCCCTACTGCCACCGCCGGGGACACTCGGACATTCCGCTACAACTCCTTTCGTATGTCCGCCAGTTCGGTTTCCAGTCGAATTGCCGTCGTCTTTCGTTCCATGAACGGCCAGTAGCTGTCTCTGCCCACGTCGTGTGCCGCCCCTAACGTCCTCGGAGTCTTCAGGCTTCGGAGGCTTCGAGGGGAAGGGACTCATGGACGCAACGCACGCCGTACGGGCTCGTGGGATCACCAAGTGTTTCGGCGACGTCGTCGCACTCGACGGCATCGATCTCGATGTGGCGCCGGGTCAGATCCACGGTCTGGTCGGGCCGAACGGCGCCGGCAAGACGACACTCCTCGGTCTGCTGCTCGGTCTCGCCGTCGCCGACGGCGGCAGCCTGGAGATCCTGGGCACGCCGGCCGGGCGCTCGCTCGCCGCGGCCGAGGGTGTCTCGGGTTTCGTCGACGGTCCCGGTCTCTACCCCTGGCTCACCGCCCGCCAGAACCTCGCCGCCCTTGCCTCACTTCGCGGCCACGACGCGCGGGCGGCGGGCATCGACGACGTACTGGACCAGGTCGGTCTCACCGATGTCGCCGACGACCGGACCCGCGGCTTCTCCCTGGGAATGCGTCAGCGGCTCGGACTCGCCGCCGCCCTGCTCACCCGGCCCCGGCTGCTCGTGCTCGACGAACCGGCCAACGGCCTTGACCCTGCGGGCAAGAAGCACGTGCACGGCGTGCTGACCGGGCTCGCGGAGCGCGGGACGACGGTCGTGCTGTCGAGCCACCGCATGGACGACCTGGAGGCACTGTGCTCCGAGGTCACCATCGTCGCCACGGGACGCGTCGTCTTCTCCGGCCCGCTGGCCAAGCTGGCCGCCGAGAACGGCGAACTCGACTACCGGCTGCTGACCGGTGACCCGGCGAAAGCCCGTCGCATCGCGGCCGAGACCCCCGGAGTCCAGGTCGTCGACGGCACCGGGACGCTCGTCGTCCGCGCACCCACGCCCGCCCTCGACGCCCTCGTGGTGCGGCTCGTCCAGGCCGGCGTCGCCCTGCGCGAACTCGCCCCCGTGGTGTCGCCCCTCGAAGCGGCGTTCCTCACCCTCACCGAGCAGCAGGAGACGAGACAGTGACGGACACGGCCACGCCCACCGAGACCGACGCCACGCCCACCGCCGCCAGACCCCAACTCCCTTACGCAGGGAGCGTATCCACGGCTCACACCTACCGCTTCGAGCTGGTCAAACTCGTCTCCCAGTGGCGCATCCGGCTGCTGCTCCTCGTCTGCTGGATCGCTCCCGCGCTCTTCGTCGCCGCCGTGAGCCGCCAGAGTTCGCTGCCCGTCGACACCCTCTTCGGCCGCTGGATGCACGCCACCGGGTGGGCCGGGCCCTTGGTGACGCTCGGCTTCGCGGGTTCGTGGGCGCTGCCGTTGCTGACGTCGATGGTCGCCGGTGATGTGTTCGCGTGCGAGGACCGGCTCGGCACCTGGCGCCATCTGCTCGTGGCGGTCCGGTCGCCACGGCGGATCTTCGCGGCGAAGGCGCTGGCCAGCCTGAGCGTCATCCTGTTGCTCGTCGCCGGGCTCGCCTGTTCCAGCACGGCCGGTGGGCTGCTCGCGGTGGGTGACCAGCGGCTGCCCGGTCTCGACGGCCACCTGCTGGCGCCGGGGGACGCGGCGGTCAAGGTGCTCCTCGCGTGGGTGAGCGTCCTCGCGCCGACCCTGGCCCTGGCCGCCGTCGGGCTCCTGGGCTCGGTCGCCCTGGGCCGCTCGCCGATGGGCCTCCTGCTGCCCGCGCTCCTCGCGCTCGCGATGCAGCTCGCCCAGATGCTGCCGCTGCCCGTAGCCGTACGCTTCGCCCTGCCCGGTTACGCGTTCATCGCCTGGAACGGCCTGTTCACCGCTCCGGCGCAGCTCGGCCCGCTCCTCATCGCCGTAGCCGTGAGCCTGCTGTGGGCCGTGACCGCGACGGCACTGGCGTACTGGATCTTCCTGCGGCGGGACTTCACCAACCCGGCCCACGACGGTGCGGGGCGCCGCGCGATCACCACCGCCGCACTCCCTCTCATCGGCCTCACCGCTGTGACCGTCGCAGCGCTCATGCCGACGAGTACGGGGACGGGCTCCGGGATCGGGCAGGAGAAGGTGCAGCGTTCGGTCGCCACGGCCTTCGCCCACCTGTACCGCCTCCAGACCACGCAGCTCAACCGCCCCGACGTCACCGAGAAGCAGTTGAAGGCCTCGGCGGCGTGCACCAAGGGCGATGTGAGCGACGGCGCCGAAGGGCCGGGCAACGACTGGCGCTGCGTCGTGTCGTGGCATCTCCCCGGCATCGAGGCCACCGGTTCGGCCATATACCAGCTCGACGTCACCGCGGACGGCCGGTACATGGCCGACGGCGACGGCCCGAAGGAAGTCAACGGCTACTTCCTGGTGCGCACCCCGACAGGCGACGAGCCCAACCCGCTCTGGCAGTTCGACGGCACGGTCGAGCTGCTGTCCAAGTAGCCCCCGGCCACCGCACAGCCCGGGCCACCCCAGATCCCCCGGGCTACCCCCAAAGACCCCACCCCCCGCACCGCTCCACCCCTGAGATCTCCACCTCCCGGAGATCACCCCCGTCCAGAAGGGACACGTCAATGCAGGTAACGCGCCGTCGCAGGCGTCCTGCGGGAGCCCTCTCCGGCCTTCCCGTCAGACGCACCGGACGTCGGATACCTCTGGCAGTGGCCGGCGTCACCGCGCTCGCCGTGGCCGCCGCGGGCACCGCCTTCGCCCAGACCCAGCAGTTCGGCACGGACCAGGTCGGCCAGGTGACCGATCGCGGTCAGGTCGTCTCCAGCAACCAGTACATCGCTCCGTACGGCGACCGTCTCGTCCTCGACCGGGGCAAGATCATGTCGTCCTCGGTGAGCCCGGACGGCACCCACCTCGCGGCCTCGGTTACGGACGGCGGAGTGGCGCTGTCGATCGTGGACCTGAAGACGTGGAAGGTGCAGCAGTACGTCGGCAAGGCCGCGGACGCGGACCTTAAGATCAGCGGCAACGACGTGGGCCAGGAAGGCCCGACGTACTCGCCCGACGGATCGCAGCTGTGGCTGGGTCAGATCGACGGCTACACCCGGTTCACCGTGAAGGCGGACGGCAGTCTCGCCGACCCGACGGCCGTCAAGATCCCGGCGGACGGACCCCGGCACGCGCTGGCGGGCGAGGCGGTCTTCTCCCCCGACGGCTCGACCGTGTACTCGGCCGTCAACGGCCAGAACAAGGTCGTCGCCATCGACGCGGCGACCGGCGCCATCCAGCGCAGCTGGGCCGTCGGCAACGCGCCGCGCGACCTCGCGAAGGTCGGCAGCAAGCTCTACGTCAGCAACGAGGGCGGGCGCCCGGCGAAGCCCGGCGAGAGCACGATCAACTCGTACAACACGCAGGTTCCGGCCGACCCGAAGACCGCCTCCACCACCACGGGCACGGTCAGCGTCATCGACCTCGCGGACCCGGCGGCCGCCGTCCAGAGCATCAATGTCGGTCTGCACCCGACCGCCCTGTACGCGAAGAAGAACGCGCTGTTCGTCACCAACACGGCGACCAACGACGTGTCGGTCATCGACACGACGAAGGACAAGGTCGTCCAGACGATCGCCACCCAGCCGTGGCCCGAGGCGTCGGTCGGCTACGAGCCCGACGCGGCGACGCTGACCGACGACGGCCACCTCCTGGTGACGCTCGGCCGCGCGAACGCCGTCGCCGTGTACCGGTACAAGAGCCCGCAGGAGCCGGTGAGTTACGTCGGTCTGCTCCCGACGGACTACTTCCCCTCGGAGATCACCACCGTCGGCGATCAGGTGGTCGTGTCCAACACCCGTGGCATCGACGCCCGCCGGCCCACCAAGGCCGCCGGCCACGCCACCCACGACACGACGTCCAGCCTCCAGCGGTTCAAGCTGCCGAGCGACGACGTCATCAAGTCCCAGACGGGGAAGGTGTTCCAGCAGAACGGCTGGAACGGCAACTCGGTCGCGCGGGCCGACGGCAAGAGCGACGCGAAGCCGGTGCCGGTCCCGCTGCGGCTCGGCGACCCCTCGACGATCAAGCACGTCTTCATGATCGTCAAGGAGAACCGCACCTACGACCAGGTCTTCGGCGACGTCCCCGAGGGCAACGGCGACCCGTCCCTCGCGCAGTTCGGCGAGAACGTGACGCCCAACCAGCACGCGATGGCCAAGCAGTTCGGCCTGTACGACAACACGTACGACATCGGCACAAACTCCGCCGAGGGCCACAACTGGCTGATGCAGGCGGACAATCCGGAGTACACCGAGTCCACGGCCGGTGAGTACGCCCGCAGTTACGACACCGAGGACGACGCGCTCGGCCACCAGCGGACCGGCTTCATCTGGACCGGCGCCCAGGCGGCCGGGAAGTCCGTGCGGAACTTCGGCGAGTTCCAGCAGTTCCTGACCAAGCCGGCCGGCGCGAGCTGGCAGAACCTGTACTGCGACAGCAAGAACATGGCGGCGACCGGCCAGGACACCGCCTACCAGCTCAACTCGTCGTCGCCGATCCCGTCGCTCAACGACGTGACGGTGCACGGGTTCCCGCAGTTCGACACCAGCGTCCCGGACGTCTACCGGTCCGAGATCTGGAAGCGTGACTTCGAGAAGAACGGGCCGGCCAACTTCAACATGTTCTGGCTCTCCAGCGACCACACCGGCGGCCCGGCGAACGCGGCGGCCCAGGTCGCCGACAACGACCTCGCCACCGGCCGGATCGTCGAGGAGATCTCGCACAGCAAGTACTGGAAGGACTCGGCGATCTTCATCGTCGAGGACGACTCGCAGGCGGGGCTCGACCACGTGGACGGCCACCGCGCCCCCATCCAGATCATCAGCCCGTACGCGCGCCACGGCGTCGTCGACAGCCGTTACTACTCCCAGATCACGATGATCCGGACCATCGAGCAGATCCTGGGCATCCGCCCGATGAACCAGAAGGACAGCGCGGCCAGCCCGATGCGCGGGGCGTTCACGAAGAACGCGGACTTCACCCCGTTCAAGGCCCTGCCGAACCGGACCTCGCTGACCGACGGCCTCAAGACGCCGCCCTCGTGCGGCACGGACACCCCGGCGGCGCAGAACCCGCAGGCGGCGCCCGCGCCCAAGGCGACCGTCCCGGCGGACAAGCGGGCGCTCGCGGCGACGTGGGAAGCCTGGCAGTCGAAGCAGCGCCTGAGCGGCCGCGACGCCAAGCCGGACTTCGCCAACCCCGCGCAGATGAACCACTTCACGTGGTACCAGACGCACGAGTGGTCGAAGCCGTACCCCGGCGAGAGCAAGCTCTACGCTCCGCAGGACGTGCCGGGTGCGTACATCCCGTCGGCTGAGTCGGACGGCTGACGCCTCCCAACTCCAGTGAAACCATGGGGAGTTCCCTCAGCATGACTCCCCCGCTGTGACAAGGGCCGCCACTCCCCGCACGGGAGTGGCGGCCCGCAGAGCATTCTCACGCGTGACGCGCCTCGGCGCCGGCGGCCGGTTCCAGGTCACGGTCGCGGTCCTCGCCGTGCGGGCCGGCCGGCTCTCGGCGGGCGAGGGCGACATTGAGCATTACGTGAGCGAGAACACCGACGAGGAGTCCCAAGAACGGTGAGCCGATCCCGGCGATGGCCACTCCGGAGGCGGTCCCCAGGAAGGTGACGACGGAGGCCTCGCGGTCGCGTTCGTCGGCGACAGTCCTGGCGAGACTGCCGGACAGCGCGCCGAGCAGGGCCAGGCCCGTGGGGGAGGGCGGCTGTTCGGCTTGACGATCAAGGTGGTGAGGCGCTGGAACGCGCCCTGTGGACCGCTTGCGAAGCAGCGTGATCGAATACGGGATGACCTCCTTCTGGACGGGTGAACGGGTGCGCCTTCGTGGTGTCGAGCCCGACGACTGGCCCGCGTTCATGCGCTTCGCCGAGGACGAGGAGCGACACGGCGACCTGCTGCGCCCGCCCCGTTCAGCCGAGGCCTTCCGCCTCTGGGCAAAGGAGCAGGCCTCCGCGGGGACCGACGGCGATAGCTTCCGGATGGTGATCGAGGCCGTCGACACCGGGGAGGCGGTGGGTGCCGTCGGCTCGAACCACGCGGACCCCAGCGCCGGCCGCTTCGAGTACGGCGTGACGATGGGTGCTGGACAACGGCGCAAGGGCTACGCGTCGGAAGCCGTGGTGATGCTGCTGCGCTTCATGTTCGCCGAGCGGCGCTACCACAAGTGCGAGGCGCGGGTCTTCGCCCACAACGAGGCGTCTTTGACGCTTCACCGCAGGCTCGGTTTTGTCGAGGAGGGACGTCTCCGCGACCACGTGTTCTTCGCCGGTCGGCATCACGATGTCGTCCTGATGGGCATACTGGCCAACGAGTTCGCCGGACGGCACCCGATGGGTGAGGGCTTCAGCCGCCCAGGCTCTCCCTCAGGACCCGTTTGAGGATCTTGCCGCTCGGGTTGCGTGGGAGTTCTTTGACGAAGTGGATGATGCGGGGCTTCTTGTATGAAGCGATTCGGGTGCGGGTGAAATCGATGAGGTCGGCGGCGGTGACTTCGTCGGCGTTGTCGTGCAGCACCACCGCCGCGGTGACCGCCTCGCCCCAGGTCTCGTCCGGGGTGCCGAAGACGGCGACGTCGCAGACTGCCGGGTGTTCGGCCAGGGCGGACTCGACGTCGACCGGGTACACGTTCTCCCCGCCGGTGATGACGATGTCCTTGATGCGGTCGGTGATGAACAGGTATCCGTCGGCGTCCAGGTAGCCGGCGTCGCCTGTTCTGAGCCAGCCGTCCGGCGTGAAGAGCTTGGCGTTCTCGTCGGGCCGTTGCCAGTAGCCGGGCGTCACGTGGTGGGAGCGGGTGACGATCTCGCCGACCTCGCCGGAGGCCAGCGGCTCCGCCGTCACCGGGTCGACGATCGCTACGGCGGCGCCCGGGAGGGCGTTGCCCGCCGAGCGGAGCAGATGGGCGCGCGGGCCGTCCGGGTCGTGGTCCGACGGGAGAAGGCGGGTCGCCGCGCCGGCCGTCTCCGTCTGCCCGTACTTCTGATAGAAGCCGCAGCCGAAGATCTCCATCGAGCGGCGGAGCAGTACCGGCGTGATGGGTGAGGCGCCGTAGACGATCGTTCGGAGTGCGGAGAAGTCGCGTTCACGGATGTCGGGCAGCTGTGTCAGCAGGTGCAGCACCGCCGGGACGAAGAAGGCGTGGGTGATCCGATGGTGCTCCATCAGGTCCACGACCCGCTGCGGCACTAGGTCCGGAACGGTCACGGAGTGCGCGCCCGCGCTGAGTGCGACAAGCAGCCAGCCGGTGCCGGCGATGTGGAAGACGGGCATCGCGTTCAGCGAGACGCTCCGGTCGGACCAGCCCATCTCCGCCAGTTGGGACGGCCCGGATTCGACGTTGCCGAGCGTCAGCTGCACGCCCTTGGGCAGGCCCGTCGTGCCGGAGGTGTACAGCTGGAGGAACACGGTGCCGCCCGTGCCGGCGTGGAGGGGGTCGCTGTCGGAGGCGTCCTTCAGCCATGTCCCGTAGGCCAGTTCACCGGGTGCCGGTTCGCCGTCGACGATCAGCGGGATGCCGGGGAGCACGGCTCGGACGGCGCGTGCGCCCGGGAGGAACTCGCCCTGGGTCACCACCGCCCGTAACTGCGCGTCGCGGGCGACGGCGGTCAACTCGCCTTCCGTGAGGCGCCAGTTGAGCGGCGTCGCCACGAGTCCGGTCTTGGCGCAGGCCAGTACGATCTCCGCCGACATCGTGCCCGGCCGGGCCAGGCAGCCGACGTGGGCGCCCTCGTCGAGGCCCAGGGCAAGCAGGGCCTGGGCCGCGCGGTTGGCGCGATCGTCGAGCTCGGCGTAGGTGAGGGTGCGGTCGCCTTCGGTGACCGCGGGTGCTTCGGGGCGTTCGGTGGCGTACTGACGAACGGTGTCCGGCAGGTACGGACCCATGCGGGGTTCCTCCCACGTCTTCGGCACGGGTGCGTGCCCGCACCCCTGCTGACGTCCACTCGAAGATGCGTCAAGGTACGACCCGGCGACGACGCTGTCCAGACAATGTGCCCGTCGAGTGCCCGTCGATCGTGAAGCTCCTGCGCGCTCTCGCGTCCGTTCCGTGCCGGAACAGCGTGCCGGAACAGCGCGGCGGAGCGCGACGCCGGTGGGGCGTCGCGCTCCGCGAGCACGGTCGTACGCGTGAGTTCTCGGCCGCGACCGGGCCTCAGAGGTCAGGACTGCGGTCAGGACTGCGGCGGCTGACCCTGGTCCCCCTGCCTGCCGAACTCGTTCTTGAGCTTGTCCTGCGCCTGGTCGACCTGGCCGCTGTACTTGCCCTCCGTCTTGCTGTCGACGGCGTCGCCGGCCTTGTCGATGCCCTTCTCCACCTGGTCCTCGTGGCCCTTCACCATGTTCTTCAGCTTGTCCATCATGGACATGTGCAACCTCCTCGGGGCGGTCCCCCATGACTCCACCATCACCTCTGACGGCGTGATCGGCGACCGCTGCGGGCGAGGTCAGCGCACGAGTCCTTCCGCGGCCTGCAACATGCGGGCGCGGTAGGCCGGGGTGTCGGCGGGCTCGCTCTCCCCGAAGACGGCCCGCATCCAGTGGCCGTCGGTGTTGTTGGGGAAGAGGATGAAGTCGCGCCCGAAGTGCTCGGCGTCCTCGGCGGCCAGTGCCTTCCGCTGCGAGACAGACGTGACGTAGTAGCGGCGGCGGAAGTCGTTGAGGTTGTCGCCGAGGTAGGCGATCACCTCGTGCCCGCTGGCCACGGCCTGCTGTGCGGGCTCCTTGTTGGACGACTCCCGCAGCATGGTCACGTGTGCGTCGTCGGCGAAGGCGAGACCTGCGTGACGCAGGTTGGCGATCCCCAACTCCTGTGTGTCCGGGCCCTGATCGCGGGAGGAGACGTAGAAGATCTCGACGCCCTTGCTCTCGGCGTAGCGCGTGAACTCGACGGCGCCCGGGGTGGCGGTCGGGCCGTTCTCGCGTACCCAGGCGTCCCACATGTCGTCGTCGAAGGCCTGCTTGCCGGCGGAGATCAGCCGCGCCCAGTAGGTGTCGGAGGACAGTACGGTGTCGTCGACGTCGGAGATGATCGCGAGGGGTCTGCGGCCGCGGCGCTCCTGACCCCGCCCGCGCAGCACCGAGTCGATGCGGTCGCGCGCGATGTTGAAGGCCTGCCGGTACAGCATGTCGCGCTCGGCCGCGGTCTGCCGCCACGCACCGGCGGCGCTCAGGATGTTCTGCACGGCGTCGTCCCCGGTACCGGCGTACGCGCTGCCTGCGGCCGCCATGACCGACCCACCTGCGATTCCCGTGACGACGGCACGTCGGGAGAGTGTCATTGCTGCTCCTTGGAGGTATCGGCGAACCAGCGTCGTGCGGGGGGGCTGCAAGGAGGCTACGAGGGTGGCGCCTCCGCGCCAACGCGCATTCGTTGCGCACACGCGGCTGATCATTGCGCACGTTGGGGCGGGTCAACTTGCGGCTGGGTACGCCGTATTCCGGCACCCGGGTCCCCGCCCACATGCGGAATGCCTGACGGGGGCGGCACCCACCCGGTGCCACCCCCGTCAACTCAACGCCTGGGCCTGCCGATCAGGCCGACACCGTCGCCCCCACCGGCGCCCGCCGCACCACATCCACGAGCGAGCGGTCCGTGATCTTCAGCGCCGGCGACACCGCGAGCGTCAGCGTGGAGACACTCATGAAGGGGTTGAGGTGCTCCCACCCCCACGCCTCAAGCGCGGAGCGCACAGCGCCCGCCTCGTCGGCGACCCGCGCGGCCGGCCGGTCCGAGAGCACGCCGCCCACGGGCAGCGGCATCCGGGCCGCCACGTCCTCGCCGGCGGAGCCGCGGACGACGGCGACGCCGCCGCCGTCGGCGACCACGGTGGCCGACGCGGCGGCCATCGCGGCACGGGACGTACCGATCGTCACCAGGTTGTGGCTGTCGTGCGCGTACGTCGTGGCGACGGCGCCGTGGGCCAGGTCCCGGCCGAGCAGCGGCGCGAAGACGACTCCGTCACGCCCGTGGCGGTTGCGGACTCGGACCAGTACCGTCCTGCCCTCCCAGTCCACTTCACCGTCGGCCACGGGGAGTTCGACCTCTGCCGCCTCGGTGTAGGTGTCGCGGGCGTTCACACGCATCGCACGGAACGTGTGGGTCCCGTCCGGCAGGTCGACGCGCCAGCGGAAGCCGTCGGCGTCCTGGGGCTCGACGTCGACACGGCTCGCGAGAGTGCCGGCGTCCGTGGCAGGGGTCTCGTGCACCGCCGCCCCGTCCCGGCCGACAAGGCGGCCGCCCGCGAGGACGAGCGCCGGGTCGAACGCGGCGAGTTCACCGCGCAGCAGGACCAGGTCGGCCCGCTTGCCCGGCGAGACGACGCCCCGGTCGTACAGCCGCAGCCGCTGCGCGGGGGTCCACGTCAGGGCGCGCAGGACGACGTGGGCCGGGAACCCGGCCGCCACCGCCACGCGGGCGATGTGGTCCAGGTGTCCCTTGGTGACGATGTGATCGGCCGCCAGGTCGTCGGTGACGAGGCAGAGCGGCGGCAGCTGCGGCAGGGCGAGCAGCGCCTCGGCGATCTCCTCGTCGAGGCACTTCTCCTGGAGCATCATCGTCATGCCCATACGGGCCTTCTCGAGGACCACCTCGGTGCGGTTCTTGGTGTGGTCGGAGTCCACACCCGTGGCGAGGTAGGCGCTGAGTTCGGCGCCGCTGAGGTTCGGGCAGTGGCCGTCGAGGATCGTGCCCTGTTCGCGGGCCGCCGCGGTCACGTCCCGCATCTTCGGGTCCCCTGCGACGACCGCCCGGTAGTCCATGACCTCGCCGAGCGCCGCGACGCCGGGCCACCGCAGCATCTCGGCGATGTCGTCGGCGGACAGGGACGCACCGGCGTGCTCGAGGCCTTCGAGCGCGGGGACGCACGACGGCACGCCCCACAGCTGCGTCTGCGCCGTGTCCTCGCCGGCCTCGATCATCCAGCGCATGGCGTCCCGGCCCGCGACGTTGACGATCTCGTGCGGGTCGGCGAGGACGGTCGTGGTGCCCCGGGCGAGCGTCACCGCGGCGAACTGCTGCGGCGTGAGGAACGCGCTCTCGATGTGCATGTGGGCGTCCACGAACCCGGGGACGATCCGCATACCGGTGGCGTCGATGTCCTCACGTGCCTCGGCGGGGGTGCCCGGCGGCAGGACCGCGCTGATCTCGTTCCCCCGGACGTACACGTCCGCGGCGAACTCCTCGCCGGTGAAGGTGGACACCACGGTCCCACCGAAGATCCGGAGGTCGTGCTGTTCACTCATGTCGTCGTGCTCCTTTTCGGACGTGGTCATCACCTGGCGAGCGGGGCGGGATGCGCCCCGGCGGCTCCGCGGAACGGGGTTGTGCCCCGGCCGCTTTACGGGACGAGCGTGTAGAAGTAGTAGCCGAGCGGGATCATCACGATCCACAGCGGCCAGGCCACCTCGCTGATCCGGCCCGCGGCCGTCTTGACCAGGACGTGGGCGGCGAGGCCGACCGCGATACCCGTACCGAAGTTGCCGAAGAACAGCGTGGTCGCCACGGTGAGCGCGGCCGGGATCGCGTTGGTCGGGTCCTTGAAGTCGACGTTCTTGAGCGCGCCGAGCATGGTCAGACCGATGTAGATCAGGACGGGCGCGGTGGCCGCCGAGGGGATCAGCGTCGCGAACGGCGTGACCAGCAGCAGGAGGCCGAAGCCGCAGGCCGCCCAGACCGAGGAGAGACCGGTCTTGCCGCCCGAGTCGGCGCCGGCCGTCGACTCCAGGTAGGCGGTCATCGAGGGCGCGCCGACCGCGGCGCCACCCATCACCGACACGGAGTCGACGATGAAGGGACGACGGGAACCGGGGATGGAGCCGTCCTCCTTGAGGAGCCCGGCCCGCCCGGAGACGGCCAGCAGCGTCCCGGTCATGGAGAAGAACTCCGACACGAAGAACGCGAAGATGTACGGGAAGTACTCGGGCTTGAGGGCGCCCAGGATGTCGATGTGGAACAGCATCGGGCCGGGCGAGTCCGGCGCCGAGAACAGGCTGTCCGGCACGTGGGTGACGCCGAACGGAATGCCGGCGATCGTCACGACCGCGATGGTGATGAGGAAGGCGCCGGGCACCTTCCGCGACACGAGGACCGTGAGCAGCAGCAGGCCCGCGAGGGCCAGCAGACCGGCCGGCTTCGACAGGTCGCCGACGTTGAGGGCCGCGCGGTCGGCGTTGCCGACGACGAGGTTCGCGCCCCGGAAGCCGATCAGGGCGATGTAGAGGCCGAGGCCGCCGCTGATGGCGTACTTGAGGTTCATCGGCATCAGGCGTGTGACCAGGTCACGGATGCCGAGCAGGGTCAGTACGAGGAAGGCCACGCCGGACCAGAACACCATGCCGAGCGCGGTGTCCCACGGGACGTGGTCCTGGCCGACGATGGTGAACGCGATCAGCGCCACGCCGCCGAGACCGGGCGCGACGACGAACGGCAGGTTGGCGAACAGGCCCATCGCCAGAGTGGCGAGGGCGATCGCCATGATCACGGCGGTGGTCGCGGCGCCGTGCGGGACACCGGCCTCGGCCAGCTGACCGGGGACGACGACCACGGCGTAGGCGGCGGCCATGAACATCGAGGCGCCGGCCACGAGTTCGGTGCGGTGGGTGCTTCCGCGACCGCGGACGCTGAAGAGTCGCTCGACGAGAGAGGCGGGCGGCTCGTTCGGGACGACGGTCTGCTCGTCGGCCGTGGGGACGGGGGATGGCATACGGGACCTCTGCGGGGATGAGGGGTCGGGCAGGGCTGCCTGCGGCGGCATCGACGCGGGGAGGGGCGTGGGCGGTGGGGGCACCCGGCTTGTTCCAGTCTCTGCAACCGTTCTCTGAAACCGGTTGCAGAGACCGGTTGCAGGTATCATGACACGCCATAAAGAGAAAGTGAACACTGGGGCTCGTGAACACTGGGGCTCGTGAGCACGGGGCGGGCACGTCGGACAGGGGGACGGGAATGGCGACGCTGATGGACGTGGCGCGCGCGGCGGGGGTCTCCAAGGCCACGGCCTCTCGGGCGCTGCAGCGCCCGGAGCTGGTCGCGGAGTCGACCCGGCTGCGGGTGCGCGAGGCCGCCGAGCGCCTCGGCTTCCATCCGAACGCCGCCGCCCGCGCGCTGACCACGGGCCGGACGGGCATGGTCGGCCTGATCGTTCCGACGCTCTCCAACCCGTTCTTCGCCCCGCTTGTCACGGGCGCGCAGCGGGAGGCCGAGGAGTCCGGCCATCACCTCCTGATCGCCGTGTCCGAGTACGACGACGCGCGCGAGGCCGCCCTTGCGGACCGTCTCGCGGAGCAGGCCGACGGACTGATCATGGTCACCCCGGTCGGTACGGACTCGGCCCTGCGGGAGCGCTCGCAGCGCCTGCCCCTCGTCCTGGTCGACCGGCAGGTCGGCCGGCTGCCCGCCGTGGTGGCCGACACGGCGACGGGCCTGACCCAGCTCCTGGACCACCTGCTGGACCTGGGCCACCACGACATCGCCTACATCTCGGGGCCCGCCGGCTCCTGGGCCGACCAGCAACGGCGTGCGGCCCTCGCGGAGCGGGCCGCACAGGCGGCGGCCCGGCTGCATGTCCTCGGTCCGCTGCCTCCGACGTTCGACGCGGGCATCGCGGCGGCGCGTGATCTCCCCCGGACCGCCACGGCCGTCCTCGCCTACAACAGCTATCTGGCCCTGGGCCTGCTGCACGGGCTCTTGGCGGTGAACCGCCGGGTCCCCGAGGACATCAGCCTCGCCGCCGCCGACGATCTGAGCAGCCTGCGGGCCACGACTCCCCCGGTGACCGCGCTCGACGTCCCGCTCGACGAGGTCGGCGCGCTCGCGTTCACGCGCCTCATCGACCTGCTCGCGGGCCGGCGCCTCACGGTGACGTCCCACCTGCCGTCCCGCCCGGTCATCCGCGCGTCCACAGCGGCGCCGGTCATGTCCGGGGTGACCGCGGTGCGGTGACGCCCTTACGCCGCTGATCCCCGCGCTTCTCAGCGGGACCCCGCCCACCCTCGGCCACATTTCATTTGCGCCATTGCGCAACCAACGAAATCCGATCTCCGTCTCCCTGAACGGGTCGCACAGCGACGCACCCGAACGAGCACCGAGGGAGAAGGCATGAGTGGTCGCCGCAGACCGGCGAAACTGGCTGTGCGGACGGGCCGGCCGGGGCACCTGAGCGACCGGGGAATGGAGCTGGTGCCGCTGATCGGCGCCATCCTCATCTGCTGCTACGGCTACGCCGAGACTGCCCTCGCCCTCACCGGGAAGCTACCGCCCAGCATGGCCCTGACGTGCGCGTCCGCGGCCGTGCTGCCGCTGGTGTGCCACGTCGCCGTACGCCGGTTCGCGCAGCACGCCGATCCACTGATCCTGCCGCTGGCCACTCTGCTGAGCGGCCTCGGGCTCGTCCTCATCCACCGTCTCGACATCGCGTACCAGACCCACTACCACCACGCGTCGGCCTCGGCCCCGGGGCAGTTGATGTGGTGCGCCATCGCGGTGGCGGTGTTCGCCGGGGTGGTGGTGCTGCTGAAGGACCACCGCAGGCTGCAGCGCTATCCGTACGTGACGATCGCCGTGGGCATGGTCCTGCTGATCGCGCCGACGTTCTCTCCCGGCGACGTCTACGGCGCCAAGCGGTGGGTCTTCATCGGGCCGCTGTCCTTCCAGCCCGGCGAGTTCGTGAAGATCGTCATCGTGGTGTTCTTCGCCGGGTACCTGACGATGCGCAGGGACGCCCTCGCGCTCGCCGGACGGCGCTTCATGGGCATGTACCTGCCGCGCGGCCGCCAGCTCGGGCCGGTCGCCGCCGTGTGGATCCTGAGCCTGCTCGTCCTGATCTTCGAGCGGGACCTCGGCACCTCGCTGATCTTCTTCGGCGTGTTCGTGATCATGCTGTACGTCGCCACGGAGCGCACGAGCTGGGTGGTGTTCGGTGTCGTGATGTTCGCCATCGGCGCCTTCGTGGTCGGTTCCTTCGAACCGCACGTGCACGGCCGTGTCGTCGCCTGGCTGCACCCCATGGACATCTTCCTGCCGCCGAACCAGCGCCCGCCGGGCCTCGTGTCGGACCAGGCCGCCCAGGCGCTGTTCAGCTTCGGCTCGGGCGGCCTCCTTGGCAGCGGCCTGGGCCAGGGCCATCCGGAGCTCATCGGCTTCGCCGGGCGCAGCGACTTCATCCTCACCACGGTCGGCGAGGAACTCGGGCTGACCGGCGTGACGCTCGTCATCCTGCTCTACGCGCTGCTCGCCGAGCGAGGTCTGCGCACCGCCCTGACCGTGGCCGACCCGTTCGGCAAGCTGCTCGCCGGCGGCCTGGCCTCGGCGCTCATTCTCCAGGTCTTCGTCGTCGTGGGCGGCGTCACCGGGCTCATCCCGCTCACCGGCAAGGCCCTGCCGTTCCTCGCCCAGGGCGGTTCGTCCATGGTCGCCAACTGGTTGCTGGTCGCCGTACTGATCAAGGTGAGCGACACCGCCCGCCGGCCGCCGCCGGCGCCGGCCGCCGACGTCAGCGCGGACGAGACCCAGGTCGTGCGGCCATGAGCCCGTCACCTCCGTCTTTCTCTTCAGCGAAAGGGCGGACCCGCTGATGTTCTTCGACGTGAGCGCCCCGGACCTGCTCGTCCTCGGCATCATGGTCGTTCTGCTGTTCGGCCCGGACAAGCTGCCCGAGGTCATACAGAAGGCGGCCGCGTCCCTGCGGAAGGTCCGCGCGTTCTCCGAGGCGGCCAAGGAAGAGGCCCGCTCGGAACTGGGCCCTGAGTTCAAAGATCTGGAACTCGCTGACCTGCATCCGAAGAGGTTCGTGCGCAAGCACCTCCTCGACGGCGACAGCGACGGCCTCGGCCTGGAGGAGATCCGTTCCGCCCTGGACCCGAGGCCGGAGCTGTCGGAGGTGGCTGCGGCGCTGGACGGCGAGCGGATCGAACGGGCTGGTTCGACCGAGCGGGCCGCTTCGACCGAGCGGGCCGAGAGCCGGATCACCCGGGCCGTGCCGGGCGATCCGGTGACGCGGGCTAGTGAAGGCCTGCGAAATGAAGAGGGTGCGGCGACAGAGCCGTGAACCACAGCAGGACGACGGTGGCGACCCCCATGATCGGGACCAGTATCTCCGTCTCCAGCTTGTTGCCACTGCTCTTGATGATGACGATCTCGTAGCGGTTCTTCAGCGGCCAGAGCCACGGCGCGCCCTGCTTGGTGATCGAGTCGCCGAGCAGGTGGGCCACACAGCCGAGCCCGACGGCGTACGGGAGCCAACCGGGGGCGGAGGGGATGAATTTGGCGATCACCGCGGTGCCTATCCCCGCCATGGCGACGATCGTGGCCCAGGCGGAGAAGCCGTGTCCGGGCGGGCACAGGTTGAGCGCCCGCACCGCCAGGGCGAGGAGGAAGAAGGTCATGCCGAGGGTGAACGGCCTGCCCAGGTACGTCACTCCGGCCCAGGTGCCCACGGTCATCAGGACCACGAAGAACAGCGAGTGGGTGGCGTGGCGGTGGCCGCCGGAGATCCAGGCCACGAAGCGGCACAGCGTCTTGGACACCGGGCCGAGGAAGTTGGCGATGGTGCCGTCGTGGTGGTCCAGGTCCGGCAGCAGCGCGGCGCCCGCGCAGAGCACGGTGCCCATCAGGATCTCCTGCGGAGACAGATGAGTGTGCATCACCAGGGGTGGCAGAAAGGGTGCGGTGCCTGCGAAGAGCAAGGTACCGCTCATCGCGTGCGAGTGGCCCATCATGGTGCGTTCGTCCTCCCCGTCCGGCGTGCCGGTGACACACCCTCAACAACGGTGCAGACGCTAGCAGGACGGGCTCTCAGGAAGATCAGCGGCACTGGTCTTCCTGATCCGCACACGACCGCCCGGACGAGGCGTCAGCAGGCCGCCCCCGCCCGCGCCCGGGCGCCACACGCACACCCGAGCCCGGACGCGGCGGGCGGCCGAAGCACTAACCCACGGGGACGTCGGTGCCCGTCAGCTGCACGGCGATGCCGTCCTTGCGGACACTGATGTCACGCAGGCCCAGGTCGCCCGGCATGTCCTTCGGCAGCTCGGCCGAGAACTCCATCGCCTCGGCGACCTTCGGCTCCTGCGTCTTCTGCAGGCCCTTGAGCAGCGACGGATCGATACCGGCGGGCTTCAGCAGTGCCGGGTGGTCGATCAGCGTGTCCAGCACCTTGCCCTTCATCATCCGGCCCGGTACGAGACGCTGCCCGGTCGTCTGCTTGAAGTCGCCCTCGTCCACCTTGCCGGCGGCCGGCGCGGCCAGCTGGAGCCCGCCGCCCTTGCCCGGGGTGTACGTGAGGACACCGGGAATCACCAGGCGGGTGCCGGACACGGTCAGCGCCACACCACGGTCGCCGACGCGCTGCACCTCGCCGCGCGCCCGGACCTGCATCTGCGTACCGCCCACCGGGATGTCACCGCGGGCGTCCACGGTGTTCTTCTCGCGGCCGGGGGTCAAGTGGATCTGTGAGGCGCCGACTTCACGGTTCAGGTCCTCGAAGTCGAGGAACACGTCGCCGCGCACCTTGCCCAGGACCACGCCCTTGACCGAGGTGGGGAGGCCGTCGATGTGGATGTCGTCCACGTTCGCCTTGACCTGCGCGACGGAGACGGGCCCGGCGGAGATGTCGGGGATGTTCACCTCGACGTGGTCGAGGTCGCCGGTGAGGGCCGTCGCCACGAAGGGGAAGCCGTCGATGTGCACTTCGGGCGCGGCACGCAGGTGCAGGGCCTTCTGCGCCTCGCTCGCCGCGACGTTCTCGGCGTAGAGCACGGCCCAACGGTCACCGAGGGCCAGGAAGGCGAGTACGACGCCGAGGCCGACGACCGTCTTCGCGGTCCGGCGGACGATGACGCGGCGACGGCTCTTGGGGCGGGCTTTCTGGTCCTGAGTCTTGTCCTGACCCTGAGTCTCGCCCTGGCTCGGGCTCGGCTCCTGGCTCTTTCCCTCGTCCGCGCTCGCGCTCGCCGCGTCCTCGGTCGCCGGGATCTGCGCGGTGTCGTCCACGGAAGGTTCGTTCGATTGCATCCGCACATGCGATCACATGGTGAGGGCCGGATCCAAGCCGGCCTCCAGAACAGCTGTCACATTCCCGCGCCCGCCGGACGAACCGCCCCAACTCCCCATGCGTAAAGCACGGTTGACGGCCGAAGTTCAGAGTGTCTGCCAACGATACGGGAGTTGACGACACCTCCCACCTCGCACAACCCGCCTCCCGTGCCCGCCGCGCCGCGCCCGCTCACCCGGCAACCCGTCATGGTTCAGCAAATTTCCAGCGAATGGAACCTATTGTTTCTATCGGGCGCTACCTTGATGGCATGTCAATGTACGTTTATGTCAGGACATCATCAGAGTCGATCCCTTGCTGCGCTACGGCAATTCATAGGGCGGAGGTCAACGCTCCGTGTCTCTGATGGATCCCGTACTGGCCGCCCCGAACACCCGTACCCGTTCCGCCGCCGTCGTGTCCCGCCATGAGTGGGAGGGCTACCGCTGCGAGTCACGTCTGGTGCCGGCGGCCTCCCCGCGCATGGCGCCCCTGGTGCTGGTCGGCGGCGCGTTCCAGACCAAGGAGAGCTGGGGGCGTCTGGAGCGTGAGCTGCTCGCCCACGCCGACGTCTTCACCGTCGATCTGCCGGGCTGGGGTGCGGGGAACGTCCTTCCGGACCGGCACGGCGCCGACTTCCTCGCGGACGCCCTGGCGCACATGATCGACGAGGTGGGTCTGTCCTCGGTCCATCTCGTGGGCGGCTCGTACGGTACGGCGATCGCGTACCGGCTCGCGCAGCGGCGGCCCGAACTGGTCGAGAAAATGGTGCTGGTGGGCACGATGACGTCCATTCCCGGACACGCCCGCGTCGCCATGCGCAGAACCCTGGACCTGCTGGCCGAGGGGCGCAGGGAGGAGTTCGCGCAGGAGACCGTCGCGTTCATGGTCAACGCAGACCGGATCGACTCCGTCGCCGCGGGCGCGCGCGTACGCCGGTTCCTGGTGCGCCGGTTGCTCAACCTCAGTGACGAGGACGTCGAGAAGCACCTCGCCAATACGATGCGCCTGCTCCGGCACGAGATGCTCGACACCAGCCGGCCCCCGGCCATGCCGGTGCTGGTCACCACCGGTGAGCACGACGCGTTCACGACGCCTGACCTGTGCCGGGAGCTGGCTGCCACGTGCTCCGACAGCTGGTTCACGCGGGTGGCCGACGCCGACCACATGCTTCCGCTGGAGCGTCCGGTCGAACTCGCCGGTCTGATCACGCACTTCCTGATGGGCGAGCCCCTGGACCAGCTCGCCTATTGCCGCGAGGTCGAGCGCACGTCCCGGCTCTGCGTCACACCCTGAGAGCCGTCCCCCCACACACAGACCCGTCCGACATCCCACAGGAGAGCTCCACTCGATGCGGATCCAAGTCATCACGGTGGGCACGACCGGATCGGTAGCCCCGTACACCGGTCTCGCGCACCGGCTGCTCGCCGAGGGCCACGACGTCGAGCTGGTCACGCACGCCAAGTTCGCCCCGCTGGTGGAGTGTTGCGGCCTCCGCATGAAACCGCTGCAGGCCGACCCCTTCGAGGCGCTGATCGGCGCGCACACCCATCTCACCGCAGCGGCCGTGTCTCCGTCGCGCCCGTCGGGCGCGGTTCGGGCGCTCGGGTCGTTACGGTCACTGGCCCGGGACACCGAGCAGGCCATGCTGTCGCTGGTCGACGACGTGCTCACGGCGGTGGATCCGAAGGCCGACGTCATCCTTCTGTCGACGATCGCGGCCCCGATCGGCTCGGCCGTCGCGCGCCATCACGGCATCCCCAGCATGGGCGTCTTCCTCCAACCCGACGTTCCCACCGTCGAGTTCTCGCCCTGTACGACGGCCTGGCGCGGCCCGGCCCGCACCAACCGCTTGCGCGGTCACACCGCGAACCTGCTCTTCGACACGCTCTACCGCACGGCCCACCGCGCCACCCACGAGCGCCTGGGCATCACCCACCGCAGCGGCCATCGGCTGCGAGCAGCGCGTGAGCGCGAGCAGTGGCCCATCTGGCACGGCTACAGTCCCTGGGTCGTCCCCCGCCCGTCGGACTGGCGACCGGGACTGCACGTGCCCGGTTACTGGTGGCCGCACGAGTGCCCGAACTATCAACCACCCACGCTGGTAACGGACTTCCTCGTGGCAGGTCCTCCCCCGGTCCTCATCGGCTTCGGCAGCATGATGCCCGGCGATCCCGAGCAGCTCGGGCAGATCGCTGCGCAGGCGCTGCGGCGCGCAGGGCTGCGAGGAGTGGTCCAGTCGGGCTGGGCGGGGCTCTCCGTGGTCGACGACGACGTCATCACGGTCGGTGAAGTGCCGCACGGCTGGCTGATGCCGCAGACCGCCGCAGTCGTCCACCACGCGGGCGCCGGCACCACCGCGGCCGGGCTGCGAGCCGGCGTACCGGCGGTGCCGGTACCGGTGATGACCGATCAGCCCTGGTGGGCCGCCCGGCTCGGACAGCTCGGGGTCAGCGCGGGAGCACTGCCCTGCACGGAGCTGACGGCGGCACGGCTGGCCGACGCGCTCACGCGGACCGTGCGGGCTCACGGGCTGGCCCGGAACGCCACGGCGGCGGCGGCGCGCCTGGCCCGCGAGGACGGTGCCGGCGCCGTGGCCCAGGCGGTCGCCCGGCTCGCGTGAGTACGCGGATACCAATTGCCGTAAGCCCCCACCCACACGTGACAACACACATCAACCATCGACCATCGACTTGAGGAAACCTCGTGACCCAGTCCGCGACGCCACACCTCACCGCACCCCCGGCAGAGTCGACCGTCACCGCCATGCCTCCCCTGGACGCCTGGCTGCATCGTCAGCAGAGCGAGGGCGGTTCCAACATGACCGGCGCGCTGCTCACCTGGTTCGAGGGCCCGCCTCCCACCCTGGCCGCGCTGCGCGCCCTCGCCCGCAAGCGCCTCGCGCCCTACCAGCGGCTGAGTCAGATGCCCCACGTACCCGACTCCGACAGCTGGCCCCAGTGGTCGACCGGCCCGGAGTTCGACGCGGACCACCACATCAGCGAAAGCCCCCACGTCCCGGCCCCCGGCCTTGAGGGACACATCGCCACCCTGTTCACCGCACCGCTCGACGACCGTCGCCCACTGTGGCACCTGCATCTCGTCCCGTCCGCCGACGGTTTCGTCCTCCTGCTGCGCGCGCACCATGCCCTCCTCGACGGCCGGTCCATCGCCACCGTGCTCCGCGCCCTGTTCGACGAAACCGCGGACGCGCACCGCCAAGCGACCGTCCCGCCGCCCGCGGCCTCGTCCTCACGCGCCCGTCAACTCGCCTGGAATCTGGGCGACTTAATCCCCAAGGCGCGGACCCTGCCCTTCCATGGCGACGTGGACCCGCAGCGCGTCATCGCCTTCCGGCACGTACCGAGCGAGGACCTGGAGGCCGCGCGCAAGCCGCCCCACTACGTCACCTCCGGACCCGCCTCTCGGGCCTCCGCCAACGCCGTCTTCCTCGCCTCCGCTTCCGGAGCCCTGCGCACCCTGGGCCTCACCGGCCGCTTCCCGTACCTGCCGGGAGTGTGCGCCCTGGTCCCCGTCGACGTACGCACCGACGAGGAGAGGGAGCTGCTCGGCAACCATTACGCGACCGTGCGCGTTCCGCTCCCCACCCAGCGGGAGGCGCGGGCGCGGCTCGCCGCCGTCGACGCCTTCATCAGGCAGGGCGCGATCGGGGCCAGGGCGCGCGCCCAGGCCACCATGGTCGCGTCGCAGCCGCGCAAGGTGACCGCCCTGGGCAGCGCGATGAGCCACTACGTCGACTCACCGCGCTACTTCTCCCTGCTGTGCAGCAGCGTGGCCACACACGCGGGTGAGCTCACGCTCGGCCGCGCACGGCTGACCGCGATGGCGGGGCTTCCTCCGCTCGGTCCCGGCCACCCTCTCGCGCTCACGTTCATGCGGCACGCCGGCGGATCGGTCGTCACGGCGATCACCGACCACACCCATCGCCATCTGGCACAACCGCTCGTCGCCCACATCCACGACGAGATCCGCAAGCTGTCCGTCTGAGACATGTAGCTCAGCGGCGACCGCGTACCCGGGGCCGGTGCCTGCGCGCCCAGCTCCGCAGCCCGGCGAGAGCCGGAAAGCGGTCGTGCAGTTGCTGGCTGTTGCGGTCCAGTTCCTCCATCAGGCGCTGCGAGCGGTGTTCGGTGTCGAGTTCGGCGAGGATGCGGTCGATCTCGGTGAGCAGGGCGCCTTGCAGCTGCCAGTGGCTGGGGTCCTCCCGGAGGGAGTCCACGAGTAGTCGCGCCACCCGTTCGCGCTGGACCCCAGCCGCTGCGAGATTGCTCACCAGGTGTTCCTCGGCCCGTTCCGACTCCTCGCTGGTGCCGGTGGCGACGAGGACGGCGAAGCTGATGACCGCGTCCGCGACGCGGCCGAGCAGTTCACGCATCGCGAGGGACACCTCGGGTTCGAGGAGCCACTCCTCCTCGCGCTGTTTGGCCAGGTCCGTCAGAGTGCGGGCGAGGACGCGCAGGACGACGGTGCAGATCTCCAGGGTGTCGAGGCCGGTGCGCAGGACGACGCGGTGCAGCCGTCCTTCCTTTACGCGCGGGTTGAGCCGGAGGCTGTCCTCGGCCTGGCGGAGGGAGACGTCGACCTCGGCGATGTCCTGGTCGAGGCGGCGGGCCTCGTGCAGCCGTTCCGCGGCGAGCGGCCACGGCGTCGGGTCCACGAGCTGGTCGCCGAGGTCGAGCAGCAGCTGTCGCATCCGCCGGGCCAGGTCCTGCAGCGCGTCGCCCGCCGTGTCCACCCACACGGGAGGCGCGAAGAACAGGTTGAACGCGAGGCCGGTCAGGGCGCCGATGAGCGTTTCGAGTACGCGGTCCCAGGCGCTTGCCGCCACCCGGGTGACGCCGAGGACGAGCATCGCGCTGATCGCGACCTCGGGCACGAACTCGTTGGCGCGGACGTAGGGGCCGATGGTGAGCGAGGCCAGGATGATCAGCGCGAGACTCCACCAGCTCAGCCCCACGAGCGCGCTGAACGCGATGGCGATGAACACCCCGACGACCACGGCGTTGATACGGCGGATGCTCACCTTCACGGTCGCGTACAGGGTCACCTGTACGACCAGGAGTGCCGTGAGGGGCGCGGTGAGCGGGGCGGGCTCGCGGCTGAGGCGGAGCGCGATGACGTAGGCGATGGTCGCCGCGGCGGTGGCCCGCAGCATCTGGACGACGACCGGGTTCCGCAGGCCCTTCACGAGCACGCTGCCGCCGGGCACCCGGTCCAGAGCCCGCAGGCTGACATCGGGCACCCGGCTCAGCAGCTCGCTCAGCCGCTCGGATCCCAGAGGCACCCTCCGTCCCTTCCCCGATCCGGCGGCTGCTTCCCGGCGCGTAGTCCGCACGGGTCATGGCAGAAGAAAAGGCCGTGCGCCCGGGGTGCTCCCGCACACCCGGACGCACGGCCCGAGACGTCTGCCGATTCCTGGAACCGGCGGGCGTGGGACTTACGCCTCGCCGTCCGTCAGGTTGGCCGGGGGCCAGTTGCGGATCTTCTTGGGGCGCGGGGTCGCGTACGTGCGGACCTTCGAGGTGGTGAGGCCGAGGCGAACGAGGGACTCGGCGATGGTCACGGCCGCCGCGACGCCGTCCACGACGGGGACGCCCGTGCGCTTCACGACCTGCTCGGTGAGGCCGGCCATGCCGCCGCAGCCCAGGCAGATGACCTCGGCCTTGTCCTGCTCGACGGCCAGGGCCGCCTGCTCCACGATCGCCTCGACCGCGGCTTCCTCGTTGCTCTCCAGCTCGAGCACGGACATGCCGCTGGCGCGCACAGAGGCGCAGCGGTCGGTGAGGCCCGCGAGCTTGAGCCGGTCCTCGATGAGGGGCACGGCCCGGTCCAGGGTGGTGACCACGGAGTAGCGGTGGCCGAGGAACTGGGCGGTGCTGGCGGCGGCTTCCGTGATGTCGACGACCGGGACGTCCAGGAGCTCCTGGAGGCCCTCGCGGCCGTGCTCGCCGTAACCGGCCTGGATGACCGCGTCGAAGGGGTGCGGGTAGGCGCGGACCGCTTCCATCACGGCGATGGCCGCGAGGTAGCTCTCGTAGTTGCCCTCCACGGACTCCGCGCCGAACGGCGGGGTCAGGGGAACGATCTCCGTTCCGGGGGAGGCCACGGAGGCGGCCTGCGCGCCGATGCTCTCGGTCATCGAGGCGGTGGTGTTGACGTTCACGACGAGGATACGCATTTGTGCATTGTTCCTTGCTGAGGGTCGGCGTGGGGGCCGATGTGGTGCGGTGGGTCAGGCGGCGGCGACGGCGATCGCTTCGCCGTCCACGTCCAGGGTCTGCTTCTTGCGGTCGGCCGCGATCAGGTAGATCACGGCGGAGAGGGCCGCGCCGATGAACCAGGAGAAGCCGGACATGGACTTGAAGGCGGGGACCAGGGCGACGACGACGGCCACGGCCGCGGCGGGGACGAAGGCGCCGATGGCCCGCAGGTTGAATCCGCGCTGGTAGAAGTACTCGCCGTCACGCTCGTCGGTGTAGAGGTCGGGCACGTTGACCTTGGTGCGGCGGACCATCCAGTAGTCGGCCATGACGACACCGAAGATCGGGCCGAGCAGGGCTCCGAGGCCGCCGAGGAAGTAGTTGACCACGGTGGGGTTGTCGTAGAGGTTCCACGGCAGGATGACCAGGCCGATGGACGCGCTCACGATGCCGGCGCGGCGGAAGTTGAGCTTGCGCGGGAACAGGTTGACCAGGGCGTAGATGGGCGCCACGAAGTTCGCCATGAGGTTCACCGCGATGGTGAGGGTGATGAAGGCGAGCGAGGCGGCTGCCATCAGGTACGTGTTGGGGATCGACCGGACGATGTCCTCGGGACCCGTGATGACCTTGCCGTCGAGCTTGAACTGGGCGCCGCTGAGCACGACCACGATGACGGCGAAGTACAGCATGTTCACCGGGATGCCGATGAGGTTGCCGCGGACGATGGAGCGGTTGCTCTTGGCGGAGCGGGTGAAGTCACAGAAGTTGAGCACGAACGTGCCGTAGATGACGACCCAGAGGGCGGCGCTCTCGAAGATCTGGCGCCACATGCCGAAGCCGCTCGGGGCGTGGCCGGTCGAGATGGCGATCGAGCCGCCGGCGCGGACGAACATCCAGATGGCCAGGGCGGTCATCGTGATGAGGATGGTCGGAGCGGCGAACTCCATGTACTTGCGGATGAGCTCCATGCCGTAGCTGACGATGACGACCTGGACGACCCAGAGGGTGAGGAACGTCGCCCAGCCCAGGGTGGAGAGTCCGAGGAACGAGTTCTCGTCGAGCGAGCGGAGTCCGGGGAAGAGCACCTTGGCCAGGGCTCCGAGCACGGACGACGCGAGGTACGTCTGGATGCCGAACCAGGCGATGGCCACGACACCGCGCACGATGGCCGGTATCTGCGCGCCCTTGATGCCGAAGGAGATGCGGCTCATGACGGGGAACGGGACACCCGTCTTGCTCCCCATGTACCCGGAGAGGGTCAGGAGCAGGAACAGCAGCACCGAGGCGATGACGAAGGCCGCCAGGATGCTCCAGACGCTCATGCCGAGCGCGAAGAGCCCGATCGCGAAGGCGTAGTTACCAAGACTGTGGACGTCGTTGCCCCAGAGGGTGAAGACGCTGTAGGCGCCCCACTTGCGCCCTTCCTTCTTGGTGGGGGCGAGGTCGGGGCTGTACAGCGCGGGACTGGTCCGCGGGCCCGCGTCGACCGCGTCAAGAGATTGCTTTTCGTGCACGGCGGCCATGGCACACCCGGCTTTCCGTATTGCGGAATAACACTTCCTCTTTTCGGAAAGTGAGATTACGGGTGGGTAGGCAGGCGGTCAATAGGTGAATTGAAATTTTGACAACACCCGGGCCACCTCGTGTTCATGCGGCATTCATTGCGTGGGCAAATTTGCCCACGCACGCGGGCGAAACCGACACTCAGGCCAACACGGGAGCTACCGACGAGTCAAGCTTCTGTATGCCATTACTGCCAGTACGTCCATCCCCTGGACCTGACCTTTACGTTCAGCCTAACTTTGGTATACAAAAAGTACATGCCAGCGTCTTCCCCAACATCCCGAACCCCTCAGGAGCAACTCCCGGATCCACGGCGCTGGTGGGCGCTGTGCGTCCTCGGCCTCGCCCAGCTGATGATCCTGCTCGACAGCACCATCGTGAACGTGGCGATGCCCTCCATGCAGTCTCAACTGCACATGGCCGTGGGTGACCGTCCATGGGTGGTGACTTCCTACACAGTCGCCTTCGGAGGACTCCTCCTCCTCGCCGGGCGCATCGCCGACAAGGCGGGCCGCAAGCGCACCTTCGCCGCCGGCCTGGTGGGCTTCGCGGTCGCCTCCGCGGCGGCCGGCTTCGCGCCCACCGCGCAGACCCTCTTCGCCGCCCGAGCCGTCCAGGGCGCCTTCGCCGCCCTTCTGGCGGCCTCCGCGCTCGCCCTCGTGGCCACGACCTTCACCGACCCGCGCGAGCGCCGTAAGGCCATCGCCGTCTTCGGCGCGCTCGGCGGCGCCGGCGCCTCGCTCGGCGTCGTCCTCGGCGGACTGCTCACGCAGTGGTTCGGCTGGCGCTGGTGTCTGCTCGTGAACGTACCCATCGCCCTCCTCACCCTGCTGGGCACGGCCTGGACGCCCCGGGACCTCACGCAGCGCCTCGCAGGCCGCATCGACATCGCCGGCGCGATCCTCGGCTGCGGCGGCCTGACGACGCTGGTGTACGGGTGCAGCCAGGCCGAGGCCCTGGGCTGGACGTCCCCCGCCGTGCTCGGCACGCTGCTCGGCGGCGCGGTCCTCCTCACGGCGTTCGCCTGGTGGCAGACCCGCGCCGCGTCCCCGCTGCTGCCGCCCCGCCTGGTACGCGACCGGCGCCGCGTCGCCGCGCTGCTGGCCGGTGCCTCGTTGATGGCGGGCCAGCTGTCCGTGGCGCTGTACCTCACCTACTACCTGCAGACCGTGCTCGGCTGGTCCGCGATCGCGAGCGGTCTGGGCTTCCTGCCCATCAGCCTCGTCACCACCACGACCGCCACGCAGCTCGGCACGCGTCTGCTGCCCCGGCTCGGCCCGCGCGTGATGATGACGGCAGGCCTGACCATCGCCGCCTGCGGCCTGTTCCAGCTCACGCTCCTGGACTCCGACTCGACGTACGCCGCTAACGTCCTGCCCGCGCTCGTCACGTTCAGCGTCGGCATGGGCGGCAGCTTCCTGGCCATCATGACGGGCGCCACGTCCGACGTGCCGGCCCAGGACTCGGGCATCGCCTCGGCGACGGTGAACTCGGCCCAGCAGATGGGCGGCTCCATCGGGTCCGCCGTCTTCAACACGGTCGCCGCGAGCGCCGCCGCCACGTTCGGCGGCAGTGCGCGGGCCGCCACCCTGCACGGCTTCGCCACGGCGATCTGGGTCCCGCTGGTCGTCCTCCTGGCGGCGGCCGTCGGTACGGCCACACTGGCCGGCCCCCGCACCCCGAAGTCGCCCCGCCCCGACCTGTCCACCGAGCCGCCGGTCCGCGCCGGTGAGCGCCCGGGGACGGAGCCGTCGCGGCCGCAGTCGTCGGGCCCTGACATGGCGCTCCGGGAGCCCCTCCAGCAGTAGGAAATCCCGCCCCAAAAGGGCGCATCACACGTAGAAGGGGCCTCTCGGGCCCCTTCTTTGTGCATTCTATGCGTGCGCAAATACTTCCCGTGCTCACCTATTGCAGAAGTCCCCATTGAATTTGGGCCGTGCACACAAACGCGGTATAGCGGCATGGAAAAGGCCGCACCCGCCGAATTGAGTCCGATGAATCCAAGGGATCCAGGACCCTCGACCATTGAAAGTCGAGGAATTCGGCGGGTGCGGCCAGAGTGTTCATCGGGTCGGCCGAGGCCTACCCGACCGGGTCACGTCAGACCCAGACGATGCCCTCGGGGACGTCGTTGCGGATCTCGGTGCCCACGCGGCGGGCGATGAGGTCGTCGATCCGGTCCAGCGGGCCGATGAGCGCGCTGCCGCCGGACTTGGCGAACTTCACCGCGGACTCGACCTTCGGCTTCATGGAGCCCTCGGCGAAGGACAGCTCGGAGATGCCCTCCGGGGACGCGGTCAGGATGTCCCGCTGCTCCGGGGTGCCCCAGTTCTCACTGACGAAGTCGCCGTCGGTGAGCATGAGCAGGACGTCGGCCTTCAGCTCGGCCGCGAGGGTCGCGCTGGCGGCGTCCTTGTCGACGACGGCCTGCATACCGATCTGGTGGCCCCGGCTGTCGATCTTGACGGGCACGCCACCGCCACCGACGCAGACGACGAGCTTGCCGTTCTCGAGCAGCTCGCTCACGAGCGGCGACTGCACGATGCGCTTCGGGGCGGGCGACGGGACCACACGCCGGAAGGCGGCGCCGTCACGGGCGATGGTCCACCGGTACTCCGACGCGGCCTCGGCGGCGTCCTGGGCGGAGTAGGTGGGGCCGATGAGCTTGGTGGGGCGGTCGAAGGCGGGGTCCGCCTCGTCGACCTCGGTCGTGGTGACGATGGCCGCCACCTCGCGCTCACCGGCGAGAGCGTTGGAGAGCTCCTGCTGGATGACGTAACCGATCATGCCCTGCGTCTCGGCGCCGAGGATGTCCAGCGGGTAGGCCGCCACATCCTGGTAGGCGAGGTTCTGCAGTGCCAGCAGACCGACCTGCGGTCCGTTGCCGTGCGTGATGACGAGCTCGTGCTCACGAGCGAGACCAGCAAGAGCCTCACAGGTGGCCCGCACGTTCGCGCGCAGGTGGTCGGCCGTCATCGGCTCCCCCCGCCGGGCCAACGCGTTGCCTCCGAGAGCCGCGACGATGCGCATCAGATTCCCTCCACAGACTTGTTCGCTTCCTATAGTCAAATGGTATACCAGTAAGCGCACGTCAAAGGGAATCGACGGCTCGGTGTACACAGTAGAAGGAGAGGAGGTTGCAGTGACATCCACGGGTACCACTGGCACACTGTGCGCACGCTCGGGCGATGCCGCGTTGCTGGCACACCTGCGCACGTTCCACGGGCAGGGTGTGGTGGAAGGTGTCTTCCGTCGCACCGTCAACATACTCATGCCGGATGACATGCTCATTTCCCTCTCCGCGCGCGGCAGTGACAACGCGCCACGCACCCTCGTCATCGACGTGGAGCACTGGTCGGACCGCGCCATCTCGGCGGGCCAGTCAGTGGAGTTCACGCCGGAGGCCATCGCGCTCGGCGCGCCCGGGACACCCACACGCATACAGGTGGCGGGCGCCGAGGAATGGCATCCCATTCTCCCGTCGCTCGCCGCTCTCGGCCCCGCCGACCTCTCCGTGGCGGCCGACGCGCTCGACGAGCTGGTGCGGGAACACGGGTCGCCGGGCGGGATGCTCGGCCCCTCACCCGCCGCGTCCCCCATGGAAGTTGCCGTCACCCGGGCACTGGCCGACGGGCGCGAGAAATTCGTGGGATCTGTCACATCCGCGGATGAATCCGGCATACGTCACGCGATCCTCGCGCTTCTCGGACTCGGCCCCGGACTGACGCCCGCAGGCGACGATTTCCTTACAGCGCCCGCTCTCTTGTCCGCCCTACCCGGCAGCGGGCTCACCCCGCTCGGGCGGGTGCTGGCGCAGGTTCTGCGCGAGCACGCCGGACGCACCACACGGCTGAGTGCCGTAACACTGGAGGAAGCACTGCGGGGAAGAGCCCGCGCTCCTGTCCTCGACCTGGTGCACATGCTGTCCCGCACCTCCGGATATAACGGGGCACGGGTTACGCAAGCCCTTCGCATCCCGGTACGGAACGTGCTGGCCATCGGCCACACGTCCGGCACCGACATCTTGTCCGGTCTCGTGACCGGGCTTCGCCTGGAGAAAGAACTGCGAGGTTCGCTGTGAGCATCACAGCAGTCGTCAAGAAGAACACCTACTTCGACTCGGTATCGCTGATGTCCATCTCGACCCGGGCGAACCAACTGCCCGGCGTGCAGCAGGCGTTCGTCGCCATGGGCACCGAGATGAACAAGGGCGTGCTGGGCAGCCTCGGCCTCCTCACGGCGGATCTCGAGGCCGCGGGCACCGGCGACCTCATGATCGTCGTCGACGCGGAAGAGGGCGCCGACAACGAGGAGCTACTGAAGGAGGTCGAGGAGCTCCTGGTCCAGAAGGCCCCCGCGTCGAGCGGTGAGGGCGCGGTCACGTACCGCACGATCGACAGCGCCGCGACCGGCAACCCCGACTCCAACCTCGCGATCATCGCGGTCAACGGCGCCTACGCCGGCCGCGAGGCCCGCAAGGCGCTGGAGAACGGCCTGCACGTCATGGTCTTCAGCGACAACGTCCCGGTCGAGGAAGAGATCGCCCTCAAGCAACTCGCCCACAGCAAGGGCCTGTTCATGATGGGCCCGGACTGCGGCACCGCGATCATCAACAACGTCGCCCTGTGCTTCGGCAACAAGGTGCGCCCCGGCAACGTCGGCATCGTCGCCGCGTCCGGCACCGGCTCGCAGGAAGTCTCCGTCCGCGTGCACGCGCTCGGCGGCGGCGTCTCCCAGCTCATCGGCACGGGCGGCCGTGACCTGTCCGAGCAGGTCGGCGGCATCATGATGGTCGACGGCATCCGCGCGCTCGCCGCGGACCCGGCCACCGACGTCATCGTCCTCGTCTCCAAGCCGCCGGCCCCCTCCGTCGAGAAGAAGGTTCTCGCCGAGGTCACCGCCGCGGGCAAGCCCGTCGTCGTCTGGTTCATCGACGGCTCCGAGGAGGCGGTCACCGCCGCCGGCGGTCACTTCGCCGCAGGCAGCCTCCAGGCCGCCCGCAAGGCCGTCGAGCTCGCCGGTGGCGCGCCGTCCGCCGCCGAGGACTTCGACGCCGAGGCCGCTGCCGACGCCGTCGTCGCCCGCCTCGCCGATGGCCAGAAGTACGTCCGCGGCCTGTTCTGCGGTGGCACCCTGTGCGACGAGACCATGTACGCCGTGCGCGACGCCGGTCTCGACGTCTGGTCCAACATCCAGAAGAAGGCGGACTTCCGCCTCCCGGCCGGCGCCCCCTCGCGCGGTCACACCTTCCTCGACTTCGGCGACGACGACTTCACCAACGGTCGTCCGCACCCGATGATCGACCCGGCCCTGCGCATCGGCCGCATCGTCGAGGAGGCGAAGGACCCCGAGGTCGCCGCCATCGTCATGGACTTCGTCCTCGGCTTCGGCTCCCACGAGGACCCGGTCGGCACGACGCTGCCCGCCATCCAGGAGGCCCAGCGCATCGCCGAGGAGGCCGGCCGCCACCTGGAGGTCATCGCCTACGTCCTCGGCACCGACCTGGACACCCCCTCGGTCGTCGCCCAGACCGACGCCCTGCGCGCCGCCGGCGTCACCGTCACCCTCAGCTCCACCGAGACGGGCCAGTTCGCCCGTGAGATCGCGAAGAAGGCACAGGCATGAGCACCGAGAACACCGAACTGACGCCCGCCGCCGCGCTGTTCGGCAGCGATCTGAGCGTGGTCAACGTCGGCCTCGCCATGTTCGACCGTGACATCAGCGCGCAGGGTGCGCAGGTGACCACCCTCGACTGGGCGCCGCCGGCCGGCGGTGACGCGAAGGCCCTCGCCGCGCTCGACGCGCTCGAGGTACCGGGTGTCGCCGAGAAGATCGAGGCCGCCAACGCCGAGGCCGTCGAGCGCATCCTGGCCGCCCGTCCGATGCTCATCGGCTTCGGCCGTGCCCTGGACGTGGTGCCCGGCATGACGGCGACCACGATCCTGCACTCCGGCCCGCCCATCACCTGGGACCGGATGAACGGCCCGATGAAGGGTGCCGTCACCGGTGCCATCGTCTTCGAGGGCCTGGCCAAGGACCTGGACGAGGCCGCCGAGGTCGCCGCCTCCGGCCAGATCACCTTCAAGCCCTGTCACGAGGCGGACTCGGTCGGCTCGATGGCCGGTGTCACCTCCGCGTCGATGTACGTGCACATCGTCAAGAACGAGACGCACGGCAACATCGCGTACACCAACCTGTCCGAGCAGATGGCCAAGATCCTGCGGATGGGTGCGAACGACCAGAGCGTCGTCGACCGCCTGATCTGGATGCGCGACGTCTTCGGCCCCATGCTGAAGGAAGCCGTCGAGTTCACCGGCCCGATCGACCTGCGTCTGCTGCTCTCGCAGGCCATCCACATGGGCGACGAGTGCCACAACCGCAACGGCGCCGGCACGCTGCTCCTCTTCCAGGCGCTCGCCCCGGGCATGCTCCAGTCGTCCTTCACGACCGAGCAGAAGAAGGAGGTCTTCGACTTCGTCGCGTCCTCCGACTACTTCTCCGGTCCGACCTGGATGGCCGTGGCCAAGGCCGCCCTCGACGCCGCCAACGGCGTGGAGAACTCGACCATCGTCACGACCATGGCCCGTAACGGCGTCGACTTCGGTGTCCGCGTCGCCGGTCTGCCCGGCCAGTGGTTCACCGGCCCGGCGCAGAAGGTCGTCGGCCCGATGTTCGCCGGTTACAAGCCCGAGGACTCCGGTCTCGACATCGGCGACAGCGCCATCACCGAGACCTACGGCTTCGGTGGCTTCGCGATGTCGGCCGCGCCCGCGATCGTCGCCCTCGTCGGCGGCACCGTGCAGGAGGCCATGGGCTACACCCGTGACATGGGTGAGATCACGACGGCGCAGAACCCGAACGTGACGATCCCGGCCCTCAACTTCCAGGGCCTGCCCACCGGTATCGACGTCCGCAAGGTCCTCGCCACCGGCATCCTGCCGATCATCAACACCGCCATCGCCCACAAGGACGCGGGCATCGGCATGATCGGCGCCGGTATCACCCACCCGCCGGCCGAGGCCTTCGCCAAGGCCGCGGTCGCTCTCGCCAACACGGTCGCCTGACGGCGCCCAGGTTCCTTCAGGAGACCCAACAATGACCAGACAGGACCCCGCCGTGGCGGAGCCGGTACAGGCCAGCCATGAGCTGGACCCGGAGTTCGAGCACACTGCTGTTCCGCAGGAGCACCGCAAGTCCCTCCTCACCGTGTCCGCAGTGTGGTTCGGATTCCCCATGATCCTGACCAACGCCGTCCCCGGCGGGGTCGTCGTGGCGCTGATGGGCTTCTGGCACGGACTCGCCGCCATCCTCGCCGCCAACCTCGTGATGCTCGTCTACGTCGGTCTGCTCAGCCACCGCGCGGGCAGCACCGGTGAGAGCTTCTCGCTGCAGGCGACGAAGACGTTCGGCAAGGTCGGTTACGTGGTGGCCGCGGGCTTCCTCGCGACCGTCGTCGTCGGGTGGTTCGCGTTCAACACCGGAGCCACCGGAGCCACGCTCCACCAGGCGTTCGGCTGGCAGGAGCAGCTCGTCGCGGCGATCGCCGGTGTCGTCTTCATCGGCATCACGTTCCTGGGCATCCGTGCCCTGTCGTGGCTGGGCGCGATCGCGGCCCCGCTGTTCATCCTGGTCGGCATCATCGCCCTGGTGATCGTCGCCCGGGACCACGACCTCGGCGCGGTGTTCAGCTACAAGGGTGTCGGTGGCGGTGCCGCCATCACCTTCGGTGCGGCGGTCTCGCTCATCATGGCGACCTTCGCCGACTCCGGCACGATGACGGCCGACTTCACCCGCTGGTCCAAGAACGGCAAGGAGGCGGTCATCGCGACCGCCACCGCGTTCCCGATAGCCAGCCTCGTCGCCCAGATCACCGGTGGTGTCATCGTCGCGGCCGGCGCCATCGCCTCGGCCCAGACGGTGGGCGGTAACTTCCTGCCGATCCTCACCAGCGGTCACGGTGCCGTGCTCCAGGTTCTCGCCGCGATCTTCGTGTTCGTGAACCTCGGGTCGGTCTGCAGCCACTGCCTCTACAACGGTGCGCTCAGCTGGTCGCACCTGACCGGCTCCAAGATGCGCATCATGACGATCATCCTGGGTGCCATCGGCACGGTCGCCGCGCTGGCCGGCGTCTGGAACCACTTCCTCGACTGGCTGGTCGTCCTCAGCGTCTTCGTTCCGCCGCTCGGTGGTGTGCTGATCGCCGACCAGGTCGTCCTGCGGGGCAAGCTCGAGGGCCGGGCCGCCTCGAAGGTGCGTCCCACCGCGTTCGCCGCGTGGGCGGTCGGCGCGGCGGCCGGTGGACTCGTCCACTGGTTCGCGCCGCAGTTCTCCGACGCGGTCAGCGGCCTCGTGGTCGCTCTGATCGCCTACGTCGTCTTCGAAAGTGTGACGGCGAAGAGCGCGACGGCTACGTCGTAACGCATAAACATGAAGGAGCCCCCTCCCGCCTGGCGGGAGGGGGCTCCTTCATGTTTCCCGGCCCCTCTGCGATCACGTCGCGACGCGCGTAGCGCCTTGCCGGTGCGCGAGGAGAGCGGCGTCTACTCCTCGGGCCCCCGCTTCCGGTGTGCGGCGGCCTCGCTGCGTCCCGTCGCCAGGTGCTTCTGGGCCAGCTCATCGACCCTGGGCACGTCCCTGGCCTCGATCGCCTCGTAGAGCTCCTCGTGCTCCTTGGCGACGCCGGCGATGTCGTCGTGCTGGCCGAGGAGCCAGCGCATCCGGCTCCTCAGCGTGCGGCCCAGCTCGCTGAGGAGCTCGTTGTCGGCGAGCGCCGTCACCGTCTCGTGGAAGTCGGCCGCGGCCCTCCGCGCCGGGACGGCCTCCCCCTTGGCCGCCGCCGTCAGCTCGGCGTCCAGGTCCGCGCGCAGCCGCGCGAGTCCCGCCCGGGTGCGCCGCTGGGCGGCCAGCCGGAACGCCAGTGTCTCGAGTACCGCCTTGACCTCGTCGAGGTCCTCGATGTCGGAGGCGGTGAACTCGCGGACCACGGCCCAGCTCCGCGGACGCGGAGTGACCAGTCCCTCGTTCACGAGATCCTTGAGGGCGTCGCGGACGGGCAGCCGGCTCACCCCGAGCTCCGCCGCCAGTTCGCGCTCCACGAGCTTGCTGCCCGGCGCGCGTACCCCGTCGAGAATCTGATCGCGCAGCGTGCGCGTCACCCGCTCCGACTCGGGTTCAAAAGTCTCATCCCCTGCCATGGGGCCATTCTCGCACTGCGTGACCGGCCGGTAGATAGGCCCCCGGACGACCAAATCCGGGCCGCAGGCGACGAGGCCATCGGCCAGGCCGACCCGCTGTGGCTGAGCCCGGTCAGCGACGACGCTGTCCGGCGGCTTCGTGGACGACGAACTCAGGCCGTGCGACTACGAGTTGTCGCTCACCCAGACCGTACTGCGCGTCCACACCAGAGTCGCCGACCTCTGCAACGACCCGATGGACCAGACCGAGCAACACACCAAGAGCGACTCCGGCTGCCCGCCGACCGCGTGAAACGACCGTCCCCGGGTATGAACGCATGGCCCGGCGTGCGGGCGGGGCGTTTGACAAGAGGAGAGGGCGGTGGGGGCATGACGCTGGAGCAGACGGCCCAGGGCCGGGTGCAGGCGGTGGTCATCCACAACGGACGCCTGTTGTTGGTGGGGCAGGAGAACGGCGGCACGGCCCTGCCGTCCGGCCTTCCACAGCCCGCCGAGTCGGCCGAGGCCTGCGCGGCGCGCCTGGTCTACGAGCTCACCGGCTATCTGGTCGACGGTTCGTCGACGCTGGAACGGCGGACGGCGCAGGGCACCGAGGTGCGAGCGGCGTCGGTCGTGTGCCAGCTGCTGACGGAGGACCCGTCGGACGGGGCACACCTCGCCCGGGAGCAGATCCACTGGGTGTCGCTCGCGGAAGCCGTCAGGACCGCCACCGAGCTGCCTCCGGCCGTAATGAACTACCTGAAAGGCCATACGTCGGTGTGAGCGCGCCGGTGCAACGGCGCCGAGTGGCGGGCGTCGGGCGGGGCACCTAGCCTACCGAGGAGGTTTGCTCGGTCGACTTGTGCCCTGAACGATGCCGCCGAAGGATCTGAGACTCTTGGCCACCGACAGCGACGCGCAGAAGAAGGAAGAGCGGGGGCCCGGCATGGGGCCGGTCCCCCAGGAGCAACCCGAGTTCCACCCGTACCACCACCCCGCCGCCGGCTGGGGCGCTGCCAAGAGCGTGACGCAATTCCTTGTGCGCGAGCGGGAGTTGATCGACGGGCCGCGGGCGATCATGCGGATGAACCACGAGAACACGGGGTTCGACTGTCCCGGGTGCGCGTGGCCGGACGACACCAAGGGTCTCAAGCTCGACATCTGCGAGAACGGCATCAAGCACGTCACCTGGGAGATGACGCGCAAGCGCGTGGGACGTGAGTTCTTCGCCGCGCACTCGGTGACCGAGCTGTCCGGCTGGAGCGACTTCCGGCTGGAGGACCAGGGCCGCCTCACCGAGCCGATGGTCTACGACCCTGATACGGACCACTACGTCCCGATCAAGTGGAAGGACGCGTTCGAGCTGGCCGGCCGTGCGCTGCGGGAGCTGGACGACCCGAACCAGGCGGCGTTCTACACGTCGGGCCGCCTCGGCAACGAGGCCACCTTCCTCTACCAGTTGATGGCCCGCGAGCTGGGCACGAACAACCTCCCCGACTGTTCCAACATGTGCCACGAGGCCAGCGGTCGCGCCCTGCAGGCGTCACTCGGCACCGGCAAGGGGACCGTCGACCTCAAAGACTGGGAGAGCGCGGACGCCCTGTTCATCATCGGGGTCAACGCCGCCTCCAACGCGCCCCGGATGCTGACCGCCCTGTCCGAGGCCCACCGCCGGGGCGCCCGGATCGTCCACATCAACCCGATCGTCGAGGCCGCGGCCACCCGCACCATCGTCCCGCACGACTTCGTGGGCATGGCGCTGAACAAG
This sequence comes from Streptomyces sp. NPDC046821, assembly GCF_040645335.1. NCBI lineage: Bacteria > Bacillati > Actinomycetota > Actinomycetes > Kitasatosporales > Streptomycetaceae > Streptomyces > Streptomyces sp. NPDC046821. Next base: position 60,806 of record NZ_JBEYYB010000011.1, on the reverse strand, counting down.
AAGACGAAGACCAGCAGCCTGAACCTCCAGCCGCGCATCGGCGGTGACATGGCGCTCCTTCGCGGCATCGCCAAGGCCGTCTTCGAGCAGGCCGAGAAGGACCCCAAGGCGCTGGACCAGGAGTTCGTCGACCGCTACACCACGGGCTTCGACGCGTACCGGGAGCTGTGCCGGAACACGCCCTGGGAGGAGCTCGAGCAGCAGTCCGGGGTGAGCCGCGCCGACATCCTCAGGGCGGCGCGTGTGTACCGCGAGGCCGACCGCAGCATCATCAGCTGGTGCCTGGGCCTCACCCAGCACGAGCACGGCGTCGACACCGTCCGCGAGATCGTCAACCTGCTTCTGCTGCGCGGGAACCTCGGCCGTGAGGGCGCGGGCCCCTCCCCCGTGCGCGGCCACAGCAACGTCCAGGGCAACCGCACCTGCGGCATCGACCACCGGCCCACCGACGCGTTCCTGGACCGGCTGGCCGAGGTGTGCGAGATCGACCCGCCGCGCGCCCACGGCCTGGACACCGTCGGCACCATCAAGGCCATGCGCGCCGGTGATGTGAAGGTGTTCGTCGGCATGGGCGGCAACTTCGCCCTCGCCGCGCCGGACACCCGGGTCACGTACGAGGCTCTGCGCAACTGCGACCTCACCGTCCAGGTGAGCACCAAGCTCAACCGCAGCCACCTCGTCCACGGCCGCCAGGCGCTGATCCTGCCGTGCCTGGGCCGCACGGAGAAGGACGATCAGCGCAAGGGGCTCCAGAGCACGTCGGTCGAGGACTCGATGAGCATGGTCCACCTCTCCGTCGGCATGAAGCGCCCCGCCTCGCCCCAGTTGCTGTCCGAGCCCGCGATCGTCGCGGGCATCGCGAGCGCGGCCCTGCCGGACACTTCCACACCGTGGGAGTGGTACGTCGAGGACTACGACCGTATCCGCGACACGATGGCCCAAGTCCTGGACGGCTTCGAGGACTTCAACCGGCGGGTACGCCTGCCGCTCGGCTTCCGCCTGCGTCAGCCGGCCCGCGAGTTGGTCTTCCTCACGCCGTCCGGCGGCGCCGAGTTCTCCGCCGCGCAGCTTCCCGACGTCGTCCCCACCCCCGGCACGCTGGCTCTCGGCACGATGCGCTCGCACGACCAGTGGAACACCACGATCTACTCCGACAACGACCGGTACCGCGGCATCAAGAACCTGCGCACGCTCGTCTTCATGAACAAGGACGACATGCGGGAACGCGGAATCTCGGAGTTCGACCCCGTCGACATCACCAGCACCGCGAAGGACGGCACCCACCGCAATCTCAACGGGTACCTCGCCGTCCCGTACGACATCCCACGCGGCTGCGCGGCCGGGTACATGCCCGAGATGAACGTGCTGTGCGCGCTGTCCGACTACAGCACGCAGAGCGGCCAGCCCATCATGAAGCATGTGAAGGTGACGATCGAGGCGTCTGGTTGAGGGTGCCGGCCGGTGTCCGATCCCTGGGACCGACTCCGTCATCGTGATCACGCCTACTAGGGTGCGTGTATGACGACGCACACCTATCTCTCCGAACTCTTCTCGCTCGACGGCCGAACGGCACTGGTGACCGGCGGTAGTTCCGGCATCGGCCGAGGCATCGCGGAAGCTCTCGCGCGGGCCGGAGCCAGTGTCGTGATCGTGGCCCGCAAGGAGGCCGAACTCGCCGCCACCGTCGACGCGTTGACGGCCGAGGGCTGCCGGGCGGCCTGGGTGAGCGGGGACCTCAGTACCCGTGACGGGGTGCGCGCGGCGGCCGATCAGGCGGCCGCGGTGTTCGGGGAGCCCGACATCCTGGTCAACAGCGCCGGGATCAATCTGCGTCCTCCGATGAGCGAGATCGGCGACGAGGTGTGGGACACCACGATGGCGGTGAACCTGGAGGCGCCGTACCTGCTCGGCCAGCGGTTCGGTCCCGGGATGGCCGAGCGGGGCTTCGGGCGGATCATCCACATCACGTCCCAGCAGGCACACCGCGCGTTCGTGCAGAGCGGTGCTTACGGGGTCTCGAAGGGGGCTCTGGAAGCGCTGGCGCGTTCGCAGGCCGAGGCGTGGTCGCCGCACGGCGTCACGGCCAACACGCTCGTCCCGGGCTTCGTCATGACGCCCCTCAACCAGCGGCTGTCGAGCGACCCGGAGAAGGTCGCGGCGCTGGCCGCCCGCACGATGGTCGGGCGCAACGGCCTCGCGGAGGACTTCGCAGGGGCGGCGGTGTTCCTGGCGGGGCGCGGGTCCGCGTATGTCACCGGGCAGTCGATCTTCGTGGACGGCGGGTTCTCGGTCCACTAGGGGGCGACGCCGGGGTGGGGTCGGTCCCCACCGGGTGTGGGTGGACATGTGCCCACCCACACCCCGAGCCTCACACCCGCCCGTCGGCTTCCCGGGCCGCGCTTTCGACCCGGTCCCGATAGTCCGTCCACCAACTCTCGTCGGTGGACGCCATGTTGTCCTTGCCCTCATTCATCCCCACGGCTCCGTCAAGGAGTTCGCGGAGGATGTCGGCGTGGCCGGCGTGGCGATGGGTGTCGGCGATGACGCGCACGACGGCGTGATGCAGCGTCACCTCGTCCTTCCCGTCTGGCCACCACGGCACCTTGCCGGTCGTGTCCAGGGGCAGCGCCTCGATCGTCGCGTCCGCGTGCGCCCAGGCCCGCCGGTAGAGCCCCACGATGTCCTCGCGGGACTCGTCGGCGGTGGCCCACATGTCGGCGTTGAGTTCGGCCCCCTCCTCCAGCCACGGCTGCGGCTCACCGGACGGCCGCGCGAACGTGTCGCCAAGGTAGCCGAGTTCGACGCTGGCCACGTGCTTCACCAACCCCAGGAGGTTGGTACCGGTCGGCGTGAGCGGGCGGCGGATGTCGTACTCGGAGAGCCCTTCGAGTTTCCAGAGAAGGGCGTCCCGGGCGGACTGAAGGTACTGGCGGAGGTCGTCTTTCGGATCCGAGGCGGTCATGGGGTCAGTGTGCCCCGCGTGAGTCTCCCGAACTACGCCGATGGACGCGCCTCGGCCGAACGGTGATCCGCCACGATCGAGCCCCACTGTTCCGCGAAGGCACCCCACAGCTCGCGCAGCGCGGTCTCCTCGCGGTCCACCTCGGCCACGACACCGGCGGGGTCGAGTCCGAGTTCGTGCAGCGGGCCCACGTCGGACGCTCCCCAGGTGCGGATGTCACCGGCCAGGACCTCGGGGTGGAACTGCACTCCCCAGACCGAGGTGCCGATCCGGTACGCCTGGTGGGCGCAGCGCTCGCTGGTGACGAGCGGGACGGCGCCCTCGGGCAGGGTGCCGGTCTCCTCCCAGTGCCACTGCACGGCGCGCAGCCATCGGCCCGAGTCCGAGAACGGCTCGAACAGCCTGTCCTTGGCAGCCTCCTGAAGTGGCGTCAGCTCGATCAGTCCGACTTCAGGGAGAGCGGCGTGCCGCACCTCTCCCCCGCAGGCGACCGTGAGCAGTTCCATGCCCAGGCAGATCCCGAGTGTGGGTACGTCACGGGCCACCGCCTGGCGCAGCAGGTCGCACACCGCGGGCAGCCAGGGCGCCCGTTCGTCGTCGTACGGGCCCATGGAACCGCCGAGGACGAGCAGGCCGTCGTGGCCGTCGAGGGTGCTGGGCAGTTCGTCCCCGGCCCATGGGCGGCACAGGTCGATGTCGAGTCCCTGGCCCGCGAGGCGTTCGCCGACCTGGGCCGGTCCCGTACCGTCCTCGTGCTCGACGACGAGCACTCGCGCGGCGCTCACAGCCGGCCCGCCTCGACGATGCGGCGCAGGAAGGCGCGGGTGCGCTCCTGCTGCGGGTCGCCGAAGATCTGCTCCGGCGGCCCTTCCTCCAGCAGAACTCCCTGATGCAGGAAACACACCTTGTTCGACACCTCCCGGGCGAAGCCCATCTCGTGGGTGGCCAGCAGCATGGTCATGCCGCCTTCGGCGAGTTCGCGCACGATGGCCAGGACTTCCGCGACGAGTTCAGGGTCCAGGGCGGAGGTGATCTCGTCGAGGAGCAGTGCGCGCGGGCCGGTGGCCAGGGCGCGGACGATGGCCACGCGCTGCTGCTGACCGCCGGACAGCTGGTCCGGCATACTGTCGGCCTTGTCGGCGAGGCCGACCCGCTTGAGCAGTGTGCGGGCCTGTTCCTCGGCCACGGCCCGCGGCACACCTCCCACCCGCATGGGCGCGAGGGCGACGTTGCGTACGACGCTCATGTGCGGGAAGAGGTTGAAGTGCTGGAAGACCATGCCGACGTCGCGGCGGAGCCGGTCCACGTCGGTGCCTCGTCCGGAGGCGACTTCCCCGTCGACGCGGATCTCGCCGCCGCTGATGTCCTCCAGGCCGTTGATGCAGCGCAGCAGGGTGCTCTTGCCGCTGCCGGAGGCGCCGATGAGGGTCACGACCTGGTGCTGTTCGACGTTCAGGTCGATGCCCTTGAGCACGGGGGTGTCGCCGTAGCTCTTGTGTACGCCGTCGATCTCGATGAAGGCCATGTCAGGCTCCCTTGCCGCGGCGCTGCTCGCGGGCCACGAGGCGGTCGACCAGGCGGGCCTGCGGAATGGTGATGAGGATGAAGAGCGCCGCGACCACAGTCACCGAGGAGAGGTTGAAGTGGTTGGAGGCGAAGATCTTCGACTGGTTGAAGGCGTCGATGGTGCCGATGACGTTCACCAGCGCGGTGTCCTTCTGGAGGCTGATGAAGTCGTTGAGGAGCGGCGGGACGACACGGCGGGTGGCCTGGGGCAGGACGACGTGGCGCAGGGTGGAGCTCTGCGAGAGGCCGAGTGAGCGGGCGGCGGCGCTCTGGCCGGGCGCGATGGACTCGATGCCGGCGCGGAACACCTCGGCGACGTACGCGCCGTAGGTCAGGGTGAGCGCCAGGATGGCGAACCAGACCGGGCTGAGGGAGCTGAGGAACGGTACCTTGGCCAGCGGCAGGCCGAAGCCGATCAGGTAGATGATGATGATCGCGGGGACGGCGCGGAAGCCGTCGATGTAGGTGGTGGCGAGCAGTCGCAGCGGCCGTCCGGCCCGGCCCGGTGCCATCCGGGCGAGTGCGAGGGCGAGGCCCCAGACGAGGATCAGCACCTGGGCGACGACGGCGATGAAGAGGTTGGTGCCGAAGGCGGCGGTGATCTCCGAGATGCTGATGCGGATGACGCCGCCGTCGAAGAACGTGCTCTGTACCGCACGGTCGTTGGCGAACAGGAACCAGACCGCGCCCAGCACGACGAGTGCGGTCAGGCACCAGCCGAGTGCGGTCCAGGCGTCCTCGCGTGCTTCGGAGACGGCCCGTCGGGCGTCGGCCCGCCGGTCCTGCGACCAGGCCTCGGCTGCTTGCCGGCTCGATCGCACCGCCCTGAGCGCGGGCCGGAGTTGGGTGAGGACTGCGGCGGCCACGATGACGGCGCCCGCCGTCACGGGCACTCCGGCGCCGGGTACCGCGTCCATGACGGACAGAGCGGTGACGGCGGTCAGGGCGACGGCTACCAGGACGCCGGCCACCGAAGCGGCCGCCAGCGGAAGGGCATTGCGGGGCGGTGCGGCCGCCTTCGGCCGGGCGGGCCCGGCCGTCAACAGGTCGGAGCTGGCGGTCACTTGGTGCTCCAGGTGGGGATCGTGGACGGGTCGCCGCCGAAGGCCTTGGCCAGGTAGGTGGAGGACAGCCGGTCGAGGGTGCCGTCCTTCTTCATGCCGCCGATGGCCCCGTCGAGGACGGAGGCGTTCTTGCTCCCCTTCGGGTAGAGCGCTCCGTAGGACTCACCGGTGTTGTACTGGCCGATGACCTGCAGCTTGCCCTTCGACTCCTGGGCCTTGCCGAGGACGATGGCGACGTCGGTGAGCGCGGCGTCGACCTGTCCGGCCTGGAGCGCGGCCTGCAGTTCGACGTCACCGGCGAAGACCTTCGGGGCCGTCTTGGGGCGGATCTTGTCGCGGACGAAGTCGGCGCCGGTCGTGCCCTGCTTCACGCCGAGGCGCAGGCCCGCGAGGTTCTTCGCACTCGCCTTGGAGCCCTGGGTCACGAGGACGCCGATGTTGGAGGCGAAGTAGGGGGCGGAGAAGTCGACCACCTTGCGGCGGGGCTCGGTGATGGAGATCTCGGCGAGCGCCATGTCGAAGTCCTGGGTCTTGCCCGCGACGAGCGCGTCGAAGGACACGTTGCGCACGGTGAGCTTGGACAGGCCGGCCCGGTAGGCGATGTTGGCGGCCATGCAGTACTCGTAACCGTCCGCGATCTGCTTCACGGTGTCGCCGTTCCACCAGCCGGGGCTGGGGAGGTCGCCGACGACGGTGAGGGTGTCCTTCTGGACGGTCTTGAGGTGGATCGAGCCACGTTCACCGGACACCTTGCACTTGCCGTAGGTGGTGCCCTTGGCGTCGGTGGTGTGGGTGGTGGAGTCGTCGCCGCCCGCGGCGGAGCCCCCGCAAGCCGTGAGGGCTGCCAGCATCAGGGCGGTGAGTGCGGGCACGGCAGTCGTACGGATGCTGCGCATGGGGCTCCTTGGGCAAGTGCCGGTTTTCGGTGATGCGTTACAGTGCCCAAAACGTTTTGGGCTCGTCAAGACCCCGAGCTCATCGCAACAAAAACGTTTTGGGGACGCAGGAGCGGGACAACGGTTCTCCAGTACGCTCCCCAGGCCGCAGGGGGCACCAGACGGAAGGCGGACCGAGGCATGACCAGCCGGAAATCCACGCGGGCCGAGACCGGGGGCCGGCGCCCCGGGATCCGCGACGTGGCACGGGCCACCGGACTCTCCATCACGACGGTGTCCCACGCCCTGAGCGGCAAGGGCCAGATCGCCCCGGCCACGCGGGAGCGGGTGCGCACCGCGGCGGCGGAGCTGGGCTACCGCCCCGACCCTGTCGCCCAGGGCCTGGTGTCCGGGCGCACCGGCATCATCGGACTCGCCGTCGGCCACATGTCGGACCGGCCGTGGGCGAGCACCTACCGGCCGTACTACGCGGCGTTCTCCGCCGGAGCCACCATGACCGCGGTCGAGCGGGACTACGCGCTCGTCGTCGTCCCCGGCGACCCGGCGTCCGGGCTGTGGGCGCGGGTCCCCATGGACGGCCTGATCATCGTCGACCCGGTACGCGAGGACCCCCTGCTCGCGGACTGCGCGCGCCGAGGGCTCCCCGTCGTCACCGACGGCCGCCCCATCGACCCGGGATACGAGCAAGTACCCACGGTCGAGAGCGACTTGGAGCACGGCATGGCCGAGGTGCTCGGCCATCTCCGGGAGGCGGGCGCCACCCGCGTCGGCCTGCTCTCGGGCGCCGAACCCGACGCGTACACCCAGGACTGCGAGCGGCACTACCGGGAGTGGTGCGAGGCGGCCGGGCAGACGCCGGTCGTGGAGACACCGGCCGCGACGGAGGACGCGGTGGAGGCGGCGCTACGGCTGTTGTCCGGTCCCGAGCGCCCGGACGCGGTGCATGGCCTCAACGAGACTTACGGGCAAGCGCTGTTGATCGCGGCCAGGCAGCTCGGCCTCAGCATCCCCGGCGACCTGATGGTCAGCGTGATGCGTGAGGGTGCGCAGTCCGGCGGCGCCGAGGACTGGGAGGTGCCGCTCACCGCCCTGAGCCTGGACGCGCGCCGCCTGGGTGCGGAGTCGGTCGGCATGTTGATCGACGTACTGGACGGGAAGGCGCCGAGCGGGGTGATGGTGCCGTGCACGGTGGTGGTGCGGGACTCGACGCGGCGCTAGTTCTCTCAGCCGGCCTCGGGACGCCGTGCCACGAAGACGAACTCCTTGCCCGGACGGTCCTCGGCGTCACGCACCTCGTCGACGACGAACCCGCAGGCGGCCAGATCCTCCTCGACCTCCGCGCGCTCGCGGAAGCGCAGCGTCGAATCGGACGTAATCGCCTCGCCGTCAGAGCAGAAGACGTACGTCCAACGGAACGTGACGAGCGGCCAGTTCACGTCGGTCAGGTCGCACCAGCTCTCGACCTCGCCGATTCCGGGGACCGGTGTCGTCACGTACGTCTGCTCGCGGTTCCACTCCTCCCAGGCGCGTCTGGCCGGGTCCCGGGTCTCGAACACGAGGCGTCCGCCGGGGCGTAGTGACTCGTAGGCACCCTTCAGCGTCTCCTGCCAGTCCGTCGGGTCGGCGATGGCCTGTGCGACGTTCGCCGTCATGGTGGCCAGGTCCACGCGGAGTGGCGGGAGATCAGTGGCGTCGCCGTGGATCCAGCGCACGCGGTCGCTGCCCGGCTTTCCCTTGGCCACGTCGAGGGACGCCCCGGCCGGGTCGACCCCTACGACGTCGATCCCTCGGTCGGCGAGAAGCAGCGCGAAGACGCCTGTGCCGCAGCCGATGTCGAGCACCCGGCGGGCGCCGAATTCCTCGGCCATGCGCGCGTATACGTCGAGATCGCTGCGGTCGGGATCGAGCACGTCGTAGAGCGGGGCGAGCCTGGGGTGCCGGAAGCCTTCATCAGCCATGGGCCGGAAGGTATCTCGAACAGCCTCGGCACCGCCTTCCGTTTTTCACGCTGGGTAGGATGCCTGCGGCTCACTCCGCAGACCGCTGCACAGGTGGGGCGTCGGGGGAAGAGGAACAGATGAGAACCAGGGTCGGGGATTTCGTCCGCGCGGGTGTGTGCCTGCTGATCGCCGTCGCTCTGCTCGGGACGGCCCGGCAGTTCTGGCGGGAAGCGGAAGCGGCACACCGGGACGACACGGACTTCACGAAACTGGCGATCGTCGAAAACGGGCGCGCCACCAGCGAGTTGAAGGTGTGCGGGGACCGGTACCGCGAGCCGGACTGTATGCGGCGCGAGAGCGTCACCGTGAGCGACACGGGCTTCGAAGCCAACCGCTCCCGCCCCAAGTACACCCTGGTACTGACCCGCGCCGACCACCGCACTCTTGAGCTCACCTACCGCTCCTCCGACGCCCCTCGCGACCGGGATTCGGTGTACGGGCGGGCGCAGGCCGGGCAGCCGGTGACCCTGTTCTGGTGGCGCGGCTCGGTACGGCTGATCCAGGCCGGAACGCCCTACGACACCGCCACCGTGCGGACCACCCACTACCCGGGCAGGCTCTTCACCGGACCCGCCGCACTTGCCTCGCTCCTGGCCGGGCTGGGCCTCGGGCCCCTGTGGGCCGCGATGTGGCTGGCGCTGAGCGGGCGGCGCCACCCCCTGGCCATGGCGTGGCAGTGGCTGGCTCCCGTGTTCGTCTTTTTCGCGGCGGGCGGCGTGGGGGCGTTCGTGGCGTGGGCCGCACCCCGGCCGCGTGCGGTGGTGGTGGGCTTCGCGGTGACGGCCGTGGTGCTCCTCGTCCCCACGTTGCTGTGGCTACGGTGGTGGGCGCGCAACTGGCTCGCGCGCGCGGCCGACGTCGAGCCGGTCCGTCCGGTCTCGGTGCACGCGGTCGACGGCGGGGTGTCCGGCACCGGCCCGTGGAACCTCGACCTCAAACACCCGCTGTACGTAGGCCCGGACGTCATCGGCACGACCCCCGATCCGAACGCGTACGTGGCATTGAGGCCGCTCCCGGGCCCCCTCCGCGTGATCACCGTCCGACCGCCCCACCGCAGCGACCCGCACGTGGTGCGCCGCCAGTACGGGATACAGCCCTACCTAGACGAAGCGACGCGCGCGCAGAGAGAGGCGCAGCGGCGCGGGTACACATCGCGTTCGCAGCTCGAAAGCACCTACCCGCTCGTCGCCGTCTGCGAGGTCCTCTCCGGGCCGGGCCAGGGCTCGCGGGTACTGATAGGCGCCCCGCACCAGGACATGCCTGAAGTCCTGGGCGCAATCGCGGCTCATGCCGGGCAACGGCGTTGAAAACATGGTTAGTTGAGAGCCATGTCGACCAATCCGTACACGCCGCCGCCCGCGCCGCGCCCGCCCGACAACCGACCGCTTCACAAACGTAAGCGAATATGGCTCGGCGGCGCGGGACTGCTTCTGGTCGGCGCTCTGGCTACGGGCGGCGGGAACACCGCGCAGCAGCCGGCCGCCGCCGAGGCCAAGCCTGCGCCCACCGTCACCGTGACGACCACCCCGGAACCCGGGCCCACCGTCACCGAGACCCTCAAGCCCGAACCCCGCCCCACGATCACCGTCACCGAGACCGTCAAGGCCACCAAGACCGTTGACAGCGGGAGCGGTTCGACTGGTGGAGGCGGAGGTCAGGCCGCCGGTGGCACGTGCTCGATCCGCTCCAATTCGGGAAACTGCTACGACGCAGGACAGTTCTGCCGCAACAGCGATCACGAGGCCGTCACCACCACCGAGGACGGTGCGAGGATCAAGTGCACCCTCCGCTCCAACCGCTGGCGCTGGACGTACGCCTGACGTGTAGTCACAGCACAGACGACAACGGCCCTCCCTCGCCGACCGAATCGGAGAGGGAGGGCCGTTCACCTATGTCGGATCAGGCCTTGATCACGGCCAGCTGGTCGGCGACCACGACGCCGTTGTGGAGGACCGTGCGGTCCTGGCCGCGGTCCATCACGGCGCTCGTCGGGGTCTCGCCGTCGACCAGGAGCAGGTCGGCGCGGTCGCCGACGGCCAGGCCGGGGCGGTCCGTGACGCCGGCGAGGCGCGGGACGTCGTGGCTCATGATCGACGCGCCACCCATGGTGGCGACGGCGAGGGACATCTCGATGTGGTCGTCACGACGGAAGTTGTTCGTGAAGGCCAGCTGCCAGGTGCGGTCGAGCATGTCGCAGTTGCCGTACGGGCTCCAGTAGTCGCGCTGGCCGTCCTCGCCGAGGCCGACGCGGACGCCCGCCTCGGTGAGTTCCACGAGGGACAGCTGGCCGCGCGCCGACGGGGCGACGGTGGCCATCGCGATGTCGAGCTCGGCGAACTCGTCGATGATGCGACGGCTCACGGACTCGGAGACCGAGCCCAGCTCGTAGGCGTGGGACATGGTGACCTTGCCCTGCATACCGAGCGCGCGGGTGCGCTCCAGGATCAGGTCGGTGGAGAACACGCCGAGGTGGCCGGGCTCGTGCAGGTGGATGTCCACCTCGACCTGATACTTCTCGGCAAGCCCGAAGACGACGTCGAGGTGTCCCTTGGGGTCCTTGTCGAGGGTGCACGGGTCGATGCCGCCCATGACGTCGGCGCCCGCCTTGAGGGTGGCCTCCAGGTAGTCGGCGGTGCCCTTCTCCAGGAGGATGCCGGCCTGCGGGAACGTCATGATCTGGACTTCGGCCTGCCCGGCGAACTTCTCCTTGGCGGCGACCACGGCGTCGAACTTCTCGAGCTTGCAGTCGACGTCGACCTGGGCGTACGACCGGACGCGGGTGGTGCCGCGGGCGATCATCCGCTCCAGGGTGCCGGCCACCCGCTCCTCGAGCGGGATCTCGGCCGAGCGCCAGTTCTCGCGGTCGTTCATCGTCATCGTCCACACGCCCGGGCCGCCGGTGTGCGGCCGGAACGGCAGGCCGATCCTGGTGGAGTCCAGGTGCACGTGAACGTCGCTGAACGACGGCAGCAACAGTCTGCCGCGGCCCTCGACCACCTCGCCGGCCGGCGGCGCGGCCGCCGGGTCGTGCGGACGGATCGCCGTGATGCGGTCACCGGACAGTTCGACGTCACTGTTCGGACCACCCCACGGGCGGACGTCACGGATCAACACAGCTGTCACCTTTCTGTTGTGCGGTAGTGCGGTATCGCGGTACGGCTGCCGGCGCCCGGTCGGAGCGGGTCAGCCGGACGCCGGGGCCAGGGCCTCGGCGGCGATGTCGATGTGGTGGCAGGCCACGTCCCCGGTCGGCACCTTTTCCGAGCAGAGCTGCTTGCGCTCGGGATCGAGGCCCACGTACACGGGGCAGCGGGACTGGAACACGCAGCCGCGCGGCGGGTCGGCCGGGCTGGGCAGGTCGCCCTTGAGCCGGATGCGCCCGCTGCGGTCCGCGGCCGGGTCGGGCTGCGGGACGGCGGAGAGCAGCGCCCGGGTGTACGGGTGCTCGGGAGCGCCGAAGACCCGGTCGGTCTCGCCGTACTCCATGATCTTGCCGAGGTACATGACGGCGATGCGGTCGGCGAAGTGCTGGACCACGGACAGGTCGTGGGCGATGAAGAGGTACGCCACGCCGGTGTCCCGCTGGATGTCCTCCAGGAGGTTGATCACCTGCGCCTGCACGGAGACGTCCAGGGCGGACACCGGTTCGTCGCAGATGATCAGCTGCGGGTCCAGGGCGAGCGCGCGGGCGATGCCGACGCGCTGCTTCTGGCCGCCGGAGAACTCGTGCGGGAAGCGGTTGTAGTGGTCGGGGCGCAGGCCCACCCGGTCCATGAGGTCCCGCACCTTGGCCTTCACACCGCCGGTGGGCGTGATCCCCTGGGCCAGCAGGGGCGCCGCGATGGCGCTGCCCACGGACTGGCGGGGGTTGAGGGAGGACGACGGGTTCTGGAACACCATCTGGACCTTGCGCCGGTACTCCTGGAGTTCCGAACGCTTGAGTTCGGCGATCTCCCGGCCGTCGAGCTTGATGCTGCCCGACGTCGGCTCGAGGAGGCGCATGAGGAGGCGGCCCGTGGTCGACTTGCCACAGCCGGACTCCCCCACCAGGCCGAGGGTCTGGCCGGCGCCGACCGAGAAGGTGACGCCGTCGACGGCCTTGATCGCGCCGTGCGAGCGCCCCAGTCCGCGGGAGCGGATCGGGAAGTGCTTGGTCAGGTCGGTGACCTCCAGCAGCGGCGTCATGATGCCACCTCTCCGGTCGGTTGCAGGGTCTCCAGGTGGCACCGCGAGGGGTGGTGTCCGTCGACGCCGATGAGCGTCGGACGGGTGGTGAAGCAGGCGTCGTCGGGCACCAGGTGCGTCTTCGGGCAGCGGTCCGCGAAGAGGCAGCCCTCGGGCAGGGCGAGCAGCGACGGCGGGAAGCCCGGGATCGGGCTGAGCCGCTCGGAGCGCTGCGCCAGAGACGGCATGGAGGCCAGCAGGCCCTGGGTGTAGGGGTGGCGCGGGTCGGCGAAGAGGTCGGCCACGGTGGCCTGTTCCACGCACTCGCCGCCGTACATCACCACGACCTGGTGGCAGACCTCGGCGACGACGCCGAGGTCGTGGGTCACCAGGATCACGGAGGTGCCGGTCTCCTGCTGCAGTTCGTTGAGCAGGTCGAGGATCTGGGCCTGCACGGTGACGTCGAGCGCGGTGGTGGGCTCGTCGGCGATCAGGAGCTCGGGTTCGCACACGAGCGCCATGGCGATCATCGCGCGCTGCCGCATACCGCCGGAGAACTCGTGCGGGTAGGCGGAGTAGCGGCGCTTGGGGTCGGGGATGCCGACGCGGCCGAGCATGTCGACGGCGACCTGTGCGGCGGCCTTCTTCGACACGTTGTTGTGCACCCGGTACGCCTCGGCGATCTGGGCGCCTACGGGATAGAAGGGGTGCATCGCCGACAGCGGGTCCTGGAAGATCATCGCAATCTTCTTGCCGCGGTGGGCCCGCATCTGCGACTCGGTCAGCTTGTTGAGGTCCTGGCCGTCGAGCAGGATCTCGCCGGTGACGGAGGCCGTCGTGTCCTTGAGCAGGCCCATGAGGGCCTGGCTCGTCACGGTCTTGCCGGAACCGGACTCGCCGACGATTCCGACGGTCTCCCCGCGGGCCAGGGTGAGGTCCATCCCGTTGACGGCGTGCACAACGCCGTCGTCGGTCGGGAAGCTCACCCGCAGGTCGCGGATGGACAGCATGGGCGCGGCCGCGGACTTGGCCTCGGGTGCGGCCTCGGAGACGGCTCCAGGCGTGCTTTCGGAGGCGGCTTCCGGCGCGGCTTCGGGTGTGGTCATCAGGCGACCCTCACTCGCGGGTCGATCACCGCGTAGGCGATGTCGACCAGGACGTTGGCGACAATGATGAAGAACGCGGCCATCATCGTGATGGCCATCGTGACCGGCAGGTCACCGGACTGCGCGGCGTGGACGGCGGTGAAGCCGACGCCCGGCACCGAGAAGATCTGCTCGGTGAGCACGGCGCCGCCGAGGAGGGTGCCGATGTCGAGGCCGAGCATGGTGACCACCGGAGTGATGCCGGCGCGGGCGCCGTGCTTGAAGATGATGCTGCGCCGGGAGAGGCCCTTGGAGCGGGCGGTCCGCATGAAGTCCTCGCCCAGGGTCTCCAGCATGTTGCTTCTGGTGACACGGATGTACTGGGCGCTGAACAGCACCGCGAGCGCGACCCAGGGCAACAGGTAGTTGAGGAACCAGCCCCCGGGGCCGGCGGCCCCGAACGGCGAGGAGATCTCGTTGGTGGTGAACGGCAGCATGTGGAGCGTGCTGACGAACAGGAGCAGCAGCAACAGGCCGGTCACCGGGATGGGGAGGGACACGCCCACCGAGGCGCCGCCGACGATGAGCTTGTCGGTGAACTTGCCCTTGCGGAGCGCGGCCAGCAGGCCGAAGCCGACGCCGACGACGGTCCACAGGATGATCGCGCCGCTGGCCACCGACAGCGTGTAGGGCAGGGCCCGCGCGATGATCGAGGTGACGTCCTCGTTCGTCTGGAACGACTTGCCGAGGCACGGCCACGAGCACAGGGTCTCGGCCCCGGGCGCGCCCACCATGTGGCTGCCCAGGAGACCCGACATGTAGGTGAAGTACTGCGTGAGGAACGGCTTGTCCATCCCGAGCGCCACCCGGGCCTCGGCTATGCGCTGCGGGGTGCATTCCTGCCCGCAGGCCGCCGCGGCCGGGTCCGCAGGACCGAGTTGGAACAACGTGAACGTCACGAAGCTGATGACGAACAGCAGCACGATCATCGCGACGAAGCGCCGCATCAGGAAACTGGTCACAGCTGCGACCTGCCGGCTCGGGATGAACTCACCGTTCTACCTCTCTAGTGCTCTCAGTTGCGAGAACGTCAGTGCTGGACGCCGACGGTCGACAGATCGATGGCGCCGAAGAAGTAACCCATCTGAGCGTCACGCACCTTGTCGCCGACGACGCTGCTGGTGTAGCTGCGGATCAGCGGGACCAGCGGGTAGTCCTGCATGGCCTGGTCGAAGAGAGTGGCCCACTTCTTGCCGAGCTCCTCACTGGAGCCGTTGGTGCCGCGCAGGTCGTACATGGCCTTGGCGATCTTCGGGTCGTGGTAGCGCGGGATGTTGGAGAACCCGTAGGTCTTGCCGTCCAGGCTCGGGCCGATGTTCGGGTCGATCGTCGTACGGACCGAACCGCTGTCGGCGCCACCGCACCAGCCGCTGCGGGCGATGTCGGGCATCTGGTCACCGGCGAGAACGGTGTAGTAGTTGGCCGCCGGGATCGGACGCAGCTGGAGGTCGATGCCGAGCGCCTTGAGGTTCTGCTGGAGGACGGTACCGACGTTCTTGTACCGGGCGTTGGTGTCGGCGTAGCCGTAGACCAGCTTCTTCGGGACGTTCTTGCCCTGGATCAGCTTCTTGGCCTCGTCCAGCTTCGGCTTGCCGGTGGGGTCGAGGTCCGTGTGCTGCGGGACGTAGCCGACCTGGGCCGGGTTGATGTAGGACTGCGCGAGCTTGCCGAAACGGGCGCCGCCGTACTGGACCTGGATGGACGCGCGGTCGATGGCGAGCGCCATGGCCTTGCGGACGTCCTTGTCCTTGATGGTCTCGGTGTTGAAGTTCAGCACGTCGGTGCAGCCGAGGAGGCCGGCGGCGGTGCGCTTCTTGACCGCGGGGTCGTTCAGCTTGGCCGCGTCGGAGGCCTGGAGGCCGCCATTGCTGTCCAGGGTGATCGCCGTCGGGTCGGAGTCGGCGAGCAGCTGCTGGCTGATCGTCGCCTGGGCGGTCGACAGGCTGAAGGTGAACGTGTCCGGCAGGGCGGAGCGGTTGGGGTCGGTGGCGGGGTCCCACTCGGCGTTGCGGACCAACTTCATCTGGCGGCCGCGGTCGTACGACTTGATCTTGTACGGGCCGGACGACACCGGGTGGTTGGTGTAGTCGAGCTTGGTGTCCTTGGCCTTCGGCACCGGCGCCGTGTTGGAGCGGGAGACCAGGGCCGGGAACTCGGCGTACGGCTGCTTCAGGTGGAAGACGATCGTCTGGTCGTTCGGAGTGTCGATGCCCTTGAAGTCGCCACCGTGGTACGGGCCCTTGTAACT
Source organism: Streptomyces sp. NPDC046821 (assembly GCF_040645335.1). Classification (NCBI taxonomy): domain Bacteria; kingdom Bacillati; phylum Actinomycetota; class Actinomycetes; order Kitasatosporales; family Streptomycetaceae; genus Streptomyces; species Streptomyces sp. NPDC046821. Next base: position 44,761 of record NZ_JBEYYB010000011.1, on the reverse strand, counting down.
GTCGTCCGACAGCGCGGCGTTGAGCTCCTGCGGCGCCTGGGTGTAGACGTCGCGGGCGTAGGTGCGCTCGACACCGTACTTGATGTCCTTGCTGGTGATCGGCGACCCGTCCTCGAACTTGAGGCCCTTCTTCAGGGTGTAGGTCCAGGTCAGACCGTCCTTGGACACCTTGCCGAGGTCGGTGGCCATGTCGGGGACCATCTTGGGCGGCTGGCCCGCGGTCTCCTTGGCCATGACCAGCGTGCGGTAGTACAGCTGGCCGACGTTCGCCGTCTGCACGTAGTTGCTGTTGCCCGGGTCCAGGGTCTGGAAGTCGGACGACATGAGGACGTTGATGTTGCCGCCCTTGGTGGTGAAACCCTTCCCGACCGTGACCGGTGCATAGGCGTCCTTGGCGGCGCCCTGCTTGTCTCCGGGGGTGGGCTTGGCGCCGCCACAGGCGGTCAGGGCCAGCCCTGCGGTCGCCGTCAGGGCGATCGCCGCCATGGTGCTTCGATTCACTGCTACTCCTTGCGGACGGAAAGGTGTGGCGCGTCAGAGGTGGAACTGAGGGTGGGTCACGGCCAAAGGACCGTGGACGCGCCGCGAGTGGATCAGTGACGAGAGGACTTGGGGTCCAGGGCGTCGCGGACGGCGTCGCCGAGGAGGTTGAAGGCGAGCACGGTGATCACCAGCGCGCCGGCCGGCACGGCCAGGAACCAGGGGTCCGACAGGTACCAGTTCCCGGACTGGGCCGCGTTGAGCATCTGGCCCCACGAAGGAGTGGGGTCCTTGACGCCGACACCGAGGAAGGAAAGGGCCGCCTCCGCGGTGATGTTGGTGGGGATCATCATCGTGGCGTAGACCAGCACGACGCCCATGACGTTCGGGATGATCTGGCGGAAGATGATGCTCCGGTGGGAGGCGCCGTAGGCCTGGGCGGCCTCGACGAACTCCTGCTGCCTGATCGAAAGCACCTGGCCGCGGACGACTCGGGCGAGGTACGCCCAGCCGAAGAAGCCCAGGATGATCACCAGTGAGGCGATCGGGACCAGACTGCCCGAGTCGAGCGAGGTGCCCCGGAGCCGGGACTGCATGATCGGGGTCAGCGACAGGACGAGCAGCAGGTGCGGGAAGGCCAGGAAGAGGTCCATCACGCGGCTGATCACCATGTCGACCTTGCCGCCGAAGTATCCGGCGGCGGCACCGAGAACGGTACCCAGGAAGACGGACACCACCGTGGACAGCAGGGCGATGGTCAGCGAGATCCTCGCACCGTAGGCCATGCGCGCGAAGATGTCGCGGCCCAGGCCCGGTTCGAGGCCGAGCCAGTGCTCGCCCGACGGGTAGCGGTAGTACGAAAGCGGCAGGCCAGGGGTGGTGAAGTCGTCCAGGAAGTCCGGCCCGGTACGGGAGGTGAACGGGTCGGAGCCCTCGATCTTCACCAGGAGCGGGGCCAGGACGGCGAACAGCACCATCAGGCACACCACGACCAGCGCCGCCATGGCTATTCGGCTGCGCCGGATCCGGAGCCACGCCGTGCCGATCAACGACCGCGCGGTGGCGATCTCCGCGGCGGGCTCGGGCCCGGTGGATGCGGCCACGGACTCCGGTGAAGGCAGGGTGGCCACCTGCCCGTCGGGAGGCTGCGGCGTGTCGGCGCTGGGCGTCCGACTCGGAGACTCATGGGGATCCGGCACGTCGATCCTTGGGTGCTCGGCGGAGTGGAATGGCCGGAACGGTATACCAAGAATCGCGTTTTCCACCAGGGTGTTCTGACATCCGCGACCAAGCCGTTGCATGCCCCGCAACCGGCCTTACGCCCCTTGTCAGGACGGGATATGGTCTCGCTCAGCATGGCGCGTCCTGATGCCGGTGGCCTGCCCGGTCGTACGACGCGACGACCTGCGCCCCGGTCATCGGTGACGGCCACGCCTACGTGGTGTACCAAATCCGAGAGGGGTACAGATGAAGACCTTGGTGACCGCATCCTGGGTGATCGCCCACGACGGGCGCTCACACGTGGAGATCCCGGACGGGGCCGTCCTGATCGAGGGCGACACGGTCATCGCCGTGGGGGAACGCACCGAGCTCGACCGGCACCCGGCCGGCGAACGCATCGACCTCGGCGACGCGGTGGTCACGCCCGGCCTCATCGACCTCGACGCCCTCACCGACATCGACCACATCATCCTCGACTCCTCGGCCTCCCCCGAGCTGTCCTCCGGCTTCACGTGGTCCAGCGACTACTTCGACGCGCCCCGCGCGGTGTTCACCCCGGAGCAGCGCCGCACGGTGCGCGAGTACGCGCTCACCCAGCTCGCCCTCCACGGCATCACCAGCTACATGCCGATCGCCTCGGAGGTCCACAGCGACTGGGCCGAGACCTACGAGGACTTCGTCGCGATGACCGAGGTCTCGTCCCGGCTCGGCCTGCGCGCCTTCCTCGGCCCGTCGTTCCGCTCCGGCGTCAACGTGATCGGCGCCGACGGCAAGCGCACCGTACGGTTCGACGAGGAGGCCGGCCGGCGCGGACTCGCCGACGCGGTCCGCTTCCTGGAGTACGCCGAGCAGCTCAACGACCCACTGGTGACAGGGGTGTTGCTCCCCTGCCGCATCGAGACCCTCACCCCCGAACTGCTCCGGGACGTCGCTCAGGCCGCGTACCGCAGCGGTGCTCTGGTACGCCTGCACGCACTACAGGGAGTGTCCGAGCGCGAGTACATCCAGCAGACCTACGGGCGTACGCCGCTCCAACTCATCGCCGATTCGGGCCTGTTGTCCGACCGCCTGATCGTCCCGCACGGCGTCGTCCTCGACGTGCACCCGGAGGTGCACGGCCGCGACACCGGAGACATCTCGGTGCTCGTCGACGCGGGCGTCTCGATCGTGCACTGCCCGCTCACCAACTCCCGGTACGCGCACAACCTGCACACCTTCGGCGAGTACCGGGCGAAGGGCGTGAACTTCTGCCTGGGCACGGACTCGTTCCCGCCGGACCTGGTCCGGGGCATCGACGTCGGCACCCAGATCGCCAAGATCCAGGCGGGCGACCTGGGCCAGGGCCACCTCTCCGGCTACTTCGACGCCCTGTGGAACGGCGGGGCGACCGCCCTGCACCGACCGGACCTCGGCCGTCTCGCCCCGGGCGCGGCCGCCGACCTCACCGCGTTCTCCCTGAACGACTTCCGCATGGGCGTCACCGAAGACCCGCTCCGCACCCTGGTCTTCAACGGCACCGCCCGCGACGCGGTCCTGACCATGGTCGCCGGCAAGGTCGTCATGCGTGACGGCGAGATTCCCGGCGTCGACCTTCCCGCACTGCGGCGGGCCGGTCAGGAACTGTTCGACCAGATGCGCGCGGCGTACCCGGAGCGCGACCACCAGCGTCGTCCGGTGGACGAGCTCTTCCCGCCGGTGTTCCCGCGGGGATGACAGCGCTCCGGGAGGTGGCCGGCGCGTTGGTCTCTGCGCCGGCCACCTCCCGTTCGGGAGTGCGTGATGTAACCAAGTCGCCTGCACACAGGCGCAGTTGCCCCGTCGCTCCGGCCCTTACACATGCCGGGTCGCCTGGAAAGTGCGGCGGTATACCATCGGCGACACGCCGATCGCGGCGTTCAGATGCTGCCGCAGCGACGCGGCTGTCGCGAAGCCCACCTCTCTGGCGATTCTGTCCACGGGCAGGTCGCTGGACTCCAGCAGATGTCGTGCTCGGGCGACGCGTTGCTGGGTGAGCCACCGCCCGGGGCTCATTCCGGCCTCGCCCCGGAAGCGGCGGGCGAACGTCCGGTGGCTCATCCGGGCATGTTCCGCGAGGTCGGCCAGGGTCAGCGGGAGATCGAGGTGGCCGAGTGCCCATTCCCGCGTGGCGGCCGTGCCGGCCGTGGACGCCTCCGGCACCGGCTGCTCGATGTACTGCGCCTGACCCCCTTCGCGCCAGGGCGGCACCACACACTGCCGCGCCACATGGTTGGCCATCTCGGCGCCGTGATCCTGACGTACGACATGGAGGCAGACGTCGACCCCGGCGCCGGCGCCCGCCGAGGTGAGGATGTCGCCGTCGTCGACGAAGAGCACGTCGGGATCCAGCTTGACCTGCGGGAACAGCCGCCTGAACCGGTCGGCGAGGATCCAGTGCGTGGTCGCCCGGCGGCCGTCGAGCAGACCCGCCGCCGCGAGCACGAAAGCTCCCGTACAGATGGACACGATGCGGGTCCCGGGACGGATGCGGGCGAGCGCGTCGGCGAGGGGACCGGCGAGCGCGCTGCTGTCGGGCGGGTACTGCTCGACCGGAGCGATGACCACGGTGTCCGCCTCGGCCAGCGCTTCGGGGCCGTGTTCCACCGTGATCCGGTAATCGGCGTCCGTGCGCACCGGTTCGCCGTCGACACTGCAGGTGCGGATCTCGTACCGGCCGTCCGCTGCGCCGAAGATCCGCTGCGGAATGCCCAGCTCGAACGGGTGCACCCCGTCGAGTGCGAGGACGACCACCCTGTGCGTGCCAGTTGTGCCACTCATGGCACGATCCTATCGAAGGGTGGCAGTCATGCCATTTTCTCCGGCGGCCGGTGACGGCACCCTGGTTCCATGAGCACCGCAGAGACCCCCGAAGTCACCACACCCACCTCCCCCACCATGCGCGCCGTCAGCCAGGACGTCCTCGGCGGCCCCGGGGTACTGAAAGTGGTCGAACGCGAGCGCCCGGTGCCGGGAGTGAGTCAGCTCCTGGTCAGGGTCCATGCGGCGGGCGTCAACCCGACCGACTGGAAGCACCGGGAGCAGGGCGTCTTCCTCGGTGAGCCGCCGTTCGTCCTGGGCTGGGACGTGTCCGGGGTCGTCGAGGCGACGGGTGTCGGCGTGACTCTGTTCAAGCCGGGCGACGAGGTCTTCGGGATGCTGCCGTACCCGCACGGGGCGGGCTCGCACGCCGAGTACGTCACCGCGCCCGCCCGCGCCTTCGCGCACAAGCCGTCCCAGGTCGACCATGTGCAGGCGGGCGCGGTCCCGCTCGCCGGCCTGACCGCCTGGCAGGCGCTCGTCGACACCGCGCAGGTGCAGCCCGGTCAGCGCGTCCTGATCCACGCGGCGGCCGGCGGGGTGGGTCACCTCGCGGTGCAGATCGCCAAGGCGCGGGGCGCGTACGTGATCGGTACGGCCAGTGCGGCCAAGCACGACTTCCTGCGCGGTCTGGGCGCCGACGAACTGATCGACTACCGCGAGACCGACTTCGCCGAGGCCGTCAGCGATGTGGACGTCGTCTTCGACACCATCGGCGGCGACTCCCGCAGCCTGTCCCTGCGCACCCTGCGGCCGGGCGGCGTGCTGGTCTCGATCCTGCCGACGGGCACGACGGAGCTGGCGGACGAGGCCGAACAGCTCGGCGTGCGGGGCGTGGAGATGGCCGTGGAGTCCGACCACGCCTCCATGAACGCGCTCGCCGACCTGATCGCCACGGGCGCGCTGCGCGCGACGATCGCCGGTACGTTCCCGCTCGCGGAGGCCGCGAAGGCCCACGAGCTGGGCGAGACCGGCCGCACGACCGGCAAGCTGGTCCTCGTCGTGCGGTGATCACACCTCCGGTGAGGTGATCACGCCCCGGTCAGGCGTCACGTCCGCGCGCGGGTCAGCCCATGGTGCGGGTCAACCCATGGCCAAGGTCAGCCCCCGGTGCGGGTCAGCGCATCGTCGGGTCCCCCTTGATCAGCGCGAACGTGGCGCCGAACGGGTCGTTCACCATGGCCATCCGGCCTACGCCGGGCACGTCCATGGGCGGGAAGAGGGTGACGGCGCCGCGCTCGGTCGCGGCGGCGTACGTCGCGTCGCAGTCCACGACGCCGAAGTACGGGTGCCACTCGGATCCGGAACCGGCGTCGAGGTTGTCCTGCATCAGCTGCATGATGCCGCCGTGGGCCGCCGCGCCCACGTCCGCCGATCCGGCGGGGGCGACGACGGTGTACTCGGGGCCGCCCTCACCCGTCGGCATACTTTGGTACTGCCACGAAAACACCGTGCGGTAGAAGTCCTTCACCGCCGCGTCGTCGGTGGTGTAAAGCTCCGTCCAGCAGAGGGCGTTGGGCTGCATCACCACTTCGAGGCCCTGGGTGTCACCGGGCTGCCAGACGGCGAAGTCGGCGCCGGCCGGATCGGTGAACGCGGCGAGCCGTCCCGCGGTGAAGACGTCGTCCGGCGCCATACGGACTTTCCCTCCGGCCGTCTCCACGGCCTTGGCCACGCCGTCCGCGTCGGGCGTGTTGAAGTAGACCGTCCAGGACGGGGTGGCCCCCTCCTCGGTCAGCGGTCCGGCGGCGGCCACGACCTTCCCGTCGAGCTGGAAGAACCCGTACCCGCCGGCTTCGGGGCCGGCGGACTGGAAGGTCCAGCCGAAGACCCCGCCGTAGAACGCGGCGGCCGCGTCGACATCCGGCACGCCGAGGTCGAGCCAGTTGGGCGCACCCGGCACGTACGTCGTAGAAAGCATGTTCAAGCCCTCCGTGAAGCGACGAATCCCACTGGGACGCAGCATGGCAGCCCCCACTGACAATCGCCGCTCGTGGCACCGTCGCCGCAGGTCACCGGCGAGTCCGCAGGTTACGGGGTAGCTTGGCCGTATGCCTTCCGCACTTGTAGTCGGTTATGACCCGCAGGCGACGGCCACCATCGACGGGGACGCCCTTCGTGCCGCTCTCGACGATGAGTTGACGCGGTTCGGTGAGTACGGCATCGACGCGGCGATGGCGCTGGTCGTGTTCGACGACTCGGCGGAGTCGGTACTCGTCGCGGCCCTGACCGAGCGCCCGTGGGACGTGGTGGTCGTGGGCGGCGGCATCCGCAGGACGGAGCAGTTGCTCCCGCTCTTCGAACAGATCCTGAACCTGATCCGACGCCACGCGCCCCAGGCCGCCATCGCGTTCAACACCAATGGCGGAGACAGCGTCGAAGCCGCCCGGCGCTGGCTCTGAACTCCCGCCACCACGCCGGGACTCGGCCGACGCGCACCGCGCGACGCCCGGAATTAGCATATGCCTCATGTCACTGGACGCTGCCCGGCAGTCCCGCGTCGAAGATCCACTGACTCACTTGATGAGGGGACGGGCGTCCCTGCCCGAACAGGGAGCGGCCGCCCTGCTGATGGCCGTGTTCGTCATGAGCGACGTGCGGCGCGGAGTCCGTTCGGCGGACAACGCCATTCTGGTGAACGCCGCCCACATGTACCTCGGCGGCACCTCCCCCTACGAGGACCGGCGGTTTCTCTACCTGCCCAGCAGCGCCTTGCTGGCCGCACCGCAGACCCTGCTCGACGCCGGGGTGCTGCGGGTGGTGGTGCCGGTGGTCGTGGCGGCCCTGGTGCTTGTGGGGTGGTTCTTCGCTCTGCGGATCTTCGACGTGTCCGCGCGGAGCAGGCTGGCGGTGTACGGGGTGGGCGGGCTGCCGTTCTTCGTTCCCTTTCGCAGCGAGTTGGCGCTGGGGAACTGGACGGTCTTCTCCGTGGTGGCCCTGCCCCTCACCTTGTTCCTCGCTTCGCGGGGCCGCTGGCTGGGGGCGGCCGCGGCGACCGGAGCGGCCATCGCGTTCAAACCGATGCTGCTGCCCGTGCTCCTGCTCTTCGTCTTCGCCAGGAAGTGGAAGGCGTGCGCGGTACTTCTCGGAGTTCCGGTGGTGGTGAGCCTGATCGCGGTGGCCTTCATGCCACAGCCCGGATTGTTCCTGACGAAGACCATTCCGTTTCTGCTGCACGGCCAGGACTCGTACGCGAAGCCGTACGACGCGTCGCTCATCTCCGTACTGCCGAGGCTCGGCGTACCGGAGCCAGTGGCGTACGTGATCGCCGTGACGCTGTCCGGGGCCGTGCTGTACCTTGCGTGGCTGCGGTGGCGGCGGGCCGGTGACCCTGCGCTGCGTGTCGTGGAGACCGCCTGCCTCTTGATGCTGGCGACGTTTCCGACCTTCCGGCCCACGTTCGTGCACTACGCCCTGGTGGTGGTCCTGGTGCTGCTCGCCTCCACCTCGGTCCCCGGCGCAGCGGCCCGCTCCCCGTGGGTGTGGCTCCCGCTGGTGCCGCAGATCACCGCGATCGACTGGCCGTTGGCCCACACCAGCAAACGGCACGCGTTCAAGGACGCGGTGATGTTCGTCGGCGTGGGGGTGGCCTTGGCGTGGCACTGCTTCAGCGCCCGCCCGAGTCGCAGAGCGCCGGAAAAGGTGCCTATAGGTTCAGGTCCCGGTTGATGACGCGGGCGGCGCTCTCGACGGTCGCGATGCCGTTCTCCATCGTGGCGTGGCCGTGCGAGAGGACAGCCATGCCGTAGTCGTGACCGTTGCCCGTGAACACGCCGACGCTGTGCACACGCCAGCCGTGGGTGTCCAGCGGAACCCATCCGTTCTTCACGTGGACGGTCGCCGTCGTGGGCGCACCGGCGGGCGTACCCCAGCGCTGTTCGGGGACGACGCGGTTCATCAGCTGGAGCGCGTAGGTGCGCGCGTTCGTGTCGAGCACCGGATTGTCGGAGGTGAGGAGGCGGAGCAGCTTCACCTGGTCACCGGCCGTGATCTGCGTACGCCCCCACCTGCCCTGGGGACCGGGAACGGTGTCCCGCATACCCGCCACGTCGAGGAAGTGCTGGATTCCGGTGTGGCCGAGCTGGTGCCACAGGGCGTTGGTGGCGTCGTTGTCCGACTTGGTGATCATGGCGGAGGTCAGGCTGAGCTCGCGTGCGGTCAGCACACGGTGCTGCTCCTGGGCCTGGCGCAGGAGCGCGCCGAGGATCGTGACCTTGACGACGCTGGCCGAGTCGAAGGCCTGGTCGGCGCGGAACGTGCACGACGTGGCAGTGGTGCGGTCGTAGAGCGCGAGGGCCGAGGCGTCGGCGTGCCCGTGGAGGGCGCCGGCGATGTCGCGCTCCAGGCGGTCCGCGAGTCCGGGCCGGTTCGAGGTGCAGGTCACCGGCGATCCACCGAGGTCCGTACCGGGGGTGGTCGTGCCGGGGGTGCTCGTGGCAGGGGTCTTCGTGGCGGGTGCGGTCGCTCCGGCCGGCGCGGCGGCCGCCAGGCCGGTGAGCGCCGCCCCTGAGGCCAGGACCGCGGCCAGTCCCCGCTTCACGCGTCGCGGTGTGTGCGTTCCCAGCATCGAGATTTCCGTCCTGCTCTGTGTCTGCGTCGCCGCTCCGGGCCTGCGGTGTCATTTCGTGTCACACCGGGCGATCCGGATGACGAACGACGGCGACGCTACAGGGAGACAGGGAGAGGCAGGACGATCGACGTGTCGTTATGTCCCATTAGGTGCCGTTTGTCCGCGTGTGATGTTCATCAAGGGGTTCGGTCCCGAAAAGGGTGTTAGTGCGGGGAGCCGGGAGGCTCGGGCGGCGACACATCACTCACTTCCGCGAGGACGCCGCCCCTCCTTCAACTCCCCCACGCCATCTGCCAGTTCACGAAAGGATCTCGACGTACCCTTCGGTTCCGTGTACGCGGATCCGCTGGCCGTCCCGGATCAGCCGGGTGGCCTCGCCCACACCCACGACGGCGGGCAAGCCGTACTCGCGGGCGATCACCGCGCCATGGGTCATCTGGCCGCCCACCTCCGTCACGAGGCCCGCGATTCCGACGAACAGCGGAGACCAACTGGGGTCGGTGAAGGTCGTCACGAGGATGTCGCCCGCTTCGAGGTCGGCGTCCGCCATGTCGAGGATCACGCGGGCCCGCCCCTCGACGGTCCCGGCCGACACCGGCAGGCCGACCGGGGCGCCGTCCGGCACGTCATCGCGCCGGTACGACCCTGTGAGGGCCTCGCCGTCCGAGGTGAGCACCCTGGGTGGCGTCAGCGCGTGGTGTGCCCGGAAGGTGTCCTTGCGCTGCCGGACGAGCTCGTCATCCACCTGCTGCGAACGCACGACGTCGCGGAACTCCTGGAACGTGAGATAGAAGACGTCCTCCTTCTCGCGCAGCACTCCGGCCCGCACCAGGCGCTCGGCCTCGGCCAGCATGGCCTGCTTGTAGAGGAAGTAGCGGCTGATGATCCCGTACTTGGGGTACTCCCGGTACCCGATGAAGGTGCGGACCCGGTCGATCATCCGCTTGGTCTCGTCGGCCTTCGTGGCCCCGTCCGGCAGGGCCCGCAAGCGGGACAGTACGTCCTGTTCCTTCTGCAGCGCCTTCTGCCGCCCCTCCTCGAACCGGCGCTCGGCGGCGCCCGGCCGGAAGTTCCTGACGTTGTCGAGGATGACGGGCACGAGCGTGGTGGGGCGCTCACGCCACCGCGGCCGCGTGATGTCGATCTCGCCGACACAGCGCATCCCGTACCGGTCGAGATAGGCCTCGATGGCGTCGCGCGCCTCGGCCCCGCCCGCCAGCTTCGGCAGCTCGTCCAGAAAGCCCTCGTCCTCGACACCCTGGAGGTATGCCACCACCTCGGGGTACGGGCGGATCACGTCCGCGACGTCGAGCAGTTCGAGGCCCATCTCGCACGTGATGTTGTCGGGGGCGGACAGCGTGAGTGTGTCAGCGGCGTTCTTCTCGCCGAGCCACTCCTGCAGCTTGTCGTTGAGCCACCATGTGGCCTCCATCCCCGCCATGATCGCCTGCATACTCAGCGGGTCGCCGAGGGCACGTTTGTGCTCGTCGAAGGCTTCAAGGAGGAAGTCGAACAGCTCCGGTCCCGTCTTCGTGCGGATGTCGCGCTCCAGGGCGGCGACGGAGGCCTCGCTGCGCTCGATCAGCCCGGTGACGACAGCCGGGTCGTTCTCGATCGGGGCGGGTGCGGCGCCGGCCGGCGGCCGTGCGCCGGGGCTCGCGTCCGGGAGTGACGGCACGAAGTCGCCATGGTCGAGGACGGTCTCCAGGGCGTCCCTGACCAGCGGATCGCCCCGCCCCATGACGTCAAGGAGAGCGGCGCGGCTCGTGGGCGTGGCCAGGCGCGGGGTGACGTCGACGAACAGCCGCGCGCCGGCCTCGTGCATCGGCACCATGGCCGTCAGCTGCCACATCGACAGACCCAGGGGCTTCATGGCGTCGGTCATCATCTGCCCGTGGCCGACGGAGACGTAGACGTGGTTCTCCTGGTCGTCGGCCTCCGGGATGGGGAACAGTGTCGTGATCGGGCGGCTCTGGACGATCCGGAAGTCGTCGTCGACGAGACACCACTCGATGTCCTGCGGGCGGCCGAAGTGTGCTTCGATCCGGCGTCCGAGGTCCACGAGGTGGACGACCTGCGCATCCGTCAGCGCGGGCTGCTCCTGCTGTTGCCCGTCGATCGCCACTTCGCGCGTACCGCCGCCCGGGAGGGCTTCAACTGCGCGCTGTTTGGCGGCAATTGACCTTGTGACGATCTCGCCGTGCCGCACTTTGTAGACGTCCGGGTTCACCAGTCCGGAGACCAGGGCCTCGCCGAGGCCGAAGCCGGCGTCCACGGTGGCGACCTTCCGGTTGCCCGTGACGGGGTCAGCGGTGAACAGAATGCCGGACGCGTACGGGAGGACCATGCGCTGCACGACCACGGCCATGTGCACCGTCCGGTGATCGATGCCGTTCCGACGTCGGTACGTCACGGCCCGCTCGGTGAAGAGCGAGGCCCAGCACCGGCTGATGTGCTGGAGGATCCCCTCGGGTCCGACGACGTTCAGGTAGGTGTCCTGCTGCCCGGCGAACGAGGCCGTCGGCAGGTCCTCGGCGGTCGCGCTGGACCGGACGGCGTACGCGGCTTGCTCGCCGTGCCGGGCGAGCGCGCCGGTGATCTCCGCCGCAAGGTCGTCCGGGATCGCGATCTCCTGGATGGTCCGGCGAACCTGCGCGCTCAGCGTGCGGATGGACCCCCGGTCGTCCGGGTCCACGCAGGACAGCTGATCGAGCAGATCGTCGACCGACGGCGCTGCGGCCATGACCCGCCGGAAGGCGTCCGTCGTCACGCAGAAGCCGCCCGGTACGCGGATGCCGTCGATCCCCGACAGCGCGCCCAGGTGCGCGCCCTTGCCGCCCACGATCGCGATCTGCGTCTCGTCGGCCTTCTGAAGGTCCAGCACGTACTGCTCGGTCATCGCGCCACCTCCGAGGCAGCCGCGCTCCCCCGTCGCACCGGGGTGGCCGGTCGAAACAACACACGCACGTCGTGTCCCCATTTCCGCAGGTTGTGGCGTCGACGGATGATTGTGCGCCCTCACCCGGGCCTTGCGGCAAGCCCCCCGCCGCGCTATACGTTGAGAGAGGCAGGGAAAGGGCTCGCAAGCTCTCCTTGCCTTTGTGCGTTTTCCGGCCGCGCCTTGCGCCTTCCCAGGCACTCCGTGCACCGTCCCAGGCACTCCGTGCGCCTTCCCGGTCACCCCGTGCGTTTTGGCCCCGAACGATATCCTTGGCCGAGCGCGCCACGGGGGCGCAGAAGGAGTGTGCTCGTGCCAGGCCAACGATCCATCACCGAAGCCGAGAAGCTAGCCGAGGCGAAGCTCGGTGGAATGCAGGTGCGCCATGAGCAGATGGCGGTGGTGGCCAACATCTACCGAGCGGCCTCGGCCGTCCGCCAGCACCTGGAGAACTCGGTGCTCCGCGAGTCCGATCTGACGTGGACCGCGTTCGTCGTGCTCTGGGTGATCTGGGTGTGGGGCGAGTCGGAGACCCGCCATGTGGCCGAGGAGGCGGGGATCTCCAAGGGCACGCTCACCGGTGTGTCCCGGACCCTGGAGACGCGGGGTCTCGTACGGCGTGCCGGGCATCCCAGCGACGGGCGGCTCGTGCTGCTCAGCCTCACGGACGAGGGTGAGGAGCTGATGCGGCGGGTGTTCCCCAAGTTCAACGAGGAAGAGGCCTTCGTCGCCGGGCAGCTCAGCGACGAGGAGTGCCGTGGCGTCGCGGACGCGCTGCGCCGGGTGGTACTCCAGGTCGAGGAGCACGGCGAGGAGCGCCGGCTCGCACTCCTGGACGGCGCGGAACCGGCTCCGCGCCGCAGCGGCCGCCGCCCGAAGGCCTAACCCACCCCCGCTCCCCCGCGCGCCGCGCGCACCAGTGCCTCGAAGAGGCCTCGCTGGGCGGGGTCTTCGTGTGCTGTGTCCTCGGGGTGCCACTGCACTGCGGTGAACCAGCCGCGTGCGCCCGGGAGTTCGAGCGCTTCCACCGTGCCGTCGGCGGCGCGGGCGGTGGCCTTGAGGCCTGAGCCGAGCCGGTCGACGCGCTGGTGGTGGTAGCAGGAGGCGTCCACCTTCTCGGCGCCGGTGGCCTGTTCGAGGAGCGAGTGGCGTTCCACCGACACCGGGTGCACGATGTGCCGGTGTTCGCGCTCGGGGCCGCCCATGTCCTGGTGCAATGTGCCGCCGCGCGCGGTGTTCACGACTTGCAGTCCCCGGCAGACGGCCAGCAGCGGCAGGCCCAAGTGCAGTGCCTGGCGGGCGAGTTCGAGGTCGAAGCTGTCCTGTTCGTCGTCCACGTCGTAGACGCTGGAGTGTGCGGCGGTGGCGCCGTAGCGGTGCGGAGCGATGTCGCCGCCGCCGGGCAGCAGCAGTCCGTCGAAGCGTGCGAGGCGAGCGGCCACCTCGGCGGGGTCTGCCGTGCCGCCGGGTGCGTGCGGGTGGAGGGTGACCGGTTCCCCGCCGGCGTTCCAGACGGCTTCGATCAGGGCGCGGGCGTTGACTTCGGCGGCGTACCGGAGTGCGGACGTGGACGCGGCGAAGCGGGCCGGGACGGCGATGAGCGGGCGCGGTGTCACAGCTGGATCCAGGTGGTCTTGAGTTCGGTGTACTTCTCGAGGGCGTGGGCTGACTTGTCGCGGCCGTTGCCGGACTGCTTCATGCCTCCGAACGGCACGGTGAGGTCGCCCTCCTCGTAGCAGTTGACCCAGACCGTTCCGGCCCTGAGGGCGCGGGAGACCTGGTGGGCGGTGGACAGGTCGGAGGTCCACAGGCCGGCGGCGAGCCCGTACTCGGTGGCGTTGGCGAGGGTCACGGCCTCGTCGAGGTCGTCGAAGGTGAGGACCGACAGGACCGGGCCGAAGATTTCCTCCCGGGCGAGCCGCATCCCGGGGTTCACCTCGTCGAAGACGGTGGGCCGCAGGAAGCTGCCGCCGGTCTCGGTCAGGGTGCGCGTGCCGCCGGTGCGCAACCGGGCGCCTTCGTCGGTGGCGGTGTTGATGTGGTCGAGTACGCGGTCGAGGTGGCTCTCGCCGACCAGGGCGCCCATCTCGGTGGCGGGGTCGAGCGGGTCGCCGACACGTAGTTCCTCGGCGCGGCGCACGATGGCCTCGGTGACACGTTCGGCGACGGAGGTGTGGACGAGGAGGCGCGAGGGTGCGGTGCACATCTCGCCCTGGTTGAAGAAGATGCCCCACGCGGCGGTGGCGGCGGCTTTCTCCAGGTCAGGGGCGTCGGGGAGGATGATGTTGGGTGACTTGCCGCCGAGTTCGAGCCAGACGCGCTTGAGGTTGGAGTCTGCGGCGTAGTGCAGGAAGTGGCGTCCTACGGCGGTCGATCCGGTGAAGGCGAGCACATCTACGTCGGGGTGGAGGCCGAGGGCGCGCCCTGCCGTAGGGCCGTCGCCGGTGACGACGTTCAGGACACCCGGCGGCAGGCCCGCCTCGGTGGCCAGGCGTGCGAGGTGCAGCGCCGACAGGGGTGAGTTCTCCGAAGGCTTGAGGACGACGGTGCAGCCGGCGGCGAGCGCGGGTGCCACCTTCCACGAGGCGAGGGTGAGCGGGAAGTTCCAGGGGACGACCGCGCCGACGACTCCGGCGGGCTCGCGGGTGACAAGGGCGAGGGCGTCGGGTGCGGTGTGCGGGGACTCGTCGGTGAGTTTGTCGGCCAACTGCCCGTAGAAACGGAAGGTGTTGACGGCGGCGCGGAGTTCGATGGCGTACGCGTCCGTGATGGGTTTGCCCATTTCCAGGCTGATGGTGAGGGCGAGCCGGTCGCGCTGTTCCTCGAGGAGGTCGGCGAGGCGGAGGAGGGCGCGGCCCCGGTCGGCGGGGGCGAGGCGCGGCCACGGGCCCTTGTCGAAGGCGCGGCGTGCGGCGGCCACAGCGGCGTCGACCTCGGCCGTGCCGCCGTCGGCGATCCGGGCGAGGACCTGGCCGTCGCGCGGCGAGACGGCGGCGTAGGTGGCTCCGCCGCCGGGTTCGTCGGCGCCGTCGATGTGGTGGACGCCGGACAGGTCCAGCTCCTTGGCGCGGTTCAGCCACTCGTCGTGGGTGAGATCCAGCATGGGTGTGGCCTCCGGCTCACTGAGTACGTTCGATGGGTCGGGGTGCGCCGGCGGCGCACCCCGAGAGGGGTCAGGCCCGCGATCGGACGGCCTTCGCCGCGACGGCGCTCAGGACGAGGACGGCCGGGACGCTGAGCGCCAGCCACGTCGCCGTGGCGGCCGAACCGCCGATCAGCGTCGTGAAGTTGGCGAGGATCACCCAGATCGCGCCCCCGATCCCGAGCGCGCCGAGGGACGGGGCGATCAGGGTGTTCCAGAGCCGGGTGTCCAGGCGCTCGCGCCGGAAGAAGACGATCACCGAGACCGAGGTCAGGAAGTACAGCAGCATCATCGCGAGGACGGCGACGCCGCTGAACCACGAGAACAGGCTGAGTACGGGGTCCTTGCCGAGCAGTGCGAACGGCACGACGAGGAGGAGCGCGAGCGCGGTCTGTACGGTGCCGGCGGCCCGGGGCGAGTGGCGCTGGTTGAGTGCGCAGAGCCTGCGGGGCAGCACACCTTCGCGGCCGAGCGAGAAGAGGTACCGGTTGGCGGAGTTGTGGAAGGCGAGGATGCCCGCGAAGAGCGATGTGGCGAGCAGGACGGGCAGGACGTCGCCCGCCCAGCCGCCGAAGAGGTCGGCTACCGGTGACATGACGAACGCGACGCCGTCACCGCCGGCCAGCGCCTTCCCGGCGGCCGCGCCGGCGTGGGAGGGGCCGTAGGCGGACACGAGCATCCACGAGGTGAAGGCGAAGAACCCGGTGACGACGGCGACCGACAGGTAGGTGGCGCGCGGCACGGTCTTCCTGGGTTCGCGTGCCTCCTCGCCGTAGATCGCGGTGGCCTCGAAGCCGAACATCGACGCCACGGCGAACATGAGCGCCACACCTGGTGCGCCCTGGAGCGCGGCCTTCGGCGAGAAGCTCTGGGCGAACCCGAGCCCTTCCGGTCCGCCGCCCTTGATGAAGGTGACCAGGGAGAACACCAGCAGGATGCTGAACTCCGCGAGGACGAACACCGCGAGCACCTTGGCACCCATCTCGATGCCCGCGGCGCCGAGTATCTGGACGACCAGCATGGTGCCGACGGCCCACACCCACCACGGCGCGTGGAGGCCGGTGTACTGGGCGACCAGCCCGCTCACGATGGACCCGTAGAGCCCGTACATGCCGGCCTGGATCGTGCAGTACGCGAAGAGGGCGACCCCCGCGCTGCCGGTGCCCGTGGTCCGGCCGAGGCCCTTGCCGATGTACGTGTAGAAGGCGCCCGCGTCCACGACGTGGCGGCCCATGGCGACGAAGCCGACCGAGAAGAGGAAGATCACGGCACCGGCGACGGCGTATCCGGCGGGGGCGCCGGCGCCGTTGCCGAGGCCGACCGAGATGGGGAGGGCGCCGGCGATGCCGGTCAGCGGCGCCTGCGCGGAGAGGACGAAGAAGAGGATGCCCACGACGCCGAGGGCGTTGGACTTGAGCTTGCCTGCTGTGGGCGGTGCCTGCACGGTCTCTTGCCTTGTGACCGTCTGACTGTCCACGCGGATCACCTGCCGGAAATGAGGGAGGGGGGCGATTCATTTCAGGCCAAACGAGTTGCCCCATGGTGAGCTGGAACTCGGCGTTTGGCAAGGCCCTGCGGAGTTGTTCCGACCGGGCCTCCGCCTGCCCCCTCGCACGCGTGGGCGGTGAGGGTCAGGCGGGGCCGCCGGAGGGGTCGACGTCAGCGTCGGAGTGGTCGTCACCGGCTTCGGATGGGTCGACGTCAGCGCCGGAGTGGCCGTCACCGGCTTCGGAGGGATCGACGTCAGCGCCGGAGTGGTCGTCGCGGGCTTCGGAGGGGTCGACGTCAGCATCGGAATGGTCGCCGTCAGCGTCAGATGCGGCGCCCGCGTCAGCCCCAGAGTCCGCCCCGAGCATCCGCAGCAGCGACCTGAGCTCCTCCAGCGCGGCTTCCGTCATCTCCGGTTCGCCCAACACCAGTTGATGCAGGACGAGCCCGTCCAGGGCGGCGAAGACGAGCCGCATGAGCGCCGGGCTCGCGTCCTCGGGCAACATGCGGGCCAGCTCGCGCCGGGCCGCGTCGAAGTACTCGTCGTACAGGGTGCGCAGGGGTGGCAGCAGCTCGGGCCTGCGGCGCGACTCCAGCATCAGCTCGTACTGGAACGCCTGCGCGTCCGGGCTCGCCGCGACCATGTCCGAGAGCCCCGCCGCGAAGTCGGCGGTCCTGCCGGTGCCGGACTCCATGGCGCTGCTGTGCAGGCTGGTGTGCACCGTGTGGGCCAGCGCCGCCTCGATGAGCGCGTCACGGGAGCCGAAGTGGTGCACGACCAGGCCGTGCGTGACACCGGCCTCCTCGGCGACCGCGCGGTAGGTGAGCTTGCGCAGCCCACCACGGGCCACCACCCGTACGGCCGCCTTGAGCAGCGCGTCCCGGCCGGCTCCGTAGTCCACCCGTTTACGCGCCTTGCCCTGCGGGCTCGGGCTCTTCTTGTCGTCTGGCGCTTCGGCGGATTCGGTCACGTCTGGGACCCTACCTAGCCTGCGAGGGCGCGCCACATGTGGCGTGGGCCCGCGCTCGGGGTGCCGTCAGCGGCGCGGCGGGCGGATGCCGCGGAACTCCCAGTCGCCGCCGAGCGCGGTCGACAGGACCTCCTCGGACTCGGTGGGCTGGGCGCCCACGTCGGAGCGGATGGGGGTGGGACCGGTGACGATGTGGTTGGTGAGCCTGCCGAGCCCCTCCACCTCGACCTCCACCACGTCGCCGGGCTGTACGGGACGGGAGTTGGCCGGCGTACCGGACAGCAGTACGTCGCCGGGGTACAGCGTGATGGTGCGGGCGATGTCGGCCACGAGGTAGTGCATGTCCCACTCCATCTCGGAGGTGGAGCCGTCCTGCACCAGCTCTCCGTTGACGTAGGTGCGCAGGTACTTGTCGTGGAAGTCCCAGTCGGTGACCAGGCCGGGGCCGAGCGGGCACAGGGTGTCGGAGCCCTTCACCCGGAGCATGGAACCGGCGTCGGTGTCACGGAAGTCGTGCAGGCCGTAGTCGTTGGCGACGGTGTAACCGGCGATGTACTCCCCCGCCTCCTCCGGCGAGATGTTCCGCGCCGTGCGGCCGATCACGATCGCCACCTCACCCTCGTAGTTGAGCCACTTGCAGCCCTCGGGGCGGACGATCGCGCCCTGGTGGGAGTTGAGCGCCGAGGTCGGCTTGTGGAAGTACGTGGGTGTGGGCGTGAGCTGGATCTGGAACTCGTCTACGCGGCTGCGGTGGTTGAGGTGGACGGCGACGACCTTCGACGGGACGACCGGCGGGAGGTGCCGGGCGTCGTCGATCTTGACGCGGCGGCCGTCACCGGCGACCAGTTCGTCGTCCTCGCGGCGGACCTGGACGGCCGCGCCGTCCAGCAGGATGCGGCGGTACTCGGGCATGGCGGGGCTCCTAGGCGCGGCTGTGCGGGTTACGGGGGGCGGGGCGTGCGGGCAGGCCGTCGGCGGTCAAGGCGTCGGTGTTCCGGTCTTCGCCGGTCCAGCCGTCGGCCGGGCGGTCGAACCAGAGGTGGACCTGGCCGGTGCCGATCGAGTTCTCGTACTCGCCGTACTGGCGGGCCCGGGCGACGCAGGCACGCTCGCCGAGGGCGCCCGCCATCATGATGTAGTGGAAGAACTTGGCCTCGGGCTTGAACTTCCAGAACTCGTCCATGGTGTCGAGGACCTTGTCGTGACGGCCCTCCTTGAACCACGCGATGCGTTCGTGGTCGGCGTCGCGTGCCTCGGGGGTGAAGATGTGCGCGGGGTCGCTCGACTCGTGGTCACGGAGTTGGCGCAGCGGCCAGAACGTGTGCGAGAGGGCTCCGGAGGCGACGATCAGGACGCGGCGCCCCGGGGTGGCCGCGATGCCGTCGGCGAGCGCGCGGCCGAGGCGCAGGTGGTCCTCCATGTCGCCGGTCTGGCAGACACCGATGGTGACCCACCTCTTGTCGGGCAGGCCCTCGCCGAGGAACTTCCACAGGTTGGTGGTGGCGTAGTAGACGGGCAGGTACGGGTCGTCGATCGGAGTGATCCACGTGCCGTGCTTGTCCGCGAACTTGGCGATGTTCTCGGCGAGTTCGGGGTCGCCGGGGAAGTCGTACGGCATCCGGCACATGCCGCGCGGCAGCTCTTCGGAGGTGAAGAGGCCGGCCCTGCGCGGCTGCGCGGTGACGACGAACTCGACGGTGGTGGCCCAGTGCGAGTCCAGGACGACGACGGTGTCGTAGTCGTCCCGCTCGAAGACGTCGCGCCGCAGTTCGTTCAGTCCGGTGACGAGGGTGATCTCCTTGCCCTCGTTCAGTTCGAACCGTGTCTCCTGCGGGAGCACGATGGTGGGGACATGGGCGAGCAGACCCGCCCCGACGATCTCACCCATGGTCCCGCCACCCCTTCGGCGCGGTCACGGTGTTCTTCAGGTCGCAGTAGAAGTCGAAGCTCCAGGTGCCACCTTCACGCCCGACCCCGGAGTGCCGGGAGCCGCCGAAGGGTGCCTGAAGGTCGCGTACGAAGAAGCAGTTGACCCAGACGGTGCCGGCCACGAGCTGTGCGGTGACGCGGTCGGCGCGCGCCTTGTCGCCGGTGGCGAGGGTGGCGGCGAGGCCGAAGCGGGTGTCGTTGGCCAGGCGGACCGCCTCGTCCTCGTCGGTGAAGGTCTGGAGGGTCAGGACGGGGCCGAAGACCTCTTCCTGGACGATCTCGGAGTCCTGGGCGACGTCGGTGAGCAGGGTCGGCGTGTAGAACTGACCCTCGCCCCGGTGGCCGCCGATGACGGCGCGCGCCCCGGCCGACAGGGCCCGCTGCACGAAGCCGTCGATCTTCTCCAGCTGGCGGGGGTGGATGTTGGGCCCGATGTCGGTGGCCTCGTCACGCGGGTCGCCCTGTCGCAGGGCCGAAGCCTTCTCGGTGAAGCGCCGGGTGAACTCCTCCGCGATCGTCTCTTCTACGAGGATGCGTGTCGCTGCCAGACACACCTGGCCCGCGTTGTCGTACTGCTCGACGGCGAGGTCCACGGCGAGGTCGAGGTCAGCGTCGGCGAACACCAACAGCGGTGACTTTCCGCCGAGTTCGAAGCTGGCGGGGGCCAGGTTGGCGGCAGCGGCGGCCGCGATGGTCTTCGCGGTGGGCACCGAGCCGGTGAAGCTGATGCGGCGTACGTCGGGGTGGGAGACGAGGGCGCTGCCGGCTTCGGCGCCGTAGCCCTGCACGACGTTGAAGACGCCTGCGGGGAGTCCCGCCTCGGCGGCGATGTCGGCGAACAGGGAGGCGGTGAGCGGTGACCACTCGGCGGGCTTGAGGATCACCGTGTTGCCCGCGGCGAGCGCCGGGGCGATCTTCCAGGTGGCGAGCATCAGGGGCGCGTTCCACGGCGTGATGAGCACGCAGGGGCCTGCCGGGTCCCAGGTGACGTGGTTGGTGTGGCCGCGTGTGTCGAAGTCGTCGTGGCCGAGCTCCAGGAGCCAGTCGGCGAAGAAGCGGAAGTTGTGGGCCACGCGGGGCATCACACCGCGCCGGTGGGAGCGCAGAAGGGCGCCGTTGTCGTGGGTCTCGACGATCGCCAGGTCCTCGATGCGCTTCTCCACCCCGTCGGCGACGGCGTGCAGAATGCGGGCCCGCTCGGCGGGCGGGGTGGCCGCCCAGCCGGGGAACGCGGCGCGGGCGGCGGCGACGGCCGCCGAGGCCTCGGCGGCCGTGCCACAGGCGATCTCACCGAGGACGCTCCCGTCGATCGGCGAGTGGTCGGTGAAGGTGTCGGCGGAGGCGACGCGCTCGCCGCCGATCCAGTGCCAGGTGTCGACGTCCACCCCGGCCACGGTGAGGGTGTGCGCCCTCACGTCAGCACTCATGTCGGCACTCGTGTCAGCACTCATGTCAGCACTCATGTCCAGTCTCCAAGCAGCGTACGGAACAAGGGGGTTACTCGGCCTTCACTCGGCCTCGGACGTGCCGGATTCGAGGAGGGTGCCGCCGTCCCACACCACACCGACCTGCCGGTAGTAGGCGGCGATCGGTTCGCGGATCTCAAGGCGGGCCAGCTCCTCCGTGGGCGCCTCGAAGAGTTCGAGGTCGGCGTCGCCGACCCATGCCTGGCCCGCCTCGAAGGACGCGGCGCCGGTCTCGATCAGCTCGTCGAGGGCGAGGCCCTTGCCCTTCTCGATCGACGGGAGCCAGCGGTGGTGGGCCATCGGGTGACCGTTCACGAAGCCGTTGGTCTCCGACGGCTCGCGCAGGGTGACCACGGCCTGGGCGAGGCGCCGGTCGGCCGCGGCGAGGGTGGCCCCGAAGCGGGCACCTGCCTCGATGCGCGGGGCGGGCCCGTAGGGGTGCGGGCGGGTCTGGTGGATGGAGCCGAGCTTCTTCGGGTAGCCCTGGTGCAGGCCGCGCGCGATGGCGAAGTCCTTGTCGACCCAGATGTACACGCACCGCGAGTAGGTGCGCCCCTTGTACTGGCAGCGCACGACCGCGAACGCCTCCTTGTACTGGGCGCGCACCGGGTCGAGCAGTTCGTCCCCGGCGGCCGCGCACGACTGCCAGTCTGCCCAGATCAGCGCGACGGCGCCGGGGTCCTCGTCGGCCAACTCCAGTGGTTCGGGCAGGAGTTCACGTACCCGGGCCGGGTCGGTGCGGTATTCGACGGTGAGCAGGTCGCCGGAGTAGTGCCACGGCGGGGAGGGGATCAGCGAGGCCTCGCCGGTCGCCGTCTTTGGGTGGAAGTAACCACGGACGCTGGCCATGACAGGGGTTCCTTACGAGGTGAGGGCGGGCTGCGCGAGGAGCTGGGCGCGGTAGCGGGCGGCGCCGGTGGTGGCGGCGTGGCCGCCGAGCGCTACCACCCCGACGAGGCGGTCGTCGGCGTGGTAGCCCACGAGGACGTCGCCGTCGGGGTCGCCGTCCAGGACGCGGGCGTCGGCGGTGCCGAGGGCGGGCGCGCCGAACGACTGCAGCCTGAATTCGTGCTGGTCGCTCCAGAAGGTGGGCAGCGGGGCGAACGGCGCGCCCGGCGCGGGCGTCCCTGCGAGGTGGGCCACCAGGGTCTTCGCGGCGTGCTTGGCGGTGTCGGTGGGGATCGACCAGTGCTCGACGCGGCGGGGTACGCCGTCGTAGCGGGCGTTGGGGAAGCGGGCCACGTCACCGACGGCGACGACGTGCGGGTGGCCGCCGACGCGCAGGTGTTCGTCGGTGAGGACGCCGTCGGTGAGGTCGAGGCCGTTGCCGTCGAGCCATTCGGTGTTGGCGATCGAGCCGACCGACTCGACGACGACGTCGGCCGGTAGGACCGTTCCGTCACTCAGGACGACTCCGGTCACCCGGTCCTCGCCCTCGAAGCCTGCGACGCCCACACCGAGGGCGAAGCGCACTCCGCGTTCCTCGTGGCGCCGGTGCAGCGAGCGGGCCAGGAGTTCTCCGAGCGGGCGGAGCATGGGCAGCGGCTCGGGGTCGACCACGGTGACCTCGGTGACGCCGAGGCCCTTGGCGGTGGCGGCGACCTCGCAGCCGATGAAGCCCGCGCCGACGACGACCACGCGGACGCCGGGCCGGGTCAGTTCACCGCGCAGGGCCTGGGCGTCGGCGAGGGTCCGTACGGTGTGGCGGCCGCTGTCCGGACCCGAGGGACCTGCGCAGCGGAGCCTGCGCGGGCGCATTCCGGTGGCGATGACCAGGCCGTCGAAGGCGAGTTCCGTCCCGTCGTCCAGGACGACGGTCCGCTCGTCGAGGCACGCCGAGCGGACACCGGTGCCGAGGCGCCACTCGACGTCCGCCGTGCTGGCCCGGGGCGTGAAGGCCAGTGACTCGAACGGCGTGGCGCCGGCAAGGACGTCCTTGCTGAGCGGGGGCCGGTTGTACGGCATGTGGGGCTCGTCCCCGACGACTGTGATCGCCCCGGTCCAGCCGGCGGCGCGCAGCTGTTCGGCGGCGCGCAGACCGCCCATCGAGGCGCCGGCGACGACGACGCGCCCCGGGCCGGGGGCCTCGTGCGGCGTGGCGGTCATGTCAGGCCTCGATCCGGATGGCCTGCAGCGGACAGACGTCGGCGGCCTCCTCGACCTCGTCGCGCAGCGCGTCGTCGGGGTCACTCACGTAGGCGAGGCGGCCGTTGTCGTCCAGCTGGAAGACGTCAGGGGCCGAGAAGACGCACTGTCCGTGGTCCTGGCATTTGTTCATGTCGACGACGACCTTCATGGCCGGTCCTCCTGGAGGTGAGGGCGTCGGGGCGCACCGGGGGAAATGGGGCCCGGCTCCGTGGCCGGGCCCCGGCCAAAGGGGTGCATGTCCTTAGGCGGACAGCCGCTGGCGGGACTCGCACCCCCAACTCGTTTGGCTTCAAACAACGTAGGAGCCGGACGGGCCCTGGTCAAGAGCTATCCAGATGGATAAATTCTTACCCCGCACCCCTTGCGGACGTCGGCGGTCATCCATACCGTTTGGCATCAAACAGCAGGCGAAGCGGCCCCGAGCGGCCGACGCTCCCGCCTCGCCGCCGGCACCTCACCCGGTGAGCCACCACGCCCCTCACCGGGTGCGCACCCCGCACCTCACCGGGTGGGACACCCCGCCCCCACCGGGTGGGACGCCCCGCCGGCCACCACGCCCCGTTCACATCCGCCGAGGAGACATCGGTGAGCGCTCAAGACACCCCAGAACTCCGCCCGACCATGGACCGGCTCGCCGCCGGAGGCATAGACGTGGTCCGGGTGACGTATCCCGACCTCATCGGCACCGACCGCGCCCGCGACGTCCTGCTCGACCACCTGCCCTCGGCCCGCGAGCACGGCCTCGCCTTCTGCCGCGCCGTCTACCACACCAGCCCGCGCGGCGATGTCGTGCCGGTCGCGGGCGGGCTCGACGCCGGTCTGCCCGACGTGACCGTGCGCCCCGACCTCGCCACCGTCCGCGCCCTCCCCTGGGAGCCCGGCGTCGCCTGGTGCCTGGGCGAGACGACCGACCCCGCGACGGGCGTCCACAGCCCGGAGTCGCCGCGCGACCTGCTGCGTTCCGTGCTCGCCCGCTGCGAGCAGGTCGGCCTGCGCCCGATCATCGGCCCCGAGCTGGAGTACTTCCTGCTCGACCCCGACGCGGCGGCCCCGTCCGGCTGGCGCCGCTACGGTCAGGGCGTCGCCGGTGTCGTCTACACGGCGGGCCTGCGCGCCGACGCCGACAACCACCTGCTGCCCGCCCTGCGCAAGCTCCGCGACCTCGACATCGGTGTGACCACCGGGAACCACGAGTTCGACGCCGGACAGTTCGAGATCAACCTCCACCACTCGGAGGCCATGGACGCCGCCGACCGCGCGTTCCTCTTCAAGGCGGCGATCAAGGAACTCGCCCGCCAGGAAGGGAAGTTGGCCACCTTCATGGCCAAGCCCTTCAACGACGCGGGCGGCTCCGGCTTCCATCTCCACTTCTCCGCCGAGACCACGGGTGACGCCGGGACCGACGCCGGTGGCCCTGGGACCGAGCCGGGCCGCAACGCCTTCGACGACCCCTCCGGCGCCTACGGCCTCGCGGACACCGCCCGCCACGCCGTCGCCGGAATCCTCGCCCACGCGCCCGCGCTCGCGGCCCTGCTCAACCCGACCGTCAACTCCTACAAGCGCTTCGGGCCCGACACCCTCGCGCCCTGGCTGGTCGACTGGGGCCTCGACAACCGCAGCGCCATGGTCCGCGTGCCGCCCGAGCGCGGCTCCGGCGCCCGCCTGGAGCTGCGGCTCGGCGACGCCAGCGCCAACCCGTACCTCGCGATCGCGGGCCTCTGCGCCGCCGCCCTCCTCGGCATCCAGGAGGGCAAGGAGCCGCCCGCACCGCTGGAGGGCTACGGCTACGACCCCGAGAAGTCCCCGCTGCTGCCGACGACGCTGCCCGCCGCGCTCGACGCCCTGGAGGCGGACGACGCGCTGACCGAAGTCCTCGGCAAGGGCTTCACCACGTCGTTCCTCAGCTACAAGCGCAACGAGGTCGACCGCTTCAACCACCACGTCACGGACTGGGAGTTCGCCGAGTACTCCTACCACCTCTGACCGGCCGCACCACCTTCAGGAGCACCCATGACCACCCACACGACCCAGTCCGCCGGCCAGGCCGCGGCGATCGAGCCGATGGCGCTCGCCGACGTCGACCTCGCCGACCTCGACAACTTCACCGACGGCGTCACCCCGTGGCGCATGTTCCACACCCTGCGCCACGAGGACCCGGTCCACTGGCAGCCCGAGGACGCGCCCAACTCCGGTTTCTGGGCGGTCACCCGGCACGAGGACATCGCCCGTGTCGACCGCGACGCCGAGACGTTCACGTCCACGAAGTTCGTGAACCTCGAAGAGGTCGACGAGGACCAGATCAAGACGCGCGCCTCCATCCTGGAGCTCGACGGTGTGCGCCACCGCGCCATGCGCAGCCTGCTCCAGCGCCAGTTCGGCGCGAGCGTCATCAACAGCTACGCGGACTTCCTGCGCGGCCTCACCGCCAGCACCCTGGACTCGGCGCTCGCCAAGGGCAGCTTCGACTTCGTCAAGGAGGTGTCGGCGGACTTCCCCATCAACGTACTGGCCCGCCTCCTGGATGTGCCCCCGGAGGACAACCAGCAGCTCATCGACTGGGGCAACCGCATCATCGGCAACACCGACCCCGACTACGCGGACGTGCTCCTCGGCAGCGAGGAGAGCGAGAAGTACCGCCACCTCCCGTTCCGTTCCCCCGCGTCCCTCGAAGTCTTCGAGTACGGGCGGGAGTTGGCGCGCCGGCGGCGCGGCGGCAACGGCACCGACCTGGTGTCCAAGCTCGTCAACGAGACCCCGCGCGACGGGGTGCCGCTGTCCGCGCAGGACTTCGACAACTACTTCCTGCTCCTCGTGGTGGCCGGCAACGAGACCACCCGGCACACCATCAGCCACTCCATGCTGGCGCTCCTCCAGCACCCCGAGCAGCTGGCCCGCCTCCAGGAGGACCCCTCCCTCATCCCGACGGCCGTCGAGGAGTTCCTGCGCTGGGCCTCCCCCGTCTACCACTTCCGCCGCACCGCGACCCGCGACGTCGAACTCGGCGGCAAGCAGGTGAAGGAGGGCGACAAGGTCGTCATGTGGTACGCGTCCGGCAACCGCGACGAGAAGGTCTTCGGCAACCCGTACGACTTCGACGTCACCCGTACCGACAACGACCACGTCACCTTCGGCAAGGGCAGCCCGCACCTGTGCCTGGGCAATCTGCTCGCCCGTACCGAGATCCGCATCATGTTCGAGGAACTGATCCCGCGCCTGTCCGGCATCCGCCTCACCGCCGACGTCCCGCGCGTCCGCTCGAACTTCGTCAACGGCATCAAGAAGCTCCCGGTGGAGGTCACGCTGGCGTGACACCCATGGCCTCACCGGCCTGATACCCATGGATCCGCCGCACGGGAGGGCGGCGGATCACTCCTCCGCCGTGCCGATCCGTGCTCAGGTGGTGACAATGGGCTCGTCGGCTGTGCGCGCCCCGGGTCAGGAGTTACGTCGATGGCTACCGGACACCAGGACCGTACGGGTCGCCTGCGCGCGTGGATGCTCGAGGGCCTGTCCGACATGGCCAAGACCCCGCAGCCAGGGGCGCCGCAGGTAGAGGCGGAGCCGCCGCACAAGGGGCAGCCCTGGTGGCGCGTGATGTGTCTGACCGGCGTCGACTACTTCTCGACCCTCGGCTACCAGCCCGGCATCGCCGCTCTCGCGGCCGGGCTGCTGTCGCCGATCGCCACCATCGTGCTGGTGATCGTCACTCTGGTGGGCGCACTGCCGGTCTACCGCCGGGTCGCCGAGGAGAGCCCGCACGGCGCCGGCTCGATCGCGATGCTGGAGCGGCTGCTGTCCTTCTGGAAGGGCAAGCTGTTCGTCCTCACGCTGCTCGGCTTCGCCGCCACCGACTTCCTCATCACCATCACCCTGTCGTCGGCGGACGCTTCCACCCACCTGGTGGAGAACCCGCATCTGACGAGCACCCTGCACAACAGTCAGATGGTCATCACGCTCGTCCTGATCGCGTTGCTGGGAGCGGTGTTCCTCAAGGGGTTCCTGGAGGCGATCGGCGTCGCGTTCGTCCTCGTCGGCATCTATCTCGCGCTCAACGTCGTGGTCGTGATCAGCGGGGTCTACCACGTGGTCACGCAGGGCCATGTGATCACCGACTGGGCCACCGCGCTCACCGCCGAGCACGGCAACGCCCTCGCCATGATCGGCGTGGCCCTCCTCGTCTTCCCCAAGCTGGCGCTCGGCCTCTCCGGGTTCGAGACCGGCGTGGCGGTCATGCCGCATGTGAAGGGTGACGCCACCGATACGGAGGTGAGCCCCAAGGGACGTATCCGGGGTGCCAAGAAGCTGCTGACGACCGCCGCGGTGATCATGAGTATCTTCCTGGTCTTCACGAGCTTCATCACCACGCTCCTCATCCCGGAGAAGGAGTTCAAGCCGGGCGGCGCGGCCAACGGCCGCGCGCTCGCCTACCTCGCCCACGAGTACCTGGGAAGCGGCTTCGGCACGGTCTACGACATCTCGACCATCGCGATCCTCTGGTTCGCCGGGGCGTCCGCGATGGCGGGGCTCCTCAACCTGATGCCGCGCTACCTGCCCCGCTACGGCATGGCCCCGCACTGGGCCCGGGCCGTACGCCCCATGGTCATCGTCTTCACCCTCGTCGCGTTCCTCGTCACCTGGATCTTCGACGCCAACGTCGACAAGCAGGGCGGCGCGTACGCGACCGGCGTCCTCGTCCTGATCAGCTCGGCCGCGATCGCCGTGACCATCGCCGCCCGCAAGGCCAGGCAGCGCAGATGGACCATCGGGTTCGGCGTCATCGCCGCCGTCTTCCTCTACACCACGGTCGTGAACGTCATCGAGCGCCCCGACGGCGTGAAGATCGGTGCCTGCTTCATCGCCGGCATCATCCTCGTCTCACTGGCCTCCCGGCTCGCCCGCGCCTTCGAACTGCGCGTGACCAGCGTGACCCTGGACAACCTGGCGGAGCGGTTCGTCCGGGACATCGCTCACCGCCGCATCCGGTTCGTCGCCAACGAGCCCGACAACCGGGACCTCACCGAGTACCGCGAGAAGATCGACCAGACGCGCCACGACAACGACGTCCCGGCCCACGAGGACTTCGTCTTCGTGGAGGTGACGGTGCTCGACCCGTCGGAGTTCGAAAGCAGCCTGAACGTCCGCGGCGAGGTGATGCACGGCCGCTACCGCGTCCTGACCCTGGAAAGCTCGTCCGTCCCCAACGCCCTGGCGGCCCTCCTCCTCCACGTCCGCGACCTCACCGGCCAGAACCCGCACATCTACTTCGAATGGACGGAAGGCAACCCGTTCGCCAACTTCCTCCGCTTCTTCCTCTTCGGCCAGGGCGAGGTGGCCCCGGTAACCCGAGAAGTCCTCCGAGAAGCCGAACCGGACCGATCCCGCCGGCCTCGGGTGCACGTGGGCTGAACCGGGCCTCGTCCGAGAGACCGGCTCACCTGGGGTCCTTCCACCAGACGAAGACCTCGGTGTCCGGATGGACCACGGAGAACAGCCCCACCGGCGATGCCGCCCACAACAGCCCTCGCAATTCCGCCTCAAACGCGTCGCGCTGGTCGCCGAACAGGTGGGGCGCCGAGAACGACTTCGAGAACACCCCTGCCACGACGTCGTCCACGGTGCGTTCCAGCGCCTGCCCACCCGCAATCACGCGGTGCTCAGGGCCGAAGAATCCCGCCCGCCGGTACACCTCGGCCTCACCACCCCGTGTGCCGTCCGGCAGCACGCCCTGCCCGGCGCGCCGCACGGGCCCCAGCCAGCGCTTCACCAAAGCCCCGAGAGCCGCGTCGGGCACACCCGGATAGGGCAGTTCACCCTTCGCCGGACTCGGCGAGCTCAGGTCGGTGACGTGTACGAGCGCCCCGCCCGGCCGGAGCATGTCCCTGATGGCCACCGCCACCCGATCACGGTCCATCCAATGGAAGGACTGGCCGAAGGTGGCGATGTCGAACGTCTCCAGGCCGCCCGGCAGTTCCTCGGCACGGGCCTGCACCCAGCTCGTCTTCCCGGCGACACCCTGCGCGGCCGCGTCGCGCGTGGCCTCGGCGATCATCCCGCCGTCGGGGTCCACACCGACGACTTCGCGGAACAGGTGCGCCAGCCCGAGCGCGAGGGTCCCCGGACCGCATCCGACGTCGACGAGTCGTCCTCGCCCGTCGAGTTCCAGCATCTGGGCGAGCACATCCGCCAGTTCAGAGGCGTACGGCAGCCGGCCGCGCCGGTAGTACGAGGCCGCCCCTGCGAACAAGGTCTCGTCCCATTCCCACTCGTCAGACACCGTCCTGCCTCCTTTCGCCGCATCTGCGTACCTCCGGCGCGGCCCCACGCCTACCCCCGCCCCGCCTCCCCATTCCATGATTCCGGTCTCTGGTGATCCGCCCCTCGGCTCCTTATATTTCGCGCCGTGAACAGACTTCCGAAGCGCAAGAAGCTCGTGTCCCTCTGTGTGGCGACTGCTCTTACCGGGGCGGTGGTTGCCGCGGGGGCGTTGTGGCCGGAGACGGAGGCCACGGCTGCGGCCGGGGCTCAGGAGCGTGCGGTGGCCGCCGAGTTGCCGCACTGGCCGGCGCCGGTGGCGGAGAAGTTGGCGGAGGTCATCGCGTCCCATGACCATCAGGGCGCGTACGCGGTGTTCGACGCGGACAACACCTCGTACCGCAACGACCTGGAGGAGTCGCTGCTGCCCTTCCTGGAGATGAAGGGGGTGCTGACGCGCGAGAACATGGACCCGGCCCTGAAGGTGATCCCCTTCAAGGACACGGCCACCCACAAGGAGACGCTGACCGAGTACTACGACCGTCTCTGCGACATCGACGACCAGGTCTCGTACCCGTGGGCCGCGCAGATCTTCTCCGGGTTCACCTTGAAGCAACTCAAGGGGTATGTCGATGAGTTGCTCGCTTATGAGGGGCCGCTGCCGGGTGGGGCGAAGCCGCCGCAGTTCTCCGCGGGGATGCGGGAGCTGTACCACTCGCTGAGCAAGCACGGCATCAAGGTGTACGTGGTGAGTGCCGCGAGCGAGGACCTCGTACGTATGGTGCTCGCCGACCCCAAGTACGGGTACGACGTGAAGCCCGAGAACGTGCTCGGTGTCTCCGCCCTGCTCAAGGACCCGAAGACGGGCGAGGTCACCAGTTCCCGCAAGGAGATCGCCGCCGGCCACTACGACCCGGCGAAGCTCGCCGACCACGAACTGACGTCCACCCTCTGGGCGCCCCTCACCTGGTACGAGGGCAAGCCCGCCGCGATCCGCACGTATGTCGACGCCTGGCAGAAGCCGATCCTGGCCGCCGGTGACACCCCGAAGAGCGACGGTCCGATGCTGTTCCGGTCGACGGACGTGGAGCACGGCGGGGTGCGGGTGTGGGTCAACCGCAAGGACAGCTACATGAAGGAGATCGACGGCATGAAGGCCACGGGCGCGCAGCGGCAGAAGGAGCTGGGTCAGAAGGTGACGGCGGACAAGCGGTGGCTGACGGTGACACCGGACCAGATCCGCTGACCATTGCAGGTGACACCGGACCAGATCCGCTGACCGCTGCCGGCGCCAGGCGCACGGCAGGGCCCGCCCAGGGTTTCCCGGGCGGGCCCCGTCCAAGCCGGTCAGGCCTCAGCTCAGCCGTTGTTGGCGCACTGGTTGCCCATCGTGGGGTTCAGCGCACCAAGGATGTCGACCGTGTTGCCGCACAGATTGAGCGGCACGTGGATCGGTACCTGGATGACGTTGCCGGAGAGGACGCCGGGCGAGTCGGCGGCGAAACCGTTCGCCTCTCCGTCGGCGCTGGCGACGCCGGCTCCCGCGATGATGGTGGCGGCACCAAGGGCGGCGGCGGCGATGAAGGTCCGGATACGCATTCTTCTCCTCAGGTGAGTTGACGATGCTTCCGGGACCCATCAGACCCCCCGCACGCCCGAATCGCGCTTTATTACACCCATAAGGGGCGTGGCGGAGGGCGCCGAATGGACGTCAGCGGGTGGAGATCTCGTTGGCCGACAGGTTGCCCCAGGTGTGATTGGCCGCCTTCACCACGAGGCGGAGCTGGGTGGTGGAGACGGCCTTCGGCAGGCGGATCGACTGCCGTTCGACCGTCGCGTTGTTGCTCGTCCAGGTGACCGCCGCGTCGGTGGCCTGCGTGACCCACGCCGAGCCGTTCCAGGTCTGGACGTCGGCCTTCGTGATGCCCTGGCCCTGGCCGAAGTGCGTGGCGAGGACGACCTCGGAGACCGTGCGGCTGCTCGGGAAGGTCAGGGTGATGGAGCCCGGGTAGGTGACGCCAGAGCTGGGGCTCGCCCAGGTGGTGGAATCTGAGCCGTCGGTGAGCGCGGCGGGCGTCGATGACTGGCCGTCGCCGAACGTGGTGGCCGCGGTCGGCGCGGCCTCGTCGAGGCCCGGTCCCGCCGTACGCTGGCGGCCGCCGATGTCGGGCATCCCGGACGGCAGCTTGGTGCCGGCCGTGTCACGGCCTCCGTCGTTCGCGATGTCGAGGCCCGCGGCGATCGCCGGGGAGTTCGCGGTCGGCACGTAGCCGGAGAGGTCGGTGATCTGCTTGGCGGCGCCGGGTGCGGTGAGCTTCGCATCGCCGGTGATCGCGGAATTGTCGGAGGGCACGGGGCCGTCCTGGTAGAGGTTGCGGTCGTAGGTGACCAGGTTCTGGTCGTTGTACGGAAGCTTCGCGCCGTTGTAGATGACGTTGTTGCGGAACCTGACGTCCTTCACCGTCGTGTTCCACACCTTGACGAGGCTGAAGGAGGCCCGGTCGGGGTGGTTGGCGATGAACGGGGTCAGCGGCACCCAGATGGTGTTGTTGTAGATGTCGATGTTCTTGGCGTTGGTGGAGAGCGCGAAGACCTGGTTCGCGTCGCCCTGGCTCACGTTGTAGCGGATCGTCGCCTCGGCGGGCGCCGATGCGGTGGAGACGGCGATGAAGAAGCCGCCCTCGTTGTCATGGCTGAAGTTGTGCTGCACGACGCTGCGGTGGACGGACGCGTCGGCGTCGAAGGCGGTGCCGTCGCTGGCGAGGCCCCAGTACTTCGTGCCGGACACGTCGTTGTACTGCACCATCGTGTCGTCGGCGCCGGCCCACCAGATGCCGACGTTGCCGTGGTTCTGCGCGGTCTTGTCGACGCGGTTGTGCTCGATCCTCGCGCCCTGGGCCTGCATCACCGTGATGCCGCCGGCGGAGATGTCGTGGACGCTGTTGCCCTCGACGACCACATGGGTGCTAGGTGTCCACGGCCGGTAGTCGGCGGCGGGGATGCCCATCAGGTCGGTCCAGAGGTAGTTCCAGCCCTCGCGCTGCATCCACTGCGACCAGGTGACGATGCCGTAGGACCGGCTGTCGTAGACCTCGTTGTCCTCGATCTGCAGGTTGTCGTAGTAGGTGGGTGTCTGCTTGCCGAGCGCGGCGACGATGATGCCGCCGGCGGACGGGTTGGAGGCCTGGCCGCCGGAGCTCGCGCCCTGGATGGCGTGCACCTTGTTGTTGCGGATGGTGATGCCCGGGACGGCTCCCTGGTCGGTGGCGCTCACGCCGATGCCGATACGGGGTGTCGTGCCGGACCCGGTGTTGGTGACCTCGAAGCCGTCCACCACGACGTCGTGCAGGTTGCTCAGCTTGATGGTGGCGTCCACCGAACCGCCGCCGTCGATACGGGGCTTGGCGCCCGTCCCGTACGACGTCAGGGTGACCGGGCTGGCCTTGGTCCCGGATCCGTGCGGGGTGAACTGGCCCGTCCACGTGCCGCCCGCCTTGAAGCTCACGGTGTCACCGGGCTGGAACGTCTGGGCGTTGACCTTGTCCAGCGACTTCCAGGCGGTGGCCGGGGTGCGGCCGTCCGCGCTGTCGCTGCCCTGCGGGTCTACGTAGTACGAGGTGGCCGCCTTGAGCGAGGGGTCACCTTGGTCGCGGGCCGGTGCGGCCGTGGCGAGGGGAGCGGTGATGCCGGTACTCGTTCCTATGAGGACGGCCGCTAGGGCCGGCCCGGCGAAACGCCAACCACGTGACATGAGAGGGGCTCCTTGTCAGGTCGCTCTGCGCCGCCGGCCGGGCGGCCGGCGGCGGGAGTGGTGCGGGACAGAGGGTGCGGTCAGAAGGTCGGAAGCTGGGGCCTATTTGGAGATGCCGAGCGTCATCCCGTCCATGATCTTCCGGCCGAACCAGAAGAAGAGCAGGATCATCGGGGCGACGAGGATGACCACACCGGCGAACAGACCGCCCCAGTCCGAGGTGTACTGCATGGTGCTGCTCAGCTGGCTGAGGCCGGCGGGCAAGGTCTGCTTCTTCGGGTCGTCGATGAGGACCAGCACGAGCAGCAGCTCGTTCCAGATCCCGATGACGTTCAGTACGGCGACGATCGTGAGCCCCGGGCGGGCCACGGGCACCATCACCTGGAGGAACGTGCGCAGCGGGCCGGCGCCGTCCAGCGCTGCGGCCTCTTCGAGCTCGCTCGGCAGCGACCTGAAGTAGCCGGTCAGGACGTAGACGGCGAACGGCAGCGAGACGGCGATGTTGCAGATCACGAGGGAGATCCGCACGTCCCACCAGCCGGTGACCCAGTCGACCATGAACTGGCTGAGCTTGATCGACAGCGTCTGGTACGGGATCAGCACGGCCTGGACCGGCAGGGCGAGCCCGGCGGCGAAGTACGTGACGACGGGTGCGGCGCTGCGGCGCCGGGAGCGGGCCAGCGCGTAGGCGGCGGGCGCGGAGAGCGCCATGATGCCGGCGACGGACGCGGCGGTGGTCACCGCACTGTTCAGGAACATGCCCGCGAAATCACCGGCGTGCCAGGCCCGTGCGTAGCCGCCCAGGTTCAGGCCGTCGGCGCCGAGGGGGTTGGTCCACAGCGCGCGCGAACCGCGGAAGGAGCTGAGCAGTGTCCACGCGAGGATGAGCAGGTTGAACGCGACGAACGCCCACAGCACGGTCTTGATGACGCGCGGGATCGCGATGTCGCCGAAGAAGCGGCCGACGGTCCTCATGAGATCTCCAGCCGTTCGCTGCGGCTCATCCGCCTGACCAGGACGAGGAGCACGATGGTCAGCACGGTGAGGAGGGTCGCCATCGCCGAGCCGTAGCCGAGTTCGGGGATGCCGACCTGTGCGTTGGTGGTCATCCACTGCTGCACGGCGTAGGTGCGTGCCTCGGGTGTCGGGGTGCCCGCCGTACCGGTGAAGCCGATGACGATGTCGAAGGTGCGCAGGCTGTTCACCGTCCACAGCACCGCCGCGATCGAGATCATGTCCCGGCTGAGCGGAAAGGTGATGTGGCGGAACTGCTGCATACGCGTAAGGCCCGTCAACTTGGCTTCCTCGTAGAGGTGTTGGGGAATGCCGTCGACGGACGTCATGAGGAGCACGATGTACGTGCCGCTGGTCATCCAGATGACGCCGAGCACGATGCAGCCGAAGATGTGCTGCGGTTCCAGCCAGGACCGCTCCAGGGTGTGCAGCCCCACGAAGCGCAGCACCCGGTTGACGACGCCGTCCGGGTTGAGCAGGAAGCCGAGCGAGGTGCCGATGGCGATCATGGAGATGATCGAGGGGAGGTAGACGGCGGCGCGCACGAAGGCGCGGCCGCGCATCTCCCGCAGTACGGCCATGGCGCAGAACGCGAGGGCGAACACTCCGGCGCCGCCGATGACGACGATGATCAGGGTGTTGCCGAAGGCCTGGCGGGCGGTGTCGTCGCGGAAGATCCGGACGTAGTTGCGCCAGCCGACCCACTTCTGTTCGGTGCCGGGCCCCGCCCACTTCATGAAGCTGAGCACCACGCCGTACACCGAGGGCAGGACGAAGCCGGCGGTGTAGACGAGCGCGGCGGGGAACATGAAGCGGCGGTAGGCGCGGTCGGCGGGGCCCTCGCTCGAACTGCGGCGCCGGGCGGGGCGGTCCGTCGCGTCCGCCCGCCCGGTCACCGGGGCCGCTCGCTCAGCCGTTGGCGAGAACATCCGCGGTCTTCTTCTTTCCTTCGGCCACGAACTCGGCGGGGCTGATCTTTCCGCCGAGCAGCTTGTCGTCGAGCGGCAGCAGCACGTTGTTCCACCAGGCGCTGTTCGCGGTGGCTCCGTCGTACGTCGTGTTGGTCTCCTTCGCCGAGACCATCGCGTCCTGTGCGGACTTGAGGGCGGCGGGGGCGGGGACGTCGTCGCGTGCGGGGATGTTGAGGGCCGTTGCGCTGATCTGTTCGCTGACGGCCTTCTGGACCAGGTAGCTCAGGAAGAGCTTGGCGGCGTTCGGGTGCTTGGCCTTGGAGCTGAGCTCCCAGCCGAGCGAGCCGATCTCGACGGAGTCGTGGCCGCCGGTGACGGTCGGGAAGGGGAAGCTGTCGGGCTTCGCGTCGGCGGGGGCCTGCGGCTTGGTCTCGGCGGCGAGCCAGGTGCCGTTGATGTTCAGGACGCCCTTGCCCTGGGCCCAGTCGTTCTGCGCCGCCGGGTACTTGGTGCCCATGTAACCCGACTGGAAGTAGCCGCCCTTGGCGAGCTGCGACACGTCCTTGGCGGCCTTGAGGACGGCGGGGCTGTCCCAGTTCTTGGCGTCGGCGCTGAGCCCGACCAGGCTGCCGGGGCCGCCGTGCCGCATCATCAGCCAGTAGAACCAGTACACGTTGTACGAGTTGACGAGGCCGTCCTGCGCGATGGGGGTCTTGCCGGCGGCCTTCTCCTTGCCGAGGAGGGCGATGAAGTCGTCCCACGTCTTCGGCTTGTTCTTGGCGATGCCCGGGGTGCGGGCCTTGTCGTACCAGATCGCCGTGGAGATCAGGGTGTGCGGGACGACGATCAGCTTGCCGTCCTTGTCCTGGGCGGACTTGAGGACGTTCGCGGGCAGGACGTCGGACACCTTCTTGCCGCTCTCGCCCGGCACGGACAGCTTGAGGACGCTGTCCACGCTCTGCGTCAGGTGCTGGGCCTCGTCGGCGGCGATGTGGTCGCTTCCGCCGTCGAAGATGTCCGGGCCGTTGCCCGAGGTGATGGCCCCCGGCAGGACCTTGTTGCCGCTGCGGCCGAGGTACTTGATGTTGACCTTGATGCCGGTCGCCTTGGTGAAGGCGGTGGCGCGGGCCTTGAATATCTTCGCCTGCGGCTCGCTCTCGCCCCAGATGGACCAGTAGTCCACCTCCTTCTCGGACTTGGCCGCCGCGCCGATGTCCGCACCCTTGCCGTTCGCCTGGTCCGGCTTCTTCTCACCGTCGAGCTTCTGCCCGCAGCCGGCCGTGAACATCACGGTCGCGATGGCCGCCGCCAGTGCGGTCCGGGCTGTGGTGCGGCGAATGGCATTCATCGTGGGAATCCTCCTGCTGGACGGCGGTGGGTGGACCGGTGGTGCGCGGTGCGGAGCTTGTGGTGGCGCGTGGTGGGTGGGCCGGTCACAGGGCCACCACCTGCGCGGTCTTCCTGGCCCGTTCGGCCGCCCACACCACCTGATGGGAGGCGAGGCTGTCGCGGGCGTCGGTGAGGATGAGGGAGCGGTCGCCGGTGCGGACCGCTTCGACGAAGGCGTCGAGGAGCATCTCGTCACCGCCGCCGTGTCCGCCCGCGGCGGTGCCGTCCTCGCCGGTCTCGGTCTCGATGACCTCGACGGTGTCGGTCGTGAAGTCGTGCACCCGCAGCCGCACTCCGTCGCCCTCGACCGAGCCGCGCGTTCCGAAGATCCGGGTCTTGCGCTTGTCGGCGGCGGTGAACGCGGTCATGGTGAACGACACGGTCTGGCCGGTGGCCCACTCCATGGTCACCACCTGGTGGTCGACCACGTCGTTGCCACCGGAGTAGACACAGGCCCCGT
This sequence comes from Streptomyces sp. NPDC046821, assembly GCF_040645335.1. Lineage (NCBI taxonomy): Bacteria > Bacillati > Actinomycetota > Actinomycetes > Kitasatosporales > Streptomycetaceae > Streptomyces > Streptomyces sp. NPDC046821. The sequence continues at coordinate 7,796 of NZ_JBEYYB010000011.1, read as the reverse complement.
AGGGACTGGTGCGCAAGGCGGCGAGCACGCCCGCCTCGGTGTGGTCGGTGGTGACGACGGACAGCGGCCAGTAACGGGTGTCCGGGGCATCGAGGAAGCCGGTGTAGATGCGCTTCGCCGAGTACGGGCACTGCGCTTCGACGCCGCAGTCGAGGCAGTTGTCGGCCGCGCCCTCCGGCTTGTTCTCCGGCCTGAAGTGCAGCAGCGAGCCGAACGAGGCGACGCGGGCGGGGACTTGGCCCATGAGGTGGATCAGCCAGTCGATGTCGTGGCACGATTTTTGGAGCAGCATGGGCGAGGACTCGGCCTCGTTGCGCCAGTTGCCGCGTACGAAGGAATGGGCCTGGTGCCACCAGCCGACCGGTTCGAGGTGCTCGATGCTGGCGATCGTGCCGATCCGGCCGGAGTCGACCAGCGCCTTGAGGGCCCGGGTGTAGGGGGTGTAGCGCAGTACGTGGCAGACCGCGAGCATGACGCCCGCCTTCTCGGCCGCCTCGACGATCCGCGCACTCTCCTCCTCGGTCGGCGCCATCGGCTTCTCGAGTACGAGGTGGTAGCCCAACTCCGCGAAGGCGATGGCCGGTTCGGTGTGCATCGAGTCCTGGGTGGCCACGACCGCCGCGTCACCGATACGGCCTACGGCGGCCAGTTCCCGCCAGTCGGCGAACACGTGGGACGGGTCGATGCCGAACTCCGCCGCCGCCGACTCCCGTACGTCGGCGCGTGGTTCGGCGAGTCCGACGATCGTCGCGCGGCCCTCAAGGACGGCACGGCGGGCGTAGATCATCCCGCGCATTCCCGCGCCGGCCACGACGAGCCTCACCGGTTCTGCTGGCCCCAGCGGCACTGCCTGCACCATCCCCCCTGCGGTGGCTCGATAATTAATACGGGGATGATTAATAATTGATGGACCGTCGTCAAGAGGAAGGAGCATCCCATCCAGCCAAGGGCGCTTGAAATGGAGCTAGTTGACCGGGTTTGCCCGACAACTCCTCGGCCACGCGGCTCGAAACGTGAACACGAAGGGGAGCCGAAGGTGATCAGGAGACCCCCGCTCGGCGGACCGTCGGCACTAATATTGCTTCCCACGAACAAAAAGTCGGGGTCAGGGGTGTGGGATGAATGAGCTCGCGGTGACGATCAAGGGGGCCGACCCGGTACTGCTCCGGCGGATACGCGCCCTGACGGTGCTCAGCACCCTGCGGTCCGCCGGTCCGCTCGCGCTGACGCCGCTCGCCGCCCGGTCCGGCCTCTCCCGCCCCGTCGCGCAGACCGTGGTGGACGAACTCACCGAGACCGGCTGGATCGACACGGCCACCGACGACACCACGGCGGACACCGTACGTTCGGTGGGGCGCCCGGCCCGCCTCTTCCGGTTCCGCGGCGACGCCGGCCACGTCGCCGGTATCGACATCGGCGCGCACAGCGTCTCGGCCGTCATCTCCGACCTCACCGGCACGCTCCGCGCCCAGTCCAGGATCCACGTCTCCCCCGGCGACGGCGCCGACGCGCGACTGGCGGCGACCCGCACCGCCATCGCGGACGCCGCACGGGACGCCGGCGTCGAGCCCGCCGACCTGTGGAGCGTCGGCCTCGCCACGACCGGCGTCGTCGACCACGCCGGACGGGTCGTCAAGTCGGTGGCCCTGCCCGAGTGGTCGGGCCTCGACCTCGGCGCGGCCTTCGCCGACACCCTCCCCTGCCCACTGCACGTCGAGAACGACTGCCGCGCCGCCGCCCTCGCCGAACGCTGGCAGGGCGCGGCCCAGGGAACGGACGACCTGGTCTACATCCACGCCGGCCTGCGCACCGGCGCGGGAGTGCTGGTCAACGGCAAGCCCCTGCGCGGATACAGCGGCGCGGCGGGCGAGATAGGGGCGATGAGCGCGCTGGGCTGGGCCGAGGCTCCCATGCACCTCATCAGCCTGCCCGGCCTCGAAGCGGGCATCGCCCCGGAGGACGTCGCGGAGCGCGTGTTCGCGCGGGCCCGCTCGGGCGATCCGCTGGCCCAGGCGGCGGTCGAGCGCTTCTCGACGGCCCTGGCCCAGGGCATCGTGGCGCTGTGCCTCACGTTCGACCCGCAGCTCGTCGTACTCGGCGGCGGCATCTCGCGCTCCGCGGACATCGTGCTCGGCCACATCACGGAGGAACTGGAACGGGTCTGCATCCGGGTACCCCGCATCGTGGCGTCAGCCCTGGACCGCGAGGCCGTCGCACTGGGGGCCGTACGCATCGCGCTGAACATGGTCGACGAACGGTTCTTCACGCCGGGGGTGGCGGAGCCGGTGGCACCACCGCCGGGTCGGACGGGGGCTGTGCGAGGGTGACGTGACGCGGGGGTCGGCTGCGTGACGGGGGGCGGCTGGAGGTGACGTACCCGGGGTCGACCGGCGCCGGCTGCCCCGGGGCCGGGCCACGCCGGCGGCAATTACGAACGCCCCGGGCCACTGTTCTGTCCGTAAATCCAGAGAAACCAATGCCTGCCCGGCATTGTATAAAACGTTTTACCTTCCTAGGTTGATGCACGCCGCACCGAAGAACCTCCTCAGCGGCGTCGTGGGTGACCACGCCCCCACCGCCGTGCCCTGAAGGATCCCCCTGTGCAGCTGTGTCGGCCGGCCATGCCCGGAACTCCGGCCCAGGGGTCCCCGCCCCGCCTCACTCCCCCACACCCGCCCGCTCATCCCGTCCCGTCCCCCTGGAAGGACCTGCCATGACGGAGACCGTCCGGCCCGGCCTCAAGGCCCAGGCCGCCGCAGCCGTGCGCACCTTCTTCATCTCCGGCTTCGGAACCGCCCTGGAGTTCTACGACTTCATCGTCTACGGATTCGCCGCCGCCATCGTCTTCCCGAGCGTCTTCTTCCCCGGCTTCGACCACACGGTCGGCACGCTCGTGGCGTTCGCCGCGTTCGGCAGCGGCTTCATCGCGCGACCGCTCGGCGGCATCGTGTTCGGGCACTTCGGCGACCGCATCGGCCGTAAGTCCATGCTCGTCCTGACCCTCGTGATCATGGGCAGCAGCACGTTCCTCATCGGCTGCCTGCCCAGCTACGGGACCGTCGGCATCGCCGCGCCCGTCATGGTCGTCGGCCTTCGCCTCATCCAGGGCTTCGCAGCCGGCGGCGAGTGGGGCGGCGCGTCCCTCTACGGCATCGAGAACGCGCCGGAGGGCCGCCGTGGCCTGTGGGGCAGCTTCACCAGCGCCGGTATCGGCATCGGCAGCCTCTTCGGCACGGGCGTGTTCGCCCTGATCACGCTGCTGCCGCAGGACGACCTGAAGACGTGGGCCTGGCGCATCCCGTTCTGGCTCGGCGGCCTGCTCGTCCTGGTCGGCGTCATCGCCCGCAGCCGTATGCCCCAGGAGGAGCGCCGCACCGAGCACGCTCCCCGGGTGCCGATCCTGGACTCCGTCAAGCGTCACCCGCGCCAGATGCTGCTCGCCATCGGCGTCGCCTTCGGCTACAACACCCTCGCCTACATCGGCTCGATCTTCACAGTGACGTACGCGGAGGAGCGAGGCTACGCGTACTCCGAGTCGATGCTGCTCCAGGTCGCGGGGTCGGTCGCGTTCACGGTGGCCGTGCCGGTCATGGCCCGGCTCTCCGACCGGGTCGGCCGCAAGCCGGTGGTCATCCTCGGCACCCTCGCGTACGGAGCGTTCTTCTTCGCTTACTTCCCGATGGTGAACGGGCACATCGTGGTGCTGGCGACCCTCGCCTACGTCCTGGTGAACGTGCTCATGGCCGCTCCGCAGGGCTGCATCCCGGCCTTCCTGGGCGAGCAGTTCCACGCCGGCGCCCGCTACTCGTCGATCTCCGCCACGTACCAGACCGGTGCGGCGGTCGGCGGCGGTACGGCGGCCACGGCCGCGACCGCGCTACTCCTCGCCTTCCACGGGGACCCGATCGGCGTGGGCCTGTACTCCGGCGCGGCCGCCCTCGTCCTGGCCCTGTGTGCCTGGGGTCTGCGGGAGACGTACAAGGTGCCGACAGCGGAGCTCGGCGTGGACATGCAGAAGGAGGGGGAAGCGAAGGTGGTCCTGGACTCGGTGGCCGTCTGAGCTAACTCAATACGGCGAAGTTAACTCGACCGGCCTAGGGCCTGTGCAGTGCGGGACACCCACTGCCCAGGCCCTTCGTTCTTGTGGCGCCCCATGGGGTGAACCTTGCGGACGCGTCGGTTTGCCACCGCGCACATGGTGGATGGGGTAGAGCCGTAACCTCCCCGACACCGGAACGAGGTCGTCTCATGTTTCGCCCCAGGCTCGTGCCCGCCACCGCCGCAGCGTTCCTGTGCTGCCTGGGCACCGCGCCCCAGGCGGTGCCCGACACCACCGACAGCCCGGTCTCCGTGATCACTCCGTCCGGCGACACCGTGTACCCCGTGGACAGCAGCCTCTACGTCGGCTGGCGCAACAGCACCGGCGAGGAGGTCGACGTCTGGCTCACGCACGGCTCCGGTTCAGACGCGCAGCGCCTGTTCAAGCTGGCCTCGAAGGCCAGCAACAAGCCGTCCTCCGAGCTGCTCAGCGCGGTACCCGCCGTGCCGAACGGCGACGACTACGCGGTCGAGGTCGCGGCCCGGGACTCGGGCGACCACGACTACAGCGCCCCGTTCAAGGTAGGCCCCACTCCCGGCGCGGGCCCGACCGCAGCCGCCGGCCACATGTCCGGGTGAGTACGTGTCCCAGGATCGAGAAGGCGCCCCGCCTCAGGTGCAGGCCGGGCACAGCCCTCGGTAAGTGACGTCGACCTTCGACACGGCGAAGCCGAACCGTTCGTCCGCCGGGAGGCCCGACAGCGGGTCCCCGGTCGGATGGACGTCGCGGATGATCCCGCAGCCGGAGCACACCAGATGCTGGTGCGGCCTGTAAGCGTTCGGGTCGTAGCGCTTGGCTCGGCCGTCCGTGGAGACCTCCACGACCTCCCCCAGCGCGACCAGCTCGCCCAGCGCGTTGTACACCGTAGCCCTGGAGATCTCGGGCAGGCGCCGGGCCGCGCGGGCATGTACCTCGTCGGCCGTGAGATGCACATGATCACCATCGAGAACCTCCGCAACGACACGCCGCTGAGAGGTCATCCGCCAGCCACGCCCTCGCAGTCGCTCCAGCAGGCCACTCATAGGTTCACCTATTCAGGTTCGGTGGGATACCCGAGGTTGACCGGCACGTAACCGGCCCCATGGGAAATGGGTTTGGTGCACTTCTTGACTTGGACTCTGTCCATCGTAGGATCGGTTATGGCGATAGCCAAGGGACAGGAAGACTCCAGTGCGGCGGATGAGCAAGAGTGACCCCTCCGCGCCGCTCCGAGGCTTACTGTCGACCCGTTGTCGCTCTGCCGTTTCACCACCACAGTTCCTGAGCAGTGTGATCCGCCCCGTCCGGAAGGATTCCCCATGTCTGAGAACCACGATGCGATCGCCGCAGACGCGAAAGCAGAGGACGGAGGTGGCTGCCCCGTAGCGCACGGGCGTGCCCCCTATCCCACGCAGGGCAACGGCGCGAACAGCCAGTGGTGGCCGAAGCGGCTCAACCTGAAGATCCTTGCGAAGAACCCGGCCGTGGCGAACCCGCTCGGTGAGGACTTCGACTACGCCGCGGCCTTCCAGACCCTGGACCTCGCGGCGGTCAAGCAGGACATCGCCGAGGTGCTGACCACCTCGCAGGACTGGTGGCCCGCCGACTTCGGCAACTACGGCCCGTTCATGATCCGCATGGCGTGGCACAGCGCCGGTACGTACCGCATCAGCGACGGCCGCGGCGGCGGCGGCACCGGCCAGCAGCGCTTCGCCCCGCTCAACAGCTGGCCGGACAACGGCAACCTGGACAAGGCCCGCCGTCTGCTGTGGCCGGTCAAGAAGAAGTACGGGAAGAACCTTTCCTGGGCCGACCTCATGATCCTCACCGGTAACGTCGCCCTGGAGCAGATGGGCTTCGACACCTTCGGCTTCGGTGGCGGCCGCGTCGACGCCTGGGAGCCGGACGACGACGTCTACTGGGGTCCCGAGACCGTCTGGCTCGACGACCAGCGCTACACCGGCGACCGTGAGCTCGAGGACCCCCTCGGCGCCGTCCAGATGGGCCTCATCTACGTCAACCCCGAGGGCCCCAACGGCAACCCGGACCCGATCGCCGCGGCCCGCGACATCCGCGAGACGTTCCGCCGCATGGCGATGAACGACGAGGAGACCGTCGCCCTCATCGCCGGTGGCCACACCTTCGGCAAGACCCACGGCGCGGGCCCGGCCGAGAGCGTCGGCGACGACCCCGAGGCCGCCTCGATCGAGGAGCAGGGCCTCGGCTGGAAGAGCTCGTTCGGCACCGGTAAGGGTGGCGACGCGATCACCAGTGGTCTCGAGGGCATCTGGACGAACACCCCCACCACCTGGGACAACTCGTTCTTCGACATCCTCTTCGGCTACGAGTGGGAGCTCTTCAAGAGCCCCGCGGGCGCCCACCAGTGGCGGCCGAAGGACGGCGCCGGCGTCGGCACGGTCCCGGACGCTCACGACGCGTCGAAGACCCACGCGCCGACGATGCTGACGACCGACCTCTCGCTCCGGTTCGACCCGGCGTACGGCGAGATCTCGCGTCGCTTCCACGAGAACCCGGCCGAGTTCGCGGACGCCTTCGCTCGCGCGTGGTTCAAGCTGACCCACCGTGACATGGGCCCGATCGCGCGCTACCTCGGTACCGAGGTCCCGTCCGAGACGCTGCTGTGGCAGGACCCGATCCCCGCGGTCTCGCACGCCCTCGTCGACGACGCCGACGTCGCCGCCCTCAAGGACCAGGTCCTGGCCTCGGGTCTGACGGTGTCTCAGCTCGTGTCCACCGCGTGGGCCTCCGCCTCCACGTTCCGCGGCAGCGACAAGCGCGGTGGCGCCAACGGTGCCCGTGTCCGTCTCCAGCCGCAGAGCGGCTGGGAGGTCAACGAGCCCGACGAGCTGGCGGCCGTGCTGCGTAAGCTCGAGGGCATCCAGCAGACCTTCAACGCCGCGCAGTCGGGCGGCAAGCAGGTCTCGCTCGCCGACCTGATCGTGATCGCCGGTGCCGCCGGTGTCGAGAAGGCCGCGAAGGACGCCGGCGTCGACGTCAAGGTCCCGGTCACCCCGGGCCGCGCCGACGCGTCGCAGGAGCAGACGGACGTCGAGTCGTTCTCCGCGCTCGAGCCGAAGGCCGACGGCTTCCGCAACTACGTCGGCAAGGGCAACCGCATCGCGGCCGAGTACCTGCTGATCGACAAGGCGAACCTGCTCGACCTGAGCGCCCCCGAGCTCACCGTCCTCGTCGGCGGTCTGCGCGTCCTCGGCGCCAACCACGGCCGTTCGGCGCACGGCGTCCTCACGGCGACCCCCGAGAAGCTGACGAACGACTTCTTCGTCAACCTGCTCGACCTGGGCACCACGTGGAGCGCCACGTCCGAGGACGCGACCACCTTCGAGGGCCGCGACGCCTCCGGCGCCGTCAAGTGGACCGGCACCCGTGCCGACCTCGTCTTCGGCTCGAACTCCGAGCTGCGCGCCCTCGCCGAGGTCTACGCGAGCGACGACGCCAAGGAGAAGTTCGTGAAGGACTTCGTCTCGGCGTGGGACAAGGTCATGAACCTGGACCGGTTCGACCTGGCCTGATCCGAACGTCCGGGCCGGCCCCTCGGGGGTCGGCCCGGACGTCGGTCACGACGTGGTGACGTCATGACGGAGGGGTGCGTACCGGTTGTCCGGTACGCCCCCCGCCGGGTTGTATGTGGGCCGCCCCCGGAATTTTGCCGCGCGGCTCGTTGTTGCGCGCCGCCCGG
>NZ_JBEYYB010000010.1:0-366278 GCF_040645335.1 Streptomyces sp. NPDC046821 | reverse complement strand
CACCACGTCGGGCACGTGCACATCGGGGTCGTCGGCGAACTCCTCGGCATGGGCGGCGGCCGCCGCGGCGACGACCCCCACCCCCGCACGTCTCACTCCACGACGCCGCACGATGCCATGACGAGCCAAGAGAACCCTCCCCGGGAACAGAGGAGTTGCGAGCTGTCGCACACCGCGACCCGGCCCCCAGCCGTCGCCCACCCCTCAGAAGTGGCCTGATATTACAGCCACTTCACCTGGGCCGGCCGGGCAAAAAGGGCCGTGGCCACCGGGAACGCGAAAGGCCCGGGAGACGTGATCGTCTCCCGGGCCTTTCCTACGTCAGAGCGTCAGCTCAAAAAGCGTCAGGCGCGTCAGCCGTTCCGCTTCCAGCGGGGCTTCTCGTCGCGGCGGCCGAAGGAGGAGCCGCCGGTCGAGCCGGAGCCGGCGCCGCGGTGGTCGTCGCGACGGCCGTACGGGCGGTCGTGGCCGGAGCGGAAGCCGCTGCCGGCGGGACGGTCGTCACGACGGTCGCGGTTGAACGGACGGTCGCTGCCACGGTGGCCGCCGGACGGGCGGTCGTCACGACGGAAGCCGCCACCGGAGGACTGACGGTCGTCACGGCGCTCGAAGGAACGGCCGCCACGGTCGTCACGACGGTCGCGGTTGAAGCCGCCACCGGAGGACGGACGGTCGTCACGGCGGAAGCCGCCACGGTCGTCACGGCGCTCGAAGGAACGGCCACCGCGGTCGTCACGACGGTCGCGGTCGAAGCCGCCACGGTCGTCACGGCGGTCACGGTTGAAACCGCCGGAGGGGCGGTCGTCACGGCGGAAGCCACCGCGGTCGTTGTCACGACGGTCGCGGTTGAAGCCGCCGGACGGACGGTCGTCGCGACGCTCGAAGGAACGGCCACCGCGGTCGTCACGACGGTCACGGTTGAAACCGCCACCGGAGGACGGACGGTCGTCACGGCGGTCGCGGCGCTCGTAGTTGCCCCGCTCGTCACGACGCTGCGGACGCTGCTCGTACGACGAACGCTCCTGGCGCTCGGCCGGCGCGGCGGCCTGCTCCGGGACGGACACCTCGGCGGCCTTCTCGGCAGCGGCGGCGACGGCAGCGGCGACGCCCTCGGCGTCCTCGCCACGCTCACGGGCGGCACGCGCGGTGAGGCGGTCGGCCTCCTCGCGCAGCTCGCCGGCACGACGGGTGGCGCGCTCCAGCTCCTTGGTGAGCGAGGTGACCTCACGCTCGGCCTGCTGCGCGGCGTTGCCCGCGGACTCGGCCTGGACCTCGGTCATCGAGCGGGCGCCGGTGATCTCGGCGACCTCCGGGTCGAAGGCCGCGCCGCCCTGGATGATGTGGCGCGAGGCGTCGACGCCCGCGTCCTCCATGAGGCGGAAGATCTGGCGGCGCTGGTGCGGCAGCGACAGGGAGACGACGACACCGGACTTGCCGGCACGCGCGGTACGGCCCGAGCGGTGCAGGTAGTCCTTGTGGTCACCGGCCGGGTCCACGTTCAGGACCAGGTCGATGCCGTCGACGTGGATACCGCGGGCGGCGACGTCGGTGGCGACGAGCGTGTTGACGTAGCCGTCCTTGAAGTCGGCGAGGACGCGGGTACGGGAACCCTGCGTCATGCCGCCGTGCAGCGCGTCGGCCTTCACGCCGGCGTCCTGGAGCTGCTCGGCGATGCGGTCGGCGCCCAGCTGGGTGCGGACGAAGATGATGGTGCGGCCCTTGCGGGAGGCGATCGCGGCGGTGACCGGCGCCTTGTCCTTGGGCTTCACGATGAGGATGTGGTGGGTCATGGTCGTGACGGCGCCCTGGGCGGCGTCGACCTCGTGGCTCACCGGGTTCTTCAGGTAGCGCTTGACCAGCGTGGAGATCTCGTTCTCCATCGTGGCCGAGAACAGCATCCGCTGGCCGCCCTCGGGAACCTGGTCGAGCAGCTCGGTGACCTCGGGCAGGAAGCCCAGGTCGGACATCTGGTCGGCCTCGTCGAGGACGGCGACCTCGACGTTCTCGAGGGAGCAGGCGCCGCGGTTGATGATGTCGCGCAGACGGCCCGGGGTGGCGACGAGGATGTCGACGCCGCGCTCGAGGGCGTAGATCTGGTTGCCCATGGACGTACCGCCGCAGACGACCTTCATCTTGAGGCCGAGGACGTCGCCGTAGGGCTGGAGGGCGTCGGCGACCTGCATCGCCAGCTCGCGCGTCGGGGTCAGGATGACCGCGCGGGGCTTCTTCTTCTCGGTGTAGCCGCCGGCGAGGCGCGCCAGGGTCGGCAGACCGAAGGAGAGGGTCTTGCCGGAGCCGGTGCGGCCGCGGCCGAGGATGTCCTTGCCGGCCAGGGCGTCCGGGATGGTCGCGGCCTGGATCGGGAACGGCGCGGTGACGCCGTTCTGCGCGAGCTTGCGGACGATGCCCTCGGGGAGACCGAGGTCACCGAAGGTCAGGGTCGGCTCGGCGGGGGTGTCGTCGGCGTCGGTGGAGGCGTCCGCCGGGGCAGTGTCGGCGGCCTCTCCGACGGCGACCGTCGTCACGTCCTCGTCGACGGCGAGAACCTGCACGGCCTCGTCGTTCTCGGGCATGACGGTGTGGTCAGAACTGGAAATGGACATGCGAAATGCGAAACCTTCCGGAGTCTCGGCACGCGCCCGTCAACTCCGTGAATTTCGCAATCGACCGCCTCAATGCGGTCCAGCCACGGCTGGGGAGAGAACGCGCCACGCGGCGCTCTTCTTTTTCGGCGCCGGGCAAATGGGATCAAACGATCTACCACCATACGCACCCACCCCACCCCTGCGCAAACCCGCTCCGTGAGACTCCGCTCACACCCCGCTCCCCCAGCAGTCAGCCCTACGCCGGTGACCCCGCCGCCGGCGACGGCACCCGGTCGGCCTCGCCGGCACGGGCCGACGCCTGCTCGTGCGCCGAGGACGAGGGCTCGGCGGTGGGCGGGTCCGGCGTGGGCGTGGGGGATTCCACCGGCGGCGGGGGCGAGTCGGGGGTGGCGCTCGGCGGCGACGGCCGCGTGGGCGGGGTCGTCCGCCCGCTCCCGGAGGGCTCGGGGGGCCGCGGGACGGCGCGCTCCGAGGGGCTCGCGGAGGGCGACGGGGTGGCCGAGGGCGTTCCGGACGCGGAGTCGCTCGGATCGGGCGTGGGCGCCTCGTCGTTCCCGCCCTGGACCCCGGCCCGCGCTCCGCCGACCCCGGGGACGGCCGCTCCCCCGTCGGGCGCCGCCACCCCGCCGTGCCGCCCGGCCTTGTGGGTCGGGGCGGGCGCACCCCCGTCGTGCGCGACGCTCATGCAGCCGCTGGTCGCCGCCGTGACGGCAGCCACCGTCGCGGCCAGACGGACCAGACGAGGGGGTACGGACAGCTGGCGCACGGGCGAGCACCTCCGGGGCGCGGGAAAGGCTGGGCGACCCGGCACTCCGCAAGCGGGAGAAGCCGGAACACGGGGATCCGCCGAAACGGCGTCACCGTCCCCAACTCCCGCTCCCCGCAGGAGGACACGCCCGCCCGGTCATCGCCTCCGCGCACTCACCCGCACCGAAGCCCGCACCCGAGCCCGCGCCCACCCCTGCCCAAGCACGCCCCCGGCACCAACTCACCCATAACCCAACGCGTGCAACCGCGCGTCATCGATCCCGAAGTGATGCGCGATCTCATGCACCACGGTGATCTCCGTCTCCGCGACGACGTCCTCCCGCGACTCGCACATCCGCAGTGTCGGCCCCCGGTAGATGGTGATCCGGTCGGGCAGCACGCCCGCGTACCACTCGCCGCGGTCCGTCAGCGGAGTCCCCTCGTAGAGCCCGAGCAGCTCCGGATCCTCCGCGGGGGGCTCGTCCTCGACGAACACCGCCACGTTGTCCATGAGCCGCGTCAGATCCGGCGGGATCCGGTCCAGGGCCTCGGCGACCAGTTCCTCGAACTCCTCGCGCGTCATCTCCAGCACACGGCCATTGTCGGCCACGCCCCCGCATATCCACCTGTCCGCGTGGGCATACCGGCCCAATGGCCCGCGCCACCGCTGCCGCCGCCCTGTCCGCCCTGCGGAACATCCCCTCCGCGGCCGGCCGCCGCTTCCGCGCCCGCGGGCCCCGCCGCCCCACCGGCGAACTCGACGGGCAGCCCCGCCCGTACGTCCGCGCCCTCGGCATGGTCGCCGTCGTCCTCATCGGCGCCTGGCTCGGCCTCCTCGTCGTCGGCAACGTCCGCGTCCCGGTGGGCCCGATGGACACCACGATGACGCTGCGCCCGTCCCTCTCGGGCGGTACGAAGATCAACGTCTCGCCGCTCGGCTCCCTGGAACTGAAGTCGCACACCGCCCCCATAAGGCTCGACGTCGACGTCGACCGCCTCGACCCGGTCCGCTCCGAAGCCCTGGTCAACCACCCCGAGCGCATATCCGGCCTCCAGGCCGAGATCACCCGCGACATCGAGAAGGGCACCCTCGACGTCGCCCTGCGCTCCTGCGTCGCCGTCGTCGCCGGCGCCACCACGCTCGGCCTCGCGGTCTACCGCCGCCCCCGCCGCGCACTCGGCGCCGGCGCCCTCGCGCTGGCCCTCCTGGCAGCCTCGGGCGGAGCGGCGTACGCGACCTGGAACCCCAAGTCGGTCCTGGAGCCGAAGTTCTCCGGACTGCTCTCCTCGGCCCCCTCCGTCGTCGGCAGCGCGCGCTCGATCGTCACCGAATTCGACGTCTACCAGAAGGAGTTGGCGCGCCTGGTCACCAACGTGACGAAGCTCTACGACGTGACGTCCACGCTCCCCGCGTACCAGCCGAACCAGTCCACGATCCGCGTCCTGCACGTCTCCGACATCCACCTCAACCCGGCGAGCTGGAAGATCATCGCCTCGCTCGTCGAGCAGTACGACATCTCGGTGATCGTCGACTCGGGCGACACGATGGACCACGGCTCGGCGGCCGAGAACGCGTTCCTCGACCCGATCAAGGACCTCGGCGCCCCGTACGTCTGGGTGCGCGGCAACCACGACTCGGCGACGACCCAGCGCTACCTCGAACGGTTCAAGAACGTCCACGTGCTCGACCACGGCAAGGCGGTCTCGGTCGCCGGCCTGCGCTTCGCCGGGACCGGGGACCCGCAGTACACGCCCGACCGTGCGGTGAAGGCGCAGGGCGACCCGGCCGAGCGCATGGCGGGCATCCGGCTCGCCTCGGCCATCCGTGACCAGCGGGCGGCGGGCACGCCGGTGGACATCGCGATCGCGCACAACCCGGTGGCCGCGCGCGAGACGGACGGCACGGTCCCGCTGGTCCTCGCGGGCCACATCCACCACGAGAAGACCGAGGTGATGAAGCTGGGGACGCGGCTGCGGATCGAGGGTTCGACCGGGGGCAGCGGCCTGCGCGCGGTCGACGACGCGCACCCCGATCCGGTGCAGGCGTCCGTCCTCTATCTGGACCGCACCACCCGCCGCCTCCAGGCCTGGGACGAGATCGAACTGGGCGGCCTCGGCCTGACGAGGGCACAGGTCAGCCGCCATCTCCCCAAGGAGAACCACCCCGGTGCGACCCCGTCCCCGACCCCCTCGCGGACCCCCTCCCGGACGCCGCGCGAAGGCGCGCCCGCACCCTCGCCGTAAACCGTTTTGGCGATCTCTCCCTGCATCCCATATGCTTCTCACGTCCCCGACGCGCTGCGAAGCGCCCAGGCGGGCCAATTAGCCCTCATCGTCTAGTGGCCCAGGACGCCGCCCTTTCAAGGCGGTAGCACGGGTTCGAATCCCGTTGGGGGCACGCAACACCCTGTGCGACACTTGTCGCACAACAGCTTGGTCCTGTGGAGCAGTTTGGAGTGCTCGCCACCCTGTCAAGGTGGAGGCCGCGGGTTCAAATCCCGTCAGGACCGCTGCGATTCGTATCCGAATCGCGTGGCTGGGTAGCTCAGTTGGTACGAGCGATCGCCTGAAAAGCGATAGGTCGCCGGTTCGATCCCGGCCCCAGCCACAAGAATCAGGCCCCGTCTTCGGACGGGGCCTGTTGCGTTTCCCAGGGACGCATTCGAGTTCGGCCCGGGCGCATACGAGTTACGCCGGGGCGGGCGAACACGCGTTACGTCGCCGGGCTCGCCGGTCGCCCCGGAGGCCGCGCCCGCGGCGGAGCCGCCATAGACACAGCAAATCCCGTCAGGATCGCTGCGATTCGTATCCGAAGCGCGTGGCGACCGCCGGCCGCCCGAAGCGACAGCCCGGCTCAAAGCCCACGCCGGCCCGATCCAGGCACCGGCCACCACACGCCGGCCACTACCGGGACGGGGCCTGGCACCCACCCCTCACGCCCCCGCCCCACCCGCATGTGCCGGTTCCTTCGTTCGGCCGCCCGGGTGGCGGTGGCGCCAGAACCAGAAGACTCCGCACGCCACCAACGCCCATGCCGCGAGCACCAGGAACGGGAACGCGTGCTGGTGGCCGCCGAAGTACACCGCCGTGTGCTGAGCGTTCACGGACGCGCCCGGCGGCAGCCAGCGTCCGATGCGGCCCAGTACCGACGGCAGCAGCGGCCACGACACCGCGCCGCCCGACGACGGGTTGCCGAGGAGCACCATCAGGCCCCACGTCGGGATCATCGCCCAGCGCCCGAAGAGCGTGTTGAACATCGTGAAGACCATGCCCGACGTGAACATCGTCAGCGTGAGGATCGTCCAGGACTCGGCGAACGGCAGATTCAGGGCGCCCAGCCACCAGTCCACGACGACGGCGATCACGAAGCCGCCGGCCACCGCGTACGCGACCGTGTACGCGATCCGCTCCCACGGGTTGAGGGCGCGCGCGTGCACGCTCAGCTGGATCGCGCCGACGAAGCCGATGATGACGGCGGCCAGCGAGATGTAGAAGATCGCGAGCCCGCGCGGGTCACCCTTCTGCAGCGGCTTCACGTCCGTCACGGTGACCGGGGTCCCGACCGCGGCCCCCACCTTCGGAGCCGTCTCCGCGAGCACCTGCGCGACCGAGGCACCGGACGCGCCGGACACGTCGAGCAGGACCTGATTGCCGGCCCGCACATCCAGGATCGCGAAGACCTTCTGCTGGTCGATCCCGTCGATGGCCGCAGGCAGGTTCGGATAGTGGTGCACCTGAAGCGACGCGTTCAGCGCCTGCTCCATGCCGGCCAGGAACGCCGCGCCGTGCCCGGCGTCCACCGTTCCCACGACGGCCGTCGGAATCCGGTGCGGCGTCGGCTTCGCCATCGTGTACGTGTACGACCCCGCGAAGAGGCCCGCCGCCGCGGCCAGGATGAACACCAGGACCGTCGCCGGCAGGAACGGCGACTTCTTGAAGGCCTCCCAGCGCTCCCCGCGCGTGGGCACCCGCCCGTGCGCGCCATGTCCGCCGTTCCCCTGCTCGTCGTCGCTCGGCTCCGGCATACGAACACGTTAAAACACCAATAATGGAACTTCACTACCAAAGACGCGTTTACCTCTCGAAACAGGCCCACCCACCTCCTGAAACAGGCCCACGCCAAAACCAGTCGCCACCTTTTTCCCCGAGGTGAGATCCTGGACGCCGTATGTCTACGCAGCCTGCCCCCGTCCTCGGCTCCCTCGCCCAGCGCCTGTCCGAGCTGTCCCTGCGCGATGCGCACCGGCTCGGCCGCAGGCTCGAAGGCGCGCGCCGGATCCGTAAGCCCGAAGCCCGCGCCGTCGTGCTCGCCGAGATCGAGGCGGAGGCCGAGAAGGCCGAGGCCCGCACCGCGCAGCGCCGGGGCCGGTTCGAGGCGCTCGACGTCACGTACCCCGAGCAGCTTCCCGTCAGCCAGAAGAAGGACGAGATCGCCGAGGCGATACGCGACCACCAGGTCGTGATCGTCGCGGGCGAGACCGGCTCCGGCAAGACGACGCAGATCCCCAAGATCTGTCTCGAACTCGGCCGTGGCGTGCGCGGCATGATCGGGCACACCCAGCCCCGCCGGCTCGCGGCCCGCACGGTCGCGGAGCGCATCGCGGACGAGATGGACACCCCGCTCGGCGAGGCCGTCGGCTGGAAGGTCCGCTTCACGGACCAGGTCGACCCCGACGCCACGTTCGTGAAGCTGATGACGGACGGCATCCTGCTCGCCGAGATCCAGACGGACCGCGAGCTGCGCGCGTACGACACGATCATCATCGACGAGGCCCACGAGCGGTCCCTGAACATCGACTTCCTGCTCGGCTACCTGGCGCAGCTCCTGCCCAAGCGCCCGGACCTGAAGGTCGTCATCACGTCGGCGACGATCGACCCCGAGCGCTTCTCCCGGCACTTCGACGACGCCCCGATCGTCGAGGTCAGCGGCCGTACGTACCCCGTCGAGGTGCGGTACCGGCCCCTCCTCGAAGAGGACTCCGAGGACGCCGACCGGGACCAGATCACCGCGATCACCGACGCCGTCGAGGAGCTCCAGGGCGAGGGCAAGGGCGACATCCTCGTCTTCCTGTCCGGCGAGCGCGAGATCCGTGACACCGCGGACGCGCTGGAGAAGAAGAAGTTCCGGTTCACCGAGGTCCTGCCGCTGTACGCGCGCCTGTCGCACGCGGAGCAGCACCGCGTCTTCCAGCGCCCCACGGGCTCGGTCCGCCGCATCGTCCTCGCGACGAACGTCGCGGAGACCTCGCTGACCGTCCCCGGCATCAAGTACGTGATCGACCCGGGCACCGCCCGCATCTCGCGGTACTCGCACCGCACGAAGGTGCAGCGCCTGCCCATCGAGGCGATCAGCCAGGCCAGCGCCAACCAGCGCAAGGGCCGCTGCGGCCGTACGTCGGACGGCATCTGCATCCGCCTGTACTCGGAGGACGACTTCCTCGCCCGCCCCGAGTTCACGGACGCGGAGATCCTCCGTACGAACCTCGCCTCCGTCATCCTCCAGATGACCGCGGCCGGGCTCGGCGACATCGAGAAGTTCCCCTTCATCGACCCGCCGGACCACCGCAACATCCGCGACGGCGTGCAGCTCCTCCAGGAGCTCGGCGCGCTGAACCCGGCGGAGAAGGACGTCCGCAAGCGCCTCACCCAGTCGGGCCGCAAGCTCGCCCAGCTCCCCGTCGACCCGCGCCTGGCCCGCATGGTCCTGGAGGCCGACCGGAACGGCTGCGTGCGCGAGGTCATGGTGATCGCCGCCGCCCTGTCCATCCAGGACCCGCGCGAGCGCCCCAGCGAGAAGCAGGCCCAGGCCGACCAGCAGCACGCCCGCTTCAAGGACGAGACGTCCGACTTCCTGGCGTTCCTCAACCTCTGGCGCTACATCCGCGAGCAGCAGAAGGCCCTCGGCTCCTCCGCGTTCCGCCGCATGTGCAAGTCGGAGTACCTGAACTTCCTGCGCATCCGCGAATGGCAGGACATCTACACGCAGCTGCGTACGGTCGCGAAACAGATGGGCATCCATCTGAACGAGGACGACGCGCCTGAGCAGCAGGTCCACATCTCCCTGCTCGCCGGTCTCCTCTCCCACATCGGGATGAAGGACGTGAAGGAGTCCACGGACAAGGACCCCAAGCAGCGCGGCGGCCGGAACGAGTACCTGGGCGCGCGCGGCGCCAAGTTCGCGGTCTTCCCCGGCTCGGCCCTGTTCAAGAAGCCCCCGCGCTTCATCATGTCCGCCGAACTCGTCGAGACCTCGCGCCTGTGGGCCCGGGTCAACGCGCGCATCGAGCCGGAGTGGGTCGAACCCCTCGCCGAGCACCTCCTCAAGCGCACGTACAGCGAGCCGCACTGGGAGAAGGACCAGGCGGCCGTGATGGCGTACGAGAAGGTGACGCTGTACGGCGTCCCGCTCGTCGCCCAGCGCAAGGTGAACTACGGGCGCATCGACCCCGAGGTGAGCCGCGAGCTGTTCATCAGGAACGCCCTGGTCGAGGGCGACTGGCGCACGCACCACAAGTTCTTCTCGGACAACCGCAAGCTGCTCACCGAGGTCGAGGAGCTGGAGCACCGCGCCCGCCGCCGCGACATCGTCGTGGACGACGAGACGCTGTTCGACTTCTACGACCAGCGGGTCCCGGACCATGTCGTCTCGGGCGCGCACTTCGACTCGTGGTGGAAGCACAAGAAGCGCGACGAGCCTGAACTCCTCGACTTCGAGCGCTCGATGCTCATCCGCGAGTCCGCCGAGGCCATCACGAAGGCGGACTACCCGGACTCGTGGCGCCAGGGCGCGCTGAAGTTCCGGGTGACGTACCAGTTCGAGCCCGGCGCGGACGCGGACGGCGTGACCGTCCACGTACCGCTCCAGGTGCTCAACCAGGTGACGGCCGAGGGCTTCGACTGGCAGATCCCGGGCCTGCGCGAGGACGTGGTCACGGAGCTGATCCGCTCCCTGCCCAAGCCGGTCCGCCGGCACTACGTCCCGGCGCCGAACTACGCGAAGGCGTTCCTGGAGCGGGCCGTACCCCTCCAGGAGCCGCTGCCGCTGACGCTGGCGCGGGAGCTGCAGCGGATGGTCGGCGTGCCGGTGAACGCGGACGACTTCGACCTGTCCCGCGTGCCCGACCACCTGAAGGTCACCTTCCGGATCGTCGACGAGCGGCGCCGGACGCTCGCCGAGGACAAGGACCTGGAGGCGCTGAAGCTCAAGCTGAAGCCGAAGGCCCGGCAGGCGATCTCCAAGGCGGCCGCGGCGACGGCCGAGCGCTCCGGCGGCGAGTCCCTGGAGCGCAAGGGCCTGACGGACTGGTCGATCGGCACGCTGTCGAAGGTCTTCGAGACCCGCCGCGCCGGCCAGCCGGTCAAGGCCTACCCGGCCCTCGTCGACGACGGCGACACCGTCTCCGTACGCCTCTTCGACACCGAGGCGGAGCAGGCGCAGGCCATGTGGAAGGGCACGCGCCGGCTCATCCTGCGCAACATCCCGGTCAACCCCGGCAAGTTCGCCTCGGACAAGCTGACGAACCCCCAGAAGCTCGCCCTGTCCGCGAACCCGCACGGCTCGGTCCAGGCCCTCTTCGACGACTGCGCCATGGCCTCCTGCGACAAGCTCATCGCCGACTTCGGCGGCCCGGCCTGGGACGAGGAGTCGTACCGCAAGCTGTACGACAAGGTCCGCGCCGAGATCGTCGACACGACCGTACGGACGGTGAGCCAGGTCCAGCAGGTCCTCGCCGCCTGGCAGGCCGCCGAGCGCCGCCTGAAGTCGACGAACAGCCCGACGCTGCTCGCCAACCTCACGGACGTCCGCAGCCAGTTGACGGCCCTGATCAAGCCGGGCTTCGTCACGGCCACCGGCCTGCGGCGCCTGCCCGACCTGGTGCGCTACCTGGTCGCGGCCGACCGGCGCCTCACGCAGATGCCGACGAACGTCCAGCGGGACACGTCGCGCATGGAGAAGGTCCACGAGATGCAGGACGAGTACGCCTGGCTGCTCGAACAGATGCCGCAGGGACGGCCCGTGCCCCAAGAGGTCCTGGACATCCGCTGGATGCTGGAGGAGCTGCGCGTCAGCTATTTCGCGCACGCGCTGGGCACCGCGTACCCGGTCTCCGACAAGCGGATCGTGAAGGCGATCGACGCCGCCGTTCCGTAATGGACCGGGCACGCGGAGTGAGTTCGACCGCTGGGCCTGCACTGCTGTAGAGTCCTGTCTCGCAGCACAGCGCAACACCAAGTGCCGCGAAAGCAAGGTCCTGTGGAGCAGTTTGGAGTGCTCGCCACCCTGTCAAGGTGGAGGCCGCGGGTTCAAATCCCGTCAGGACCGCATCAAGCTGAGGCCCGCATCCCGCAAGGGATGCGGGCCTCAGTCGTGTGCACACTTCTTGACGGAGCCTCACCCGCCCGGGTACGCAGGGCGGGCAGGGATTTCCGACCCGGAGGTGACTCAATGTCGGCGGTATCCGCCCGGCGCGAGGCGCGAGCTCTGCTGCGCTCCCATCTCGCGACCATCGCCGGCCGCCGCCATCTGGCCCGGCACTGCCCTCTCTGCCACCGACTCCTGCGTCTCGCCCTGGGGCCTTCTGGCGGCGGCGAGACTGCCGATGGAGCCCCTGCGGGGTGACGGAGTGCAAAAGTCCCCCCACGGCATGACCAAAGCTCTCTGACAGCGACCCCTACTGGTGGCAGCCTGGAGGGAGAACGGAAGAACGAGAAGCGCACCGCCGCGGGAATTCCCCTCTAACGCAGGAGACTCACCGGTAACAAGCTTTCATGCATGTGACGGGTGTCACCGAATCAGTTTTGGAAACAGCGTTTCTTACGGCCGCCCTACAACGAGTCAATTTAATATGTGCAATTGCACCACCCCCCAGGAGCCTCCGAACGCCTCCCGGAAGCTCCCCAGGAACGGCCCCCACGCCCCCTCGGCAACCTCCCCGACGATCTTCCGACGACCCGTCAGCAGCCTTGCCAGGGACCCTCATCCGGCGCCTGGAGAGGCCCGGTGGTCAGCCGGCGAGAGCCGCCTCCAGGAGCCTGCTCGGGCACAAAAAAATCGCGCTGGACCCGGCGGAGTCCAGCGCGATCGACGACGCACCCTTGAAGCATGAATAGGCGTGGGCCTGTTGGGGCAGGTCCCGCGTCGTTTGGAGCTACAAGTCGGGCAGAACAAGGGCTGGGGGGCCCAGAATGCCCGATTTATTTAGTTGTTCAGGCCTCGCTGCGCTGCTGCGGGATGCCCGCGAGCAGTGCGCGGACCTCGGCCTCGCGGTAACGGCGGTGCCCGCCGAGCGTACGAATCGACGTGAGCTTGCCAGCCTTTGCCCAGCGCGTCACCGTCTTCGGGTCGACGCGGAACATCGTGGCGACCTCAGCCGGGGTCAGCAGCGGCTCGGCATCAGGGGTGCGAGCGGTCATGAGCGGCCTCCTCGGGAGAACCGAACCTTCTCGGTTCATTCCTCTAAATTCTGCACCTTGACCCGCGTTGCCCGAAATGGCTGACGCGAGTCGAGTCGGTTATAGGACGAACGGCTTGTCCTCGGCACTACAACTACACCATCCGTCCAGCCGCGTCGGCCAAACCGATGGAATTGCCCCCCCAGGCGTTCATCACCGACGGAAGCCGATGGACCATGCCATAGCGGACAGTCACGCCACTGTGACGATCAGTCACAGTGGCGCCAGGAGTCACGAGACCCCCCATAGCGTGCAATGCTGAGATTCCGGCTGAACGCGGACGAAAGCAGCCAGACGGAGCCCTCCCCGGACTCCTTGTCCTATTTTGGCACGAGGAGGGGTGAGTGGCGCAAGGGCGCAGTTAGTGCGGTCCGTCACCCTTGACACAAAAGACCGGATCGGGACCTACGTCCCCATCAGCCGTTGCGTTCAGTTCGCGAACTGACGATCACGTACCGCACGCCAGCGTTCCACGAGCCGCGCGTACGCCGCCTCCGCCCCCTCGCCGTCCCCGCGCCGCAGGGCCTCGATCCCCTCGGCCACGTCCGCGGCGGAGTGGTCTCCGTCCAGATCGTCGGATGACAGAGCGTGCACCAGACCGCCGTAGTCGAGTTCGACGAATGAACGCGGGTGGAACTCCTCGAGCCAGCGGCCCACGTCGACCAGGCCGTCGATGATCGGTCCCTCGTCCATCGTGTCCCGCAGCGTCCGCAGGCCCCGGGCGACCCGGCGGCGGGCCTGCACCATCGGCGTGCGGTAGCGCAGCACCGGCGCCACGCCGTCCGGGCCGCCGCCGCCCGCCGGCTCCTCCCCGTACTCGCGCTCGTCGTCGGAGACGAGCACGAACCAGTTCAGCGGGATCTGCCATGTCGACGTGCGGATCCAGGGGCGGGCGTCCGGGTTCAGGGCGAGCCAGCGCTCGTAGTCCGCGGCGGACTGGCGGCGGACGACCGGGGGGAGCACCGCGTCGAGGACCGGCGTCGGCAGGCGCCCCGGCAGCTCGTCCAGGGCCTGCCAGCCGCGCAGCCGGGTGCGCCACGGGCAGACGCACACCACGCCGTCCACCTCGATGACGAACGCGTCGTCGCTCTCGTGCACCGGCACCGGCACCGGCGGCGTCGGCAGCAAGTCGGCCAGCGACCGGCGTAGTTCATCCTGGTAGGAGGGGCGCTCGCGGCGCTCCGCGTAGCGCTCCCAGTGGCTGCGCTCGGGCTCGGGAAAGGCCGCGAGCGGCTCGTACACGCGGAGATAGGACGCGTAGGGCACGGTCACCGAAGACACCTTGGGCACGGCTGCTCCCTCCCCCGGTCTGCGCGCGGAAAACACAGCAAATCGTCCCATGGCCGAACCGGAACGCACCTGGCCGGACACGCGCGTACTCCGGGAGAGGGTGATCCACGGCACTGCGCCGTCGGCGGGCCCGCGCAGGCTCTACGCTCATGCCGACGGGGCCCGCCACCCACACGGAACCCGCCTCTCCAACCGCCGCTACTTACCTGGGAGTCACCACAGTGACCGACGTAACCGGCGCCCCTGCCGACGTTCTGCACACCCTCTTCCGCTCGGATCAGGGTGGTCATGAGCAAGTAGTGCTCTGCCAGGACCGCGCCAGTGGCCTCAAGGCCGTCATCGCCATCCACAGCACCGCCCTGGGCCCCGCCCTCGGCGGCACCCGCTTCTACCCGTACGCGAGCGAGGAAGAGGCCGTCGCGGACGCCCTCAACCTGTCGCGCGGGATGTCCTACAAGAACGCCATGGCCGGGCTCGACCACGGCGGCGGCAAGGCCGTGATCATCGGGGACCCGGAGAAGATCAAGACCGAGGAACTCCTGCTCGCCTACGGCCGCTTCGTCGCCTCCCTCGGCGGTCGCTACGTGACGGCCTGCGACGTCGGCACCTACGTCGCCGACATGGACGTCGTCGCGCGCGAGTGCCGCTGGACGACCGGCCGCTCGCCCGAGAACGGCGGCGCCGGCGACTCGTCCGTCCTCACCTCGTTCGGCGTCTTCCAGGGGATGCGGGCCGCGGCCCAGCACGTGTGGGGCGACCCGACGCTGCGCGGCCGCAAGGTCGGCGTCGCGGGCGTCGGCAAGGTCGGCCACCACCTCGTCGAGCACCTGCTCGCGGACGGCGCCGAGGTCGTCATCACGGACGTCCGCGAGGACTCCGTACGGCGAATTCTGGACAAGCACGGACCGCGCGTCACCGCCGTCGCCGACACCGAGGCCCTCATCCGGACCGAAGGCCTCGACATCTACGCCCCCTGCGCCCTCGGCGGCGCGCTCAACGACGACTCCGTCCCGGCCCTCACCGCGAAGGTCGTCTGCGGCGCCGCCAACAACCAGCTCGCTCACCCGGGCGTGGAGAAGGACCTCGCCGACCGCGGCATCCTCTACGCCCCGGACTACGTCGTGAACGCCGGCGGAGTGATCCAGGTCGCCGACGAGCTGCACGGGTTCGACTTCGACCGGTGCAAGGCCAAGGCCGCGAAGATCTTCGACACGACGCTGGCCATATTCGCACGTGCGAAGGCGGACGGAATCCCGCCGGCCGCCGCGGCCGACCGGATCGCCGAGCAGCGCATGGCGGAGGCCCGCCGGGCCTGACGTTCCAGGAGGCGCGGGGCGGCCCGTCGGCGGGCGTGGGAGAGAAGACTCACGCCCGTCGGCGGGTCGCTGTCCGAGAAGAGGTTAAAATCGCAGTTGACCAGCGAGGACAGGGCGCCTCGCCGGCACTGCGCCGAGGCGCGTCCTGCGGGCGACGTACCGTATGGCCGCAGGAGCAGGTACCGTGGAAGCCCTAAGGACGGGTCCCTCTGCGGAGGTCCCGTTCGAGATCATGAACGCGTGTCAAGACTCTGGGGCCGTCGAGCCCCGTCACCGAGGGGGTCGAGCCATGGGGCGCGGCCGGGCAAAGGCCAAGCAGACGAAGGTCGCCCGCCAGCTGAAGTACAGCAGCGGCGGGACTGACCTGTCGCGTCTGGCCAATGAGCTGGGCGCTTCGACCTCGAATCAGCCGCCGAATGGCGAGCCGTTCGAGGACGACGACGAGGAAGACGACCCGTACGCCCAGTACGCGGATCTGTATAACGACGACGAGGATGACGAGGACTCCGAGGAGTCCGGTCCCTCGTCGCAGCGCCGCGGCGCTTGACCTCGCGCAGTCTGCAGTCACCAAGTAGAGCGATCAGTTCTTCGCAGTTCCCGTTTGCGTAGCAACTGATTCGTAGCAATCGCACTTCACCCGGTCCGGGGTGGTCACCACGCCGGACCGGGTTTTGTGCTGCCTCGGGGGCCTTACTTCGCGTAGTCACCCGTGAGTGCCGCGCCCGTGGTGTGCTCGCCGCGCTCGGTGATCTCACCGGCGACCCACGAGTCCACGCCACGGTCGGCGAGGGTCGCGAGGGCGGAGTCCACGCCGTCCTGCGGGACGATCGCGATCATGCCGACGCCCATGTTCAGGGTCTTCTCCAGCTCGAGGCGCTCGACCGAGCCGAGCGTCCCCACCAGGTCGAAGATCGCGCCGGGCGCCCACGTCGAGCGGTCCACGGTGGCGTGCAGGCCGTCCGGGATCACACGGGCCAGGTTGGCCGCGAGACCGCCGCCCGTGATGTGGCTGTAGGCGTGGACGTCCGTGGTGCGGGTCAGCGCCAGGCAGTCCAGGGAGTAGATCTTGGTGGGCTCCAGGAGCTCCTCGCCGAGCGTGCGGCCCAGCTCCTCGACGTGCTGGTCGAGGGACAGGTGCGCGCGGTCGAACAGGACGTGCCTGACCAGCGAGTACCCGTTGGAGTGAAGACCGGAGGACGCCATGGCGATCACCGCGTCACCCGTACGGATGCGATCCGGGCCGAGCAGCCGGTCGGCCTCCACGGCGCCGGTGCCGGCACCCGCGACGTCGAAGTCGTCCGGGCCGAGCAGGCCCGGGTGCTCCGCGGTCTCACCGCCGACGAGGGAGCAGCCGGCGAGGACACAGCCCTCGGCGATGCCCTTCACGATCGACGCGACGCGCTCGGGGTGGACCTTGCCGACGCAGATGTAGTCGGTCATGAACAGCGGCTCGGCGCCGCACACCACGATGTCGTCCATGACCATCGCGACGAGGTCGTGACCGATGGTGTCGTACACGCCCATCTGACGGGCGATGTCGACCTTCGTGCCGACGCCGTCCGTGGCGGAGGCGAGCAGCGGACGCTCGAAGCGCTTGAGGGCGGAGGCGTCGAAGAGGCCGGCGAATCCGCCGAGACCGCCGAGGCCGGCGACCTCGGGGCGCTGCGTCTTCTTCACCCACTCCTTCATCAGCTCGACGGCGCGGTCGCCCGCTTCGATGTCGACGCCCGCGGACGCATAGCTGGCACCAGGTGTCTCAGACATGGCTTGAGAACTTTCGTGTCGTACGACGGGGGTCTTACGGGCGACGGAGGGCGTCGGCGGCGGCGGTGTTCGCCGGTCCGGCCGCGAGCTCGGTCTCCAGGAGCTGCTTGCCGAGCAGTTCGGGGTCGGGAAGGTCCATCGGGTACTCGCCGTCGAAGCAGGCGCGGCAGAGGTTCGGCTTGTCGATGGTCGTGGCCTCGATCATGCCGTCGATGGAGATGTAGGAGAGCGAGTCGGCGCCCAGGGACGTGCCGATCTCGTCGATCGACATGCCGTTGGCGATCAGCTCGGCGCGCGTCGCGAAGTCGATGCCGAAGAAGCACGGCCACTTCACGGGGGGAGAGGAGATCCGGATGTGGATCTCTGCCGCGCCCGCTTCGCGGAGCATACGGACCAGGGCGCGCTGGGTGTTGCCGCGGACGATCGAGTCGTCGACGACGACCAGCCGCTTCCCCTTGATGACTTCCTTGAGGGGGTTGAGCTTCAGCCGGATACCGAGCTGGCGGATGGTCTGCGAGGGCTGGATGAAGGTCCGGCCGACGTACGCGTTCTTGACCAGTCCCGCGCCGAACGGAATGCCGGAGGCCTCCGCGTAACCGATCGCGGCGGGGGTGCCCGATTCCGGCGTCGCTATGACCAGGTCGGCGTCGACCGGGGCTTCCTTGGCGAGGCGGCGGCCCATCTCCACGCGGGAGAGATACACGTTCCGTCCGGCGATGTCGGTGTCGGGACGCGCCAGGTAGACGTACTCGAAGACGCAGCCCTTCGGCTTCGCTTCTGCGAATCGGGAGGTGCGCAGGCCGTTCTCGTCGATGGCGACGAACTCGCCCGGCTCGATCTCGCGCACGAAGCTGGCGCCGCAGATGTCGAGGGCGGCGGACTCGGAGGCGACGACCCAGCCGCGCTCAAGCCGGCCGAGGACCAGCGGGCGGATGCCCTGCGGGTCGCGGGCCGCGTAGAGGGTGTGCTCGTCCATGAAGACGAGGGAGAAGGCGCCCTTGACGCCCGGGAGGACCTTGGCGGCGGCTTCCTCGATGGTCAGCGGCTTGCCGTCGTCGTCGACCTGGCCCGCGAGGAGCGCGGTGACGAGGTCGGTGTCGTTGGTCGCGGCGAGCTGGGTGTTGCGGCCGTTCTCCTTGGGGAGGGCCGCGACCTGCTCGGCGAGCTGGGCCGTGTTGACCAGGTTTCCGTTGTGGCCGAGCGCGATCGAGCCGTGCGCGGTGGCACGGAACGTCGGCTGGGCGTTCTCCCAGACGGACGCGCCGGTGGTCGAGTAGCGGGCGTGACCGACCGCGATATGACCCTGGAGCGAACCGAGCGAGGTCTCGTCGAAGACCTGGGACACGAGGCCCATGTCCTTGAAGACGAGAATCTGGGAGCCGTTGCTCACCGCGATTCCCGCGGATTCCTGACCTCGATGCTGGAGGGCGTAGAGCCCGAAGTAAGTGAGTTTGGCGACCTCTTCGCCGGGAGCCCAGACACCGAAGACGCCGCAAGCGTCCTGGGGGCCCTTCTCGCCGGGGAGCAGATCATGATTGAGTCGACCGTCACCACGTGGCACGCCCCCGAGTGTAGGCGAGGTCGACCGCTGGTCCGAATTGGGGATACGGCGTCTGTTCGTTGACGGTGGCCTGGCGGCCGGCGTTGACGGAGGGTGGACGCGCGTAGCGTCGGGGGGTTCTCCGCGCTCGGCGTGGGGCGGATTCGGGCTGGTCGGGGCTTGTGTCTGGGGCGCTGGTCGGGCCTGGTTTTACGTCGCTGACCTGCGGAGATTTGTTTTCGGCGGGGAGCGGTGGGGGCCTGGGGCTCGCCGGTTCATGCCTGGTTCGGCGTCGCGGTGGGCGGCTGGTGGGGCGGCCTCGGCGGTGTGCGCGTCGAGTGTGACGGATTTCGCTGCCGGGTCCTGTCGGGGGCCACTCGGAGTGATCGTGCGCATCCGGGATGTGCGTCCGGAGTGCGGGCGGTCATTGACAGGTGTACGTCACTGTCTGCAAGATCCACGGTCATGCAGCCACGCCGTGACCGTGCGGTCACCCTTGTGGAGCGCCGCCACGTCGACCTCGTCCGTGTTGCCAGCGCGATTTGTTGCTGCGTCTGAAATGCCCCTCCCCGCGTCGGACCGTTGAGGTCGGACTCGGCCGGGATGCGTCTGCCTAGTTCTGCTTCGTTGCGGGCTGCGGGCCGTCCCCTATTTCTCGCGCAGTTCCCCGCGCCCCTGGAGGCCGCACTTCGTGCGCCTCCTCGTGGGCCCATCAACCTTTCGGAGACCTTTCATGTCCCCGCACACCCCTGCCCTGTCCCGGCGTGCCCTTGGTGGGGCTGCTGTTGCCGCTGTTGCTGTTGCCGGAGTCGGGGCCATGGCCCTGGACGCTCAGGCTGCCTCGCCTCGCGAGACCCCGTTCCGGGCCAATGCCGGACGCAGGTCACGGCGGCCCAACATCCTGTTCATCCTGGGTGACGACCTGGGCTGGGCCGACCTCTCCTCGTACGGCGCCCCGCACATCAAGACCCCGAACCTGGACCGGCTCGCGCGGCAGGGCGTGCGGTTCACGGACGCGTACAGCGGGTCCGCGACCTGCTCGCCGACCCGCTTCAGCCTCTACACCGGCCGCTACCCGGGGCGTACGAAGGGCGGGCTCGCCGAGCCGATCGCCGACCGGTCCGACGGGCTCGACCCGAACCACCCCACCCTCGCCTCCCTGCTGCGCGGCGCCGGCTACTCCACCGCACTCATCGGCAAGTGGCACTGCGGCTACCTGCCGGACTACTCGCCGACCCGGTCGGGCTGGGACGAGTTCTTCGGGAACTTCGGCGGGGCTCTGGAGTACTACTCGAAGCTCGGGCTCAGCGGTGAGTACGACCTGTACGAAGGCGACGCCGAGTACAAGGACCTGCGGTACTACACCCGGATCCTTACCGAGCGCGCCAGCGAGTACGTCAGCCGTGACCACGGCGACAAGCCGTGGCTGCTCAATCTGAACTTCACCACCCCGCACTGGCCGTGGATCGCCGACGGGGACGAGGAAGAGAGCGCCGAGGTCGTCCGGCGGATCAAGGCGGGCGACCGGCGGGCCCTCTTCCACAACGACGGCGGGTCCGTGGAGAAGTACACGGAGATGGTGCAGGACCTGGACCGGTCGGTCGGCGAGGTGCTCAAGGCGCTGAAGGAGTCCGGGCAGGAGCAGGACACCCTCGTCTTCTTCGCCTCGGACAACGGCGGGGAGCGCTTCTCCTTCAACTGGCCGCTGTCCGGAAACAAGGCGTCCCTCCAGGAGGGCGGCATCCGCGTTCCGACGATCGTGCGCTGGCCGGCGCGGATCGACGGCGGGCAGGTCAGCCACGAGCCGGTCTTCACCCCGGACTGGACGGCGACGCTCCTTGAGATCGGTGGGGCTCGCGCCGACAAGACGTATCCGCTCGACGGCACCAGCCTCGCCGGGTATCTGCTGCGCGGTGAGGAGCTTGCCGAGCGCGCGCTGTTCTGGCGGGTGCGCGGGGAGCGGGCCGTGCGGCGCGGGGACTGGAAGTACTACCGGGGCAAGGGCGGCACCGACCAGCTGTTCAACCTCGCCGCCGACCGGCGCGAGCAGGCGGACCGGGCGCCCGACGAGCCGAAGCTGCTCGCCGAGCTGAAGGCGGTGTGGGAGAAGACGGACGCGGAGTTGCTGCCTTATCCGGCCTGACGGTTACGTGGTGAGGGCGGCGCCCGCTACGTCGTCCGGCCTGGCGGTTGTCCGTTCTGACGGTCAGGTGGTGGGGGCGTCGCCCATTACGTCGCGGCGGCGTCGGCCACGATGGCGTGACGCCTACGCCATGATCGGCAGCAGCGCTTCCAGGTCGGCCCGCTCACCACTTGCGCTGACGAGCGCGTCGTCGACGGCCGTCTTCCATGCCGTACGGCCGGTGGCGAGGCGGAGCCAGGTGAGCGGGTCGGTCTCGACGACGTTCGGCGGGGTGCCTCGGGTGTGCCGGGGGCCCTCGATGCACTGGACGACGGCGAACGGCGGGATCCGCACCTCGGTCGACGCGCCCGGCGCCTTCACGGCCAGCGCGTCGGCGAGGAAGCGGGTCGCCGCCGCCAGGAGCTGCCGCTCGACCGGCAGCCCCAGTTCGGGCAGCGCGTCGTTCAAGTCGTCCGTGTGGACGGCGAGTTCGACGGCTCGGGTGACGAGGGCGGTGGTCAGGGTCATGGACCCGACCCGGTGGGCGATGGGCCGCTCGGCGTCGAGCCCGGCGGGCAGGTACCGGTCGAGCCCGGCGCTGACCTCGGCGTACAGCTCGCTCAGCGGCGCGCTGCGGGCCAGTTCCTGCACGCGTTCGGCGACGGCGGGGGCGGCGGGCGCGGTCAGTTTCGGGTAGTCGAGCAGCTCCAGGTCGGCCCGGTCCGGCGCGGGCTCGGCGAGGCTCCTCGGCAGCATCCCGACCGCCATGGTGAAGTGCGCGGCGAGCTCCCGCACCGTCCAGTCCCCGAGCCGGGTCGGCGCCGCGAGCTGCTCGGGCGTGAGCGCCTCGACGGTCTCGCGCACGGCGGCGAACTGGGCGAGCACGGCGACCCTGAGCTTCTCGGCGTCGTACGAACGCGGGCGTTTCCTGGGGGTCTTGGGCGGGGCCATGCCGGTGACCCTACGCCGACCGGAAGGTCGAGGCCTTGGGGAACGTGACGTCGGTGCAGCCGCGGCGCCGGGTGACGTCGTCGACGTAGGACTTGAACACCTTCGCCATCCGGGGCGTCGCCACGCGGTCGTACCCCACGGACAGGGTCATCGTGTGGATCTGCGGCCGGCCGTCACAGACGGAGGACGCCCACCAGATGGCGTCCTTTCTGCTGCGGCCGGCCTTCCCGGGCTCGGCGGGCTCCGGACGCTCGTCGACGGAGGTGCTGGTCAGCATGACCTTGGTCGCGTCCGGACCGGAGTACGTGTGCAGGGAGACGAACCACTTGCCGGGGCGGTCTGGTTGGTTGAGGTTTTTATGTTCGTCCGGGGTCGCGTGGTAAAGAGCGCCCGCCCGGCCTTGGCTGAGGATCAGCGCGCACCGCTCGTCCCAGAGCTTCGCGTCCGTACGGCTCTCGACGACCTGGTCCGGATAGCGCGACCCGCGCGCGGCGTAGCCCGCCTTGCCGTACCAGGCGCAGGTGCCCTCAGCGCGGGCCGCCGGTACCGGCCACTCGAGCAGGGCGGGGACGTCGTCCGGGGCGTCGGGGAGGCGGTCGGCGCAGCCCAGCCGTTCGGCGAGGTTGTTGGCGGTGACCACGGCGGTGTCCGCGAGGACGGAGCGGTCCGACGCGTTCAGCTGGCCGCTGCCCATCATCGACCGCTTCGGGTCGACGAATTCGGCACGGGCCCACAGGGCCTTGATCGGCCGTGTGCCCTCCTTGCCCTCGGGGCACTGCAACTGCACGACGACCCCGGAGTCGGTGACGGCGCCCGCGATACCGCCGCCCAGCGGCTGGGACGCGTAGGCGCGCCCGTCGTAGTAGTTGACGACGTCCTTGAACGGGCCGTCGGCGATCACCTCACGCGAGTTCGGCAGAACGCCCACGGTGCCGACGAAGAACATGCGTTCGCCGTCGGACCCGTGCTTCTCCGCTGCCTCCGCGCTGAACAGCTCACACTGCTGGCCCGAGGCCAGGTTGTCGACGTCGATGGGATCGTAGGAGACCCGGTGCGTGACCGTGCCACCCGCCGCGGACAGCGCGAGCACCCGGCCCGCCGGTACGAGCCCGTCGCACACCGCGTTGATCTGCTGCCGGGCGCTCAGGACCTGCCATATCTCCCTGCCGCCCCAGCCGATGCCGAAGACAGCCACCACGCACAGCAGCAAATTGGCGGTCGCCCGCACACCGTCCGGTACCCGCACCGCTCCCCCGTCCCCCGTGACTTCCAGCACCGCCGAAGCTATCAACCGCCACTGACAACGCCACCGGCAAGGCCATCGCCAGCGCCGCCGCCAACGCTGCCGACAGCCCTCCGCCAATACGAAGTCCCCGCCTGCCGAAGCAGACGGGGACTTCATGACCGTACGGTCCGGAGGACTCCCAAGGACTACGGAGGACTACGCCAGCAGCCCCGGAATCGTCCCCTCGTGCGCCTCGCGCAGCTCGGTCAGCGACAGGGCGAACTCGCCCTGCACGTCCACCGTGTCGCCGTCGACCACGCCGATGCGGGTGACCGGCAGGCCACGCGCGCCGCACATGTCGGTGAAGCGCAGCTCCTCGCTCCGCGGGACGGCGACGACCGCGCGGCCCGCCGACTCGGAGAACAGGAACGTGAACGCGTCCAGGCCGTCGGGCACGACGAGCCGCGCGCCCTTGCCGCCCTGCAGCGCCGACTCGACCACGGCCTGGACCAGACCGCCGTCGGACAGGTCGTGCGCGGCGTCGATCATGCCGTCGCGGGACGCCGAGATCAGGATGTCGGCGAGCAGCTTCTCGCGCTCCAGGTCGACCTGCGGGGGCAGACCGCCGAGGTGGTCGTGGACGACCTGCGACCAGGCCGAACCGCCGAACTCCTCGCGGGTGTCGCCGAGCAGGTAGAGGAGCTGGCCCTCTTCCCTGAAGGCGACCGGCGTGCGGCGGGCGACATCGTCGATGACACCGAGCACGGCCACAACCGGGGTCGGGTGGATCGCCGCCTCGCCCGTCTGGTTGTACAGCGAGACGTTTCCGCCGGTCACCGGGGTGCCGAGGATCTGGCAGCCGTCGGCGAGACCACGGATGGCCTCGACGAACTGCCACATGACGTCCGGGTCCTCGGGCGAGCCGAAGTTCAGGCAGTCGGAGATCGCGAGCGGCTTCGCGCCGGTCGTCGCGACGTTCCGGTACGCCTCGGCGAGGGCGAGCTGAGCGCCGTGGTACGGGTCGAGCTTCGCGTACCGGCCGTTGCCGTCGGTCGCGATGGCGACGCCGAGGCCGGTCTCCTCGTCGATGCGGATCATGCCCGAGTCCTCGGGCTGCGCGAGGACGGTGTTGCCCTGCACGAAGTGGTCGTACTGCGAGGTGACCCACTTCTTCGACGCCTGGTTCGGCGACGAGACGAGCGCGAGGACCTGCGACTTGAGCTCGTCGCTCGTCGCGGGCCGCGGCAGCTTGTTCGCGTCGTCGGCCTGGAGCGCGTCCTGCCACGACGGGCGGGCGTAGGGGCGCTCGTACGTCGGGCCCTCGTGGGCGACCGTGCGCGGGTCGACGTCGACGATCTTCTCGCCGTGCCAGAAGATCTCGAGGCGGTCGCCGTCGGTCACCTCACCGATGACGGTGGCGATGACGTCCCACTTCTCGCAGATCTCCAGGAAGCGGTCGACCTTCGAAGGCTCGACCACCGCGCACATGCGCTCCTGCGACTCGCTCATGAGGATCTCCTCAGGAGAGAGCGTGGAGTCGCGCAGCGGTACGTCGTCCAGCTCGACGCGCATACCGCCCGAGCCGTTGGACGCCAGCTCGCTGGTGGCGCAGGAGATACCGGCGGCACCCAGGTCCTGGATTCCGACGACGAGCTTCTCCTGGAAGGCCTCCAGGGTGCACTCGATGAGCAGCTTCTCCTGGAAGGGGTCACCGACCTGCACGGCCGGACGCTTCGACGGCTTGGCGTCGTCGAAGGTCTCGGAGGCCAGGATCGAGGCGCCACCGATGCCGTCGCCGCCCGTGCGGGCGCCGTACATGATGACCTTGTTGCCCGGGCCCGAGGCCTTCGCGAGGTGGATGTCCTCGTGCCGCATGACGCCGATGGCGCCCGCGTTGACCAGCGGGTTGCCCTGGTAGCAGGAGTCGAAGACGACCTCGCCGCCGATGTTGGGCAGGCCCAGGCAGTTGCCGTAGCCGCCGATGCCGGCGACGACGCCCGGGAGGACGCGCTTGGTGTCGGGGTGGTCGGCGGCGCCCATGCGCAGCGGGTCGACCACGGCGACCGGGCGGGCACCCATCGCGATGATGTCGCGCACGATGCCGCCGACGCCGGTGGCCGCGCCCTGGTAGGGCTCGACGTACGACGGGTGGTTGTGCGACTCGACCTTGAAGGTCACGGCGTAGCCCTGGCCGACGTCGACGACACCGGCGTTCTCACCGATGCCGACGAGCATGGCGTCGGACTGCGGCGCCTTCTCGCCGAACTGGCGCAGGTGGATCTTCGACGACTTGTACGAGCAGTGCTCGGACCACATGACCGAGTACATGGCGAGCTCGGCGCCGGTCGGGCGGCGGCCGAGGATCTCCACGACGCGCTCGTACTCGTCCTTCTTCAGGCCGAGTTCGGCCCAGGGGAGCTCGACGTCGGGGGTCTGTGCGGCGTTCTCAACGGTGTCGAGGCTCATGAGGCGGCGACCAGCTTCTTGAGGATCGAGGTGAAGAAGGGGAGGCCGTCGGTGCGACCGGAGCCGATGAGCGGCTCGACGGCGTGCTCGGGGTGCGGCATGAGACCGACGACGTTGCCCGCCTCGTTCGTGATGCCGGCGATGTCCCGCAGCGAGCCGTTCGGGTTGTAGTCGACGTAACGGAACGCGACCCGGCCCTCCGCCTCCAGCATGTCCAGCGTGCGCTCGTCGGCGACGTAGCGGCCGTCCATGTTCTTCAGCGGGATGTGGATCTCCTGGCCGGCCTCGTAGTCGGCGGTCCAGGCGGTGTCCGCGTTCTCCACCCGCAGCTTCTGGTCACGGCAGATGAAGTGGAGGTGGTCGTTGCCGAGCATCCCGCCGGGCAGCAGGTGCGCCTCGGTCAGGATCTGGAAGCCGTTGCAGATACCGAGAACCGGCATACCCGCCTTGGCCTGCTCGATCAGGGTCTCCATCACCGGCGAGAACCGGGAGATGGCACCGGCGCGCAGATAGTCGCCGTAGGAGAATCCACCGGGCAGGACGACCGCGTCGACCTGCTTCAGATCCTTGTCCTTGTGCCAGAGGGCGACGGGCTCGGCGCCGGCGAGACGGATCGCGCGCTGAGTGTCCCTGTCGTCGAGGGAACCCGGGAAAGTGACGACGCCAATACGAGCGGTCACTTTTCTGCCCCCACCGCGGGCTCTTCGACCTTCACGGTGAAGTTCTCGATCACGGTGTTGGCGAGGAACGTGTCGGCCAACTCATGGATACGGGCGAGGACCGCGTCATCGACAGGCCCGTCCACCTCGAGTTCGAAACGCTTTCCCTGACGTACGTCGGAGATGCCCTCGAAACCGAGGCGCGGCAGTGCACGCTGCACCGCCTGGCCCTGGGGGTCGAGGATCTCCGGCTTGAGCATGACGTCGACTACGACGCGTGCCACTGGCACTCCCGGTGTGTGGTGCTGAGCAGGTTCCTTCAGACTACCCGGACAAAATTTCTACTCGCGTAGACCGTAGGAAGCTACGAGAGCCGGATCACGTTAGCGCAACAGCGCGGTACTCCCGGGAAAAATTCGGGGAAAGACTTCGGATACCCATTGCGGCACGGACACGCGGGGCGATTTCGTCGGTCTTCACAATGCAATACTCGGCAAGGTAAAAAGGAAATGCGAAAGCGGTCGGTTCGCCTGAGCTTTACACTGAGCTTTGCCCCATAACAGCCGGACAGTCGACATCGGCGCACGTCAAAGCGGCGAGGTCGCACGAAGGGACCGATATTCGTGGCGCAGCGTGTCGTGGTCACTCTCTCCGACGACATCGACGGCGGAGAAGCCGCAGAAACGGTCGTCTTCGGTCTCGACGGCAAGTCGTACGAGATCGACCTGAATCCCGCCAATGCCAAGAAGCTTCGCAAGGTACTGGCCCCGTACCTCGAGGCCGGCCGCAAGCAGCACGGCGCGGGCCGCGCCTCCGGCAGGGCCATCGGCAGCTACAAGCACACGGCGGTCTCCGCCGACCCGGCCGCCGTCCGCGCCTGGGCCCGCTCGCACAAGATGGACGTCCCGCCGCGCGGCCGCATCCCCAAGAAGGTCTACGAGGCGTTCGAAGCCGCCAACTGACCCGAGTGGCCCACCCGTCGGCACCCCGCGGAGCAGGCGACTTGCGCTGCACCCCTGCTGATCAGCTAGAGTCTGGAACACGCCGAGGGGCGAGGCCGCAAAAAGCCGAACCTCACGGAGTCGTGCGGGTGTAGTTCAGTAGTAGAACATCCCCCTTCCAGGGGGAAGGCGCAGTGTGCAATTCCTGTCACCCGCTCCGCATCGCGTACCGATCACTCCCCGGAGTGCGGTAGGCTGGTGCTCGCGCCGATCGGTGAAAGCCGGTCGGAGGCAAGTGCGAACGTAGCTCAGTTGGTAGAGCGCAACCTTGCCAAGGTTGAGGTCGCGAGTTCGAACCTCGTCGTTCGCTCCAGTTGAAGGCCCCGGTCCATCGGACCGGGGCCTTCTGCATGTGCGAAGCCGCTTCTGACATTTGTCATGCCCTCCGGTGACAGCACGCACTGACCACCGGCCCGGCCGCACGGAACGCTCGTACTCATGGAAACGAACGAGCGCGTGATCGACGTCACCGATCTGCGACGCGTGTACGGGGGCTCGTACGAGGCGGTGCGCGGGGTGACCTTCTCCGTCGCCCGGGGAGAACTCTTCGCCCTCCTCGGCACCAACGGCGCGGGCAAGACCTCCACCGTCGAACTCCTCGAAGGACTCGCCGCCCCCGCCGGCGGCCGCGTCCGCGTCCTCGGGCACGACCCGTACACCGAACGCGACCTGGTCAGGCCGCGGGTCGGGGTCATGCTCCAGGAAGGCGGGTTCCCGTCCGAGCTGACCGTCGCGGAGGCCGTCCGGCTGTGGGCCGGATGCACCAGCGGCGCGCGGCCCGCTGGGGAAGCGCTGGAGATCGTCGGGCTCGAACGGCGCGCCAAGGTCCGTGTGAAGGCGCTGTCCGGCGGTGAGAAGCGGCGCCTGGACCTGGCGCTCGCGCTGCTCGGCAGGCCCGAGGTCCTCTTCCTCGACGAACCGACCACCGGACTCGACGCCGAGGGCCGGCGCGCCACCTGGGACCTGGTGCGCGAGCTGCGCGCCGACGGCACCACCGTGCTGCTGACCACCCACTACCTCGAAGAGGCCGAGGAACTCGCCGACCGGCTCGCCATCCTCCACGAGGGGCGGATCGCCGCCGAGGGGCGCGTCGACGAGGTCGTCGCCGCCCAGCCCTCGCACATCTCCTTCGAGCTGCCCGGCGGGTACCTGCCCGGCGACCTCCCGCCGCTCGCCGGACTCGGGGTCAGCGGGCACGAGACGGACGGCCGCAAGGTCCGGCTGCTGACGAACGAACTCCAGCGGACCGCCACGAGCCTCCTCCTGTGGGCCAGGGACGCCCGGGTCGAGCTGCGCGGGCTCGACGCGCGCAGCGCCTCCCTCGAAGAGGCGTTCCTGCGGATCGCACGCGACGCGCGTACGAATGCCGTGAACGACAAGGAAGAGGTGGCGGCGCGATGAGCACGGTGATGACGGCCCGCGGGGCCACGACGACGGCCGCGGGGCGGATGCGGACCCTGGCCCGCGCGGAGCTGACCCTGCTCGGCCGTGGCAAAGGCACGCTGTTCACGGCGGTAGTCGTGCCGCTGGCGCTGCCGTTCACGGTGCGCTCGTCGATGGACGGCATGGATCTCAAGGCCGCCGGGCTCAGCATGGGCTCCGTACTCCTGCCGTCCGCGATCGGCTTCTCTCTCCTCTTCGCCGTCTACAGCACGCTCGTCGGCGTGTACGTGGCCCGGCGCGAGGAGCTCGTCCTCAAGCGGCTGCGCACCGGCGAGCTGCGCGACGCCGAGATCCTCGCGGGCGCGGCACTGCCCGCGGTCACCGTGGCCGTCGTGCAGTCCTGCGTCCTCGTCGCCGCGAGTGCGGCGCTGCTCGGCGTGGGTGCGCCGCGCTCGCCCCAACTCGTCGTCCTGGGGCTGCTGTTGGGGCTCGTGATGTGGCCCGCGCTCGCCGCCGTCACCGCGGGCCTCAGCAAGAGCGTCGAGAGCGCGCAGGTGGCGGTCATGCCGCTGCTCCTGCTGTCCCTGGCCGGCTCCGGCACCGTCGTACCCCTCGAACTCCTCCCGGACCGCCTCGCGTTGGTCTGCGAATCGCTGCCTCTCACCCCGGTGATCACCCTGCTGCGGGGCGGCTGGACCGGGAACCTGTCGGCCTACGACGCCCTGGGCGCGGCCGCCACGGCGGTGGCCTGGACCGTGCTCGCCGTGTTTGCTGTACGACGGTGGTTCCGCTGGGAGCCACGACGGTGAACCGACGGGGCGGGGACATGAAGCGGCCGGGCGCGTGGTGGCGGGGGAAGAGCACACCGGCGAAAGTCGAGACGTACACGCGCTGGTCGCTGCGGTCCTTCGCTCTTGTCGAGCTGTTCTGGCTGGGGCCGCTCCCCTTCGGCGAGGTGCCGGGCGCGCTCGCCTGGGCCCTGCTCCTGGCTCTGTGCGGTCACGCGGTACTCGGCTCGGTGACCGTGTCCAGGGCTCTCGACTGGACGCGGGGCCGGCGCGAGCAGCCGGTCCGCCTGGTCGTCGCGTACGGCACCGTCACCGCCGTGCTCGCCGTCGCGACGCTGGCCGTGCTGCTGCGGGTGCCCGGCGAAGGGAACCCGGGCGGCGGCGCCTCGAACGCGATCGTGCTCTTCGTCGGCATCCTCATGGTCGGCGCCGGCATGGTCACGCCCGGCCTGCGCACCCGCCGGCGCGTGATCGCCACGGCGCTCGGCGCGTCCGTCGGGGCCGGGGTGGCGGCCGTGCCGTCCGGACTTCCGTCCATCGTCGCGCTCGTCCTGGCGGCGACCGTCCTGTTCAGCACCGGGGTCTTCGCGCTGACCTCCGGGTTGTCCGTCTGGCTGCTCAACACCGTCTACGAACTCGACGAGGCCCGCGAGACCAAGGCGCGGCTCGCGGTGGCCGAGGAGCGGCTGCGGTTCGGGCGCGATCTGCACGACGTGATGGGCCGGAACCTGGCCGTGATCGCGCTCAAGAGCGAGCTCGCCATACAGCTCACCCGGCGCGGGCGGCCCGAGGGCGTGGAGCAGATGATCGAGGTGCAGCGCATCGCCCAGGAATCCCAGAAGGACGTACGGGCCGTCGTACGCGGCTACCGAGAGGCCGACCTGTCGGTCGAACTGGCCGGTGCGCAGGGCGTGTTGACGGCGGCCGGGATCACCTGCGAGGTGACCGGGACGGACGCGGCGCTGCCCGGCCCCGTACAGTCCGCGCTCGCCTGGGTCGTGCGGGAGGCGACGACGAACGTCCTGCGGCACGGGGACGCCCGGCGCTGCGACATCGCCGTACGGGTGGAGGCGGGGCGGGTCGTGGTGCTGAGTGTGGAGAACGACGGGGCCTCCGGGGCATCCGGGGCCGTCGGTAACGGGTCCGGGCTCGCCGGGCTGCGGGAGCGGCTCGCCGAGGTCGACGGGACGCTGGAGGCGGGTCTGGTGAACGGAGAGTTCCGGGTGATCGCCGAGGTGCCTCTGACGGAACCGGCCGCTGAGCCGCGGCACGACGCCACGTACGACGAGCCACGGCCGGGCCTCACGAACGCCACGTACGACGAGCCACCGCAGGGCCTCACCAACAACGAATACGAAAGGAGCGCCCGGTGACCGTGCGCGTGTTGCTCGCCGATGACGAGCACCTCATCCGGGGCGCGCTCGCCGCGCTGCTCGGGCTCGAGGACGATCTCGTCGTGGTCGCCGAGGCCGCCACCGGGCCCGAGGCCCTCGCCATGGCCCGCGCCCACGAACCCGACGTCGCCGTGCTCGATCTGCAGATGCCGGGCGCCGACGGTGTGAAGGCCGCCACAGTGCTGCGCGGCGAACTGCCCGCCTGCCGGGTCATGATCGTGACGAGTCACGGGCGGCCCGGACACCTGAAAAGAGCCCTGTCCGCCGGTGTGCGCGCCTTCGTCCCGAAGACCGTCAGCGCCCAGCGGCTCG
The DNA here is from genome assembly GCF_040645335.1 of Streptomyces sp. NPDC046821. Classification (NCBI taxonomy): domain Bacteria; kingdom Bacillati; phylum Actinomycetota; class Actinomycetes; order Kitasatosporales; family Streptomycetaceae; genus Streptomyces; species Streptomyces sp. NPDC046821. The sequence goes on along the minus strand of NZ_JBEYYB010000010.1, from coordinate 335,261 downwards.
CCGAGATCATCCGCACCGTGCACGCCGGAAACCGTTATGTGGACCCGGAGTTGGCGGCCGACGCGATCTCCGCGGGCGACTCCCCGCTGACCGCGCGCGAGGCCGAGGTGCTGGAGTTCGCCGCCGACGGCGCGCCCGTCGCGGAGATCGCCGAGCGGGCCGCGCTCTCCCCCGGGACGGTGCGGAACTACCTGTCGTCCGCCGCCATGAAACTCGGGGCGGAGAACCGGCACACGGCGGTGCGTCTCGCACGGGAGCGAGGTTGGGTATAGTTGCTCTCGCGCCACGGCGCAGTGCGAACGTAGCTCAGTTGGTAGAGCGCAACCTTGCCAAGGTTGAGGTCGCGAGTTCGAACCTCGTCGTTCGCTCCATATGAAAGCCCCCCGGCAGTGCCGGGGGGCTTTCGCGTGTCCGCGGGGCGGTGACTACCAGCTGACGCCGGTCAGACGCTCGTACGCCTCGATGTACTTGGCGCGCGTCGCGTCCACGACCTGCTGCGGGAGCGCGGGCGGGGGCTGCTCGCTCTTGCGGTCCCAGCCGGACTCGGCGGACGTGAGCCAGTCGCGCACGAACTGCTTGTCGAAGGACGGCTGGGCGCGGCCCGGCTGCCAGGAGTCGGCCGGCCAGAAGCGGGACGAGTCCGGGGTGAGGACCTCGTCGGCGATGATCAGCGTCTCGTCGTCGTAGCCGAACTCGAACTTCGTGTCCGCGAGGAGCACGCCGCGCTCACGCGCGATGTCCCGGGCCCGGCCGTAGACGGCGAGCGTCATCTCGCGCAGCGCGGAGGCGGTCTCCTCGCCGACCTGGCGCACGACCTCCTCGTACGACACGTTCTCGTCGTGCTCGCCGACCTCGGCCTTCGTGGCGGGCGTGAAGATCGGGGCGGGCAGCTCGGAGCCGTCGGTCAGGCCCTCGGGCAGCGAGAGGCCGCAGACCGTGCGGGACTCGTTGTACTCGACCAGGCCGGAGCCGGTGAGGTAGCCGCGGGCCACGCACTCCACGGGCACCATGCGCAGCGACTTGCAGACGAGGGTGCGGCCCTGCCAGTCCGCGGGGGCGCCGGCGGGCAGCTCCGTCGACAGGACGTGGTTGGGGGCCAGGTCGCTGAGCTGGTCGAACCACCACAGCGACAGCTGCGTGAGGACGCGGCCCTTGTCGGGGATGGGGGTCGGCAGGACCCAGTCGTAGGCGGACATGCGGTCGGAGGCGACCATCACGAGGTCGCCCGCCTCGTTCCGGTACAGGTCCCGCACCTTGCCGGTGTGGAGGTGTACCAGGCCCGGCACCTGAAGGGGTTCGGGCTTTTCGACGAATCCGGACACGGTTCCTCCCCGTGGATATGTACGAGTGCACCTGATTCTCGCTCATACGGGGACGGGTTTTGGCCAGGGGTCCGGCGGGGTGGGGCGTGGGGGCGGGGTCAGTCGCGTTTGCAGATGCGGTCGAGGAGGTTGGCGGTCGCGCGCTGGATGCGGGGGTCCACGTGGCCCGGGCGGTCGAGGGCGGGGGACCAGGCGAACGTGCCGGACGCGAAGACCAGCGAACCGGACGGCGCCCGGTACAGCGACGTCTCCTGGTGCCGCGCCGCGCGCTCGCTGTCGCGGTACGGCGAGTGGGCCAGCAGTATCCGCTCCTCGTGCTCGGGCAGCGCCGTGCGCGGGAAGTAGCGGTCGGCCTCGCCTGCGACGAGGGCCTCGATCTCGTCGCCCTCGTGCGCGCCGGTGGCCTCCCACAGCCAGTGGTCGGCGTTCCGTACGACGAGGGGGTGCGGCTCGGGGACGCGGCCCGCGTACTGGATGCCCATGAGCTGCTGCTCGGGGCGGTCCATCTCGCGCCACAGGGCCGACTTTCCGGGGGCCCTGCGCTTGTGGCACGTGAGCAGCCGGTTCGGTACGCCGGACGGGGACGGGCCCAACTCCACCTGCCAGTACATGGTGTTGGCGGAGAGGAAGACCAGGGAGGTGCCGTGTTCGCGGGCCGCTTCCGTGGTGCGGCGCATCGGCGTCGACCAGTACTCGTCGTGGCCGGGGAAGACGAGGCCCCGGTAGCGGGTCGGGTCGACGTGGCCCGCGTGCAGGTCACGGGCGTCGGCGTACGCGAGGTCGTAGCCGTACCGCTCGGCCCAGCGGATGAAGTCGTAGGCGTGGCCGACGTGCAGGGGGAGGCCGGCGCCTGCGTACGGGCGGTCGAACGAGACCGTCGTCGCCGCGTCGCCCTCACCGAGCAGCCGCCCGTCCTCGTCCCACGCGTGATAGAGACTCGCGCCGGTGTGCCCGTCCTCCGGATAGAGGTTGTACGCCTGCCAGGTCACGTCCGGGAGGAGCAGCAGGAGGTCGGCGGGCCTGCTGTCGCGGACGGTGAAGGGGACGTGGGAGCGGTAGCCGTCGACGGTCGTGAGGACGGCCACGTATGCCCCCACGTTCCAGAACGAGGGGATCTGGAGGCGCCAGGACAGCCACCAGTGGTGGCAGGAGACCGTGCGGTCGGCGGTGAGCGGGGGCGGCTGGACGATGCCGGAGAGGCGCGGGCTGGTGGTGATCTTGCTGGCGCCGTCGCCGCCGTAGTGGCCGATCCGGTAGATGTCGACGGTGAACTGCTGCGGCGGGTCGACCGTGACGTGGAAGTCGATCGACTCGCCGGGTGCGGCCGCTCCGGTCGAGGTGAAGCCCTTGATCTGGCGGTGCACGTCGTCCGCCATGCGGGGGCCGCCGGCGCGGGGGCCCGGGATGGTGGTCGCGAGGGTGCTGGCGCCGGGCTGGGGGACGTGGTCGACGTACCAGGGGACGACCTGGCCGGTGTCGTCGAAGTAGTGCTCGCTGCCGCGCAGCCACGGCAGGGGGCCCTGGCCGAAGGGGTCGCTCACGGCGTGGGCGAGTGCGCCGGACTCCCAGCGGCGGATGGCGCCGGGGGAGCGCGTGCGCCCGTTCCGTGCCGCCCGTCGGTCCTCCCGTTCCGGCCCCATGCCCGCCCCCCTCCCTCGCTCCCCCGAGCCCTTGCGCGCGCCGTCTGTTCAGCTACCGGCCCCAGCACATCACATTACGCACGCACTCCGTCACCGTTCGTCGCGAATTGACGGGAACGGAACGGGGCCCTCCGGGCGGGGTGGGGGTGTGGGGGTCGGGGAGTGGGGCGGGAGTGGTGGGTGTGGGCGGGGGTGGGTGGGCGCGTGTGGCGGGTGTGCCGGGTGGGGTGCAGGCAGGCGGGCGTGGGCGGGGGTGGGGGTGAGGTGTCGGCGGGGGCGGGTGGGCACGCGGCGCGGCGGGCGTGCCGGGTGCGGTGCAGGCGGGCGCGGGCGGGCGTGCCGGGTGCGGTGCAGGCGGGCGTGGGCCGGGAGCGGGCGTGCGGGCCTCACCGGTGGGCGTGCGTGGTGGGCCTGCGGGATGGGGTGCAGGCCAGGCGGGCGTGGGCCGGGAGCGGGCGTGCGGGCCCGCGTGGGGCCTACACCAGGCGGACCGGCTTCTCGGGGCGGATGCCCAGGCCGGCGAGCCAGGCCCGCAGGGGTTCCGGGTCGCCCTCCTCGACGAGGCTCAGGACGCGCGGGGCCAGGTCCTTGGCGCGCACCCCGTCGACCAGGAGCGACGGGCCGTCCAGCCAGTCGAGCCCGGGGGCCGCCCCGGCGGAGTCGATCGCGGCGCAGCACACCATCGCCGTCACGTGGTCGACCACCAACTCGCGTCCGGTACGCGGTGGTTGGAGCGGGAAGAGCGGGAGGCTGCCCACGTCCCAGAGGGCGTCGTCGGGGCCGCCCTGTCCGGCGGAGGGGGTGTGGGCGGCGGGGCGCCGGGCCGCCGCCTCGCTCTCCTCGCGGGCGGACTCGGCGGTGAGCCCTGCGGCGAGGAGCCCGGCGGGACCGTCGGCCTGGTCTTCGAGGGCGTCTTCGAGGCCATCGCCCAGGGCCTCTTCGGGGGCGCCGTCGAGGTCGGCGTCCGCCAAGTCGCCTTCCAGAGCGGCGAGGTCGGCTTCGGGGACCGTACCCGTGGCCGACCCACCGACCGTGTCCGTGGCCGGCGCACCCGCCGTATCCGCCGCCGGCACCCCGGCCGTATCAGCGATGTCAGTCACAACCGCCACCTCGACGACAGCCGTCGCCGGGACCCGCTCCGCCGTCAGATGGGCCATGACGCGGGCGAGGGTGGGGCCGCCCGGGTCGGGCGCCGTGGGGTCCGCTGAGCCGTGGACGCCGAGTGTGTCGAGTACGCGGTGGAGGCGGGCCGCGTCCATGCGCCACTTACGGTCGACGACCTCGTCCGGATACTCGTCCCAGCCGACCGGCGCCCAGTCCGGCCCCTGCTCGGCGGGACCCCCGTGGAACAGCCGCGCCGCGAGCAGCGACGCCGCCTCGTCCACCATGCCCGGCTCCTCCAGCAGATCGCAGGCGGGCCGCTCTCCGAGGCGGGAGGCGAAGCCCTCCGCGAGCCGGTCGCGCCGGGACAGCTCCGTGAGGGCGGCCACGACTCCCGCGTCCAGCCGGGCGGGCCAGCGCCCCATGCGCCAGGCGGGCAGCGCGACCCGGGTCAGCAGCCGGTCCCAGCCCGCGTAGGCCAGGCCGACCTGCTCCTGCGCCACGATCCGTACGCCGTAGTCCACGGCCTGCGCCCGCTCGGCGGCGGCCGCCGCGACCCCGCGCTCCATCTCGCCCGCGTGCACCCGGCAGCTGCGCAGCAACAGCCGCGCCACCCAGCCGACGCCTCCGAGAACCACTCGCCCGAGGGGTCCGCGGCCCGGCGCCGACGCGACGGCGACCGCCGCGTCAAGCCCCCGCACGAACCGCCGGGCAGCGGCTATGTCCGGGTGCGCCGAGGGCCCCGTACCGGCGACGACCGGGGCCAGTACGGCGCGCAGCTCGCCCACGCGCATCCACCACAGGAAGGGCGAGCCGATGACCAGGACGGGGGCGGCGGGCTCCCGGCCACGACCGGAACCGGCGCCCGCACCGGCGCCCCGGCCACCCGCATCGTCACCGTCTCGCGGCGCCCCGCCCTCGTCACCCCGGGACCGGGACTTCGGCGGCCCGTGCGCCGGATGCGTACGGTCCTCCAGCCAGCTGTCGCAGTCCGGGGTGAGCGCTATCGCGGAGGGGGCGGGGACGTCGAGCCGGTCGGCGAGATCGCGCACGAGCCGGTACAGATCGGGGGCCCGCTGCTCGGCGATCGGAACCGTCGGGCTGACGGCCGGGCGGGCTCGGGCGACCACGAGGGCGACGCCCGCCGCCGCGGCCAGGACCACGAGGGCCACGACCGTCATGATCCACAGAGCCACGCGCCAGCCCGCGCCGACCATGTGCCCGGTGGCGGCGCCCGCGGCCAGCACGACCGCGACGGCCGCGGGCAGCAGGGCCACTGCGAGCGCCCTGCCGCGGACGCGCAGCACCGCGAGAGCCCGGGAACGCGCGGCCTGCGCGCCCACCTCCGCACCCATACCGGTAACGGCCACGGCCGATGTCACCCCCTGCTCCCTCTGTCGCGTGCACCCATGGCGTTGTCCACTCCCCCACTGTGGCACCCGTCACTGACATCGCAATGCCAGAGGGCCACCGGTGGACCAAGTGCGGGAACGCTTGCGCCGCACCCTAGTTGGGGCACAAGGCGACGTCAGCCGGATGGGCCAGCGGTCACTCGATGGAATGGCTTTGGGCAGAGGTGGATGACAGTCAGGCCCTGGATCCGGTTGGATCCAGGGCCTGAGGTTCACGCAGAGGGGTGGCCCCCGTAGAGGCCGGGAGGCCGGGTGGGTCAGGCTTCCGCAGCCGCCTTCGCCGCGATGTCCGTGCGGTGCTGCGAGCCGTCGAGACCGATGCGCCCGACCGCCGCGTACGCGCGCTCGCGGGCCTGCGTCAGGTCCGAACCGGTCGCCGTCACCGAGAGCACGCGGCCACCGGCGCTGACGACGGCTTCCCCGTCCCGCTTCGTCCCGGCGTGCAGGACGTACGCGTGGGGCGCGTCCTGCGCCGCGACCTCGTCGAGGCCGGTGATGGGGTCGCCGGTGCGCGGCGTCTCCGGGTAGTTGTGGGAGGCCACGACCACGGTCACGGCCGACTCGTCGCTCCAGCGCAGGGGCGCGAGGTCCGCGAGCGTCCCGTCGGCGGAGGCGAGGAGGACGCCCGCGAGCGGGGTCTTCAGGCGGGCCAGGACGACCTGGGTCTCCGGGTCGCCGAAGCGGGCGTTGAACTCGATGACCCGTACGCCGCGCGACGTGATCGCGAGACCCGCGTACAGCAGGCCGGAGAAGGGCGTTCCGCGGCGGCGCAGTTCGTCGACGGTCGGCTGCAGGACGGTGTCCATGACCTCGTCGACGAGCTTCGGGTCGGCCCACGGGAGCGGCGAGTACGCGCCCATGCCGCCGGTGTTCGGGCCCGCGTCGCCGTCGAGCGCGCGCTTGAAGTCCTGCGCGGGCTGGAGCGGGACGACGGTGACGCCGTCGGTGATCGCGAAGAGGGAGACCTCGGGGCCGTCGAGGAACTCCTCGATGACGACGCGGTCGCAGGCGTTGGCGTGCGCGCGGGCGGCCTCGAGGTCGTCGGTCACGACGACGCCCTTGCCGGCGGCGAGCCCGTCGTCCTTGACCACGTACGGGGCGCCGAAGGCGTCGAGCGCCTCGTCGACCTCGGCCGGGGTCGTGCACACGTACGAGCGAGCGGTCGGCACACCGGCGCCGGCCATCACGTCCTTGGCGAACGCCTTCGAGCCCTCCAGCTGCGCGGCTTCCCCGGAGGGGCCGAAGCAGGGGATGCCGGCGGCGCGTACGGCGTCGGCGACCCCGGCGACGAGGGGGGCCTCCGGGCCGACCACGACGAGGTCCGCGGCCAGCTCACCGGCCAGCCGGGCCACGGCGGCGCCGTCGAGGGCGTCCACCGCGTGCAGCTCGGCGACCTCGGCGATTCCTGCGTTGCCGGGCGCGCAGTGCAGCGCGGAGACGTCGGGGTCGAGGGACAGTGAGCGGCACAGGGCGTGTTCGCGGGCGCCGCTGCCGATGACAAGGACCTTCACGCCAGCCAGCATAGGCGGCGGCCCGGAGTGCTCTTGTACGGGCCGCCCAGAGCGGGGGCGGCGCGCGTTCGTACGTTCCTCCATCCGCGTCCGCCCGGGCGGGCCGGATACGGAGCAACTGGCCGCGCGTCAGGCGCCGCTAGGGGAAGCACGGTCGCGGCCCCTTACACGCTTACGCGTTCGCGGATTCCTCCACGGCCGACCCCTACGGGCTTACTCGTTCGTGAATTCCTCGACGACCGTCGCGCCCAGCTCGCGGACGATCAGGTCGTGGCCGGACAGGACCGACTCGTCGAGGTCCGGGTCGTCGTCGGTGGGGATGTCGTCCTCGATGGAGACCGGGGGCGCCTCCTGGACGGGCGGTCTCGGCGCGGGCGCCGGGGGGTTCGGTGCGGCCTGGCGCTCCGGGGGGCGTGGCGCGGCGGGGGCCGGAGCCTGCGGGGTCGCGGGGCGCGGGGCCGGGGCGGCGGGGGCGCCACCGCTCGGGGCGAAGCCGCCGCCTGAACCGAAACCGCCTCCGGGAGCCGGGGGCGGAGCCTGGCCGCCGCCACCGCCCGAGGGGTCGACGACTGCCTCGACCTTCCACTGCACGCCGAACTGCTCGGAGAGCGCCGCGCGCAGGACGTCCTCGCTGCCGCTGCTCGCGAAGTTGTCCCTGGCTCCCGCGTTCACGAAGCCGAGCTGGAGGGTCGTCCCGTCGAAGCCGGTGACCTGCGCGTTCTGGCTGAGCAGGATCCAGGTGAAGCGACGCTTGTTCTTCACCACCTCGAGGATGTTCGGCCACAGGGTGCGGGGGTCGAGCCCACCGGCGGCGGGAGCCGCGACGGGGGGCTGTGCCGGGGCCTGAGGCTGGGCAGGGGGAGGCGTGGGTGCCGAGGCGGGGGGCTGCATGGTGCCGCCGCCGCTCGGGGCGGAGGCCTGGCCGCCACCACCGCCGGCGGGCGCGGCCGTGGGCCACCCGCCGGGCCGCCTGCCGCCACCGGCCGGAGCGGCGGTGGGCCAGGCGCCGGGGGCCGAACCCGTGGGCGCGGGTGCGGGCGGTGCCGCCGCGGGAGCGGGCTCGACGGGAGCCGGAGGCGCGGCAGGCTGCGCTGCCTGAGGCACCGGCGCGGGTACGGGAGCAGGGGCAGGCGCGGGCGCGGGCGCAGCCGCAACAGCCTCCCCACCCGGACCCCCCGGCCCCGCCCCCCGAACAGCCGCCCGAGCCGCAGCCGGACCGCCCCCCGGAGGAACCTGCGCCGGCGCAGCGGCAGCCGCAGCCGCACCCGGATGGGCATCCGGCGCAGGCACGTACCCCATGGCAGGACCGGCGCCCTGACCGCCGGGCACGAAGTTCCCCCCGCGCTCCAGGCGGTCCAGCCTGGCCATGACCGACCGGGCGTCGTCGTACGCGGCGGGCAGCAGCACGCGCGCGCAGATCAGCTCGAGCTGGAGGCGGGGCGAGGTGGCGCCGCGCATCTCCGTGAGCCCCTCGTTGACCAGGTCGGCGGCGCGGCTGAGCTCGGCGCCTCCGAAGACGCCGGCCTGCGCCTGCATCCGCTCCACGACATCGACCGGCGCATCGATGAGCCCCTTCTCGGCCGCGTCCGGAACGGCGGCCAGGATCACCAGGTCACGCAGCCTCTCCAGCAGGTCGGCGACGAACCGGCGCGGGTCGTTGCCCCCCTCGATGACACGGTCGACGACCTCGAAGGCGGCGGCACCGTCACCCGAGGCGAAGGCCTCCACGACGGAGTCGAGCAGCGAACCGTCCGTGTACCCGAGCAGCGACGTCGCCATGGCATACGTCACACCGTCCTCGGCCGCAGCGGCGAGCAGCTGGTCCATGACGGACATCGAGTCACGCACGGATCCGGCACCGGCCCGCACGACGAGCGGAAGCACACCCTCCGCGACGGGGATGCCCTCGCGGCCGCAGACCTCTCCGAGGTAGTCCCGGAGCGTCCCGGGCGGCACGAGCCGGAAGGGGTAGTGGTGCGTACGCGAGCGGATGGTCCCGATGACCTTCTCGGGCTCGGTCGTGGCGAAGATGAACTTGAGGTGCTCCGGCGGCTCCTCGACGACCTTCAGAAGTGCGTTGAATCCCGCCGACGTGACCATGTGGGCCTCGTCGATGATGTAGATCTTGTAGCGGCTGCTCGCGGGCCCGAAGAAGGCCTTTTCCCGCAGGTCACGGGCGTCGTCGACGCCACCGTGCGAAGCGGCGTCGATCTCGATGACGTCGATCGAACCCGGCCCGTTCCTCGCCAGGTCACGGCAGGACTGGCACTCGCCGCAGGGCGTGGGCGTCGGCCCCTGCTCGCAGTTCAGACACCGCGCGAGGATGCGCGCGCTCGTCGTCTTGCCGCAGCCGCGCGGGCCACTGAACAGGTACGCGTGATTGACCCGGTTGTTCCGCAGCGCCTGCTGCAGCGGGTCGGTCACATGTTCCTGCCCGATGACCTCGGCGAACGACTCCGGGCGATAGCGGCGGTAGAGCGCGAGAGACGACACGTATACGAGGTTAATGGCGCCCACTGACAACCACGCCCGCCGCCGGCCTCACGACCACCGGAGGGGAAACCGCCCCCGGAACGCAAGACGCCCCCCACGCACCCGCCAGAGCCGACCTACCCTTGCTGCCTTCCGGCCCTGGGGGAGTTCAGTCAGATAGCGCCACGTGAGGGGCTGGGCTCAACAGTAGCGGATGCCCGCCCGGAATCACGACCCCGGCCCCCGCCATGATCCGCTCCCGGACCCCCGCCCCCGATCATGTTCGCGAGCACCCCCCAACGTCTTGTATTGTTTGCGGCGGAGGATTCGCCTAGTGGCCTAGGGCGCACGCTTGGAAAGCGTGTTGGGGGCAACCCCTCACGAGTTCGAATCTCGTATCCTCCGCCAGTGCCTCACCGGGCACGTTGTCGAAGGGCCCCACCGTTCGCGGTGGGGCCCTTCGACGTGTGTGGTCTCAGTTTTGGTCTCAGTAGACCGATGATGTGATGGATCTGCTGAACGTGCGACCGGTACCGGGGAGCCTGCCCTGGACCTATCCACATCGCGGAGAAGGCCAGGCCCCCGCAAGCCGACACAGGAATGCCGCCGCCTGCACCACGGCCACATCGCTCCAGCACAGCACCACACCGTGCCCTCGCCACTCGCAAGCCGGCATCAGCAAGGGCGCTGAACCCCCACTGCCGGAGTCACCGAACCCGCCCGACCGTGTCAGTTGGCTCTGCCATGCTTGGCCCACACCACCAGCAGTCAGAGAGCAGGACCGAGTTGAGCACCCTGGGTAACTTCGTCTGGTCGATCGCTGACCAGCTGCGCGGCGTCTACAGGCCACACCAGTACGGCGGCATCATCCTCCCTTTCACGATTCTGCGTCGCCTGGACTGCCTACTCGAGCCCACCCGTGACGAGGTTCGCGCCCTGGCCAAAGAGTTCGAGGGCGGCGCCCTGGACGTCCAGGTCAAACGCAAGACCGGCCTGACCTTCTACAACACCTCGCACTATGACTTCGCCCGACTGCTTGACGATCCCGAGGGCCTGCGCGCCAACCTGATCGACTACATCTCCCACTTCTCCAGCAACATCGACGTCTTCGAGCGTTTCGGCTTCGAGGGCGAGATCAACAGGCTCGAAGAGAAGAACCGGCTGTACTTGATCGTCTCCAAGTTCGCCGAGGTCGACCTGCACCCCGACACTGTCCCCAACGCGGCGATGGGCGATCTGTACGAGCATCTGATCTATAAGTTCGCGGAAGCCTCCAACGAAGAGGCCGGCGAGCACTACACGCCGCGCGACGCGATCCGTCTCATGGTCGACCTACTGTTCGCGGAGGAGAACGAGGCCCTGCTGGAGCCGGGCACCATCCGCACGATCTACGACCCGACCGCCGGCACGGGTGGCATGCTTTCCGTTGCCGAGGAGCGTCTACTGGAGCGCAATCCGCAGGCTCGCCTGCGCCTGTACGGGCAAGAGATCAACGACCTGTCCTACGCCATCTGTAAGTCCGACATGATCGGCAAGGGACAGGATGTCGGCAACATCCGGCTCGGAGACACCCTGGCCGACGACCAGTTCTTCGACAAGACCTTCGACTTCTGCATGTCCAACCCTCCTTACGGCATGGATTGGAAAGCCTCGGAGACAGCCGTCAAGGAAGAGTGGAAGAAAGGCGGCCCGAATGGTCGCTTCGCTCCTGGTCTGCCACCGATCTCCGACGGCCAGATGCTCTTCCTGGTCCACTTGGCACACAAGATGCGCCCAACACACGAGGGCGGAGGCCGCGCAGGCATCGTCCTGAACAGCTCCCCTTTGTTCAACGGCGCCGCCGAATCTGGCCCGTCAGAGATCCGCCGTTGGCTGCTGGAAAACGACCTGGTAGACGCGATCATCGCCCTGCCCACCGACATGTTCTTCAACACCAATATCTCCACCTACGTCTGGATCCTTGACAACACCAAGCAGGCCGAGCGCCGAGGCAAGGTCCACCTGATCGACGCTTCCGGCATGTGGACCAAGATGCGCAAGAGCCTTGGGTCAAAGCGCCGCGAGGTCGATGAAGCCGCCCGCAGGCAGATTGTGAAGACGTATGACGATTTCACCGAGGCCGAGAACTCTAAGGTTCTTAAGAACTCTGACTTCGGATACTGGACGATCACGGTTGAACGCCCGCTACGCCTGAACTTTTCAGCGTCTCGCGCCACAGCCTTGGACGACAAGGCGCTGTCCAAGGTGTTCGGCAACGGTTCAGACTCAGCTCCTTTCCTGAATCTCCTGGCAGCCATGGGCGAGGAGACTTACCTAAACCGAGACAAGTTCATTCAGGCCGTCCGCGAGGAGTTCAGCGCGGCCAAGCTGAAGCTGACCCCTGCTCAGTACCGCCACCTTGCCACCGCCTTGAGCGAACCGGATGAGTCAGCGGAGATCGTCACAGATGCCAAGGGCAACCCCGAGCCGGGCAAACGCGACACGGAAAACGTCCCGTTCACTTATGGTGGAAATACCCTCGGCGATGCTGGGCGAAACGAGACCATCGAAGCGTACTTCGAGGCCGAAGTAGCTCTGCACGTTCAAGGCGCAAGGATCGACACGAAGAAGACGAAGGTCGGCTACGAGATCCCGTTCACCCGGCTCTTTCATAAGTACACCCCTCCGCGCGCACTTTCGGAAATCGACGCCGACTTGGAAACGCAGGTCGCCAAGATCATCAGACTGCTTCGGGGAGTCGAGTCATGAAAAGGACCTTCAAGCAGACAGATGTGCCTTGGATCGGAGCTGTTCCCGAACACTGGGAAGTCAAGCGACTCAAGTTCTCCATTTCCTCAACTCAGACGGGCTTCTGGGGAAGTGAGCCGACGGGCGGCGAAGATGACGTCCTTTGCGTGCGAGTTGCCGACTTTGATCGACCCAGGCTTAAGGTCTCGGATGAAATTCCAACCGTCCGCTCCGTGAAGAAGTCCGATCAAGTTCACCGCATTCTTAAGCAGGGCGACCTACTGCTTGAAAAGTCCGGTGGTACCGCCGTCAACCCAGTGGGGTTCGTGGGCATCTTCGAGGGAGCAAAAAGTCCAGCCATATCATCGAACTTTCTCACGCGGCTTCGCCTTGCGAAGGGTCAACATCCGCAGTATTGGCTTTACGCACACGCCGCGAGTTACGTCACACGTCTGACAGCTCGCTCCGTCAAACAGACCACTGGGATCCAAAATCTTGACCAGGATTCTTACTTCGACGAGCTGTTCCCCTTCCCACCTTATGAGGAACAGGTCGCCATCGCCGACTACCTCGACCGCGAGACCGCCCAGATCGACACACTGATCGATGAGCAGCGGCGTTTGGTGACCCTTCTACGCGAGCGCAGGAATGCAGTTCGCACAAACATTGCGACGAAGGGGACGCGGGAGACGTCTCCCACCCGAGAGAGCGGACTGTTTTGGGCCGGGGAGCTCCCGGAGCACTGGAAGGTCGTGCCGCTTATCTCTGTCGCCAGGCTGGAAAGCGGTCACACGCCCAGCCGCTCGCGTTCTGAACTGTGGGAAAATTGCGACATCCCGTGGATCAGTCTCAATGATGTAAGCAAACTATCGGACCAGGAATTTATCTCGGACACGACGAACCTCATCAGCGAGTCCGGAATCGCTGCAAGTTCTGCCCGCATCCTTCCGGCTGGAACGGTAGTTCTCTCCCGTGATGCGACTGTCGGCCGCAGCAGCATCATGGCAATCCCAATGGCTACGTCTCAGCACTTCGCTGACTGGGTGTGTGGGCCTGAGATTGACCCGCGATACCTCTGGCTGCTGTTTACTTCTGCGATGCAGCCTTACTTCGACTCTCTGACCAATGGGTCCACGATTCGCACCATTGGAATGGGGCATCTGAAGTCCTTCAAGGTGCCTCTCCCGCCGATGGTCGAGCAACGCGAGATCGTCGATCTTGCCACTCGAGAGACAGGGCAGATCGATACCCTGATCTCAGAGTCCGAGCGGTTGATCGAGCTCTCTCAGGAGCGGCGTTCCGCACTCGTCACTGCTGCTGTAACCGGTCAGCTCGATGTCCGGCGGGAGGGCTAATGGCACAGCACAATGAGGTTGAGTTCGAGAAGGAGCTGGCCAAGTACCTCGCTGCAAACGACTGGCTGTACTCAAAGGATGACAGCGGCTACGACCGTGAGCGTGCCCTGTTCCCAGCGGACGTCTTCGGCTGGCTCGAGGACACCCAGCTGAAGGAACTGGCCAAGGTCGTCAAGGTCGACGCCGCAAACGAGGTCAAGCAGCGAGATCAGGTCCTAGACCGGCTGGTGAAGTTACTGACGATCGACATGGAGAACGGTGGCGGCACACTGAACGTGCTGCGCCACGGCTTCAAGCACCTGTCGGCCCGCTTCCGCATGTGTCAGTTCATGCCCGAGTCCGCCCTGAACGCCAAGACGGTGGAGAACTACGGGAAGGTCCGCCTGCGTGTGATGCGGCAGGTCCACTTCTCCACGGCGGACCAGCGCAGCACTGACCTGGTGTTTTTCATCAATGGCCTGCCGGTGGCTACGGCCGAGCTGAAGACCGACTTCACGCAGACGGTCGAAGACGCCAAGCAACAGTACAAGAGCAGCCGGCACCCGAAGGACCCCGGCACGAAGCATGTGCAGCCGCTGTTCACCTCTGGACGCGGCGCACTGGTGCACTTTGCGGTGTCCAACGACGAGGTCTGGATGACCACGAAGCTGGCTGGCGAGAAGACGGTCTTCCTACCGTTCAACCGAGGTACTGAGGACGGCGGGGCAGGCAACCCGCTCAACGCGGAAGGGTCGCCGTCGTCGTACCTGTGGGAGCGCGTGCTGCAGCGGGACGCATGGCTGAACATCTTCGGCCGGTTCATGTACATCAAGCATGACCAACACACCGATCCGATCACCGGCAAGAAGACCCGCTCAGCAACACTGCGCTTCCCGCGATTCCACCAGTGGGAGGCCGTCACCGAGGTGACGAACAAGGTCATCGAGGAGGGGGCTGGCCGACGGTACCTGATCCAGCACTCGGCGGGGTCGGGCAAGACCGACTCGATCTCCTGGCTGGCTCACCGCTTGGCGCGGTTGCAGGTGGAGAACACCAAGGTCTTCGATTCCGTCATCGTCGTCACCGACCGCAACGTGCTGGACGGGCAGCTGCAGGACGCGATCAAGCAGATCGACAACGATCAGGGCATCGTGCTGGCCATCGACCGGAAGCTGGCAGCCCGTGAGGGCTCCTCCAAGTCGGGAGTGCTGGCCAAGGCGCTGGCCGAAGGCAAGCTGATCATCGTGGTCACGATCCAGACCTTCCCCCACGCTATGGACGAAATCCGTCAGTCCAAGGGGCTGAAGGGCAAGAGGTTCGCCGTCATCGCCGACGAGGCGCACTCCTCTCAGTCTGGGCAGGTGGCCAACAAGCTGAAGGCCGTGCTGACGTCCGAGGAGCTGAAGGAGATCGAGGAGGGCGGCGAGATCGACGTGGAGTCGGTCCTGGCCGCCGAGGCATCCGAGCGGGCCGCCAGCGAGAACATCTCGTACTTCGCGTTCACCGCCACGCCCAAGGGCAAGACGTTGGAGCTGTTCGGGCGGGCACCCGAGGGCACGGCCTTGCCACCGCAGGCGTTCCACGTGTACTCGATGAAGCAGGCCATCGAGGAGGGCTTCATCCTCGACGTCCTGCGGGGCTACCACTCGTTCAAGCTGGCATTTCAGGTCGGGCAGAACGTGGTCGGCGGCTCGGAGGTCGATCAGAGCGAGGCGACCAAGCAGGTCATGCGGTGGGTGAAGCTCAACCCGCAGACCATCGCGCAGAAGGCCGCGATCATCGTCGAGCACTTCCGGTCCAACGTCGCCCACTTGTTGGACGGACATGCCAAGGCCATGGTCGTGGCCGACTCCCGCAAGGCGGCCGTGCGCTTCAAGCTGGAGATCGACAACTACATAGCCAAGAAGGGCCTCGGATACGGCACCTTAGTGGCCTTCTCCGGCAAGGTCGACGATCCCGACTCCGGCCCGACGGACTTCACCGAAACCTCGATGAACCCCGGGATATACGACTTGCGCACCGCATTCCAGGGCGGCGAGTACAAGGTCATGATCGTCGCCAACAAGTTCCAGACTGGCTTCGACCAGCCGCTGCTGTGCGCCATGTACGTCGACAGGCCGCTGTCGGGTGTGACGGCGGTGCAGACGCTCTCCCGTCTCAATCGCACGTACGTGACCCCGTCGGGCATCCACAAGACGTCGGCGATGGCGCAGATCGTGGACTTCGTCACGCCTCCGGACGTCATCCAGAAGGCGTTCGAGCCCTACTACACCGACGCACACCTAGAGAAGGCCACCGATCCGAACCTCGTCCACGACCTCTCCGCCAAGCTGGACACCTTTGGGATCTACACGCCTGCCGAGATCGACCAGTGCGCCGAAGCGTTCGTGAAGAACAAGGGCAACAACGCCCTGACGGCTGCAGTGAACCCTGGGAAGAAGCGATTCCAGGACCGGTATACCGCCGCCCTTCTCGCGAACGGCGGCGAGGGGGACAAGGCCGTCCTGGAAGAGCTCGACATGTTCCGCAAGGACGTTGGCACCTTCGTGCGCCTATACGACTTCATGAGCCAGATCATCGACTACGGCGATGCAGATCTGGAGAAGCGCAGCATCTACCTTCGGTTGTTGGCCCGCCGAATCCAGCCCGACAACTACACCGCCCCGATCGACTTGTCCGATGTGGTGCTCCAAAACGTGAAGCAGATCGACAAGGGCAAGGTCGACATCTCTCTGGGCGACCAGGATGTCGCGCTCAAAGGCATGACGGGCGCAGGGTCGGCAAGCAAGAAGGACCCCAAGATGGTCGCGTTCCAGACCGTCCTGGAGCGGCTCAACGATCTCTTCGGAAACGAGGACTTCACGGCCCCCCAGAAGGTGTCCTTCCTAGAGGCCCTGCTCGGCTCTCTGCTGGATGACCAGGACCTCGTACAGCAGGCCAAGGTCAACAGCCCCACCCAGTTCGCCGAGTCCCCGGACTTCGACGATGCCGTCACCGGAGCAGTCGCGGACAACCAGGGCGCGCACAACAAGATGAGCGACTACTTCTTCACCAGCACCCCGGGGCGGGCCCAGCTCGTCGTCGAGTTGGCCAAGTGGTTCTACGCCGTGGTGGACGATCAGGTGGAGAGCAGCGACGAGGGCACGGATCCCGTCCCGCAGTAATGCTGGTGGTTCGGACACCCAAGGAGCGAGTTCCGCTGGGACGCGGCAGGGGTGGGATGGTGCTGCCTCGCCCATCCCACCCCTGCGCTCTTGGCCTGTCCGTTAGCATGCCGCCGGCGCTACCACTCGTCGGTGTCGCCGTACTTTCCCGGGTGCCGGGCGCGATCCGCAGCCTTTGCACATGCTTCGGCGAAGGCCGCCTCGACGGCCGTCTTGTCCGTGCCTCGCACCTGCGCCTCGACCTCCTGGCCTGAGCCGGGGCGCCGGGCCGTGCGCCAGGCCGAGGCGCGGTCGGTGTAGCGGTCGGTCTCGAAGTCCCAGGCCGGTACCGACCATTGCTCGGAAAGTCCCGATGCCGCACGCTCCCCGCCGGGGAGGAACAGCGCTCGGGCATGGAAGATCACGGCCCGCTCTGGCACGGCTTCACGGATGGCGCTCGCGCCGCCGGGGACCCGGTGGTCCCAGCGCCACACGTCCCATTCCTCGACTTCGGCGACGTGGTCGGGCCAGTCCCGGCTCCAGCGTGTGACGACCTCGTCGGCGTGCTCGCGGTGGAGGAAGGGAACGCGCCGCTCGCCGAGGCGGGCGACGTGGACCACCAGTTCGGCGGGGACGGGGCTCTGGCCAGCCTCCGGCGCGGCACTTCCCGCAACCTGGCCCGAGCCCCACAGGAGGCCGCCGACCTTGGCGGCGGTGTCCTTGAGAACTCGGCTGGTCAGGTGCTGGTAGCGGCGGCGCATCCGCGCCGACTTGCCAGGCTCCCAGCCCATGATGGCGTCGACGACCGCGTCGGGGACGCCGAGGATGAGCAGGACGGTCGCCGCGGTGTGACGGGCGTCGTGGAGACGGGCATCGCGGACGCCGGCGGCCTTCAGGAGATCCTTCCACTTGTGGTAGTCCGTGTTCGGGTTCAGAGGCTCGCCGATGGGCGAGGTGAACACGTACCCCTTCTCCGTCCAGAGGTCGCGGGCCCGGGCTCGCTCGCGTGCCTGTTCGTCCTTGTGCTGGCGCAAGAGCTGGAGGATTTCGTCGGGGGCGCCGATAGGTCGCTGGCCGGCGCGGGACTTCGCGCTCTTCGTCTCGCGCCGGGTGTTGATCTTCTGGGGGCAGAATCCGGGCTTGCGCCCGCAGCGGTCTCCGCAGCCGTGCTTGTAGCGAGGCCGCAACCGGCCACGGCGGACGCGGATGACGCCGAGCTCGAAATCTACGTCGTCCCACTTCATGCCGAGGACCTCGCCCTGGCGCAGGCCCAGGGCGAGCGCGATGACCCAGCGGGCGGTGTTGCGGTGCTTGGCGGCCTCGGCGAGAAGGTGCTGGACCTCTTCGACCGTGTACGGCTCGACCTCTTCCTCTTCGACCTTGGGAGCCTTGGCGATAGAGGACGGGTTCGAGTTGAGGTGCTGGCGGCGCACGGCCTCATTCAGCGCCGTGCGCATCGTCCGGTGAGCCTGGTGGGCGGTACCGGCGGCGCTGCCGTTGTCCTGCATCTTCTTGTAGAAGCGCTCCAGGTGCTCAGGTTCAAGCTTCTCCAGACGGTGGGCCCCGAGGCCCGGAATGAGGTGGTGGTAGACCGCGACGCGGTAGCCGTCGATCGTGTTCTCGGAGACATGCGCGGCAGCGATGTTCTCAACCCAGTGGGTGAGCCACGTCTTCACCGTCCACGACTGGCCGGCCTTGCGGACAGCGCCGTTGTCGCGCTGGCGCTCCAGCTCGCGGACGACCTTGGTGACCTCTGCGCGGGTCTTGCGGCTGACGTGTCGGCGGTCGGGCTTGCCGTTGTCCTTGACGCCGACGGTGACGCGGCCGTGCCAGCGGCCGTCCTTGCCGAAGTAGATGGACGAGGCGCCGTTGGGCTGGCGGGACTTCGGTGCGGAGGTTCGCATCACGCGGCGGCCCCGAAGTCGGTCGCCGACAGACGGCGGGCCAGGAATTCGTTGACTGCCTCTGCTGGGATGCGGCGCAAGCTGCCGATCTTGATGGAGGCGATTTCGCCGGAAGAGACGTACTCATACAGCTTGGTGCGGCCGATGCCCATCCGGCGGGCGGCCTCAGCGACGGTGAGGGCGACGAGGGTTGCGTCGCCGGTGGGTCGTCGCTCGGCCATCAGCGTGCGCAGGGCATCTTCGGGGACGTCCAGGAGCTGGGCTATCTGGGAAATGGGCAGCACGGGCTGCGGCATGGGTACTCCTCCCGCCGGCATCGTGGCGTCGCGGGAGCGGCAACTCCCGTCGGCCTGGCCGGTGGTGTCGTTCAGGGACGGATGGATAGACGGGTGTCCGTCGGCGGCGGAAGTCGCCTCGGGTGGGTTTCTCGGCGTTCGTAGCGCCGTGAATTGGAACGGCCGGCTACTCGCCGGCTGGTGGCTGTTCCTGGTTTCGCAGGTGCGCCCGGGACGGGTGACGGCTTCTCATCGCGGCTCGTTCTTCGAGCCGGAGGAGTTCGTCGACCTGCCCTCTCTGCTCGGGCCCCTTGTCCGCGTAAGCATCGAGTTCCATCTGGACCTCGTGCAGGTGCATCTGGTTCCGATCGATCGCCGCTCGCAGTTGGCGGTACTCCAGCGTCATCTCGACGTACTCATGGGCAAGCTGGCGGATGCGAGGCGTGGCCAGCTCTCCTGGCGGTCCGGTCAGGTCCTGCATCGTGATGTCGAAGACCTTGCAGAAGCCCAGCGCCTCGTCGAGGTTGACCCTGCGACGGGGTTTGCCGCTCTCGATGCGCCAGATCGCCGACTGGTTGATCGGATGGCCGGCTGCGGCCATCTCCTCGGCGAGCTTCACCGTGCTCCAACCACGGACCTCGCGCTCCAGTTTGATGCGGGTAGCGACGTGATCCTCTGGCGCCGGACGGCCGGGGCCAGCACGCTCAGCACCTTCCTCATCGCTCATTCGCACCTCCCTTCACACGGCATACGGGTCCATTGGGGCCAGCGTCCACCACTAAACGTCATTGCACAGTGAAATGCAAGCCGTTGCGCTGCCGAAATTCTGGGCTATGGTCTTAGTCCCCGTACAGCGGTGGACGGATCCGCACATGCAAGCGGCCCCGGTGCTACGAACACCGGGGCCAAGTAGAAGCTCCACCGCACAACCATCCATCCCTGAACGATCGAAACCGGCACCGGCCGGGGTTGCCGCCCCGTAATGGCCTGCCGGGTGAGGAGCTCTATGCCTGAGGGTACGACCCTGCCGCCCCAGATG
Source organism: Streptomyces sp. NPDC046821 (assembly GCF_040645335.1). Taxonomy (NCBI): domain Bacteria; kingdom Bacillati; phylum Actinomycetota; class Actinomycetes; order Kitasatosporales; family Streptomycetaceae; genus Streptomyces; species Streptomyces sp. NPDC046821. The sequence continues at coordinate 315,381 of NZ_JBEYYB010000010.1, read as the reverse complement.
CCATCCCACTTCGGCGAGGACGCCGCCACGGTGGAGCCTCCGTTCAACGTGGACGCGGAGCGGGCGGTGCTCGGCGCCTGTATGCACAACAGCGCCGCCATCGACACGGTCCGGCACATCGTCGGTGACGACGCCTTCTACCGGCCCGCCCACGAGACGGTCTGGCACGCCCTGCTCACCCTGCGCCGCGAGGACAGGCCGACCGACCCGATCGTCCTGGCCGAGCTGCTCGAGCAGCAGGGGGACTTGAAGCGCGTCGGCGGTGCCTCTTACCTGCACCAGCTCGCCGGTGCGCTCTATGACGCCGCCAGCGCTGAGCACCACGCGGAGATCATCCGCGACAAGGCCAGCCGCCGCCGGTTGCTCGCCTCCGCGGTACGCACCGTCCAGCGCGCCCAGGAACCGGCCTCTGATCCTGAGGCGATACGCAGCGAGGTCGAGGCAGAGATGCGGGCCGAGCGGGAGCGGGCACTGGCCTCCGGCCAGGGCCGCCTCAACCGCTTCGCCAGGGACGGCTGGTCCTTCGTCAAGGAGACCGGTGCGGACGCCGAGCCGTTGTGGGGCACCCCGGACAAGACGGTCTGGTCCCCCGGCGAGAGCCTCATGATCGTCGGAGCACCCGGCGTCGGCAAGACCACCCTGGCCCACCAGGTGATCTTCGCCCGACTCGGTCTCCAGGAGACCGTCCTGGAAATGCCGGTCGCGCCCAGCAGGCGGGTGCTCTACCTCGCCATGGACCGGCCCAAGCAGATCGCCAAGGCCATGCACCGCCGCGTCTTCGACACCGACGAGAAGATCCTTCGCGAAGGACTCGTCGTCTGGGAGGGCCCACTCCCTGCCACCCTCGACAAGGAGCCCGACCTCCTCGCCGACCTCGCCGCCGCACACCAGGCCGACACCATCGTGATCGACAGCCTCAAGGACGCGGTCAGCACCATGGTCGACGACAGCCTCGCCGTCGCCTTCCACAACGCCCGCATGCGCGCCCTCCGTAACGGCGTGGAGATCATGGAGCTGCACCACCAGCGCAAGGCCACCGCCGACGCCCCACGCGGCCAGCGCCCCGCACTCGACCAGGTCTACGGCTCCACCTGGTTCACCGCCGGCGCGGGCAGCGTCCTCTTCGTCACCGGCCGCGCAGGAGATCCCGCCGTCACCCTGCACCACCTCAAGACCCCCACCGGCGAAGTCGGCCCGCTGGACGTGACCCACGACCACCGACGCGGCACCACCACCGTCGACCCCAGCAAGGACCCCGCCGTCCTGCTGCGCAACGCCCCCAACGGTCTGAGCACTCGTGAGCTCGCAACCGTCCTGATCGGCGGAGGCGACCCCGAGCGCGCCGACGTCGAAAAGGCGCGCCGCCACCTGGAACGCCTCGTCAACAGCGGTCTCGCGACCAAAGCCGACGGCATCGCCGGAGGAGCCGGAGGCGGCCAGCAAGCCCGCTACTACGCCACCGCCAGGCACCTCACCGCCGTCGGCTGAGGCCAGCCCTTCAGCCCGCACGAAGCGATCACGGAACCGTACACGCGGCCCTCCGGCGTACACGACGCCATGAACCGCTCACGACGTACACGCTCACTGCAAAACCGCAGGTCAAGCGATCACGAGAGCGTCCACGCCGTACACGCACGCAGGCGATCACGCGCGGGGCCCCCTTTAGAAGGGGGCCCGCGTGTACGCCCCCTCCGTGAACGCCCCCTGTACCTACCCCACAAACCCCACCACTCCGCCTGGAGCCCACCACCTTGCACTCCCCTGCACCGAGCGCCCCGTCAGCCTCACGCGGCAGCCGCAACACTCGCATCGCCTCCAAACCCGCTCTTACTCGTCTCGGCCGGCGGGGACGAAGTGACGAGCATCGTGACGACGCTCGCCGAGCTCCCGCTGAAGGTCGCGCGCGCAGCGGGCGGGCCATCCTCGTCCTCGGCCTGGTGGCAGTGGTCCTCATGGCTTTCCGAGTCTCATGGAACGCGCTGTCCGACGTAGCCCGGGCCATCGGAGCCGACTCCACCGCCGCCCTGCTCTACCCGATCGTGATCGACGGGCTGATGGCCCTCGCGCTCATCGCCACCCTGGTACTGACCGGCACCGATCGGAAATTCGCGCTGCGCGTCCTGGCGGCCTACACGATCGCCAGCCTCCTGTTGAACTACGTCCACGGCCTCATTCCGGCCCTGCATACCGAGTCGGTTCACTGGGGTCGACTGGCCGACTGGGCCCCTGCGAACTGGGCCCTCGTGCTCCTGGCGACCTCACTCCCGGTCGGGTCGATCTACTTCGGGTCGGACCTCGTGGCGAAGGTGCTGCACCACACCCCCGAGCCGGTCCCCGCCCACTCCGCCAGCCGGCAAGCTGACGAGTCGGCTGGCCGACAAGCCCCCGACCCAGCTGGACAGTCGACGCCTGACCAGGACGAACTGCCTCCAGTCCGACCGTCCGAGTCGACCCTCGCAAAGGACACCCAGGCGCCAGCGCCAGAGCCGATCAAGGCCGACGAGTCGGCCACCATGCCGGAGCCGACCGCAGCAGCCCCACGTCGGCCGACCGGTCGGGTCCCCGTTGCCGCCAAGTCGACCGCCGACCGCATCCGCACGGACGCCGAAGTCTTCGACGAGGCCCGACTCCTGACAGCCGGCTGGCGTGCCGACCAGCTGACCGCCGAGCGCCTGCGCAGCGAACTGCGTATCGGCCAGAGGCGCGCCCGCCTCCTGCGTGACCAGCTCCAGGCGGAACGCGTCGAGGACGCGCTCCTAGGGGACGTCGACGAAGTCGCCGTCGGACGGCCCAGCGAGCCCGAGCCGACGGCCGTCGCCTCCTGACACCGGCGTCCCGCAGCTCTCGTCTCCTCGCACATCAGCGCGGAGACGAGACCGCATTCCATGACGGATCAACCCGACACCATTACCCACCTCACCGAGTAGGTCTCTATGCCTGACGCGCACCACCGTCTGCCCGCCATGTTCGAGGAGATGACCACGACTTCAACAGCCCTCACAGCGGGAGCAAGCAATGGCGATGGACCGTCCACAGGCCGGTCCATCGCGAGCTCCTCCGCCCCGGGGGTGGCGGAGGAGCAGCTCCGGCACGAGGGCGTGCCAGAGCAAGGGCAGGTGGGGGCCAGCAGTGCGCCGACCGTCCATGCCACTGGGGACAAGCAACGCACGCCGTACCGCCGCGCGAACCTCGAAACCCAGCGATCCAAGCGCGTCACCGTGCGCTTCGCTCCCCACGAGAAGCACAGCATCCAGACGGCTGCGAAGGCCGAGCACGTGAGGATGGCCCGCTACATCGCCGACGCCACCATGGCCCGTGTCAACGGCGACATCGCTGTCGCCGCCCCGCGCACGGTCTACGACGACGCGATCGACGAGCTCGCCGCCCTGCGCACCCAGATCGCCCGGATCGGCAACAACGTGAACCAGATCGCCCGTCGTCTCAACGCCGACGGCGATCCACATCCTGTGGACGCAGCGATCCTTCTGCGTGCGGATCGTCTGCTCGCCACCTCCTACGACACGGTCCGCGCGATCGACGACGCCGCTTTCCGGGCAGCTGGGCAGAAGGCGGCGGCCTGAGTGATCGCGAACATCGTCAAGCCCGGTAACAACACGTACGGCGTCGTGAAGTACCTCTTCGACAAGGGGCGCGCCAACGAGCACACCAACCAGCACATCGTCGCGTCCTGGGACGACTTCATCCCTGACCCCGGCCCCTACGACAGCCCGGGTCACAAGCAACGCCTCGATCAGCTCACCAAAGCCCTGGACCTGCGGGTCAAGCAGGCCGGCGACAAGGCACCCGAGGGGCACGTGTGGCACTGCTCGGTGCGTGCCGCACCAGGGGACCGATTCCTCACCGACTCCGAGTGGGCGACGATCGCTCGCCGCATGGTGAACGCGACCGGCATCGCGCCGACAGGCGACCCGGACGGCTGCCGCTGGGTCGCCGTCCGGCATGCCGACGACCACATCCACATCGTCGCCACCAAAGTCCGCGGAGACCTGCGCCCACCGCGGAACTGGAACGACTACCACCGGGCCATGATCGAACTCACGGCGGTCGAGAAGGACTTCGGTCTCACTCAGGTTCTGCGGGGCCCTGAAGCCGCCGCCGGCACCCCGACCGCGAAGCGCCTCACCCGCGCCGAGCAGGAGAAGGCCAAGCGGCAGGGTCGCGGCGTGACGGCACGCGAGCGCCTGCGGCACACCGTGCGCGCCGCGCTCTCCCACGCGACGGACCTGGACGAGTTCTTCAACCTGCTCTCCGACGCCGGCATACAGGTCGAGACTCGCACGCTGCCGTCCGGCGACCTCCAGGGCTACAAGGTCGCCCTGCCCGACGACGGCCCGCCGATCTGGTACTCCGGCTCCAGCCTCGCCACCGATCTCTCCCTCCCTCAGATCAGGCAGCGCCTCGCCGCCGCCGATGCACCTACCGCCCTCGCGGCCTCGCCGGCCGGACGCCGTCCCAACGCATGGCACCAGGCCACCGCGGCCGCAGAACGTATCCCCCACCACCTCGATCACGCCGACGACCCCGCTGCTCAGGCCCACCTGACGGTCTTCAGCGAAGTCCTCTACGCCCTGCCCGCCCACGCCCCGGCCCACCTCAGGGCGGAACTCCACCGAGCCGCGCTCGCCTTCGAACACACCGCTCACACTCGCGCCCGCGCCGACCACCAACACGCTCGCGCCCTACGCGGCGCCTTGAAGGCCATGCGCTACCAGCCCGCCGACGGCACCGGACTGGCCATGCTCCTGGACGCGGCCATCCTCGTCGTCCTCGCCGCCCAGCGCCGCAGCGCCATGCGCCGCCACGACCGGCAGGTCGCAGCAGCCCGCCAAACCCTCATCCACCTTCAGGCCGCCTACGACCAGACCGCCCCAACTGCCCTCAACGCCCTCGCCCGACACCGCCCAACCGGCGATGCCGTCCGCCGCTACGCCCGCCACCTCCATGACCTTGTTCCCACTCACGCGGAACAGATCCTCGCTCAAGACGCCTGGCCCGCGCTCACCGCCACCCTCGCCGCCGCGGAAGCCGCCGGCCACAATCCCGCCACCGTTCTCCAACAAGCAGCACAGCAACGCTCCTTGGACGATGCGAACTCAGTATCCGAGGTCCTCGTCTGGCGCATCCAACGTCTCGGTACGCGCCACGCTCCGGGTCCGACGGCACAAGCCCAGGCTGCCCTGGCACGCAGCACACTCCGCAACGGCACTCCGCCAGCAGGCCGCAGCACGACCGGCACTGTTGCTGTACGGACTGTGTCCGCTCCCCGTCCTCAGCGGTCGCGATGAGGGCCCTCGACCGCAGAACAGCGGGGGAAGATCCGCAACAACCTGCGGCGCGAACGGTCGACGCGGCAGCCTGGATGACGTCCCATGGCCGAAGTCTGAAGAGCAATGGAGCAGAGCGTATGACCGAGCGGACTGTCTACCTCGATCCCGATCCACAAGACTGGAGCTCTCGGAAGATCCGGGTCCAGCCTTCCCGTTGGTACGCCACCATCGAGCTCGACCGCGACGGTTACGTCGACGCTGCACGCTCCCAGGGCTACGACCCCGAACTGCCCGATGCCTACACCGAGGCCGTTGATAGGGCGCGCATCGCGGCCATCGACCGCATCCGGTACGAAGGCCGCCGAGACGCATTCTCGTGGAGCAATGACCCGCGCTGGGTCAATATGTTCGTTCCCTTCCCTCATGTCGAGACCACGGTCGAAGCGCTACGCGTCGCCGAGCTCGACCAGGACTACGGCATGCTTCAGGAACTCGCCGACCGACTGGCCCTGCCCATCGACGACTGGCTGGCTCCCGGCGAGCGAGAGCTGTTCCGCGGTGTCGACTTTGACCCACCGCCTCACGCGTTTCTGCGGTTTCTGCGAGCCACGGCCAAGCGACACGGCGTGCGCCTCAATGCTCGAGCGACTGCCGGCAGCTTGTGGGTCCGCCCCACGCTGTCGCCCCTCCAGAAGCAGATACGGGAGAGGCTCCCCGATCAGTACCCCGGGTGGGTGGATCGCTGGTCCGGCTATGTCGAGCCGGACGATGCGGCCACCCGCCCCTGGGTGGGCAGCCGATCCCAGGACCTCAGCCGCGGTGCGACTCGCGTCCAGTTCCGTGAAGTGACGACACCGCGCAACGACGAGTGCCCCTGCGGTATGCGTTTGATCGATCTCGGCGACGAGAACAACGAGCACGCCTCACACCACACGGCATGGGCCTTCGGCGTCCGGGCACCCAAGAACCTGGACTGGTGGAGTGACTTGGCTGTTGTGACGACGCAGTCACCCATCGCGTGGCGAAGGCTGGCCCACCGAGTGGCGCGTATGCCACAGAAGGAAGATCACTACGATTTCAACTCGTGGTCCCACCTCGGCGAGCCCGAAGTGACACCGGACAATATGCGGGCCTACTTGCTGCAGGCGAACGGACACGTCATCGGCTACCTGTCCGCCCACGACACCAGCGAGCACCGCTGGTGGGACTTGCTTGAAGAGTCGCAGGAGCATGATGAGGACAACACCCTGCGCCCGCGAATCGACCTGATCTGGGTTGCCGACGTCTATCGCCGCCAAGGCGTGGGCGCCACCCTCCTTGAGGCACTCGCCGAAGACTTTGGCTGCCAAATCGCCGACGTGTCCTGGTCAACCCCAGTCAGTTCGCCCGGGCTGCGCCTTGCCCGCCGAGTCTCACCCGAAGGCATCTGGATCAGTTGACGCCAAACTCTCCGAATGAGTCCGACAGGCAGGCCGCAGGCGCTGAAGGGCCATCCCGTCTCTCGTTGGACGCAGGAGATCACTCCCCTCAGTTGTCAGTGTCGCCGCAGACCCACGGCGCGGTCCAAAATTGCCAGCCGGCCCGACCTCAAGCTGCAGAGAATCACCCGCAGCTTGAGGTCGGCCGTAAGGCGACAGGCTGGGTTTTCGCCGGCTGCAAGGAACAGCAGGCTCACATGGCCCGTCAGGCGAAGAGCAGTGTGGGCTCGGCGAGGATGTCCCTGTTCTTCTCGCTCTGGTAGATCAGGTCGATGCTGCCGAATCGGGCTTCGGTGTAGTCCAGGCCGAGCTCGGCAACTGCCTTGCGTACGGCGTCCTCGGAGTCTGCCTCGATCTCCAGGAACGTGGGGAGGTCAGGCCACGTGTCGAAGTCATACGTGACGCCGCCGAGTTGCCACTCCTCACGGTAGTTCTGCTGGTACCGCACCTGGCGCAGGCCCAGGGCTCCGAGGAGCTCCGCAGTGCGCACCAGGTCGCTGACCTCGATCTCGATCTCGGTCGTGCCGTTGATGTGAGTGGCGTCGCTGACCTGCTTGAGCGTGAGGGTCGTCTTGCCGCCCTCGTCGCGCAGGCGCAGCCACTGCTCACCCTGGACAGCGTCGTTCTCGAAGATGAGCCGGGTGAACATGGTCTTGTCGAAGGCCCGTTGCGCTCCGGCCGCTCGCAGCTGGTCGCGGACGGCGTTCACGTCGATCTCCAGGAACTTCGCTTCGTACTCGTTCTGAGCCAACGCTTTCTCCATCTCAGTGAGTTGGCGGACAAATTCAGGCAGTCAGGTCGTGCAGGTCTTGCTCGCGCATCTTCCGGATCTCGGCGCACACGTCGCTTCCCACGAACTCTTCCACGGGCAGGCAGAGGTCCATGCGCTGTATGCACACGCCCACGTGGAACGTGCCGTGCGGGTCGCGGTACAGCCGGACGCCGTAGTAGCCCTCCTCGCAGTCGGCGCTGTTGTTGAAGCGGCAGCCCGCGCAGGTCTCAGGTAACCGCAACGGCCGTATGTGCTTGACGAACAGGGGCCTGCCGTTGGGCAGCCGGTAGGCGATGCGGAACCCAGAGGTGCCCGCGATCAGCCGTACCGCCTCGGGCTTGGCATCGAGTTCCTTCAGAAGCTGGTCGACCGCGTCGAGGGAGGCATCTCCGTCGGCCAGCGAGGTAAGGACGCGTACGGACAACTGCGGGGAGTACCTCTCAAGGAGCCGATGGACCCGGCGGACATGAGTGTGGTCAGGGATGACGACGTTCGCACGTGCTTCGGCCCCGAGGGCCAGCGTTAGCCGGATCGACTCCTCCAAGGCCGTCATCTTCCGCGCGGCTCGTTGCCGTGACCGGTAGCGAGAGCCCTGCACCTGAGCGAGCTCCTCGGTCGTGGTACCGAAGATCGAGAAGTTGACGTGGTCCAGTCCTGCCCGTGCGCACTCGGGCAGGGACCTGGCACCGTTCTCGCCGTTCGAGGTGACGCTGGCCTTGTACCCGGCGCTCTTCGCCAGCGCGATGATCTGTGGCAGCCGGGGGTGCAGGGTCGGCTCACCACCGGTGAGGTGCACCTCGTCGAAACCGAGTGCGTCGCGGAGCTGAGCGAGGGCCGTGCGAAACGCCTCGTCTGGGATGACGGGAGCACTGACGAAACGGGCCCCGTTCGTTCCAAGGTAGATAGAAACCCGTCCGGAGCGTCCGGCGGGCAGGAAGGGGGCCGATGCGCGGCCGTGATTGTCTGCGCTGACGGGGGTTCCCTCGTTGTGGCAGAAAGTGCAGGTCAGGCCGCATGAGTCGATGACCTTGACCCGCAGAGTGCGGTCCATTGAGACGCGCACGGGGACGTCCCTGCCAATCTGTTGCAGGGCACGGTGCTGGAACATGAGCCGCTACTCCTTCGAGACGGGAGTGGTTCATGACATGGAGGGGGAAGAGCCGCACCTCCAGGCGGTCGGCTGGTCAGAGGGCGGAGGGCGGCGTGTCCGCCGCGGCCGCCGTAGCCTGCGCGTCGGCTCCGTGCTCGACGTTGTGCTGCACCACGTAGCCGAGGCCGCACACGGCGATCAGCGAGCCGAGGGCCCAGATGGCGCCGAGGACCGTTCCGAGCACGTCGCGTTCAGAGCTCGGGGCGGGAACCAGGGCCCCCAGGACCTGCCGGCCGGGATGGGGGAATGCATGGAGGGTCATGTCGTCTCCGTGATCGGTGCCCGGAGAGGAGCCATCGCGTCCTGGACCGCGGCGCAAAGGGCGTCAGCATGGGTGAGCATCTGACCGCCGACGGGGGCGATGTGCCAATGCGGCCCTGGTCCCTGCACACGGTGCGGCGGCGGAACAACCAGGTACTGGGTCAGGCCGAGGGGCCGAGTACCTGCGACGGCCCATGTGGCCGCGACGCCGGTCGGCACGAACCAGTACAGAGCGGGCTCATGCGGGTCTTCGATGACAGCTCCGCTGCACGGACCAAGCAGCTCAAGCACGCGGAGGCCGGCACTGCGCGGTACGCGCACTGCATCCCAACTGATGCCGGCAGCCTGGATCTTGTAGCCGCCGACAGTATCCATCGAGTTCGCTTGCAGGGTCTCGCCTGACCGTGGCATGACGTACGGCTCCTAGCCGGGAAAGTGAGGCTGGAATTGAGGAGCTGTCATCGTCGCGACCATCTAGGTCCCATTCGAGGGCTTCTGTAGGTCGCCTGAAGGGCCTCAATAGGGCTTTTCTGCGTGCCTGTTGGTGATACTCGACCTCAACTGGGACCTTGAATGGGACGCTCAAGCGAGAGTCCATGTTCCACGGAGGTCAGCCGATGCCCCGGCCCATAGGAAACACCCGTCTCAAGGCCGCCCGCGTAGCAGCGGGGTACAACTCGCAGCAGGCACTCGCCGATGCCATCACCAGGGCTGCACCCCAACTCGGTGTGCGAGGACTGGCCGTTGGCGTACGTCAGGTACGGCGCTGGGAGTCCGCCAACCCGCCCTGGCCCCAGCCCGACGTCCGCCGGGTCCTCACCCACCTGTTGGGCCAGGACGCCGAGGCGCTCGGCTTCACAGCCCCCTGGGCTGCAGGCCAGGCGCCAAATGAATCCAACCGCGCGGCCTCACCGACCCCCATCTCGCGGACGCCACGTACCAACGTCCCCGCCCAGACCGTGGCGATCACTCAACCAGCCACGGTCAGCACGGACTTCGAAGCAGTCACGCGATCGCACCGGCACCTGTACTGGTCCGTCGCACCGGCCACCCTCCACCCAGCCGTCCTGGAGCACTCCCGGCTCGGCTGCGCTCTCCTGCCCGAAGTCACCCCTGCGGCCCGCCCACGCCTCGCTGCCGCGCTAGCCGAGACGTACTTGCTGGCCGGACGCATCGAGTTCTTCGATCTGCGCGAACCCGACCAGGCAGGAGAGACGCTGCTCCGGGCCCTACAGGCCGCAGGCGAGGCAGACGCCCCACTCATGGGCGCAGCCGTCCTCGCGCACACCGCCTTTATCCCAGGCTGGGCCGAAGACCGCGAAGCAGCGGTGGAGCGCATGATCGCAGCCCGCACCTACGCCCGCCGCGGCCCTGCATCCGCAGAATTCTGGGCATGGCTCGACGCGGTCGAAGCCGAATGCGAGACCCGCTGCGGCAACGCCCGCATCGCACTGCACCTCATCGGCCACGCCGAAGACATCCTGGCCGAAGGCTCCGAACACACCACGCCGCTCTGGATGGACTGGTTCAGCCCCACCCGCCTAGCCGCATTCAAGGGCAACACCCAACTGGAGGCCGGCCACCTACCTCAGGCCCGCGAAACCCTCCGACAAGTCCTCGAAGACCTGCCGCCCGAGTCCGACAAACAGCGCACCGTCGTCCTCGGCGACCTAGCGGCTGTCGAGGTCGCCGACAGCAACGCACAGCAGGCATGCGCCTACGCCGGACAAGCCCTCGACCAGCTCGCCATCACCTGGTACGCCACTGGAATGGACCGCGTACGCGAAGTCCGGCGCACGCTCGCTCCCTGGCAGAACGAGCAATGCGTCCGTGACCTTGACGACCGCCTCTACGACTGGGGAACCACGGTCAGCGCTCTCCAGCGTTGAACTTCGCGATCCGCTCCGGCAGTTCGTCCAGCGAATCGATCCGCATCGTCGTGATCGCGTCCGCGTCCGGATCGTGCTGCTGAATGGTGCCCCACGGGCCACGCCGGATCAGTGCCGTCAGAAGTCCGGCCTGCACGGCGGGCCGGATGTCGTTGTCGAGCCGGTCGCCGACGTACAGAATCTCGCGAGGCTCGGCCGGCGTCGCCTCGATGACCTTCTCGAAGAACGCCACGTCCGGCTTCGACGCACCCCAGTCGTCGCTCGTGGCGATCAGGTCGGAGGGCAGGTCGAGGCCACGAAGGAGCCCGCCGGCGCGGACGGTCTGGTTTCCGGCGATGCCCACCCAGAGCCCGGCCTCGCGCAACGCCGTCAGCGCCGGGCGCACGTCCGAGTACAGATCGTCTTCGCCGAACCACTCGGGCTTGCCCGCCGCGGCCCGCTTCTCCCGCTCCTCGGTCAGGTCGAAGCCCGGCCGGAACACCTGGAACGTCTCGCGGTAGTCCCGCCCCTGCGCGATCACCGCCCCGAACATGGCCGCGAAGGTGTGCCGAGGCACCCCCAGCCAGTCCGCCCAGGTCCCGTACTCACGGGTCTCGTCCACCAGGCACTCACCGACGTCGAACACCACTGCGCGAATCATGGGCGGAAGCGTAGAACACGGGTCTGAACCCTCACACCCGTCCCTTCAAAACGAGTTCCTGGAGCGCCGTCGTCACCATGGCCGGGCCCTTTGCCGGACTTGATCGGAACTTTGCCCTCCCTTTATAGGGATCGCGTCCGCAAACCCACTCGGTGAACTACCGTCTTCGGGCCGGTCAGCCGACTCAGGGGGAGCAAGCAACGCTATGGGCGATAGAAGCGACGGCGAGATACTTGACATCAAGATCGCCGACCTGAAGGCGACGGCCCCGCATTTCCACACGCACAGCACGGACCTGGCCAAGGCGCTGACCAAGCTCAAGACGGGCCTGGCGGCAGCTGGTTCACCGTGGGGGGACGACAAGCAGGGCAAGCAGTTCCACGGGCACTACGGCCCGAACGTGAAGAAGATGGAGCACGCCGCCGGGATCCTTGCCGACGGCCTGGCCAGCATCCACGACGCCATGAAGGACATGGCGGACGGCCACATCGACAACGAAGAGCTCATCCGCTTCATGTTCAGCAAGATCAAGGCCACGCCTCACGACAGTCACGGAACCGACCGGTGAGCGTGGCCGACAAGGCGAAGAAGATCGTCCTGGACATGACCGGCATGTGGTGGCCGGATGCCGATGAGGACGGTCTGCGCCACGCGGCCAAGGTGTGGCGGGACTTCGCCGACGACCTCGAAGACGTCACGGCCGCCGCGAACAAGTCGGCCCGCGGCATCATCACGCACAACAAGGGCGAGGCGATCTCCGCCTTCGACGACCCGTACTGGCGCCGCTATTACTACGACGGCCACGGCTGGCTCCAGGACATGATCGACGGCGCTCGCGACATGGCGAAGTCGCTCGACCAGTACGCCGATGCCGTCCACCACGCCGTGAAGCAGCTGGAACACGAGCTGGAGATCGTCGGCGCGACCATCGCCGTCGGAACCCTGCTGGCCGTCTTCACCGGCGGCATCTCCGAAGCCGCCGCAGGCGCGGCCACCACAACGATCGTCGAGCTGGCTGCCACCCTCGGCGTGACCGTCTCGACCGAGATCGCCACCATCGCGGGCACCACCCTGGCCACCGCGGCCATGGCGGGCATCGAATCGATCACTGTCGACCTGGCCGTTACCCAGCCCGTCTCCATCGCTACCGGAGAGAGCAAGGGCCTCAACCTTGATGAGGCCCATGACGCCATGCTCTACGGGGCCCTCACCGGCGGAGCCCTCGGCGGCGCGGGCGCCACCTACCGCGCCGCGAACGCCGGCGGAATGACCGAACTGCTCGGTGGTATGCGCGTGCGTGGCTTCGTACCGCAGGTCGCCATCCCGGGCGGCGAATCGGCAACCCTCGACGACCTCGGCCTACTCATCAAGGGCGACGGGGAGCCCAACGCCTGGCCACGGAGCAAGCGCAAGGGGGCGCAGCGGCCGAAATACAGAGGTGATCTCGCGGGTGATGAGGGGCAGAAAGGTGCCCACACCATCGAGCGGCACGTTGAGAAGACAGACCGCGAGCTGCGTGGCCGGCTGCGTTCCGACAAGGAGATCACCGGTAGCTCCAGCTTCATCAACGAGCAGTCGGCCCAAGACCTCACTGACCGGGCGATCGTCCAGAAGCAGCACGATGTACGACGCTGGCTGGAGAACACGTCCAGCGGGCAAAAGGTCATCAAGGTGGACTTCGGTGACGAAGTCACCGGTCGTAGCATCTCCCGCGAGGACTTCATCCGTGGCACCGGGCCCCACGACGTGCATCAGGTGAAGCTCGTCCTGCGTCGAGATCCGGACATGCCCAGCGGCTTCCGCATCCACACGTCCTACCCCGTCGCCTGACCCCGAGCACCGACTAGATACCAAGGACCGGCCCGTGCCCCAACCCGAAGGCTTCTTGGATCACATCCGATTCCCCGAAGTCCACGACCTGCTCCACGCCTACGCCTCAGCCGGATACGTCTTCACGGACACACCGCAAGCGCCGGGCGATGCCCTCCAGTCCTACATCCGCCAAGCCGTCCGCACCCCTGGCTTGCTGGACACTGTCATCGCCGAGATCGACGACCTGCTGACCGTCGGCCTGTTCAGCGACGAGATCGCCGACGAGGTCGACACCCTCCCTCACATCAGGCCGTCCGCCGATCGCACCGTCGAGCAGTGTCTTGCCCTTGCCCGGGACCATCTCGACCGGATCCGGCGCGGGGGCAACTACGAGCATGCGGAGAATCCCCGCACGGACTGGGAGTGGGCCAAGCAGTACCCCGAACTCCAGGGACTGCTAGGCGGATACTTCCATCAGGACTTCTCTCGGTTCTATGCATCGCATCGAGAGGCCATGGAGGACTACCTCGACGCCAACGGCCCGGAGACGATCGACGAGGCAGCCAAGGAAATCGGCTCCTTCCTCACCTCGGTCGAGGACGACAGCGAACTCGGCCAGGCGGCACAGATCCTGGGACTCCAGGTCTACCCGCCTAAGAACGTCTCTCTGCGCCGCTGGCTCCAAGACATCCAAGGCATCCTTCTGCACCATCAACGTCCATAGCCAAAGCGATGATGGTGCACTTTTCCCAGGCCAAAACCCCTGGTCGGCTCGACGAGGTCGCCGCCTGCCAACGGTCAAAACCCCCACGATCTGCATGATCAGCATCACCGAATGCCCCCTGACGGTCATCGGGCACCCGGAACGAGCCTGGGGCGGAAGCGCCTCTCCCCTCCGCCGGCGGCGCCAGTCTCAGGACGGAACGACGGAATAGCTGAGGTCCTGGACCGCGAGTGAGACAGGCGTCAAACGCAGCCACATCGTGCCTCGTTCGCTCGGCTCGTCATACAGATAGCCCACGAACCGGTCATCCCACCGAGTCTCGTCCTCTCCCAGATAACGGACGAGCTTACGTCGGCCTCTCGGCACGTCGAACGGCACGAGCTCAGCCTCCCCCCGGGCGATCACCTGTTGAACACGTCCCGTCACGAGGTCGCATTCGTCCACCACGAGCGCGACCTTCGGGTCGTTCTTCACCCGGTCGAACAATCGGGTCCAAGGGCCGGTCAGCACCCAGAAGGCGCCGTCCTCCCACAGGAACCAGACAGGACGCACGGTGGGCCCACTGGTGGCAAGGCGAGCGGTGAGCGGCTGCTGCAGGAACGTGTCCACATCGAAGCTACGAGATGTCACATCGCCAATCTTGTGCTGCCATGCGTCTCTTGCCTACCGACCTACGACCAGAGCAGCACGGAGGCCGAGTGGCACCGAGACGCGGACACCTGTGTCACGGATGCCCCAGGGAGGTCGGTAATTACGTGACGTTGGCCCTAGGGAAATCGCGGCCTGAACCAACATCGCCGTCGTTCACAGATGCCCGATTCGCGTGCGCCAGAGCCGAAAAGCAGCTATCAAGGTCACTGCGGCATACAGGTGACTCAGGGGGACCGTATGACAGCGTCACGGGGGCCAGAGAGTCTGCACCGTCGGGCAGAGCAGGGCAGCGAAGATGCGCAGCTCGAACTCAGCGAATGGTATGCCGAGCACGGACATTTGACGCAGGCGCTGGAGTACCTGCGGCCGCTGGCTGAAGCAGGCAACGGCCGCGCCCAGGAGCAGTTCACCGAATTGGTGATCTCACTGGCCCGCGCTGACTCCCACTACCAGCCATGGGCCGAAGATCTACTGCGGGCCTGGGCCGAGGTTCAGGGGTACGAGTGGCTGTTGCGGCTGGCTCACGAGATGCGGTCTTGGACAGGTAGAGAGACCGACGCCCAACGCATCCTGATCGACCTGACAAAGAAACAGGAGTCACGGGAGGAAGCCCTCGGAGAGCTGACCGCCATCGACCACGACAACCCGATAGCCGCTGTCAGATGGCGCTGCATGGCCGTGGAATCAGAGGTGGCTCGCCACTGGGGGCGGTCGAAGAGCTCAGAGGTCTGGACACAGTGGGCGAGGCTGAAAGAGCTTCTGGAAGACCTACCTAGCGACCAAGAGGGGCGTGACCTGAGGCGCCGTGCCCTGCTTGCTGAGTACAAGGCGGGGAGCATCCTGCGTGGCCCGGATCCGGCGGCCATGGACTTCGGCTTCGATGATGCGGCAGCACTCGTGGGAGCCGCAGCCGCCGTTCCATTCGTGCAGACCGTCGCGACGAAGGCGGGCGGTGATGTTTACGACTGGGTGCGACAACTCTTTGGGCGCGCTGTGGGGCGGAAGAGTAACGAGTTGACCGCAAGGACTGAAGTAGCTCTGCACATCGTCGGGGACAGCAGGACCAACACCTGGCTTGAGATGCGTGGTCGCCCCACCGATGAGGCTCTGGCCAAACTCGCCGAGGCTGACCTGGAAACCCTGGCCGCCCCCGACCCACAGGGTCGTATCGTTATTGTCTACTGGGCCCCCGAAGAGAGTCAGTGGCGGCGACGCCTGGAGGGGTCGGGCGAACGCTAAGGCGCGGCGCACTCGGCCGGACCAACGATCGGCTCGCCGGCGAGATGGCCACCAAGGAGTTGGCCCACCATCCTGAGCCTGCTATCACTTGCTGCCCTGGGCATTCACGGAATCGCGGCCTGAACCAAAATCGTAATTGTCGACAGCTGACGGAGATGTAAGCCCGGTCCGCCGCGTCCACATCAGTCACGCGACGGACGCTACGCGAGCGGCGCCTCGTCCAGCGCGAACCCGCTCGACTTAAACGCCTGACCAGCTCTCTCGACAACTTCGAGACCGCCCCGGTCCGCTGCTTCGATGTGACCACCCAATCGCCCGCCCTTGCTTCGGGGCGAAACCTCCGGTGGTGCATCACCGCGCCGCTCCGCTGCCCTCGCAGAGCCACTTCAAGGGCCTGAGCCGACAGACGTACGCCAACCGCTCGATGATCGACAACGCTATGCGGATCACCGAAGACGGTGAGGCGTACCTGAGATCACTGTGACATCGCGCGCCGCTGTCTCCGGCGAATCAGGCTGTTCGACCCGACCTAAATACGGTCCACACGAACGCGCCCGCGCTGACGCCTTCACCGTTGCTCTGGTCTTGGGTCCGGACGTCATCATGACTTCGCCTGGCTGGCAGCGGTGCGCTCATACGATTCCAGCGCCACACCCGAACTGGTATGGATCCTGCTGCCAAGGGTTAGGGACTCTGCGGGATCGACCCGCTCGCCGAGCTCAGATCGACACGTCCGCCGAAGGTGCCAATGCGGGTTCGAACGGGGCACGAGGCCGCCTCCGCCCAGGGTCGTCCCCAGCGATCCGGCTCAGCCCGGCTGATCGTAAAAAACCCCGTGTGCCTCTCGGCGCCCATGACAGCATCACAAGCATGCGCAGATCACAGCGGGTCGTTCTCACGCTCCTGGCCGTAGCATCGGCCACCGCGGGAGCGTCCTTTTTGTGGTCTTACCACGCCAAGCAGCAAGGACTCGAAGATGGAGATGTGACGGGCCGTCTCGCGATCGCGCTGGCTCTGGCGACCCTCGTCTGGGAGTTCTGGTCCCGGTTCGAAGGCCGACAGGAGGAGGAGCGCGAGCAGCCGCTGAGTACGAGCGCGGACCTACTAGCCAAGCGAATGCGTGAGCAGTGGCAGGCCGCCGAGGACCTGCACCGGCTCAACGACACCCATGCTCTGTCCGTCGCCTGGCGCAGCGATACCTCAGGTCTCTCATTCGATCTCGCCACCGTGCGCGAAGTAGCCGCGACGTGGGAACCGGCAGCCGAGCAGCCACCCAACGCAACGGCTCCCCCCACTAACGGGGACGAACTCGCAGGCGAGGGCGCTGATCTCTCCCAGATCCTGCGAGACCGGGTACCGACCGGCCGCCTCGTCATCCTCGGCAAAGCTGGGTCCGGGAAGACGGTACTGGTCGAGCGCTTGCTGCACGGCACGCTGGGGTGGCGCTCGGAGGGCGGTCCAGTCCATGTCCGCATCCCACTCGGGAGTTGGCCGTTGGAGGGGCCGGACCTGGACTCTTGGATGGCGTCATACCTGATCCGGATCGAACCCTCCCTTCGCTACCTGGCACCACGCAGCCATGGCAAGCACGTCCGTCGGGCCGACGCTCTCCTGGAGGAGGGTCTGATCGTGCCCGTCCTGGACGGCTTCGACGAACTACCGCTCAGCGCACGACGTCACGTGCTGCGAAAGATCAGCGCAGCGCTGCGAGCGAAGCAGCCGCTGGTACTCGTGAGCCGCCCAGACGGCTACCGCGAGGCGGTCGAGACTCCGGACGGCTCAGACCGCCATCTGCTCCCCGGTGCTGCGGGTATCGAGCTGCTGCCCGTACCGTCAGACCAGGCCGCAAAGTACCTGCGCCAGAAGGGAGGCGACTGGGACGGACTATGTCAGAGCCTCGATTCGGACAGCACGGTGAGCTCCGCTCTGAGTAGCCCACTGACGCTCTTTCTGTGCCGCACCGCCTACGAGCGGCCGACACGGACTCCTGGGGCATCGCCGAGCGAACTCATGGACACCGCGCGCTTCCCAGACGAACGTGCCCTGCGTACCCATCTCTTTGAAGCATTCCTTCCGGCGGTGTACAGGGAGAGCAGGACGGGAGAGCAGCCACCGTGGTCAGCCACGAAGGCCGATCGCGCACTCCGCCACCTGGCCCGCCATCGACATGACACCGCGTCCATCGTCGGCTCGGGTACCGACCTCTCGTGGTGGCAGATCCACCATCTCGGTCCGCGAATCCGCCGCCGCCTCGCGTGGGCGACGTCGCTCGTGGTCGCAGCTCCCTGCGTCCTGGTCGGCGTCAAGAACCTAGCTGTCCTGCCTTCCGCTCTATTCCTGTCCCTCATCTTCACCGGCATGATCCATGCCGTCCTCCGGCATCCTGCGGCCGGCCGAGGACCAGCGGACAGACTCGGCTGGCACTGGCGGTGGGTTCCCGTCCCCGCCGGCATCGGCGCCCTCATGGGCGCAGCAATGGCCAATATGCACATCGAGACCGGCTACCTCCGTGAAGGACCCGTACCGTACGCCGGTTTCGCCGCCCTGTTCGCCTTCCTCGGTGCCGTCATCTGCGGGTGGCGCCCCCGCCAGGCCGAGCGCGACCGCCCGGTCACACCATCGTCCCTGCTGCGTCAGGACCGCCGCACGTTTCTCACGTACCAGCTGACCTGGACGCTCGTGATCACATTGACGTTCTTTTCGATGGTGGCACCACCGGTTTGGTCGAGCCTGACGATGCTCGACCGGGCCGACATGGGGTACGGGGAGCTGCTCCTCGCACTCGGCCATGCCCTTGTGTACTTCACTGGGTTCGGAATGGCCGCCGGTTTCATCGCCGCGTACTTCCAGACCGCGTGTGGGCAGTTCGCCCTCGCCTGTCTGAGGCACGGACTCACCGGGCGCACCCCGTTCCGGCTCCTGGTCTTCCTGGACGACGCGCACCACCGCGGCGTACTTCGACAGGTGGGCGGAACCTATGAGTTCCGGCACGTCGAACTTCGGAGACACCTCGCAGCGGAGGGCCGAGCTAGGTGTTGATGGCACCGAGCCGGTTCAACCGGACAGGCACCCCATGACTCCGACGCCCGCCGACGACCGATTCCGCGAGCTGCGTGAGCTGCTACGCGCCTACGAGTCGACCCGTATCACCTTCGACGACACCCTGGAAGCTCCCGGTGCGGCACTGAGCTCCTACCTGCGCACGACAGCGTTCGCCCCCGAGCGAGCTCACGCCGCGGCGCTAGAGATCGACGACCTGCTCGCCATCGGCCTGTTCAACGACGAGATCGCCGACGACGTGGATCTCCTCCCCCACATCGAGCCGCCCACAGGCGTCAGCGTCGAAGACTGCCTGCGCGTCATACGACACCACCTGGGCGATTTCCTGGCCACTCGCCCAGCCCCCCGGGCCGACATCCGTCCACGGACGTCCTGGGAATGGCGCCACCGCTTCGCGTCCCTCTCCCACCTCCTGACCTCCTACTTCCACCAGGACTTCGCGCTGGAGTACCAATCCCGGGCCGAGGCCATCGATGACTACCTCTCGATCGAGGATCCGGAAGACCAGCAAGCCGCCGCCCACGAAGTCGACGGTTTCCTGGCCGTCAACCCGACCGACGACGAACTGCACGAGGCTGCCCGGGTACTCGGTCTTCGCATCACCCCACCCGACAACGTGACACTGCGCCAATGGCTCGTCGATATTCAAGGCATCCTTCGGCACCACAGGCGTCCGTAGCCAACCTGCCTCACGGGGCCCGGTGCCCCCAGCCGGGAAGAAACGCAGTCTCAGTTCTGGTCTCATTCGCATACGTCCAGGCCCGTTCATCGACCTTGCCGACTCCGCGTCCACCCCAGGTCAGAACGCCCCCGCACACCCCAGGACCCCCGGACGAACATTTGGAAAGCGTGTTGGGGGCAACCCCTCACGAGTTCGAATCTCGTATCCTCCGCCAGTGCCTCACCGGGCACGTTGTCGAAGGGCCCCACCGTTCGCGGTGGGGCCCTTCGACGTATGCGGATCGACGTATGCGGATCGAACCGTTCTGGCTGAGCTCAGTCCTCGTGGTGTGGCATCAGGTGTTCCACCACTTCTGTCAGGTCTCTGACGGCCTGTTCGATCTTCAGGCGGACGCTTTTTTGTTCTGTGACGATCGCTGCCAGTAGGAGGGCGGTCAGGGCTGCTGAGCCGTTGAGGGCCTGGAGGTTGACCATGACTTCGAAGAGGGTGTGGTTGGCGAAGGGGCCCACGTGGTCCGTCGCCGCCGAGATCGCGAGGACCGATACGAGCAGTGCGCACGGGGCCGCGCCCGCGAGCTGGAAACGCAGTGCCGCCCAGGTGAGGAGCGGGAAGACGAGGAAGAGCAGCGCGAGCGTGCTCCTCGTGGCCAGTGGGGTGAAGACGAGCGCGGTGGCGAGCAGGGCGACGGCCTCCGGCCAGCGGCGCATGTCCCACGGCAGCCGGACCCTGCGCAGGACCTCGAGGAGTGGGACGCCCACCAGTACGCCCATCGCGTCGCCCGCCCACCACGCCGCCCACACCGGCCAGAAGTCGTGCCACAAGAGGCTGCCGCTGAGCGCCAGCACGCACGCGCCGACGGTCGAGCTGAGCAGCATCGGCAGCAGGCCGCCCAGGAATACCAGGGCCACTCCGTCCCGTAACCGGTCCAGCTCCACGTGGAAGCCCACGCTCCGGAGCAGTACGTAGGCGAACATGGGGGCGAGCGTGTTCGCGGCGACGATCCCGATCGTGTCGACGTTCAGGGAGAACGACGTGATCGTCTGGATGATGAAGAACGCGCCGATCACGATCCCCGGCCAGATCCGCGGGCCCCACCACAGCAGGCAGCTGACCGCGATGCCCGTCGGCAGCCAGAGCGGCGTGACGGTCGCGCCGCTCAGGACGATCTGCTGGGAGAGGCCGATCCGGCCTGCCACGTAGTAGGCGGCCGCGATGGCGATAATCCGCAGAAGGTAGCTGAGACGTCGTCGGGATTCCTCGGTGCGGACCACCGCAACACATAATCAGCCCTCGTCCCGGGGCGGAGCGTGACACGCTCGGGCCGCGCCCGGCGTCACCCTGCCAGGACCCCGTCACGTCCGTCACCCTGCCAGGACCCCCGTCACGTCACCCGGGCGTCATGGCGCGTCATGCCTGAGGACCAGTACCGCCGCGTCGTCCTGGTGGCCCGTGCAGTCGGCGACCTTCATCACCTCGGCGGCCAGTTCCGCGGCGTCGGCGCCCGCGCCCGCCGCGACCACTTCCGTCACCCGCGCCAGACCCGCCTCTATCGGGAACGACGGCCCCTCCACGACCCCGTCGGTGACCAGCACGACCGCGCCCGGGGTCGTGAGGCGGCGCCGCGTCACCGGGTACTCCGACGCGGGCAACATGCCCAGCGGCAGCCCGCCGGGGTCGTCCGATATGCCGTGCCGGCCGTCGATCGTGGCCCAGATCGCGGGGACGTGGCCCGCCCGGGCGCTCTCCAGTACCCGCGTCTCCGGGTCGAACCGGAGAAAGCTGCACGTCGCGAAGAGATCGCGGTGCATGGAGAGGAGCAGGTCGTTGGCCTGGCCGAGCGCCTCGCCCGGGTCTGGCGCGAAGGCGGCCACCGCGCGCAGGGCGATACGGATCTGGCCCATGAAGGCGGCGGCCTCCACGTCGTGCCCCTGGACGTCCCCGATGGAGAAGCCGAGGGTTCCGTCGAGGGAGGGGAAGCCGTCGTACCAGTCGCCGCCGATGTCCAGGCCGTTGCGCGCCGGCGCGTAACGGGCAGCCGTCCGTATGCCCGGCATGGCCGGCAGGGCCGCCGGGAGCATCTCGCGCTGCAGGGCCTCCGCGAGCTCCACGCGCGCGTGCTGGAGTTCCGCTCCGGCCCGCGCCTGCGCCGCGAGCCGCCCGAGCCTGGTCAGCAGGTCGTCGGCGCTCTCGGGCTGGCTGGGACGACGCTGCGTCATGGACCGCTCCGCGCTACGGAAAACCCCGGAAACATCATATTTCTGCCCCGTCCGCACTGCCGCCCAACCTCACGTCCGCGGTGCCGCCCAACCTCAGCCGCTGGACCTCGTCGTACGTCGGAGCGGCCACGTTCCAGGCTGCGGCGCCCTTGCCTCCCGCCCGTACGTCCAGTGCCGCCGTGACCGCCGCGCCCAGCGCCTCCCGGAACAGGTACGAGCCGAGGCTGACCCGGCGCACGCCGAGGGCGGCCAGTTCGGGGACGGTGGGGCCCTTGGGGGAGTAGAGGATGTTCAGGGGGAGGCCGGACGGGCGCAGGTGCGCCACCAGGGCCGAGATCGCGGCGGGGTCGCTCAGGCCCGGTACGAAGACTCCGTCCGCGCCGGCCCGCGCGTACGCGTCGAGCCGGCGCCGCGTCTCCGTCACCGGATCCGGGTCCCGCTCCGGCTCCACCTCGGGGTCCGCGGACGTCTTCGGGAGCCAGTACGTGTCCGTGCGCGCGTTGACGAACAGGTCCGGTACGGCGGCCTTGACCGCGGCGATCTTCGCGGTGTGGACGGGGGCGGGGGTGAGGGTTCCGTCGGGTCGGCCGTCCTCCAGGTTGATGCCGGCCACGCCCGCCCCGGCCAGTTCTCGGGCCAGCTCGGCGACCTCCTCCGGGTCGTCGCTGAAGCCGCCCTCCGCGTCCACCGACAGCAGGAACGCTCCCCCGCCCAGGCCCCGGGCCAGACGCAGGGTCTCCTCGCGGGTGGCGGCGGCGCCGTCGGGCAGGCCCGCGGCGGCGGCCACGCCGAGGCTCGTCGTGCCGATCGCCGTGAACCCCTGACCGGCGAGCGCGGCGGCGGAGGCGTGGTCCCAGGCGTTGGGCAGGAGCAGGGGCCCGCCGGAGTCGTCGTGCAGGGCGCTGAAGCGCGTCGTCGTCATACCGGCCATCCCCGTGGTCCCCGTAGTTCCGAATTCCTGGTTGGCGTACTGCCCGTGATTCCGCGGCCCCAGTCCCCGTATCCGTACGCGCTCCCGCCTCCGCCCGGCGCCTCTCAGTCGTTGACCGCCGTCAGCAGCACCGCCGCGTCCGTGACGGCGCGCAGCCCGTGCCGTTCGTGCGGGATCGCGTGGAGGCGGCCCTCCTTGAGGGTCACGTCACCCGACACCGCCGTCAGGACGACCTCGCCCCGCAGCACCTGGAGCGTCGCGGCGGGCGGAGCGTTGTGCTCCTCCAGGGAGGAACCGGCCGTCAGCGCGATGACGCTCTGCCGCAGGGGCTGCTCCCGGAGCAGGAGGTGCGCGCTGCGGCCGTGGGCGGCGTTGCGTGCGGCGGCGAGGTGTTTGTCGGCGAGAGTCTTCAGGTCGTAGGTCACGGTCATAGTTCCAGCGTCTCCCGGCGGCCGGACGCCCGCCACAGAGCGCCGCCCGGCGCGCCGGTCACCCCTTGCCTCCGCCCGTCACCCCCCGCAATGCTCCGCCACCAGATCCGCGAACCCCCTGGCCAGCGGTGTCAGCGTGGCCCAGCGCCGGACCGCCCAGCCCACCGCGAGCGGCGGCAGCGCCGGTACGGGGACCAGGACCGGGCCGACACGGGCCGGGTCGCGCCAGCCGGGCAGCTCGGGGACGATCGCGTGCCCGAGGCCCAGTTCGGCGAGGTGGACCGCGGTGGCCCAGTCGGCGACCCCCGCGTCCGACTCGGCCGTCCTGACGATCCCGAGCCCGGCGAAATGCCGGTCGAGATGGAACCGGGACGTCGACTGTTCGGGCGGCCGGATGAGCTGGGCGGTGCCCAGGTCGTCGGGTTCGATGTACTCGCGCGCGGCCAGCGGGTCGTCACGGCGGACCGCGAGGACCCAGGGCAGCTCGGCGACGGGACGCTGTTCGATGCCGCGTGCGGGCGCGCCGATGGTGATCCAGGCGAGGTCGAGATCGTGCGCGGCCAGCGCCTCGTACGCGCTGTGGCTGGAGGAGACCGTCTGGAACTCCAGGCTGACCTGGGGGTGCCGGCGCCGGAAGCCGACGATGGCCTCCGACATGAAGTGGCGCACGGTCGTCGCGCCCGTGGTGACGCGTACGGCTCCGCTCTCGCCGCGCGCCAGGTCACGCAGGCGGCGCAGCGCCACGTCGATGCCGCCGATGCCTTCCGCGGCCGCCGTCTGGAGGATGCGTCCGGCGGGCGTCGGAAGCACCCCGCGCGCGTGCCGTTCGAGGAGGCTGACGCCGATCTCGCGTTCGAGGCGCCGGATGTGCTGGCTCACCGCCGACTGCGTGCAGGAGAGGTCGCGGGCGACGGCGCTGAGGCTGCCCGCGGCGCACACGGCGACGTAGACACGAAGATCGTCGAGGGTCACGGCGCCAACGTAGCCAGCGAGACGACACCCAAGCCATACCTTGGACTTCTGCAAGTAATTGCGAGGATTGACTTGGATGTCCGGCTCCGAAACGATCTCGGCGTGGACGCACTCGAAGCCCTGGCCATCGGGGCGGCCGGGGTCGCCGCCGGCGCGATCAACGCCGTCGTCGGCTCCGGCACCCTCATCACCTTCCCCACGCTCCTGGCGTTCGGGTATCCGCCCGTCCTCGCCAACGTGTCGAACAACATCGGGCTCGTGCCGGGCGTGGTCAGCGCCGCGTACGGCTACCGGCGCGAGCTGAAGGGGCAGCGGAAGCGGCTCGTACGGTTCGGCTCGGCCTCGCTGATCGGCGGGCTCACCGGCGCGCTCCTGCTGCTGAAGCTGCCGCCCGGCGCGTTCACGGCGGTGGTGCCCGTGCTCATCCTGGCCGCGTGCGTCCTCGTCGTGCTCCAGCCCCGGCTCAGTGCCTGGTCGAAGCGGCGCCAGGCCTCCGCGAAGCGCACCGACGCCGGGGTCCCGATATGGCTCGGCGTGCTCGGCACCGGCGTCTACGGCGGCTACTTCGGCGCCGCGCAGGGCGTGCTGCTCATGGGCATGTTCGGCAGCTTCCTCCAGGACGACCTCCAGCGGCTCAACGCGGTGAAGAACGTCCTGGCCTCGATCGTGAACGGCGTCGCCGCGATCGTCTTCATCGCCGTCACCGACGTCGACTGGGCGGTCGCCGCCGTCATCGCCGCCGGCTCCACCCTGGGCGGCGTCGTCGGCGCGAAATACGGCCGCAGACTGCCCCCGACCGCGCTCCGGGCGGTGATCGTCGTGGTCGGCGTCACCGCGTCGGTGATCCTTCTCGTACGCGGCTGACCAGGCGGCCCGGAACTGCGCCGGGGCCCCCGCCGCGCGATCATCGACGTATGGACGTCACCCTTCACCTCGCCCAGGAGCCGGACGCCGACGCGCTGCTCAGCCGCAGTCCGCTGGCCGCCCTCGTGGGGATGCTGCTCGACCAGCAGGTGCCCATGGAGTGGGCGTTCGCGGGCCCGTACACGATCGCGCAGCGGATGGGCGCCGATGATCTGGACGCGCACGAGATCGCCGCGTACGACCCCGAGGCGTTCGCGACGCTGCTGTCCACGAAGCCGGCCGTGCACCGCTACCCCGGCTCGATGGCCAAGCGGATCCAGCAGCTGTGCCAGTACCTCGTCGAGCACTACGACGGGGAGGCGACCGCCGTCTGGGAAGGCGTCACGGACGGCCGGGAACTGCTCAAGCGCCTCGGCGACCTGCCCGGCTACGGCAAGCAGAAGGCCCAGATCTTCCTGGCCCTGCTCGGCAAGCAGCTCGGGGTACGCCCCAAGGGCTGGCGCGAGGCGGCGGGCGCGTACGGAGAGGCGAAGTCCTTCCGGTCGGTCGCGGACATCACCGGGCCCGAGTCGCTCACGAAGGTGCGGGCGCACAAGCAGGAGATGAAGGCGGCGGCCAAGGCCGCGAAGGCCGCCGGCAGATAACTACCGGCGTCGCGTCCCGAAGAGCGACCGCGAGATCTCCCGCCCCAACTGCGTACCGACCGACCGGGCAAGGGACTTGAAGACGCCACTGCCCACGACCTGCTCCACGAGGGACGGCTCATCGGCGGCCTTCGCGGTCTTCTCCGCAGGAGCCGCCCGGGTCTCCACCTCACGCGCCGTCAACTTCTCGTAAGCCGACTCCCGGTCCACCGCGTCCGCGTACCGCGCGTACAGCTCCGACCCCTTCACCGCCGTGTCGAGCGCGCCCGCGTCGACCGGCCCCATCAGCGACTCGGGCGCCCGCAGCCGGGTCGCGGCGA
Organism: Streptomyces sp. NPDC046821; assembly: GCF_040645335.1. Classification (NCBI taxonomy): domain Bacteria; kingdom Bacillati; phylum Actinomycetota; class Actinomycetes; order Kitasatosporales; family Streptomycetaceae; genus Streptomyces; species Streptomyces sp. NPDC046821. The sequence goes on along the minus strand of NZ_JBEYYB010000010.1, from coordinate 289,357 downwards.
CCGGGGTCGGCGCACCGTTCTCGCTCAGTACGGTGACCACGGCCTCGCCCGTACCGAGCGAGGTCAGCAGCTCCTCCAGGTCGTAAGGGGACCGCGGGAACGTCTTCACCGTCGTCCTCAGCGCCTTCTGGTCGTCGGGCGTGAAGGCCCGCAGCGCGTGCTGGACTCGGTTGCCGAGCTGGGCGAGGACGTCGGACGGCACGTCCTTCGGCGTCTGCGTCACGAAGAACACCCCGACGCCCTTGGACCGGATCAGCCGCACCGTCTGCGTGACCGCCTCCAGGAACGCCTTGGACGCGCCGTTGAACAGCAGATGCGCCTCGTCGAAGAAGAACACCAGCTTCGGCTTCTCCACGTCCCCGACCTCGGGCAGATCGTGGAACAGATCCGCGAGCAGCCACATCAGGAACGTCGAGAACAGATGCGGCTTGTCCTGCACGGCGGGCAGTTCGAGTACGGAGACCAGGCCGCGCCCGTCCGGTGCCGTACGCAGCAATTCGCCGCTGTCGAACTCGGGTTCGCCGAAGAAGTCGCTCATGCCCTGCTGCTCGAACGCGGTCAGGGAGCGCAGGATCACCCCGGCCGTCGCGGTCGACAGGCCGCCGATGGCCTTGAGTTCCGGCCGGCCCTCGTCCGAGGTGAGGAACGTGACGACCGCGCGCAGGTCCTTGAGGTCGAAGAGTTCGAGGCCCTTCTGGTCGGCGTAATGGAAGATCAGGCCGAGGGACTGCTCCTGAGTCTGGTTCAGCTGGAGGCACTTGGCGAGCAGCACCGGGCCGAAGCTCGTGACGGTGGCCCTCAGGGGGATGCCGGGGCCGATGCCGCCGAGTGCGTAGAACTCGCAGGGGAAGCCGGTCGCCCGCCACTCCTGGCCGACCTCCGAAGCCCGCTGCGTCACGCGGGCGTTGGGCTCGCCCGGGGCCGAGACCCCCGAGATGTCGCCCTTGATGTCGGCGAGGAAGACCGGGACGCCCTGCGCGGACAGCTGCTCGGCGACGAGCTGGAGCGTCTTCGTCTTGCCGGTGCCGGTGGCACCAGCGACGAGGCCGTGCCGGTTGAGCATTCCGAGCGGGATGCGGATCTGCGCGCCGGGCAGGCACCGCCCGTCCCACACCAGCGCGCCGAGGTCGAGGGCTGGGCCGGTGAAGGCGTAACCGGCGGCGATCTCCTGGGCGGGGGCGGGAACTTCCCCGCCACGCGCCGCATCTACTGAACCCGTCGCCGCCGAAGCCGCGCTCCCGGGCGTCAACCCGGCGGCCGCTCCTACCCCCGAAGAGGCCCCCTCATTCGCCTGCCCGGCCGGGATCGGCTCTCTGTCACTCATTTCTCGCCCCTGTCCCCGGCTTGGGTCTTCCCGGTTTGCCCTTGTTCAGGGCGACATTTCCCAGGCTCGCACTGCGTCTCCGTGGCTGCGCCCGGAGAGCCGGGCCCGGTAGGCTTTCCGTGTGATCTTCAAGCGCATCGGAAACGGCCGGCCGTACCCCGACCACGGCCGGGAAAGCACCCGGCAGTGGGCGGACGTCGCGCCGCGCCCGGTCCGCCTCGATCAGCTCGTGACGACCAAGGGCCAGCTCGACCTGGAAACGCTGCTCGCCGAAGACTCGACGTTCTACGGCGACCTCTTCGCGCACGTCGTGAAGTGGCAGGGCGACCTGTATCTGGAGGACGGGCTGCACCGCGCCGTCCGCGCCGCGCTGCAGCAGCGCCAGGTGCTCCACGCCCGCGTCCTCGAACTGGGCTGACCTCCGCCCGGCCCGCGACCCCCTGACCTGGGCCGACCCCTCACCCGCGACCAGGGCCGCCCCCACGGGCCCCGCGCCCGCCTTGCACCTTTCGGGTATTCCCCGGCGCCGACCAATGATCATTTAGTAGGAATCACCGCCGGGTCGCACTACGCTGCGCTCATGAGCATGCTCACTCCCCCCGGCATGGGCGGCAAGTACCGCATCACGGGAGCAAAGTATCCGCGGATGCGCCGGAGCCGCGGGCGCAGCAGGATCGTGCTCGCCGTCGTCGCCTCCGTCGTGGCGGTCGGCCTGATCGGCTGGGGCACGCTCCAGCTCGTCGACGTCTTCACCGGCGGCGACAAGGCCTCGGCCGCGGGCGGAAGCAGCGACTGCCGGGCGAAGCCGTCCGCGTCGCCCAGCCCCGCCGCCAAGATCCTGCCGAAGCCCGGCGAGGTCACGGTGAACGTCCTGAACGCCACGCCCCGCAGCGGTCTCGCCAAGTCGACCGCCGACGAGCTGAAGAAGCGCGGCTTCAAGATCGGCGACGTCGGCAACGCGACGACGGCGTACGACAAGAAGGTCAAGGGCCCCGCGGTCCTGCTCGGCGCCAAGTCCGCCACGGACGCCGCGCTGCCGGTCCTCGGCACGCAGCTCTCCGGCGCCGAGCTGAAGACCGACGGCCGTGCCAAGCCGGCCGAGGTCGACCTGATCATCGGCACCGCGTTCAAGCAGCTCACGACGAAGGCGGACGCCGACAGGGCCCTGGCCGCACTGACCAAGCCCGAGCCTGCGCCCGCCGCGTCGAAGAAGCACTGCTGAGCAGAGGTACGGAAGGGGTGGCGGCTACTCCGCCGCCCCGTACATCCGGTCGCCCGCGTCGCCGAGGCCCGGGACGATGTACCCGTTCTCGTTGAGCCGCTGGTCGACCGAGGCCGTCACGACGGTCACCGGGGTGCCGGCGAGCTCGCGCTCCATGATCTCGACGCCCTCGGGGGCGGCGAGCAGCACCACGGCCGTGACGTCGTCCGCGCCGCGCTTGATGAGTTCCTTGATCGCCGCGACGAGCGTGCCGCCGGTCGCCAGCATCGGGTCGAGCACGTACACCTGACGCCCGGACAGGTCGTCCGGCATCCGCGTCGCGTACGTGGACGCCTGGAGCGTCTCCTCGTCGCGCACCATGCCGAGGAAGCCCACCTCGGCCGTCGGCAGCAGCCGCACCATGCCGTCGAGCATCCCGAGGCCGGCCCGCAGGATCGGCACGACCAGGGGCCGCGGGTAGGAGAGCTTCACTCCGGTCGTCGCCGAGACCGGGGTCTCGATGTCGACCTGCTCGGTGCGCACGTCCCTGGTGGCCTCGTACGCGAGCAGGGTCACCAGCTCGTCGGCGAGGCGCCGGAAGGTCGGGGAATCGGTGCGCTGATCGCGCAGGGTGGTGAGTTTGTGCGCCACCAGCGGGTGGTCGACGACGTGAATCCGCATGTCCCCAACAGTAACCGCGCCCCCGCCGCCTGCACCCTGGCATCAAACCCGCCATCGGAGGGAAAGTGGGAAGCACGACTGGGGTGGTGTGCCTATGCCGGATCAGGGACAGCACGACCGGGGACAGGACCCGGAGCAGGAGGAGAGCGACGCCGATCGCCGACGGCGCCGCGCCCAGTTCCTACGGGATCTGGCGGAGGCGCGAGAGCTGCGCGACCGGGTCCAGCCACGCCGCGCGAGGGCGGCCCGGATGCGTCAGCAGATGCGTATGCGGACGTTCCGCTGGTGACGCCGCGCGGACACAGGGGGCGGAAGACCTCCTCTGAGGCGATGGTTTCTGCCACGATTCCGATTGGGCGGGACTAGAAGTGGACACCCCGCCTCCCGAGTCCGCCGGGGGGAAGTCCAACCGGCACACCTGAGACCAGTGGGAGAGTCACGGTGTACTTCGCCGCACTGCTCGCGCGCACCGAAGACGGGTGGGAAGCGAGCGATACAGAGCTCGACGACGTGGAGGCCATGTCGGATATCACCGACCTGGCCCGTGAAGCCTCGGCCGGCGCCGAGGACGACACGGTGCTCGTCTTCATCGAACAGGAGGACGCCTGGTTCGGCGTCATCCGTGTGGACGGCGAGGAGGACCCTCGTATCTACGTCTCCGACGCGGCCGCGGCCGCCCGGAGTTCGTACGGCGAGATCCTGCTCACCGACGAACTGCTCGGCAAGGATCCCGACCAGGACGAGCTGGACGCCCTGGATCTCGACGGGACCGAGGACGGCGAGCCCGACCGGTCCGACGAGGACGGGGACGAGGACGACGACGCGGGGGCCTCGGCCGAGGCCGTGCCCGCGGGCCCGATCGGGGACACCCGGATCCTCGCGGACCTCGGAGTCTCCGAGAAGGAGCTGCTCGCCCTCGACACCACCGACGCACTCGGCGAGATCGCCGAGGCCCTGGGAGCCTCGGAGGTCCTCGAAACGGTTCGATAGGCCCCCGTCAGCCAAGAGCCCGCCGGCCCCGGTGGGCTAGATTCCGCCCGTGAGCACCGCAGACCAGGCACCGGACCCCGTACGCGACCCCTGGCGGCAGGCCATGCGCCTCGCCGTCGGGGAGGCGACGCTCGCCGCCGAGGGCGGTGACGTACCCGTCGGGGCCGTCGTGCTCGGCCCGGACGGGACGACCGTGCTCGCCTCGGGGCACAACGAACGCGAGGCGACCGGCGACCCGACCGCGCACGCGGAGGTGCTTGCCATCCGGCGGGCGGCAGCCGTGCTCGGCGAATGGCGGCTCACGGGCTGCACGCTCGTCGTGACCCTGGAGCCGTGCACGATGTGCGCGGGCGCCCTCGTCCAGTCCCGGGTCGACCGGGTCGTCTACGGGGCCCGCGACGACAAGGCCGGAGCGGCCGGCTCCCTGTGGGACGTGATCCGCGACCGGCGCCTCAACCACCGTCCCGAGGTGATCGAGGGCGTGCTCGCGGACGAGTGCGCGCGACAGCTCACGTCCTTCTTCCGCGACCGCTAGACCCCGGACCGCCAGAACCGGACCGCCAGAACCGGACCGCCAGAACCCCGTCCCGGCGCCTTACGGCCGACCCTCCCGGATACGGATTTCAGACCATGGCCCCCCATGGGCTAGAGTTCATCTCGGTAGCGTGTCCGAGCGGCCGAAGGAGCTCGCCTCGAAAGCGAGTGTGGCGCAAGTCACCGAGGGTTCAAATCCCTCCGCTACCGCTGACAACGCCCCTCTTCCCCGGGTGACCGGGAAAGAGGGGCGTTCTGCATGTCCGGCCGCGCGCGGGGCGATTGGCCCCGAACATCCCCGAAAACGGGATAACCAGCTGAACGGACAGGCGGGTTAGACTCACGCCCGGCAAAACACAGGGGTCACACGGGACACGGGCACGGGGAGGCCAGAACGTGGTGCAGACGAAAAAGATAGGTCTCTTCGTCGTCGTGGTCTTCGTGCTCTACGTGATCATCACCGACCCGCACCGGGCCGCCCAGTACGTCCAGATAGGCTTCGAGGGCGTCTCGGCCGCCGCCCAGGGCATCGGTGACTTCATGACCTGGATCGCCAACGGCGGAAGCTGAGCGCCCCTGTAAACGTCTGCAAGGAGTGCCCGTGATCCGCCACCTGGTCCTCTTCAAGCTCAACGAGGGCGTCGAGCGCGACGAGCCTCGCGTCGTCGAGGGCGTCAAAGCCTTCCGCGCCCTCGGTGAGCAGATCCCGGAGCTGACGTTCTGGGAGTGCGACTGGAACATCACCGACCGCCCCATCGCGTACGACTTCGCCATCAACTCGGCGGTCGAGGACACCGACGCGCTCAAGCGGTACCTCGAGCACCCGGCGCACCAGGCGGGCGTCGCGCAGTGGCGCGAGTTCGCCACGTGGGTGATCGCGGACTACGAGTTCTGAGCCGAACGCACGACTCGGCGGCCCTTCACCGGATCGGTGAAGGGCCTTTTTGCTTCCCACACTCCAAGCTATATGCGCAAGTTGTCCGTCAACACGTGGTTATACGGTGCTTGCACACAGTGCACATGTCTTGTGATGCTATGACCGCTTTTGAAGGATGAGTTGACGGACGAGTTTACGGAGACTGAGGTGGCGTTGACCGTGCCGGCCAGTACTGCCCCTCAAGCACCGGCCGTGAAGAGCCGGGGCGCCGACACCCGAGCGCTCACGCAGGTGCTCTTCCAGCAGCTGAAGGATCTGCTGCCGGGCACCCCCGAACACTCCAGGGTCCGCAGCGCCCTCATCGAGGCCAACCTCCCGCTCGTCCGGTACGCGGCAGCCCGCTTCCGCAGCCGCAACGAGCCCATGGAGGACGTCGTCCAGGTCGGCACGATCGGGCTCATCAACGCGATCGACCGCTTCGACCCCGAGCGGGGCGTGCAGTTCCCGACCTTCGCGATGCCGACCGTCGTCGGCGAGATCAAGCGCTACTTCCGCGACAACGTCCGCACCGTGCACGTCCCGCGCCGGCTCCACGAGTTGTGGGTACAGGTGACCGGCGCGACCGAGGACCTCACCACCGCCTTCGGGCGCACCCCCACGACCGCGGAGATCGCCGAGCGTCTGCGCATCGGCGAGGACGAGGTCCTGGCGTGCATCGAGGCGGGGCGCTCGTACCACGCGACGTCACTGGAGGCGGCCCAGGAGGGCGACGGGATGCCGGGGCTCCTCGACCGGCTCGGTTACGAGGATCCGGAACTTGACGGAGTCGAGCACCGCGATCTCGTACGGCATCTGCTCGTCCAGCTTCCCGAGCGTGAGCAGCGGATTCTCCTGCTGCGCTATTACAGCAATCTGACACAGTCACAAATCAGCGCGGAATTGGGCGTTTCGCAGATGCACGTTTCAAGACTGCTGGCCAGAAGCTTCGCAAGGCTGAGATCCGCAAACAGGATCGAAGCGTAACCGGAACGGGTGGAGTGCCTTCTGCGGCACTTCCCCGCCGAAATACGTAAGTTCCGCGCCACACCCCCCTTTTCCTGCGCCGATTCACCCCATCCATGTCGACATGTCACTACAGCGCGTTGCCGACATGTGACATTCTGCGGGAACCGCGTTTGCCGGAGCCCCGCCTCCGGTATTCAGGTGGAGGCTGCGTTCCTTCCTGACGGGAGCGCCCGCCGACCGTCCGCGACCTCAAGGGGGTGGCATGTCCGCAGACCAGGGCAGCTCGAAGGTGCTCACGCTCACCAAGAGCGAACCCGCGCCCGCCGTGCTTCACAGCCCGCCTGCATCCGGGGCTTCCGAAGCCATCGACACCCGCACGCTGTCCCGCTCCCTCTTCCTGCGGCTCGCCTCGCTCGACGAGAACAGCCCGGAGCGTGCCTACGTCCGGGACACCCTCATCGAGCTGAACCTCCCGCTCGTCCGGTACGCGGCAGCCCGCTTCCGCAGCCGGAACGAACCGATGGAGGACATCGTCCAGGTCGGCACGATCGGCCTGATCAAGGCGATCGACCGGTTCGACTGCGAACGCGGCGTGGAATTCCCGACGTTCGCGATGCCGACCGTCGTCGGCGAGATCAAGCGCTTCTTCCGTGACACGTCCTGGTCGGTGCGCGTGCCGCGCCGGCTCCAGGAGCTGCGGCTCGCGCTGACCAAGGCGAGCGACGAGCTGGCACAGAAGCTGGACCGGTCGCCGACCGTGCCCGAGCTGGCCGCGGTGCTCGGCGTCTCCGAGGACGACGTGGTCGACGGCCTCGCGGTGGGGAACGCGTACACCGCGTCCTCCCTCGACTCCCCGGCGCCCGAGGACGACGGCGGCGAGGGCTCGCTCGCGGACCGCCTCGGCTACGAGGACACGGCCCTGGAGGGCGTGGAGTACCGCGAGTCGCTCAAGCCGCTGCTCGCCAAGCTCCCGCCGCGCGAGCGCCGGATCATCATGCTCCGCTTCTTCGCGAACATGACGCAGTCGCAGATCGGCGAGGAGGTCGGCATCTCCCAGATGCACGTCTCGCGCCTGCTCACGCGGACGCTGACGCAGCTCAGGGAAGGCCTGACCGCCGACTGACCCACCCGGCGCGGCGCCGACGTCGTTGACGGGGTTCCTAATTGACGGACCGTCAGACACACTGGCGCGATGCGACGAGCATCGATACGCGGCCGCCGGGGCGCCCTCGCGGGTGCCACGGCGGCCGTTGTCTGCCTGGGCGGTCTCCTTGCGGCGTGCGGGAGTTCCGGCGGTGACGGCGACGGCTATGTGGCGGTCGGCGCGGCCGGTCCCACCCCCGACAGAGCGCCGGACAGCACGGTGCCGCCGACGGGTGACGTGAAGCTGGTGCCGCTGGAGGACGCGGCTTCGGGGTCCCCTGCGGGGAGCGACGCCAAGTCGCCGGGCGGCGGCGGGAGTTCGAGTGCGCCGTCGGGTGACGCGAGCGGCGGTTCGGGCACGAGCCCCGGTGGCGGCGGTGGCACGGACGGCGGGTCCGGCTCCGGGTCCGGCGGCGCTCAGGCCGGTACGGGCGACGGCTCGGGTGGCGGCTCCGGTGTGAGCGTGACGCCGGCGCCCGACGGACCCGGCGCACCGGCCGGCAGCGGCAGCAGTGGTGGCAGTAACGGGAGCGGCTCGGCCGGAGGCACTGGTTCCGGAGGCGGCGACACCGCCACCCCCTCCGCCCCCCACACCGACGCCCCCGCCGCCCTCGAGGCCGTCGGCGACCCCGTGCGCAAGGCCGCGGACCAGCGCTGGTGCGAGGACGTGACCCTGACGCTGCGCAACACCGGCGGCAGCGCGGTGCGCTCCGGCAAGGTGACGTTCGGGACGCACATCATCGGCGCCCTCGGCATCGACTGGGCCACGATCCGGTCCACCCAGGACCTCCCCGTACCGATCGACGCGGGGAAGACGGAGAAGAAGACCTGGACCGTGTGCGTCGACGCCTGGCGGGTGCCGCTCGGGATGCACGTGGAGACGCTGGACGTCTCCGTCGACTGGAAGTGAGCGGCACCCCCTAGGGGTGACCGGAAGTGAGCACCCCTAGGGGTGACCGGAAGTGAGCACCCCTAGGGGTGGACGGCTACTTCAGCGCCAGCCAGGCCACGCCCGCGACGATCACTACGGCGAGCACGATGCCGAGGATCAGTCCGGCGCCGGGTCCCGACTTCGCCGGGGCGGCCGGCTGCCGCGACTGCGTGGCCGGGTCGTCGACGAAGGCGCGGAACATCTGGGTGCTCCCCGCGGGGTCGTAGTTGCCTTCGGGGGCCGGGCCCTGGGGGTTGTGTGCCATGGGGAAGGACCCTAGCGAATCCGGGCTGACGGCGCCATAGCCATGGTGAGCTGCGACTTTACGGTTGCAACCCTTTGCCTTTGCCAAACTTTTAGCCTCCCTTGCCGCAATTTCGTTTGCCTGCGGCAACCAACTGTCCGTATGGTTGCCCTAAGCAACGAACGTAGGAGGTGCCGTGGCGGAGCAGAGTCAGTACGCAGAGCTCGCACGACAGCTGAGTGCCTTCGGTGCCGTGAAGCGAGACCTCCAGCGGTCCCTGCCCCACGACTGTCCGGCCGGTTCGGCCGCGGTTCTCATGCTCCTCGGCCGGTACGGCGAGATGCGGATGAGCCGCCTGGCGGAACTGCTCGCCGTCGACATGTCCGTGACCAGCAGGCATGTGGCGCACGTCGCCGACCGCGGCTGGATCGACCGGTCCCCCGACCCCGCGGACAAGCGCTCCCGCATCCTGACCCTCACGGACGAGGGAATGCGGCAGAACGAACTGCTCGCGGAGCGGTCGGCCGAACTGCTCGCCTACCGGCTGAGCAACTGGACCGACGACGAGATCGGACAGCTGATCTCGATGATGAGCCGGCTCCGCGACAGCTTCGGCGACTGCCGCTACTCACCGCGTCACGCCCAGGTACTCGCGGATGCAACCGAAGAGACCACCCGTACACCCGCTTAAGCAAAGGATTCCCATGGCAACAACCACACCGGCTGGTGTGCGGGGCAGCCATGCCAAGCACGGAGGCGCAGCCCCCGACGGCAGCAGTGCTCCGATGACGCACCGACAGATCATGGAGGCGCTGTCCGGGCTGCTGCTCGGCATGTTCGCCGCCATCATCTCGTCGACGGTCGTCTCGAACGCCCTCCCCAAGATCATCAGCGACCTGGGCGGCGGCCAGTCCGCCTACACCTGGGTCGTCACCGCCTCGCTGCTCGCGATGACGGCCACCACGCCCCTCTGGGGCAAGATGGCCGACCTCGTCAGCAAGAAGGCCCTTGTCCAGATAGCCCTGATCGTCTACGTTCTGGGCTCGGTCGTCGCCGGTCTCGCGCAGAACCCCGGCATGTTGATCTCCGCCCGTGTCATCCAGGGCATCGGCGCCGGCGGTCTGTCCGCCCTGGCGCAGATCATCATGGCCGCGATGATCTCCCCGCGTGAGCGTGGCCGTTACTCCGGCTACCTGGGTGCCACGTTCGCGGTCGCGACCGTCGGCGGCCCGCTCATCGGTGGCGTGATCACCGACACCAGCTGGCTCGGCTGGCGCTACTGCCTCTACGTCGGCGTGCCGTTCGCGCTGATCGCCCTGGTCGTCCTGCAGAAGACCCTGCACCTGCCCGTGGTCAAGCGGAAGGTCAAGGTCGACTGGGCCGGCGCCTTCTTCGTCACCGCCGCGGTCTGCCTGCTCCTCGTCTGGGTCACCTTCGCCGACGACAAGTACAACTGGCTGTCGTGGCAGACCTACTCGATGGTCGGTGGCGCGCTCGTGCTCGCGCTGATCTTCCTGTTCGTCGAGTCCAAGGCGAGCGAGCCGATCATCCCGCTGCGGCTGTTCCGCAACCGCACCATCTCGCTGGCCTCGGTCGCGTCGCTGTTCGTCGGTGTCGCGATGTTCTCCGGCACCGTGTTCTTCTCGCAGTACTTCCAGCTGGCGCGCGGCAAGACGCCGACGATGTCCGGCGTCATGACGATCCCGATGATCGCGGGTCTGTTCGTCTCCTCCACCCTCTCCGGCCAGATCATCACCAAGACCGGCAAGTGGAAGGCGTGGCTGGTCGCCGGCGGCGCGCTCCTGACCGCGGGCCTGGGCCTGCTCGGCACGATGCGCTACGACACCCCGTACTGGCACCTCGCGATCTTCATGGCGCTGATGGGTCTCGGCATCGGCATGATGATGCAGAACCTGGTGCTGTCCACGCAGAACCAGGTCGCCCCGCAGGACCTCGGTTCCGCGAGCTCCGTCGTGACCTTCTTCCGGTCCCTCGGTGGCGCGATCGGCGTCTCGGCGCTCGGCTCCGTGATGACCACCCGCATCGCCCACCACGCCAAGGACGGCATCAAGTCGCTGGCCCCGCAGGACCAGCTCGCGGCCGCCAAGGCCGCCGGCGGCGGCTCGATCCCGGACATGGAACTGCTGCCCACCCCCATCCGTCACTGGCTGGAGAGCGCCTACGGGCACGGCATCGCCGACATCTTCCTGTACGTCGCCCCGGTCGCCTTCCTGGCGTTCCTCGTGACGCTGTTCATCAAGGAAGTCCCGCTGCGTACGTCCGGTGCGCTGGAGCAGGCCAAGCAGGGCGACACCGCCCCCGCCGCCGCCCCGGCCGCGGACGACGAGAAGGTCCCGAGCCTGGTGGGCGCCCCCGCGCTCGCCGAGCCGGCCGCCGGCACGCAGACGCAGCGCCTGGCCGCCGTGGCCTCGGTCGCCGGGAACGTCCCGGCGGCGACCACCGGCGGTGGCACCCCGGTCCGCGGCTTCGTCCGCGGCGCCGAGAGCGCCCCGGTCCCGCAGGCCGCGGTCACGCTGATCTCCCTCGGCGGGCGCCAGCTCGGCCGTGCGGTCGCCCAGAGCGACGGCGGCTACGGCCTCGACGCCCCCGGCGCGGGCAGCTACGTCCTGATCGCCTCGGCCGACGGCTACCAGCCGCAGGCCTCCACGGTGGTCGTCGGCGAGGAGCCCGTCACGTACGACATCCTCCTCAGCGGCACCAGCGGGCTCGCCGGCCTCGTGAAGTCGGTGGACACCAAGGAGCCGGTCTCCGGCGCCATGGTCATCGTGACCGACGTCCGCGGTGACGTCCTCGCCACCGGGATCTCCGGTGAGCAGGGCGAGTTCACCTTCGCCGAGCTGGTCCCCGGTCCGGTCACCGTCGCGGTCAACGCGGCCGGTCACCGTCCGATCGCCCTCCCGGTCGAGGTCGGCGGCACCGGGGTCACCCGGATCGAGATCGCGCTGCACTCCGGCGCCCAGCTCACCGGCGTCGTCCGGGCCTCGGGCGGCACGCTGAACGACGCGCGGGTCACGCTCGTCGACGCGGCGGGCAACGTGGTCGCGACGGCCACCACCGGCGATGACGGCGCGTACGCCTTCACCGACCTGGACAGCGGCGACTACACGGTCATCGCGACCGGTTACCCGCCGGTGGCCACCGGCCTCACCGTCAACGGTGCCGGCGTCGAGGGCCACGACATCGAACTCGCCCACCCGGGCGAGTGACGACCCCGGGCAGGGGCGCGCATCGAGCGGAGACGCGCCCCCGCCCGGTTGTGGGAAAGGGACCCCGGATCCGGTGGCGGCAGTGAACGGCAGGGGACGGCCGGCCGCCACCGGTCCGGGGTTCAGCCCGTTCAGGGGGATAAACGACCAAGGAACCTCAGCGAACGACCGAGGAACCACCGCGGAGGGCGACCCCGTCCGCGAGAACGGCGCCGCTTCAGGCGCAAGGAGAATCATGGGACTGAGCGCGCGGATCCGGACCAAGGACGGATGGGCTCTGCCGCACGCCGTCGTGACGGTGACCGACATGACGGGTGGGCAGGTACTGCGGGCCGAGGCCGACGACGAGGGTGCCGTGCACGACGCGTCGACGCTGACCCCGGGCCCGTACGTGGTGATCGTGACGGCGGTGGGTTACGCGCCGACGGCCTCCACGGCGATGGTGACGGCGAGCGGCCGTGCCGACATCGGCACGGTGGTGCTGGGCCGGCAGGGCGGCGCGGAACTGCCGCCGCCGGGGCCCTGGACGATCGACCCGGTGCACTCCACGGTGGCCGCGGTCGCGCAGCACCTCGGGATCTCCAGCGTGCACGGCCGGTTCACGGAGTTCGGCGGGCGTATCGAGATCGCCCAGGACGTGGAGAAGTCGCGGGTCGAGGCCGTCATCAAGGCGTCCACCATCGACACGGGCAACGGGATGCGGGACGGGCACCTGAAGTCGCCCGACTTCCTGGACGTGGAGACGTACCCGGAGATCACCTTCCGCTCGACCGGCCTGGAGCCGGCCGGTTCGGACCGCTGGACGGTGCACGGCGAGCTGACGCTGCACGGCGTCGTACGGCCCGTGGACCTCGACCTCAGCTACCTCGGCACGGGCGCGGACCCGTGGGGCGGCACCCGGGCGGCGTTCCGGGCGACGACCGAGCTGAAGCGCGAGGACTTCGCGATGAACTACAACCAGGTCGTGCAGGCGGGCATCTCCGCGATCGGCACGACGCTGAAGGTGGAGCTCGACATCCAGGCCGTGCAGGGCGACGCGCTGCCGCAGGCCTGAGCCCGCTCCTAGGGCCTGTCGTCAAATTCCCGTCGTCCGCCCGAAGGGCGGGCCGGGCGGCGTCTGGTGCGTGCGATCGCAAGGCGCCGGAGCGTCCTAGTAGCGGAGCTACTCGGACGTTTCGGCAACGCCGCGAGCGTGCGTGCCAGGCGTCGCCCGGCAGACGGGAATTTGACGACAGGCCCTAGTGGGGTCCAGGTCGTAGGGTGCCGGGCATGGCACCCACCATCGCGACCAACACCCGTGTCTCCCTGGACGAGTTGCTCGATTTCGTCCGCCCGCGCCACCGCGCGCTCCTCCTGACCGCCCGCGCCGACGGCACCCCGCAGGCCTCCCCCCTGACCTGCGGGGTCGACGACTCCGGGCGGATCGTCGTCTCCACGTATCCCGAACGCGCCAAGACCCGTAACGCCAAGCGGAATCCGCGGGTCAGCGTGGTCGTCCTGAGTGACGACTGGAGCGGGCCCTGGGTCCAGGTCGACGGCACCGCGGAGGTCATCGACGCGCCCGACTCCGTCGAGCCGCTGGTCGAGTACTTCCGCAACATCTCGGGCGAGCACCCGGACTGGGACGAGTACCGTGCGGCGATGATCAGGCAGGGAAAGTCGATCATCCGCGTGACGCCGGAGCGGTGGGGGCCGGTGGCCACCGGGGGATTTCCGGCGCGGCTGGCATGAGCAGGTGAGTGTGCCGGGCTTACATATACGGGTCGGCCTGAGCCTTACGTCCCTGCGCCGGCCCGAGCCTCACGCCTGTGCGCCGGCCGCCGCTTCCTGCGCCACCAGTGCCTCGATGCCCGCGACGAGCACGTCGAGTGCGACGCCGAAGTCCGCCTCGCGGATCTCCTCGACCGTCTCGCCGTCGGCCCCCTCCATCAGCTCCTCCGCCTTGTGGAAGTCCTCGGCCAGCTCCGGCCGCCGCCCGAACGCGCCCATCGCCTCGCGGTAGTACTCGTCCTGGGTCATCCCGGCCGCCGCGCACCGCTGCACGAAGTTGCCCTCGATGGTGCCGAACCCGTACACGAACTGGAAGACGGCGGCGATGGCGCCGCGCTGGCCGGTGGTCGAGAGCCCGGTGTCCTTGATGACGGTCTGCACGCGGCGCGAGAAGTCCATCGAATGCGGGCCGATGTTGAGGAAGTTGCCGTGCAGCGTGGCGACCCAGGGGTGGCGCACGAGCAGCGCGCGGTACTGCGCCGCGAGCGCCCGCAGCCGGCCGCGCCAGTCGCCGGGGGACTGTGACTCGGGCAGCTCCAGGCCGCCGAAGACATGGTCGAGGGCGAGTTCGAGCAGGTCGTCCTTGGTGTCCACGTACCAGTAGACGGACATCGCGGTGACGCCGAGCTCGCCGGCGAGGCGGCGCATCGAGAACTTGGCGAGGCCGTCCGCGTCGAGCAGCTTCACCGTGACCTCGGTGATCCTGTCCCGGTCGAGCGTGCTCGGCTGGTCGCTCCTGCGGGTGCGCGGGGCCTTGCCCTCCAGCCAGACACTCATCCGCGCCGTCCCCTTCGCGCGGTCGCCTGCCTTCGCCATGGGCGCACCTTCCCAAAGTCCTCGTACCGGGCCCGGTTCCGGCAGCGGACCGGAACCAACCGGGCGGTACCGGCCCGGTTCGGCAGCGGACCGGAACCGTCCGGTCCGCCACCGCCGATGCTATGCGCAGCTACGCGGAAGCCTTCACCTCCGATACTGCCCCCTCCGCCCGCTTGAGCAACGCGGCGGCCAGCAGCCCGCCCACCAGCACCGCGACCGCGCCGACCAGCTGACTGGTCCGCAGCCCGGACGAGAACGCCTCCGCGATCCGCGCCCGCTCGGCCGCCGACCCCGCCGCGGCGAGCGCCGCCGGGAGCGAGGCCGCTGAGACCGAAACCAGCACGGCGAAACGGGAGTTGAGGACGGCGCCGAGCACGGCGACGCCGAGGCCGTTGCCGAACTCGGCGAGCGTGCCGTTCACCCCGGCGCCCACGCCAGCCTTCTCCGGCGGGATCGCGCCCATGATGGCGTTGGCCATGGCCGGCATGGCGACCGCGATGCCCGCGCCCATCACGACGAGCCCGGCCAGCATCCCCCCGTACGAGTCACCGCCGAGCAGCGCGATCGCGGCGAGGCCCGCCGCGAGGCACGTCATGCCGGCGGCGATCGTCGCGGGGGTGCCCAGCCTGGGCAGGATGCGCGCGCCGACGCCGGACAGGTTGAGCGCGACGACGGTGAGCGCGAGCGGCGCCGTGCGCAGTCCGGCCTCCAGCGGCCCGTAGCCGAGGACGAACTGGAGGTGCTGGGTGAGCAGGAAGAGCGAGCCGCCCATCCCGAACGCGACCAGGATCGCGCCCGCCACGGCCCCCGTGAACTGCTGGTTCCGGAAGAAGTGCATGTCCAGCATCGGATACGGGATGCGCAGCTCCCAGACGACGAACGCGGCAAGGACGACCACTCCGACCAGCGCCGATACGCCGACGTGGGCGGACGTCCAGCCGTGCTGCGGCCCGGAGATGATCGCGTAGACGACGCCGGTCATGCCGATGGTGGAGAGCAGCGCGCCGAGCAGGTCGGGGCGGTCGCCGAGGGGGTTCTTGGACTCGGGGACCAGGGCGATGACGGCGATCAGGCCGATCACCGCGACCGGGATGTTGACCAGGAAGATCGCGCCCCACCAGAAGTGGTCGAGCATGACGCCGCCGATGAGCGGGCCCGCGGCGAAGCCGAGGGAGTTCACGGTGGCCCACAGGCCGATCGCGCGGACGCGCTCGGCGTCGTCGAAGATCTGCACGACGACGGCGAGCGTGGTCGTCATCAGGAGCGCTCCGCCGACGCCCATGCCGGCCCGCGCCGCGATCAACTGCCCGGTGGAATCGGCCAGTCCGGCGACCAGCGAACCGGCTCCGAAGAGCACGAGCCCCGCCGCGAGCATCTTCTTGCGCCCGTACCGGTCGGCGGCGCTGCCCGCGGTGAGCAGCAGACCCGACTGGACCAGCGAGTACGCGTTGATCATCCACTGGATGTCGGAGGTCGAGGCGTCCAGCTCCCGGGTGAGGGAGGGGATCGCCACGTTCAGGACGGTGTTGTCGAGCAGCACGGTGAGCTGGGCGAGGCAGATGACGCCGAGGATCAGCCAGCGCTGCGGATGGCCGCCGCCGGTGGCGGCCGGAGAACTCTCGGCGGTCGTCGCCGTCATAGGAGCCCCTCCTTGTACGGGTCGGATCTTGCGGGGATCGGTTCTCGTACGGGTCGGATCCTGCGGGGATCGGTCCTCGTACGGGTCGGATCTTGCGGAGATCGGATCCTGTACGGTGTATGGGAATGATTGATGTACACCGTACAGTGACCGTCGCACGGCCACCAAGCCGTTTTCCGGCGCTAGCGTGCCGCCAGAGAACCTGACGACCCGTACGAGTGAGGGGCCGCATGTCGACCTACGCGAAACACCGCCGTACACCGCTCGTTCCGCACGCACTCGCCGCCGCCGCGCTGCTGGGAGCGCTCGCCGCAGCGCCGCCCGCCAGGGCCGCCGACGCGGACGCTCCGCCCGTGCCGCTGCGCGTGGCCACGTACAACGTCCATGCCGGCGCCGGCATGGACAACGTCTTCGACCTCGACCGGCAGGCGGCCGCGCTGCGCGCGCTCGACGCCGACGTGATCGGCCTCCAGGAGGTCGACGTCCACTGGGGCGCGCGCAGCCAGAACCTGGACGTGGCCGAGGAGCTGGGGCGCCGCCTCAAGATGCGCGTCTCGTTCGCGCCGATATACAGCCTCGACCCGGTGGAGCCGTCAGGGCCGCGCCGCGAGTACGGGGTCGCGGTCCTGTCCCGGTATCCGGTCCGGGGCGCCGTCAACCACGACATCACCCGCCTCTCCACACAGGACCCGAACCCGGTCCCGGCGCCCGCGCCCGGATTCGGGGAGGTCGAACTGAGCGTGCGCGGGGTGCCCGTCCAGGTGTTCGTGACGCACCTCGACTACCGGGGCGACCCGTCCGTGCGGGCCGCGCAGGTCGCCGACACACGCCGGATCATGGCCGGGGAGCGTACGTCGCCGGCGGACCGGCAGATCCTGCTCGGCGACTTCAACGCGGAGCCCGGCGCGCCCGAACTCGCCCCGCTCTGGAAGGAACTGACCCCGGCCGACCCGGGCGCGTACACGTTCCCGGCGGCGAATCCGGTCAAGCGGATCGACTACATCGCGGTGGGTGAGGGGGTACGGGTGCGCGACGCGGCGGTGGCCGAGACGCTTGCCTCGGACCACCGCCCGGTTGTCGCTGATTTGGCGCTCACGCGCGCGGGGGATTAGCGCCTCAGGCCGTGGGGCGCGTGAGGTCGTAGAAGGTGGCAGTGCCCACCGTGACCTTCGTGTAGTTCTTCTCGACCCAGGCCTGGATCGAGGCGGCGGTGCCAGCACCGCTACGGCCACCCCTGCCGCCGCCCGTTCCGCCCCTGCCGCCGCCCATCCGGTCCCTGCCGCCGGCGATGAAGTAGTGGATCCGCCCGTCCTCGACGTACCGCTTGAACTGGGCGAGCGTCGGGGACGGGTCGCTGCCGTTGAATCCGCCGATCGCCATGACGGGCTTGCCGGTCGAGAGCTGGTAGCCGGCCGCGTTCTGGGCGCCGACGGTTGCCGCGGCCCAGGTGTAGTGGTCGGCGTTCGCCGCTACGAGGGCCTTGGCCTTGGCGCTCACGCGGGCGCCGTCGAGGAGGCCGGACATGCCGCCGCCCATGGTGTGGCGGGAGTTGCGGAGGCCGTTCGGGGTGCGGTTGTTCAGGGTGCGGCCCTTCAGGGTGTTCGGCGGGGCCTGCACCCCGGGCGGCCGCATCCCTCCGGCACGGAAGCCTCCGCCGAAGCCGCCCCTCATGCTCGCCCCGGCCGGCCCCGCCGTCACGATGGATCCGTTGTGGCCGGTACCGAGCGTGCTGACGGTGTACGCGGCCGGCCCGGCGAGCGCCGCCGCGAGCCCCAACCCGGCTGCCCCGAGCGTCAATTGACGGTTGACCCGCCCCGCGAGGGCGACGCCGAGCCCCGCCACGACACCCCCGACGAGAATCGCCCACCGCAGCCACGGCACGTAGTCCGGGGTGCGGCCAAGCAGTACGTACGACCACACCGCCGTCACCGCCACCGTCAGGCCGAGCGTGGCGGACGCCGCGAACCTGGCCCGTTCCTGCCACAGCACGCTCACGCCCATGCCGACGAGCGCGGCGGCGTACGGGGCGAGGGCCACCGTGTAGTACTGGTGGAAGATCCCGGCCATGAAGCTGAAGACGGCCATGCTCATGATCAGGGAGCCGCCCCACGCGAGGAACGCGGCGCGTGCCGTGTCCGTCCGGCCGGCCCGCCAGGTGATGACGACACCGGCGACGAGCAGCAGGAGCGCGGCCGGCAGAAGCCACGAGACCTGGCTGCCGACCTCGGCGCCGAACATCCGGCCGAGCCCGGTCGAGCCCCAGTGCCCGGCACCCCCACGCGTTCCCCCGCCGCCCACGGACCCCGTCTCGTCGCCGCTGATACGGCCGAGCCCGTTGTAGCCAAAGGTGAGTTCGAGGAACGAGTTCGTCTGGGAGCCGCCGATGTACGGGCGCGAGGACTTGGGCCACAGCTCCACGACCGCCACCCACCAGCCGCCCGCCACGACCGTCACCGCCCCGGACAGCAGCAGCTGCCCGATCCGCCTGAGCGGCCTGCCCGGCGCGAACACCCCGTACACGACGGCCAGGGCCGGCAGGATCAGGAACGCCTGGAGCGTCTTCGTGAGGAACGCGAGACCGATGGCGACGCCCGCCCACACCAGCCACTTCGTGCGGCCGTGCTCCATGGCGCGCAGGACGCAGTACACCGTGACGGTCATGAGCAGGGCGAGGAGCGCGTCCGGGTTGTTGAAGCGGAACATCAGGGCGGCGACGGGCGTGAGCGCGAAGACCACGACGCTCAGCAGCCCGGCCCCGGCGCTGAACCGGCGGCGCACCGCCGCGTACAGGACGCCCGCCGTCGCCACGCCCATCAGGACCTGCGGCACGAGGATCGCCCACGAGCTGAGGCCGAAGATCCGTACGGAGAGCGCCATCGGCCACAGGGAGGCCGGGGGCTTGTCGACGGTGATGGCGCCCGCCGAGTCGAGCGAGCCGAAGAACATCGCCTTCCAGCTCTGACTCCCGGCCTGCACGGCCGCCGAGTAGAAGGAGTTGGCGTAACCGGAAGCGCTCAGGTTCCACAGGTACGCGAGGCCGACGGCGAGCAGCAGACCGAGGAGCGCGGGGCGCGCCCAGCGGGGGTCGTCGTCACGGCCACGGAGGATGCGGTCGCGTCCGCGGAGGATGCGGTCACGGCCGCGGAGCCTGGCGTCACGGTCACGGATCACGTCGTCGCGGCCGCCGAGGGTGTCGTCACGGCCGGGGAGGATGCGGAAGGTCATCGTTCGGTCTCCAGATCACGCGGAGCGGCCTGCTCCGGGAACACCCACGCCCGGAAGAGCAGGAAGCGCAGCACAGTCGCCGCGAGGTTGGCGGCGATGAGCACCGCGAGTTCCGTCGAGTGGGCCGCGTGCGGGGTGGCCTCGGCGAGCGCGGCGAGAGAACCGCTGGTCAGGGCGAGCCCGATGGCGAACACGACAAGGCCCTGCGCCTGATGGCGGACGGCCCGCTCGCGGCCCCGGACCCCGAAGGTGAGGCGCCGGTTGGCGGCGGTGTTGGCGACCGCCGAGACGAGGAGCGCCAGCGCGTTGGCGACCTGGGCTCCCGTGACCGTACGGAATCCGGAGTAGAGCAGCAGATAGACGAGCGTCGACAGGGCTCCGACGACGCAGAAACCGACCAGCTGGCGCGCGAGGCCTCCGGGCACTCCGGGGACCTGGCGGTCGCGCGGGTCGTCGCCGAAGGGGCGGGCGAGCCGGTCCAGGGGGAGCGCGCCGACCGCGAGCGCCCGGCCCACGCGCCACACGCCCTTGAGGTCGTCGGTCGCGGTCCGCACGATGTGCACGGTCGAGTCCGGGTCGTCGACCCAGTCGACCGGCACCTCGTGGATACGCAGCCCGGCCCGCTCGGCGAGCACGAGCAGCTCCGTGTCGAAGAACCAGTCGCTGTCCTCGACCAGCGGCAGCAGCACCCGCGCCACATCGCGCCGGATCGCCTTGAACCCGCACTGGGCGTCGGAGAACCGGGTCTGGAGGGAGCCGCGCAGGATCAGGTTGTAGGCACGCGAGATCAGCTCGCGCTTCGGCCCCCGCACGACCCGTGAACTGCGCGCGAGCCGCGAGCCGATCGCCAGGTCCGAGTGGCCCGAGATCAGCGGGGCGACCAGCGGCAGCAGCGCGTTGAGGCCGGTGGACAGGTCGACGTCCATATAGGCGAGGACGGGCGCGTCGGACGCGGACCAGACGGTACGCAGGGCGCGCCCGCGGCCCTTGAGCTCCAGGCGCACGTGCCGCACGGCGGGGAACTCGGCGGCCAGGTCGGCGGCGACGTCGGGGGTCGAGTCCGTGGAGGCGTTGTCCGCGATCGTGATGCGGAAGCGGTAGGGGAAGGTGCCGACGAGGTGCTGGTGCAACCTGCGCACGCACGGCCCGAGGTCCTTCTCCTCGTTGAAGACCGGGATCACCACGTCCAGGACCGGCGCGTCACCCGCGCCGGCCGGGAGGTGCGCCCGTGCGGGCAGCACCCCCAGGGAGGGCCGGGTTCCCGGAGAAGACCCGGTGCCCGGTGAAGAGTCGGTTCGCATGAAACCGACATTCACCAACTGCGCTGTCAGGCCTGTGTGGTGACACTGTGGCCGGGCTGTGAGTGTGTCGCCGACCGGGTGACCGTCCCCGGCTGGGGGAGAGTCGTGGGCTGAGGGAGCGTCGCCGACCGGGTGAGCGTCGCCGAATGGGCGAGCGTCCCCGGCTGGGGGAGCGTCGTGGGCCGGGGGATCACGGGCAGCCGCACCGTGAACACCGACCTGCCCGGCGCACTCTCGACGCCGACCTCCCCGCCGTGGGCCTCCACGACCGCCTGCACGATCGCGAGGCCGAGCCCCGTCGAACCGTGCGCCCGCGAACGGGACGTGTCCCCGCGCGCGAACCGCTCGAACACATGCGGCAGCAGCTCGGGCGGAACCCCGGGCCCGTCGTCCTCGACGTCGACACAGACCCATCCCGCCGCCTTGTCCCGTCGCACGCGCGCGGTCACGGT
Source organism: Streptomyces sp. NPDC046821 (assembly GCF_040645335.1). Lineage (NCBI taxonomy): Bacteria > Bacillati > Actinomycetota > Actinomycetes > Kitasatosporales > Streptomycetaceae > Streptomyces > Streptomyces sp. NPDC046821. The sequence goes on along the minus strand of NZ_JBEYYB010000010.1, from coordinate 267,997 downwards.
CGTGCCGGGCGGCGTATGCGTACGGGCGTTCGCCAGGAGGTTCACGAGCACCTGATGCAGGCGCGGCCCGTCGGCGCGCACGAGAGCGGGCTCGTCGGGCAGTTCGAGCCGCCACGTATGCCCCTGCCCGGCCGCCCGCGCGTCCCCGACCGCGTCCACGACGAGCGGCGAGAGGTCGATGTCCTCGCAGGTCAGAGGCCGTCCCGCGTCGAGCCGGGCGAGCAGCAGCAGATCCTCGACGAGCCCGGTCATCCGCTGCGCCTCGGACTCGATACGCCCGAGCGCGTGCCGCGTGTCGGGCCCGGTCTCCTCGCGGCCCCGGCGGGTGAGTTCGGCGTAACCACGGATCGAGGCGAGGGGCGTACGCAGTTCATGGCTGGCGTCCGCGACGAACTGGCGGACGCGCGTCTCGCTCCGCTGGCGCGCTTCGAGCGCTCCGTTCACATGGTCGAGCATCCGGTTGAGGGCGGCGCCGACCTGGCCGACCTCGGTACGCGGATCGGCTTCCGTGTCGGGCACCCGTTCGTTCAGGGCGACTTCGCCGCAGTGCAGGGGGAGTTCGGACACCCGGGTCGCGGTGGCGGCGACGCGTCGCAGGGGCCGCAGCGCTACGCCGACCATGGCCGCGCCGGCGAGCGACGCGGCGACGAGCCCTGCGGCGGTGACGCTGACCTCGACCACGACGAGGGTGTCGAGAGTGTCCGCGACCTCCGCCTCCGGCAGGCCGACCAGCGTGTTCCCGCCGGGCCTCGCGACGACCCGGTACGCGCCGATGCCGGGCAGGCTCACGCTGTGCGGCTCCCCGTCACGCGCCACGCCCTCCAGCGCGGTGATCTGGTCGCCGGTCAGCGCGACGACCGGGGCGTCCCGGCCCACGACGCTGCGGGCGGCCTCGGTCACGCCACCGTCGGGCCCGACGAGGGCGCCGATGGTTCCCGGGCGGCCAGGTCCCGCGAGAAATCCCAGGTCATGGGCGTGCCGGTCCGATCCGGGCCCGCCGGTCGACAGCACGGCGACCCCGCGCACCTGCCGGTCGAGCTGGTCGTACAGATAGCTGCGCAGCGCGATGGTGGTGACGGTGCCGATGACGGCGCACACGACGGCGATCAGGGCGACGGCGGTGACGACGAGCCGCTTGCGGAGGGTGCGCGGCTGGCGCGGCCTTCTCGTACGGAGGCCACCGAGCGGGGCGCGCGGCCGCCGCAGACGCGTCATGTCGCCACGGGAACAGCCGACTTGATCAGATAGCCGGCGCCACGACGCGTATGGATCATCGGCTCACGCCCCGCGTCGATCTTCCGCCGCAGATACGAGATGTACAGCTCCACGACATTGGCCTGACCGCCGAAGTCGTAACTCCAGACCCGGTCCAGGATCTGCGCCTTGCTCAGCACCCGGCGCGGATTACGCATCAGGAAACGCAGCAGCTCGAACTCGGTGGCCGTCAGATGGATGCCGTCCCCGCCGCGCGAGACCTCGTGGCTGTCCTCGTCGAGCATCAGGTCGCCGACGACGAGCACGGACTCGCTGCGCCGGTCGGCGGCGCCCGCGCGGCGGATGAGTCCGCGCAGCCGGGCGACGACCTCTTCGAGGCTGAACGGCTTGGTCACATAGTCGTCGCCGCCGGCCGTGAGTCCGGCGATCCGGTCCTCGACCGCGTCCTTCGCGGTCAGGAACAGCACGGGTACGTCCTGCAGGTCCCGGCGCAGCCGCCCGAGCACGGACAGTCCGTCCATGTCGGGCAGCATCATGTCGAGCACGATCGCGTCGGGCCGGAACTCGCGCGCGATCCGCACCGCGCTCGTACCGTCCCCGGCGCTGCGGATCTGCCAGCCCTCGTAACGCAGGGCCATCGAGAGCAGCTCGGTGATCGACTGCTCGTCGTCCACGACGAGCACCCGCACAGGGCCCCCGTCCGGCCTCAGCAGTTCGGTACGCCCCTGGGGCGAGGTCGTGGTCATGCTCCACACCCTGGCCGCCCGCTCTGAGAACCGGCTTGCGGGTTTCTGTGAATTCCCTGAGAAACGCCTCAGCCCCTTCAGCCCAGCCCGAACAACCGTGCCCCGTTCCCATGGCACACCGCCCGCAGCCACTCACTCCCGAGCCCCAGCCGCTCCAGCGCCTCCAACTGATGGACGTAGGCATACGGGATGTTCGGGAAGTCGGTGCCGAGGAGAACACGGTCACCGAGGTCCGCGAGCCGCCCCAGCTCCGCACGCGGGAACGGCGAGACCCGCTCGGTGAAGTCGGTGAACGCCATCGTCGTGTCGAGCCGCACCTCCCCGTACCGCTCGGCCAGGTCTAGGAAGTCCGCGTACTCGGGCATCCCCATGTGCGCCACGATCACCGGCAGCCGCGGATGCCGCGCGAGGAGCCGCGCGACGGGCTCGGGACCGGTGTGCTTGCCGGGCGCGGGCTCGGACCCGCAGTGCATGACCACGGGGACACCGGCCTCGGCGAGCAGCCCCCACACGGGTTCGAGCAGCTCGTCGTTCGGGTCGTACGCCCCCACCTGCACATGCGCCTTGAAGACCCGCGCGCCCGTCTCGACCGCCTCGCGCACGTACCGGTCCACGCCGGGCTCCGGGAAGAACGTCGCCGTGTGCAGACACCCGGGCGTCCGGCGCGCGAAGTCGGCGGCCCACCCGTTGAGCCATTCGGCCATGCCCGCCTTGTGCGGATAGAGCAGCGACGTGAAGGCCCGCACCCCGAACTCCCGCAGCCGCGCGAGCCGTTGCTCCTCTTCCTCCCGGTACGCGATCGGCCACGCCCGCCCGATCAGCGGCCCCGCGGCATCGAAGTACTCCCACACCTTCCGCAGCACCCGCTCGGGCATGAAGTGCGTATGCACGTCCACGAACCCGTCGATCCCGTGCCGCTCCCGGAACTGCGCCGGCTCGTCCCCCATCTAGAACAGCCCTCCCTGCATCGCCGGCATCTCCTTCACCGGTACGGACGTGACGGCCCCCTCCGGAGCCCGCTCGAGCCGCCAGCCTTCGAGCAGCCGGCAGTCGACGACGATCCCACGGCCACCTGCCTCCAGAAGATGAAGATCAGGCCCCGCGGCAGCGACCAGAGTCCCCGCGACGACACCCCCTTCCACCAGCTCACTCACCACCGAGAACCCGCCGCCCCCGCCCCGGATCCCGTCGGCGATCCCGAACACCTCGGCGTGATCGACGACCTCGCACGGCAGCCGCTCCAACGACTCGGGCCACAAGTCGAGCGCGACGGCAGTCGCATGGGCCCGCGCCAACTCCCCGGCCCGCTCCCCGGCCGACGGCAACTCCGCCCGAACGGCCCGCTTCCGCGCGTACGGAATCCGGTCAGGAACCCCGAGCGCGCTCCGCAACAGCTCCTCCGCACGCCGAGCCGCCATCAACGGCCCCCGCCCCAACCACGTGAACGCGACGGCCCCTTGTTCCAGCAACCGAGCCGACCCCCGCCCGACCCCGGTGATCCCCACCTTCACCATCCCGTCCCCGAACCAGGCGAGATACACGTGATACGGCCGCGGATCACCGGCCACGGTGTCGGCGGCAACGGAATGAGCCCGGTCGACCGCGGCACACTCACCGCACTGAGCCCGCGTCCCCCGCCCGCCCAGCACAGCCCCCGTCGGACAGGCCGTATGCCGCCCACCCCGCCAGACCCCGAGACACCGCCGCGCGCCGAGAGCCCGGAAAGCGAGCACGTCCCCGAACCCGAGCGGACTCTCCCGCTCCCCCTTCCCCTCCCCGAACCACCCCAACGAAGGCCCACCCCGCCACCGCACCCCGGTACACCACCACGCCATACCCCGACGCTACGCCCGCTGCGCCGCGTGCGGATCGACGACCTCCGCCTCGCTCTTGCTCGCGCAGGGAGTGGACGCGCGCCCGATCACGGAGACGCTCAGGCACAGGACGATCACGATGACGCTCGACACCTACGCGCACGTGTTGGATACGACGCCACGGGCACCGGCCGAGCTCATGGAGCGCGCGCTGGGAGATCAGAACGCGGAGACTGCCTGAACGGCGACGGCTACGAGGCAGACAACCCCGAGCGCGCCGGCAATCACCCTCAGGACACCAGGAGTGAACCGCGGGTCGATGCCGCCGCCCGGGGAGCGTGCGGCCATCAGGTCGTAGAACCTCAGCGCGATGTTCCGGTAGTCCAGCGCGATCACGATCCCGCCCACACCCACGAGGGAGCCACCACACGAGCTGAAGCGGGTGATCCACAGGTCCTCCCCCCGAAGGCCACGACCGGAGTCTGACGGGGACGTTGATGCCACCCACTGATGTCAAAGGCCCCGCCGGGCGAACCGGCGGGGCCTTTGATCTGTGTGCACTCGGCAGGATTCGAACCTGCAACCTTCTGATCCGTAGTCAGATGCTCTATCCGTTAAGCTACGAGTGCTTGTTCTGTTGTTGTCTCGTTCCCGGCCCTTGCGGCCCGTTCCCGGCGACAGGAAGAACATTACATGACTGCCGCCGTCATGTGAAATCCGATTGCCAAACCCGTTGTGACCTGGGCAAACACCCCTCTGAAGCCCCCTGGAACGCCGGTGCGGATCCCCCGGGACGGGAGGCGGATCCCCGGAAGAGGAGGGCGAATCTCCGGAACACGAGGGGCGGGTCCCCCGAACACCGATCACCCGGAACGCGGATCCCTCGAACGCCGGCAACACCGAACCCCGGAGACACCAAACCCGGGAAACGCCGAACCCCGGAGACACCAAACCCGGGAAACACCGAAGCCCCGGTCCATGAGGACCGGGGCTTCGGATCTTGTGGCGGAGGCGGAGGGATTTGAACCCTCGATGGGCTTTAAGGCCCAAACCGCATTAGCAGTGCGGCGCCATAGACCGGACTAGGCGACGCCTCCAGCACGACCTCCCGCGCGAGCGCGAGTGGTGCGTCCAGATGATGACACAGCAGCGGGCCGCGTCACCAATCGGCCCCCACGGTACTAGCAGGCCAGGCCCGAGAGCAAAGCCCTTCCGACCCTCCTCGTGTTCCGGAGATGTTCGCGGGCGTTCCCGGGGCCACCGCAACATCGCGGGCCGCCCGGCGTTAGACGAGGCGGGCCAAGGAGCCGTACGTACGGCTCCCGCGGTCCGAGCGTCGTTCCCGGCAGTCACCGACCCGTTTGCGGAATCACCCGTCGGTGTCTCCCGTCATCCGTCTGCCCCGAGGAGCCCCCCATGTTGTTGCGCCGTCTCGCCGTCACCGCCGCCACCTCGGCCGCCGCCCTCTCCTTCGTCCCCGCCGCTCACGCCGACACCGGGCCGCTCGGCCTGCCCCTCCTGTTCGGCAAACCCGCCGCGCAGGACCACCTCCAGATCGCCGTCAGCGGCGCGGGGGACGGGCGGGACGGGACGTACGAGCTGGAGTGCGGGCCCGTGGGCGGAAACCATCCGCAGCCCGGCGACGCCTGCGACCGCCTCGATCAGATGTCCGCCTCCGGCCAGGACCCGTTCGCCCCGGTTCCGGCGGACGCGCAGTGCACGATGCAGTACGGCGGCTCCGCGACCGCTCGCATCACCGGCACCTGGCACGGCCGGCCCGTGGACGCGACGTACAAGAGGACCGACGGGTGCGAGATCTCGCGTTGGCAGGGGCTCGTTCCTGTCCTGCCCGCGACCGGGGCGTGAACAGTACGGGGCGGCCCGGTGGGGTTTCCCGGGTGCCCGGGCACGTCGTGACCGGGCATATGCCCCCACAAGCCCCACGATCTCCCCGCACCGGAGAGGAACGCCTCCACCTGTCTTCATTTCAAGGTCACATCTTCCGCGTGCGACCTCCCTCTCATCCGGCGTCGCGACCGCAACCTCTGCCCGTAGACTCCTTCCCGTGACATGCCGCGAGCCACGTAGCAAAATGGCCCGCGCTGTCGGCAAGGTGCGGTAACCAGGGAGGAAGCGTCTCGTGAGCAGCAGGCCATCCCGAGGCGCTGCTCGCCTCGCAGCCATATTGGACGCGCTCCCGGACGCGTTGGTGCTCGTCAACGCCAACGGGACCGTGGTCAACGCGAACACCATCGCCCTGGAGGCGCTCGAGGCCCCGGGCACCGCGCTCGTGGGGCGCGGACTGCTCGATCTGCTGCCGCAGTTCGACTCTCAGCTCATCCCCGGCTCCATGCGCCGGCCCGACACCACGGACGAGCGCGGGCGCACCAAGCCGACCCGGATGATGGCCCGCCGCACCGACGGCAGCGAGTTCCCCGTCGAGGTCACGAGCGCCAGCCTCGCCGACGGCCGCACCGCCGTCGACGGTTACGGCAACAACAACTCGTACGGGATGTACGGCGCCGCCTCCGAGCTGCTGATGCTCGTCGTGCGCGACCTGTCGGGGACCATCGACACCGAGGCCGAACTGGCCCGTTCGCAGCGCCAGACCGAGATGATCCTGCGCGCCGCCGCCGAGGGCGTCGTCGGCACCGACACCGACGGGCGCATCGTCCTCGTCAACCCGGCCGCCGCGCAGATACTCGGCTTCCGCGCCAGCGACCTGGGTGGCCAGGAGCTCCACAAGCTCTTCCTCCACTCGCGCGCGGACGGCGATCCGTTCCCGTACGACGAGTCCCCGCTCGCCGACACCCTGCGCTCCGGGCGCAAGCACCGGGTGCGGGGGCAGGTCCTGTGGTCGAAGAGCGGCGACAAGGTGCCCGTCGACATGACGACGGCGCCCGTGCGTGACGGTGACCAACTGGTCGGCGCGGTGATGACGTTCACCGACCGGCGGCCCTACGACGAGCTCGTCGACGCGCACGCGGAGGAGATCGAGCGCCGCGACGCGGAGGCGGCCCGTCTCGCCGAGGAGCACGCCGAGACGCTCTCGCGTACGACCGAGGAGCACACGGAGACCCTCGAGCGGACCGTCAAGGAGCACACGGAGACGCTCGAAAGCACGGTCAAGGAGCACACCGAGAAGTTCACGCGGACCGTCGAGGAACACGAGGCCGAGACCACGCGGGTCGCCGAGGAGCACGCCGCCGAGCTCGCCAGGATCACCGAGCAGCACGCCGAGGAACTCTCCACGGAGAAGGACCGGATCGCCGCTCTCGCCGAGCGCGAGAAGGACCGTTACGAGGCGCTCGCCGCCCGGTACGAGCAGCTGCTCGCCGTCCTCGGCCAGTCGCTGCGCGGCCCGCTCGACGAGCTGCGCCACCAGCTCACCAGCCTCGCCGCGGACGACGCGGGCCAGCTGTGGCCCGAGGCGAACCAGATCCTGCACCACCTCGCCGCCGGCTACACCCGCATGACGACGCTCGTCGACAACGTGCTCGGGTACCAGCTCCTCGACTCCGGCGACGCTCGGCTGACCCGTTCGAAGGTCATGCTCGACGCCGTCGTCGCCGCGGGTGTCGAGGGGGCCGTCGAGCTGATCGGGCCCGGCCGCGCGCAGTTCGCCGTGCATGCGCCGCCCATCGAGGCCGAGGTCGACGCCGAGCGTCTGGCCACCGCCCTCGCCCACCTCATCGCGGACGTCGCCGGAATCGACGCCACCGGCAACGCGCGCGTGGGCGTCGTGCCCACGGTCGGCGCCGGCGGTTACGTGGACTCGACCGTCGTCGTGGCAGCGGCGCTGCGCGGCGAGAGCGTCCGCATCGAGGTACGCGGGCCCTACACGGGCGGCGACCCGGTGCACGAGCCCATCGTGCGCGGCATCGTGCGCGCGCACGGCGGTGTGCTGCAGACGCATTCCCTGCCGGGGATGAACGGCAGCGCGTATGTCCTTGATCTGCCGATCGGGGAGGGAGCGGGGGTCGTTTCGGCCGCCGATCCGTCCGGTGCGGCCGGGGCTCTTGGTACGGCTGGTGGTCCGGGTGCGGCTGTTGTTCCCGGTGCCGCAGGTGGGCCTGGTACGGCTGGTGTTCCGGGTGCCACCGGTACTCCTGGTACGGCTGTCGAGGTGGCTTCGTCGGCGGCTCCGGCGGGGGCGGCCGAGACCGGCTCCGCCCAGTTGCCCGAGCAGGCGTCCGCCACGCGCGGCGGACGGCGGCGGGCCCGGCGCGCTTCGGGCCCTTCCGTGGACTCGTTCCTGGAGAGCGGCGTCTCGGGTGCGGGTGCGGAGGCTGCGGCCTCGGACTCGGCGCCGGGTGACGGTGACCAGACGGACGCCGGTACGGCCGCGGCTCCTACGGGACGGCGTCGGCGGCGGGCCGAGGTTGCTCCGGCCGAGCCCGCTCCGGCGGAGGCGGACTCCGGGTCCGGGGGGACGGAGGGTTCGTCTCAGGGGAGTGCGTCGGGGAGTACGCCGCGGGGTGCGCAGGCGCAGTTGCCGGCGCAGGCAACGGGGACTCCGGCTGCCGGGACTCCTGCGGATGCGGGGGGCTCGGGTACTTCGGGCGACCCGGACTCCGGTGCCGGTGCCGGTTCTCTGACGGGTACGGCTACGGGTACGGGGCGCCGGCGCGCTCGGCCGAACCCTGCGGAGGCTGCGCTTCCTGCGGTGGCCGGTCCGGGGGCCGATGCCGGTGCGGTTGCGGTCGCCGGTCCCTCCGAAGGTTCCGTCGTGACCGCCGCCGAGCACGCCGCCGGGTCTCCCGCCCTGGGCCAGACCGTGCCGCCGCAGGGTATGCCGGTCGAGGCCGGCTCGGGCCGACGTGCACGCCGTAACTCCGAGCAGGCCGCGCTGCCCGCGGCCGCTGCGCTTCCGGCGGGCGGATCCGCGGGTGCGGACGCTTCCGCCGGTGGCGACAGTGGTGGGGGCGCCTCCGCTCCCGTAGCCACTCCTGCCGGTTCCTCCGACGCGCCGCAGGCCGGAACGAACGCCCCCACGGGCCGTCGTCGCCGTGCCCTCGCGATGGCCGCGGAGCGGGAAGCCGAGCAGGCAAGCGCCCCGCGCACCGTGTTCGCCCTGCCGCCGGCGGAGGCCGACCGGACGACACCCGAGCCGACCACGGACACGGCACCGGATACGGACACGGGTGCCGACGCGGACGCAGGTGCCGACGCAAGCACGGCTACGGCCACGGCTGCCGCCGCCCCTGCCGCCGCGCCCAAGACCACCGAACCCGAGCAGCACGACGCCGTTCCGGCGCACCCCGCCGACGACCACACCCCTCCGCAGCCGCACCCCGTTCAGCCCGCTCCGGCTGCCCGCTCCGCGCTGCCGCCCGAGAACCGTGCCCTGCCCCGCGCCGCCCAGCCCCTCCCCGCCGAGTCCGGTTCCGGGTCCGCCGACCCCAACTCGACCCAGGGCCGCGCCATAAGCGTGCGAACGCTGGGCCAGGGCGTTCCGTTCGGCCGTCAGATCGCCGAGCAGCAGCGCGCGGCCCGGCCCCAGCCGCCGGCCCCCGGCACGGCGCAGCCGCTGCCCGGCTCCGCCCCCGCGCTCCCGAGCGCGCAGCCGAACCAGCAGGCAGCGGCACATCCGAAGCCGTCGGCGAGCGCCCCGGCCGGCGAGCCGGCGAGGCCGCAGCCCGGCGCTCAGCCCAGCGCCCAGCCCGGCGCCCAGCCCGCCCAGCCGATGCCTCAGCCCTCGAGCACCCCCTCGGCTCCGCTCCCCGCGCAGTCGACCGGCGGCACCCCGTCGCTCCAGGTCCCCCTGCCCCCGCAGGTCCCGCAGCCCCCGGCCGCGCCCCAGGAGCAGTCGCAGGGCGGCACCCTCGGCGGCTCCGGTCGCCGCCGCAAGCTCTCCACCCCGCCGGACCCCGCGGCAGGCCGCCCGGAGAGCGGGTCCCGCCCGAACTCCCCGACCGCCTCGCAGCCGCAGCCGTCCAAGCCGCTGCCGTCCCCGGCCCTCCCGCCGGCGACGCCGCAGGCAGGCCAGCCCCAGGCCGGACAGCCGCTGCCCGCCCAGTCCGCGTCGGCCCCGGCCCAGCCCGGTCAGCCGCAGCCGGGTCACCCGCAGTCCCTGCTGTCCCCGTCCTCCGAAGGCCGCGGACGCTCGTACGCGATCGGTGCCCCCGACGAGAACGCCGACGAAGGTCCCGAGCCGCTCGACGGCCCCGGTGGCGCCGTCGAGGTCGCCGACCGGCCGCAGCCGCAGCCCATGGACGACGAGCTGCCTCCGGAGCCGCTCGACAACCCGCGCCGCCTCCTGGTCTGGCCCGCGCCCGACGCCTCGACGCAGCAGGCCCTGAGCGACCGCGGCTACCGCCCGGTGACCGTGCACTCCCGCGAGGAGGTCGACGCCCAGATCGCGGCCTTCCCCGCCGCGCTCTTCGTCGACCCGCTGACCGGCCCGATCACGCGCACCGCGCTCCAGTCGCTGCGGCAGGCCGCCGTCGCCGCCGAGGTGCCCGTCCTGGTGACGGCCGGGCTCGGACAGGCGACGCGCGAGGCCGCGTACGGCGCCGATCCGGCCATCCTGCTGAAGGCCCTCGCGCCCCGCGACAGCGAGCAGCACCCGCCGCGCGTCCTGCTCATCGAGGAGCGCGAGGAGATCGCGCTCGCGCTGACAGCGACCCTGGAACGGCGCGCGATGCAGGTCGCGCACGCCCGTACCGACGCGGACGCGGTGACGCTGGCCGGACAGATGCGGCCGAACCTCGTGGTGATGGACCTGCTCCAGGTACGTCGTCGGCGGGCCGGGATCGTCGACTGGCTGCGTGCGAACGGCCAGTTGAACCGCACCCCGCTCGTCGTCTACACGGCCGCCGTCGACGACGCCGAGCTGCCGGCCCTGGCTGCGGGCGAGAGCGTCCTGTTCCTGGCCGAACGGTCGACGAGTGCCGAGGTGCAGGGCCGGATCGTTGACCTGCTCGCCAAGATCGGCACCAACTGAGGCTCCCGCCTGAGCGCCCACACCTGAGACACCCGCAACAGACAAACAGGGGCGGCCCGTTCGGGCCGCCCCTGTTTCACGTGAAACCAGACTCAGATCTTCTTGACGTCCAGCTCGCCCTCCGCGTACTGCTTGCGCAGCACCTTCTTGTCGAACTTACCGACGGACGTCTTCGGCACCGCCGGGATCACCGTCCAGCGCTCCGGGAGCTGCCACTTGGCGACCTTCTCGCCGAGGAACGCGCGCAGGGTCTCGAAGTCGGCGCTCGCGCCCTCCTTCAGGACCACGGTGGCCAGCGGGCGCTCGCCCCACTTCTCGTCGGGGACGGCGACGACGGCAGCCTCGGCGACGTCCGGGTGCGACATCAGCGCGTTCTCCAGGTCGACGCTGCTGATCCACTCACCGCCGGACTTGATGACGTCCTTGGCGCGGTCGGTCAGGGTGAGGAAGCCGTCGGAGCTGATCGTTCCGACGTCGCCCGTCTTGAGCCAGCCGTCCTCGCTGAACTTGTCGGCGGGGCGCATCGGTTCGCTGTCGGGACCGGCGTAGTACGCGCCCGCGATCCACGGCCCGCGCACCTCCAGCTCACCGGCCGACTCGCCGTCCCAGGGCAGCAGTTCGCCGCTCGGTCCCACGAGCCGCGCCTCGACGCCCGCCGGGAACCGGCCCTGCGTGAGCCGGTACGTGAACTCCTCGTCGGTGCCGATCGCGGCGGCCGGCGGCCGGGCGATCGTGCCGAGGGGCGACGTCTCCGTCATGCCCCAGGCGTGGCAGACCCGCATACCGAGATCGTCGAAAGCCTTCATGAGGGAGGGCGGACAGGCCGAACCGCCGATGGTGACCTGCCCGAGCGAACTCACGTCACGCGGCTTCGCCGTGAGTTCCGCGAGCAGCCCCTGCCAGATGGTCGGGACGGCCGCCGCGTGCGTGGGCCGCTCGGACTCGATCATCTCGGCGAGCGGCGCGGGCTGGAGGAAGCGGTCCGGCATCAGCATGTTCACGCCGGTCATGAACGTCGCGTGCGGCAGGCCCCACGCGTTCACATGGAACTGCGGCACCACGACGAGCGAGGTGTCCTGGTCGGTCAGACCCATGGACTGCGTCATGTTGACCTGCATGGAGTGCAGGTAGACGGAACGGTGCGAGTAGACGACGCCCTTGGGGTCGCCCGTGGTGCCGGACGTGTAGCAGAGCGCGGCGGCCTGACGCTCGTCGAGCTGCGGCCAGTCGTACGTCACCGGCTTACCGGCGATGAGCTCCTCGTACTCGTGGACCTGGGGGCGCGCTCCGTCGAGGAGCGTGCGGTCGCCGGGCCCGGAGACGACGATGTGCTCGACGCCCGTCAGGGAGGGCAGCAGGGGTGCGAGGAGCGGCAGGAGCGATCCGTTGACGATGATCACTCGGTCGGCGGCGTGGTTGACGATCCAGGTCAGCTGCTCGGCGGGGAGCCGCAGGTTCAGGGTGTGCAGCACGGCGCCCATGGAGGGGATCGCGAAGTAGGCCTCGACGTGCTCCGCGTTGTTCCAGGCGAGGGTCGCGACGCGGTCGTCGTCCACGATGCCCAGGTCGGTGCGGAGGGCGTGGGCGAGCTGGGCGCTGCGGTCGCCGATCTCGGCGAAGCTCCGGCGCTGCGGCTCGCCTTCACCGGTCCAGGTCGTCACCTGGGAGGTGCCGTGGATCGTCGACCCATGGGTCAGGATCCTCGAGATCAGCAGTGGTACGTCCTGCATCGTGCTCAGCACGGCGTCCTCCCGGTGGGCGCTACGGAGCAGTAGGTTTCCGCCGATTCTCGCCGCATACCACTTGGTATGTCACTAGCCCAGGGAATGATCGATCAGCGAGTCTCCCGGTCAGGCCCCTGTCAGCGCCGGTCAGGCTCCCGGCCAGTCCCGGTCAGCCTCTGGCCGGAACCAGCTCAGGGTCCTCGCGGAGCTTGCCGAGAGCCCGCGACACCGCGCTCTTCACCGTGCCGACGGAGACCCCGAGCACCTCCGCCGTCTGAACCTCGCTCAGATCCTCGTAGTACCGCAGCACGACCATCGCGCGCTGCCGGGCCGGCAGTTTCAGGATCGCGCGCCACATGGCGTCGTGCAGGGCCTGTGTCTCGGCCGGGTCGGCCGCCTCGACGGTCTCCGGCTCGGGCAGCTCGTCGCAGACGAACTCGTCGACCTTCCGCTTACGCCACTGCGACGTACGCGTGTTCACCAGCGCCCGGCGCACATAACCGTCCAGCGCCCGGTGGTCCTCGATCCGGTCCCACGCCACATACGTCTTGGTGAGCGCGGTCTGCAACAGGTCCTCGGCGTCGCACGGGTTCGCGGTCAGCGACCGGGCCGTCCGCAGCAGCACGGGCTGACGCTCCCGCACATACGAGGCGAACGACGGATACGCCTTCTGCGGCGCGTACGGCGTCGGGACGGAAGGGTGAGGCGTAGTCACGGCTCGCGGCGCGCTCCGCGTCGCGGCATCCGATGCGCCGGAGCGGACAGGCGCCAGGGTTGCGGTCATGGCTCCACGCTAGGAGCGTCCCCTACGATCGCGGATCGGCCGGAGGTCCCGAAGCGGTGTCCGCCTCAGGTTGTAGGAGTGGTGGTACCCCCACCTCCTGAAGGTGGAGGACGCGCCACGAACCCCTGGGGTTCATCCCCGATGGCCATCCCCCCGCAACTGTCGTCTCCCGTCGTCCCGGCCGGCCCGGAGCGGGCTCAGCCGATGCGCGCAACCGGCGCGTGCACCAGGTTCCGGTCGATGACGAGCGTGCGCCCGCCGTGCCGCTCCTTCACGTTCCCCGCGTACTGGTGGATCCTGCGCTCCGGAGTCCAGACGGACCTCTGCAGCAGAGGCTCCCGCGCCAGCCGGGGCTGCGTGTGCCAGCGCGCGAACCAGATCACCGACGGCAGATCCTGCACCCCCTCCGACGCCGCTGCCCGCATGTGCTGCACCCCCGAATCGGCACTGCTGTAGAACCCCGGTACGTACCCCTCCTCCCTCACCTGCCGGTCCCAGCCCCGCACGAAGGCGAGCGTGGTCTCGGCGCACTTCTCCTGCTGGTACTTGTACGCCTCCATGTCGAGATAGAGCGGGCTCCCCGGCCGGATACCGAGCGCCTCCGCCCTGCTCACGGCGTCCTGCCCCTCCCGCATCCCCTGCGTCACAGGCTTACTGCCGATGCGATAGGCCTTCTTGGCGCCCGAGGTCACACACGGCGACTGCGAACCGACGTACACCGGCAGGATCCGCCACCCCAGCCGATGCACCTCCCGCGTCCACGTGCGATCGAGCGAAGGCTGGTCCGGACAGGCCCTGCCACGCCCGCCGTAGTACACGCCCACAGCTCCGTACTTCGACGACTGCCACCGCCGCATGGTGTCGAGCGGCGGCGCCGTGCAGGTGTCGAACGCGTAGCCGCGGAACATCCTCGCCCCGGAGAGGGAGGGGAGCAGCGCTTTCGATTCCTCAGAGGCACGGGCCTGCTCAGGTCCGGGCGCCGGCTCGCCGAGTGCGGGGCCCGCGAGGCCGAGGTCGGACAGATCGAGCCCGCCCAGGAGTCCGTCACGGGTTTCCCCGGTCGGATCCGGATCACGACGGACCGGATCGGCCCACGCCGACGCGGAGATGACGCTCAGCGCCGTCAGGAGCATCACGAGCCCGGCGAGGAGCTTGTGGCGGTGCCTGCGGACGGTGCCGCGCGAACGGTGCGAACCCTCCGCGCGACGTGAGCCGTCCATACGGTGCGAGCCGCGGGTGCGGTGCGGGCCGCGCGTACGGCCGGTGCCGTGCAGACGGTGCGTGCGGGACTTACGGCCAGTGCGTTGCATACGCCGAGTGAAGGGGCCGGAGCACGGATCCGGCCCGGGACACACCCCGCGTTCAGCCGTCCGCGCCCAGAATCAGACCCGATGTGGGGACCCCGGTCCCCGCCGTCACCAACGCCGTGGACGCGCCGGCTATCTGATTCACCGCCGTGCCCCGCACCTGTCTCACCGCCTCCGCGATGCCGTTCATCCCGTGCAGATACGCCTCGCCCAACTGCCCGCCGTGCGTGTTCATCGGAAGCCGCCGCTCCGCGACGAAGTCCGCCGCCTCACCCGGTCCGCAGAACCCGAACTCCTCCAACTGCATCAGCACGAACGGCGTGAAGTGGTCGTAGAGGATGCCCACGTCGATCTGGTCCGGCCCGAGCCCGGCCGACCGCCACAACTGCTGTGCCACGACCCCCATTTCGGGGAGCCCCGTCAGATCGTCCCGGTAGAAGCTCGTCATCTGCTCCTGACCACGCCCCGCGCCCTGAGCCGCCGCGGTGATCACGGCGGGCTTCTGCCGCAGGTCGCGGGCCCGCTCGACGCTGGTGACGACGATCGCCTGCCCGCCGTCCGTCTCCTGACAGCAGTCGAGAAGCCGCAACGGCTCCACGATCCACCGCGACGCCGCATGGTCCTCCAGGGTGATCGGCTTCCCGTGGAAGTACGCCGCCGGGTTCGTGGCCGCGTACTCGCGGTCCATGACGGCGACATGCCCGAACGCCTCCGGCCCGAGGCCGTACGTGTGCAGGTACCGCTGCGCGATCATCGCCACCCACGACGCGGGCGTGAGCAGTCCGAACGGCAGGGCCCAGCCCAGCGCCGCCCCCTCCGCCGACGGCTCCCGGTGCTGCACCCCGGAGCCGAATCTCCGCCCGGAGCGCTCGTTGAACGCCCGGTAGCAGACCACCACTTCGGCCACCCCGGTCGCCACGGCGAGCGCGGCCTGCTGAACGGTGGCGCACGCGGCACCGCCGCCGTAGTGAACCCGGGAGAAGAAGGAGAGATCGCCCATCCCCGACGCCTGCGCGACGGTGATCTCCGGACTGGTGTCCATCGTGAACGTGACCAGCCCGTCGACGTCCGAGGGCGACAGCCCCGCGTCGTCGAGCGCGGCCCCCACCGCCTCCACCGCGAGCTTCAGCTCACTGCGCCCGGAGTCCTTGGAGAACTCCGTCGCCCCGATCCCGGCGATGGCCGCCCGCCCGCCGAGACTGTCCTTGGCCCGCACGCTCATGCCTGCCCCCCGGACTTCGGAAGGGTGACCGTCACCGTGCCGGTGACGTGCTTCCCCAGCCCGTTCGCCCCGACAACCCGCACCACCGCCGTGGCACCCCCGCTCCCGTTCCCGGAACCGCTTCCGCCCGCGTCCTCGACCTCGGTGACCGTCCCGGTCAACACCATCGTGTCCCCCGGATAGTTGGGCGCTCCCAGCCGTATCGCGACCTTGCGCAGCACCGCCGTCGGGCCGAAGTGGTCGGTGACATACCGCCCGACCAGCCCGTTCGTCGTCAGGATGTTCATGAAGATGTCGGGGGAGCCCTTCTCCTTGGCCAGCTCCGCGTCGTGGTGCACGTCCTGGTAGTCGCGGGACGCGATGGCCCCGGAGACGATCAGCGTCCGGGTGACCGCGATCTCCAGCGGCGCCAGCTCGTCCCCCACACCGGGCGCCGCCACCTCCACGCCGCCGACTCCCACGCTCACGCCCTCTCCCCCCAAATTCACTTCCGCGCCCACGCCGTCCCCGCCTCCTCCGCGCCGCTGTCCGCACCCGCGGCGATCACCTCACCCAGCTCCGCCAGCAGCTCGCCCCCGCATCCCAGGTAGGCGTCGAGCTGTCTGCCCCACAGGAAGTGCCGGTGCACGGGATGCTCCACGTCGGCACCCATGCCTCCGTGCAGGTGCTGGCCCGCGTGCACGACCCGCCGGCCCCCTTCCGACGCCCACCAGGCCGTGGTCAGCGCGTGACTCTCGTACGGCAGCTTCTCGTCCCGCCGCCAGGCCGCCTCGTAGGAGGTGACACGGATGGCTTCGGTGTCCATATAGGCGTCGGCCGCCCGGAGTTGGACCGCCTGCTTCGCGGCGAGCGGCTTCCCGAACTGCTCGCGCTCGTTCGTGTACTCCACCGCCCGCGCCAGCGACCCCGCGCACACCCCGGCCTGGAGTCCGGCGAACGCCGTCCGAGCCGAGGCCAGCACGTCCTCGTACGCACCGGGCCCGCCCAGTCGCTCGGCCGGCGTCCCGTCCAGGACCAGCCGGCCCGCCGACCAGGGCGCGGTGAGCTCGACGGGTTCGCACCCGGCGTCGGCCGTGCGCACGATCCACAGGCTCCGGTCGGCCGCCGCCACCAGGACCCAGGACGCGTCCCGGAGCCACGGAACCCAGGGCACCACCCCGGTGAGCCGCCCCTGGCCTGCCCCGTCCTCGTCGACCCGCACGCCGGCGCGCCCGGGGAACGCCCCCGTGGCCACCTCCGTCCCGTCCCGCAGCCCCGGCAGCAGCCGCTCCTGCTGTTCGGCGGTCCCATGCCCCGCCACCGCGAGCACTCCGTACACACAGCTCGCGGCGAACGGCACCTGCGCCGTCGTCCTGCCCTGTTCCTCCAGCATCAGCACCAGGCCGAGCAGCCCGGTCTCCTCCACCGCGCCCGGCAGACCGGCCGCGCCCAGTGCCTTCCACAACGCGGTGTCCGTGCCGGTGCCGGCGGCCGCGAGGTGCTCCGGCGTCGACAGGTCACCGAAGATCTGCGCGGCCAGCTCGGCAGCCGCCGCCTGGTCCTGCGTAGGCGTGAAGTCCACGTCAGCCCTCACTTCCGGAAGCCGCGCCGCCGTCGTCCGCCCGGAAGACCGGCAGCTCCAACTCCTCGTCCACCCGCATGAATTCGAGCCGCACCGGCATCCCCGTCCGGACCTTGTCGTACGGCACCCCGACCACATTGCTGATGATCCGGACGCCCTCGGCCAGCTCGATCAGGCCCACCGCGTACGGCGGGTCGAAGGCCGGGAACGGCGGGTGGTGCATCACCACGTACGAGAAGACGGTGCCCTCGCCGCTCGCCTCGACGGTGGTCCACTCCAGCGAGGCGCACGTGCCGCACCCGGGCAGCCAGGGGAAGCGCAGGGTCCCGCACGACGTGCAGCGCTGGATGAGCAGACGATGCTCGCGCACGCCTTCCCAGAAGCCCGCGTTGTCCCTGTTCACCACCGGGCGTGGGCGCCTGGCCGGCGCCTTCTTCTCCTGCTTCGGCCGGGCCGCCGGCGTGTACTTCAGGATGCGGAAGCGATGCGTACCGGCGAGCTCGCCGTCCGCCCGGACGTCCATGCGCGTCGTGACGAAATGCCCCGTGCCCAGCTTCGTCGTCTTGCGCTCGGACACGGACTCGATGACCGCGTCGAACGTGATCGCGTTCCCGGGCCGCAGCGGGCGCAGATACTCCTGCTCGCAGTCGGTCGCGACGACCGAGGTGTACCCCGCGCCGTCGAGCAGGGCGGACAGCTCGTCGTACGCGTCACTGCGCCCCTGGTGGCCGGAGAGCCCGCCCATCGTCCAGGCCTGGAGCATCGTCGGCGGCGCTATCGCCTCCGGCCCCTCGTACGCGGGATTGGTGTCGCCCATCGCCTCGCACCAGTGCCTGATCATCGCCTCGTTGACGAGGTCCTTGCCCACGCCTGCGGTGGCCGCCGGAAGCCCTTCGAAGGCCTTCAGCGCCTCGTACGTCACGTCGCCCGCCCCCTCACCCGTCACGCCGCCCTCCGTCTCACCGCGCGCACCCGGCGACGCGCCTGTGCCCGTCACCCCGGTCACCGCCGTCCCCTCCGCATCCCGAGACGCATCGTCGCCACGATCTCCCGCTGCACCTCGCTCACCCCGCCCCCGAACGTGTTGATCTGCGCCGCCCTGTTCATCCGCTCCAGCTCCCCCTCGACCGCACCGCTCCCCGTCCCGGTCCCGAACGCCCCCGGCGACCCCGCCCGCACCAGCGCCGCGTCCCCCGCGATCTCCTGACACATTCGGTACACCTCGACCGCCGATTCGGTTCCCATGAATTTCACGCCGCTCGCATCGCCCGGCGCGAGCCGCCCGGCCCCGACATCGCCCACCAGACGCCAGTTGAGCAGGCGCGTAGCCGCGAGACGGGCGTGCACCTCGGCGAGCCGCGACCGCACCCACGGCAAGTCGATCCGCCGTTCCCCCGTCACCGGATCGGGTGAACTGACCGCTTCGAGCACCGCCGCGTAGAAGTCCTCGGCCTGCATCCCGATCGCGGCGAGCGCGACCCGCTCGTGGTTGAGCTGGTTGGTGATGAGGCCCCAGCCGCCGTTCTCGTCCCCGACGAGGTTCGACGCGGGAACGCGGATCCCGTCGTAATACGTGGCGGTGGTGGTCAGCCCGCCGACCGTCTCGATGGGTGTCCAGGTGAACCCGTCGGCGTCGGTCGGCACGAGGATGATCGAGATGCCCTGGTGCTTGGCGGCCTCGGGGTCCGTGCGGCAGGCCAGCCAGATCCAGTCGGCGTTCTGCGCGTTCGACGTGAAGACCTTCTGCCCGTCGATCAGCCACTCGTCGCCCTCGCGGACGGCCCGCGTCCGCAGCGAGGCGAGGTCGGTGCCCGCCGACGGCTCGCTGTAGCCGATCGCGAAGATCAGCTCGCCCGAGAGGATCCGCGGCAGGAAGTACGCCTTCTGCTCCTCGGTCCCGTACTTCATGAGGGTCGGACCGACGGTGTTCAGGGTCACCATGGAGACCGGTGCGCCCGCGCGGTACGCCTCGTCGAAGAAGACGAACTGCTCGTCGGGCCCGCGGCCCTGCCCGCCGTACTCGACGGGCCAGCCGAGGCCGAGGAGACCGTCGGCTCCGATGCGGCGCAGCAGGTTCCGCTGGGCCTCCGTGTCGTCGTGGGCCGGCGGCCCGTCCGGCATCAGTTTCCGGAAGTAAGCGCGCAGTTCGGCACGGAGCTCATGCTGACGCGCGGTAGGGGCGAGGTGCACGGCGGCGGCCCTCCCGGACCTCGTACGAACAAGGGTTTCTGACTGTCCGTCAGATTCGGTGCGGGTGTCAAGAGAGCGGATGCCAAATGATCAGCGCGCACCCGGGAGGGCACCGGAACGCGAAAACGCCTGTGCGGCGATGCCGAAGCACCGCCGCGCAGACGTCACCCACCCCTTGGCGCGGCCCCGACCGACAGGAGCCGGCGAGTCACCACCAGAGCGGGGAGAAGTTCACCGCGACGTTCTCGTTCGACTGGTGGATCGCCGTGAACGCGGAGCCGTTCACCTGGGCGGTGTTGTTCTGGTTCGAGGCGCCGGAGCCCACCGCCTGCTGCTGCGAGGTGGACGAGTTGCCGTGGTTGTTGCCGCCGACACCGCTGCCGGTCACGGTCGCCACACCCGCGTTCGATCCGTTGTCCGCGAACGACCCGTTGTCGGCCATCGCCACCCCCGAGAAGAGGGCTGCCGCGAGGGGCAGTGCGGCAACGGCGGCGAGGGCGCGGGCGGTACGGATGCGTGCCATGTCATTTCCTCCAGAAACCGTTAACTACGGGTTGCACCAAGGCAGTTGGCCGACCGCCTCGGTCGATGCTCTCGACGTCGCGAGATCAGAGTTGCCCACCGAATCCGCACCGAACCAGGGCGCATGGCGGTATTCCCTCGCAAGCGTGAGGACAAGTCGATAAACCTGCCCCACCTCCACAAAGCCCCAGTTCAGCGCGGAATACGAGCTACCACCGCGGGGCGGCACAGCCACCGCACGGGCTGAAGCGTTTCGGCGCATTTTCGGTGAATCCGCTCCACCCGGGCGCGCCCCTCTGGCATTACTCGAACATTCGTACGAACATGGAGGGCATGGCCACCACCGACCGGCACGCAGTCCCCCCAGCGGCCCTGGCCCTCGCCCACGCTCTCTCCACCGCCGAGCGTGGACTGGCCGTGATCCCGCTCTCCCGCACGAAGCTCCCCGCGCTGCGCTCCCCGCACCGCGACGACCCCGACCCCGCCCCCTGCCACGGCGAATGCGGCCTCCCCGGCCACGGCGTGTACGACGCCACGACCGACCCGGCCCGCATCCGCGCCCTCTTCGCCGCCGCACCCCGCGCCACCGGCTACGGCATCGCGTGCGGCCTGCCCCCGCACCACCTCATCGGCATCGACCTCGACACCAAGTCCGGTACGGACTCCTCGGCCGCCCTGCGCGAACTGGCGCTGCGCCACCTGTTCACCATCCCGGACACCGTCGTCGTGGCCACCCCCAGCGGCGGCCGCCACGTGTGGCTCTCCGGCCCGCCGGACGCCGTGGTCCCCAACTCGGCGGGCCGCCTGGCGCCGGGCATCGACATCCGCGGTGCGGGCGGCTACCTCGTGGGCCCCGGTTCCCGCACGGCACAGGGCGTCTACAGCGCGGTCCCCGGCACCGCGCACCTGCCCGTCGCGCCCTGCCCGCCGGCGCTCCTGCGCCTGCTCACACCCCCGCCACGCGCGCACCATCCGTCCCACGCGCACCCCGGCCAACACGGCCACGGTCTGGTCCAGTTCGTCCTCGCGGCGCACGAGGGCCAGCGCAACACCCGTCTGTTCTGGGCCGCTTGCCGTGCCCACGAGAGCGATCTCGGTGACACGCTCACGGAAGCCCTCGTGGACGCCGCGACCCGCACCGGCCTGACCGAACGCGAGGCCCGCTCGACGATCGCCTCGGCGGGCCGCCTGACACGGCACAACGCGGAGACCCGCCAGGCCTCCCAGGGGCACGCGTAAGGGGCGCCCGCCATTGCGAACGCCCCTTACAGGTACCGACGTGACAGGTACCTACTCACGTGCGGTGGGTGTGGGATTTGAACCCACGGTGACTCGCGCCACGACGGTTTTCAAGACCGTTCCCTTAGGCCGCTCGGGCAACCCACCCTCGCCCCGCCGGAAGAGCCGGAGGAGCGAGGACCAGGGTAGCGGGTTCGGCCCGGGGTTCGGTCAGCTGTCGCCCGTGCGCTGGCCCAGGACCACATCGGCCGTGTGCTCCGAGCCGCCGCGCTCGTACGTGATCTTGACCGTGTCGCCCGGCTTGTGCGTCCAGATCTGGCCGATCAGGGTCGGACCGCTGTCGATCACCGTGCCGTCGAGCTTCGTGATGACGTCGCCGGGCTTCAGACCGGCCTTGTCCGCCGGGCCGTTCGGCGTGACCGCGGCCGAACCGCCCGCGCCCTGCTCGGTGATCTTCGCGCCGTTGCCCTGGTCATCGAGCGCGACCGAGGCACCGATCACCGGATAGACGGGCTTGCCGGTCTTGATGAGCTGCGCGGCGACGTTCTTCGCCTGGTTGATCGGGATCGCGAAGCCCAGGCCGACGGAACCCGACTGTCCGGACCCGCCGATACCGCCGCTGCTCCCGGGCTGGATCGCCGAGTTGATGCCGATGACCGCACCCCGCGAATCGAGCAGCGGACCACCCGAGTTGCCCGGGTTGATCGACGCGTCGGTCTGCAGCGCGTTCATGTACGAGGCCTTGCTGCTGCCCGAGCTGTCGCTGGACGCCACCGGACGGTTCTTCGCCGAGACGATGCCCGTGGTCACCGTGTTCGACAGGCCGAAGGGCGCGCCGATCGCGATGGTCGAGTCACCGACGGCGACCTTGTCCGAGTCGCCGAGCTCGAGCGGCTTCAGGTCCGACGGCGCGTTCTTCAGCTTGATGACCGCGACGTCGTAGCCCTGGGCGCGGCCGATCACCTCGGCGTCGTACTTCTTGCCGTTCGAGAACGTGGCCGAAAGCTTTCCCCCGTCGGCGGCGGAGGCCACCACGTGGTTGTTGGTGAGGATGTGGCCCTGGGTGTCGTAGACGAAGCCGCTGCCGGTGCCGCCCTCGCCGTCGCTGCCCTGGGCCTCGATGGTGACCGTGCTCGGCAGCGCGTTCGCCGCGATGCCGGCGACCGAGGCCGGGTCCCGCTTGAGGTCGGACGGGGTGTCCGAGGCGGCGACCGTCGTCGAACCCGTGCCTCCGTTGTCTCCGCGCTCCGCCGCCCAGTAGCCGAGGCCACCGCCGACGCCGCCCGCGATCAGGGCCGCCACGATCACCGCGGCGAGCAGACCGCCGCGTCTGCCGCCCGGCTTGGGCTGCGGCGGCTGGTACGACGCGCCCCAGTTGTGCCCGCCGCCCCCGTCCGCGTACGAGGGAACGGCCGGCGGCGGAGGCGGCCAGCCGCCCGCGGCCGCCGCCGGGTGCGGCCCGCCGGCGCCCGGTGCGGCCCCCGAGGCCGCGCCAGGCGCTTCGTGTGTCCCCGGAGCCGGGGCCGATTCACCCGGCACGCCATCGTCCGGCTGCTCCGGAGAAGGCTGCCCCGGAGAAGGCTGAGCGGAGGCCTCCGGAGGAGGTGCGGAACCAGCAGGTCCGGCGACGGGTGCGGGAGTGGCCGGAGATTCCCCCGGCACGGGAGGTGCGGACGGGGCCGGGGGTACCGAAGTGCCCTCGTTCTCGGTGCTCACAGCTCTTCTCCTCGATCCACGGCTGTACCAGCTGATTCCAACGGCTTCATTGTTTGTATGCGGTCAGCTTTTCCCACGAGACGTCAGGGCACCATAAGGCGTTCCTGTGTGTCCGCTGCCATCCTTTACTCCGGGCGAAACGGACGCATCCGCTGGGCGGCCCGGCGCCTGGCGATGGCACCATGACGCGGTGACCCTCGCACGACAGCAGCAGATCCAGGTCGTCGCCCACCGCGGAGCCTCCGACGAGGCCCCCGAGCACACGCTGGCCGCCTACAGAAGGGCCATCGAGGACGGCGCCGACGCCCTCGAATGCGACATCCGGCTCACGGCGGACGGCCATCTCGTCTGCGTCCACGACCGCCGCGTCAACCGTACTTCGAACGGGCGCGGAGCGGTGTCGGCCCTGGAGCTCGCGGATCTCGCCGCCCTCGACTTCGGCTCCTGGAAGAACAGCGAGGCCGACCGCACCAGCGCGGAGGGCCCCGACTGGGAGGGTGCCACCGGCGAGGACACCAGCGTCCTGACCCTGGAACGCCTGCTCGAACTGGTCGCCGACGCGGGCCGCCGCGTGGAACTCGCCATCGAGACCAAGCACCCCACCCGCTGGGCCGGCCAGGTCGAGGAACGCCTGCTCGCCCTGCTCGGACGATTCGGCCTGGACAACCCCTCCGGAGCCCCCGGCGAACCGTCCCCGGTACGCGTCATGAGCTTCTCGGCCCGCTCCCTGCACCGCGTCCAGGCCGCCGCCCCCACCCTGCCGACGGTCTACCTGATGCAGTTCGTCTCCCCCCGCCACCGCGACGGACGCCTCCCCAAGGGGGTCACGATCGCCGGCCCGGGCATCCGCATCGTGCGCGGCCACCCCGGATACGTCGAGAAGCTCAAGCGCGCGGGCCACCAGGTCCACGTGTGGACGGTCAACGAACCGGAGGACGTCGACCTGTGCGTCCGCCTCGGCGTCGACGCGATCATCACCAATCGCCCCCGCGCGGTTCTCCGCCAACTCGGCAGGGACTAAAACCAGCCACTCTCCTCACGGGGAGTGCTCCGGCGCGTTCGCTCCGTATTCGATCGTCACGAGTGCGTCACTGAGCGTGGATTGGCCGGTTTCCGGTCCAATCCATCGGGGCATTCACACCGTGGCGTGGGGCGAAGGAGGTCTCGGGGGTGGCGTTGGTGGTGGCACAGGAGGTGCCGGCGTCGTCGAGCATGGCCATACCCCATGGCCCTGCGGGCGTGGGCGAAGCAAGACACCGGATGCGTGATCAACTGCGCGTCGGCGGTGTGCCGGAAACGGTCATCGACGATGCCGTACTCATCCTTTCCGAGTTGCTGAGCAACGCCTGCCGGCACGGCAGGCCACTGGGTGGCGCACTGGCCGGGGACGGCGACGTCCGGGCCGCCTGGAGGGTCGACAAGCGCGGCTGTCTCACCGTCGAGGTGACGGACGGTGGTGGTCCGACCCGACCGGTTCCGGCCACGCCCTCGGTCACCGCACACGGCGGCCGCGGGCTCAACATCATCACGGCACTGGCCGACGACTGGGGCGTAAGGGACGACACCCCCGGCGAGGTGACGGTCTGGGTCGTCGTACAGAAGGACGTCCGCTCCGGCACAGACGCCCTTCGGCGCGACGAATTCAGTACGCGCGTGAACTCGCCCTCGGCCGCGTCGCTACGGGGACTCGATTTCGCGGACGCCTTCGACGACTTGGGCTGACTCCCGTTCTGACCAGTCGGCCGGATCCGCTCCGGCCGGACGCCCCGGCCTGGTCCCCGCCCCCGGCCGTACGAGGGGCTAGGCTCGCGCGAGTACGTACGAGCGCCGTAACCGGGAGACACCCAAGATGGCCAAGAAGCGCCCCCAGAACAAGGGCAAGTCGCAAGTCGGCAGCGGGGAGATCCCGGTCGTCGGTGCCCGTGAACCCTGCCCCTGCGGGAGCGGCCGCCGCTACAAGGCGTGCCACGGGCGCGCCGCCGCGCACGCGGTGACCGAGCTGGTGCAGCGCCCCTTCGAGGGCCTCGCGGGCGAGTGCGACTGGATCGCCCTGCGGGAACTGGTGCCCGCGGCGACGGTCGAGCTCACGCTGAAGGAGAGCCTGCCGGACGGCGTCCCCTCGGTCACTCTCGCGACGGTGCTGCCGATGGCCTGGCCCGCGCTGCGCCGCGACGACGGTTCGATCCTGCTCGGTCTTCAGAACGACACCTCGTCGGGCGACCTGAGCCGCGACCTGGCCGACACCCTGCAGCGCGCACTCGCCGCCGAGCCGGGAACTCCGGTTCCGGCGCGCCGCGCGCCCGCCGAAGGCCCGCGCCTCCAGGACCTGCTGGCCCCGGACGCCGCCTTCGAGCCGGCCGTGCACACGGGCTTCGAGTTCTGGGTGCCGGACTCGGAGAACGCCACGCCCGAGGTGTCGGCGTCCCTGGAGCGGGCCAACGCGGCCGCCATCCCGACCGTGAAGCTGTCGGGTGTCGACGCCGCGTACTGGTGCGAGACCCCGGAGAAGAACCACCTGCGGTGGGTCATGCCGCACGCCGAGGAGAAGCTGCTCGACGCGCTCGCCCGGCTGCACGCCGCCGGCTCGTCCTCGCTCGGCGAAGGCACGCGTCTGGTCGGCTCGTTCCGGGCGCACGGACTGACCGTTCCGGTCTGGGACCTGCCCACCGGGATGAGCGCCGAGGACATCGAGAAGCCCGCCGCCGAGTTCGCCGAGCGGCTCGCCCCGGCCCTCGCCTCCGACGCCCCGCTGACCGTCGAGGAGCGCCGCGCGCGCGGTGGTCTCACCAACCGGCAGGTGACCCTGAGCTGACTGACGAGTCAGCTACGGAGAGGGCTGCGGAACGGGTGACTCCTGTCACAACTCCCCGTACCCGCAGGTAAATCCATGGACGAATAGCCGAGATCCAATTTGCTATCGGCCGATCTCTTGTTACCGTTCGAGTAGCCCGGTTGCTGGTGCATCCCCCGTCGCCAGCAACCGGGTCCTTCTCTTTCCGGAGCGTCCGCGCGGGTCTTGACCCTGGTCGCCCCCCGCTCCGGACTCTCCCAGGACACCTTCCCGGTCAGTGGCCTTCCGGCGTCGCCGCGTTGCTTCCCGACCTCAGGAGCAGCGGCCCCTCGTCCCCGGCCCCCGCGAACTCCGCCACCGCCGAGTAGTCGCCCGCCCCACCCGAAGTGCGCTCCCGCGGTGTGTCACACGTCCCCGGTTCGTCCCGCGCTCCCACCGCACAGTGCATCTGTACGGTGCGGCCGGCCGGCGCCATCAGCGTCAGGACGGAACTCAGCGGGGCCCCTGTCGCGTTGCGGTAGTAGGTCCTCGCCCATGTCTCCCGCCCCTGGGTGAGTACGCAGGTCTGTGCCTCGATGCCGTCAGGAGAGGAGAGTTCGGGTCCGCACCGGGCCGTGGTCACGATCCCGAGTCCGTCGATCAGAGTGGTGCCCGCCGGGTGCCGGTGCGCGGTGCCGTCGTTGGTGGCGTTGTCGGTGGCGGCCTGTCCGGAGTCCTTCGCAGGGGAACCGCCGGTCGCCCCACCCGGCTTGTCATCGATCTTGCCGGCGCCGGCGATGGCGCTGTTACCCGTGGTTCCCGCGACCTCGGCGACTCTGCGCGCGGGAGCCGTACCGGAGTTGAGGATGTCCTCCGTGGCGCTGTCGCGGACGGGTCCCGCGGAAGCGCCCGCGAGGGGGAGGAGAACGGTCAGGACGACGACCGTGAGAAGACCGGACAGACGGAGGCGCGAGTGGGGTTTCCCCTGCTCGAGGCTGTTCAAGAGCTTGGGGAGAGAGGGCATGGCGCCGAAGATATCGGCGCCGCCCCGTCACTCCCCGCCACGCGCGCCCAATTCCCCTACAACTCGGGGGCGCTCACACCCGTACGAGTGAGAGTGTCGACGACCACGTCCACCACGGCCTCCACGTCGGGTACCCAGGGGGCCGCCGAGCCGGGCAGTGGTGCGCGCTCCCAGCGGACCTGGCCGAGGCCGGTGTCCGACGGGGGCAGTGCGAGGTAGCCGCCTTCTCCGTGGAAGCGCAGCGACCCCGGCACCCAGTCCTGGGCGTAGAGGAGTTCGCCCAACTGCTCCATGGAGTAGGGCGCCACGAGGATGAAAACGCGCTCCGCGTTGGCGACGACCGGGCCGAGCCTGATGCCCGCGCGGTCGAACGCCGCGAGGGCGCGAGTGCCGGCGTCCAGGGGGAGGCTCACGGCGCAGGGTGCGCGGCCGCCGCTGCTGCCCGCGCCGGCACCCGTGGCCAGCACGATCGGCGCCGTCGGACGGTTGGTCCACCACCAGCGGACCATGCGCTCGTCGACCGTCGCGGCGAGCAGCCCCGGGTCGAAGGGGTGGGCGCCCGGCACCGTGCACTCCGGGTCGGGGCAGGCGCAGACGGCGCCGTCCTGGCGTCCCGACTTCTCGAGCCCGACGCCCGGGAGCACGGGCCACTGCCATGCGGTCGCGAAGGTCAGGGCCGCGCTGAACTGATCAGACTTCCCGTGGTTTCGCCTGGACAGGAGCCTGCGTCGCCTTCCGGGGATCTCGCGCATGAGCGCTCGTTCCTTTCCGTTGACCGAAGAGAACGCTATGGGCCACATCACACCATGTGCAGATCACTTCACTGAGCGTGCCTACCGGGGAGCGTCGCACCCCGGTCTGGATCTGGGGGAACCCCTATAGTCCGAGCGTCGGCCGCATGTTTGAAAAGGCTGGCGTGGGGTGGCGGTACCTGGCGTTTACCGTCGCACGTCTTGCTCGCCGCCTCCACCGCGGGAGGATGGGGCACGGTCGTCGGTGGTTAGGACGCCCGGGTCCGTCGCCAGGTTCCGGGCAGTTCCGAAACACCCCTGGCCTTCACCGAGTACGTACCCATCCCGACCGCTGTGACGCTCTGTCGAACGTTGTCAGTTGACCGCAATATGCCGTTACCCGAGGCATTTTTCGGCCAAGCTCGACCAGAGATCACAAATACCGCACGGGCCTCCTGGACACCAGGAATCCCAGCAGGACAATGCTGGACATCCCCTCACCAGTGCGTGTAGATGTGGAGACACTGCTGGCGGCGCAGAATCACATGGGGGTTTGCGATGCTTTTGCGCAATACGCACCGGTCGGAAAGCCGGACGCCATGACCGCCCCGCACTTTCCGAAAGTGGCCGGAATCGATTCAACGGTTCCTCCACCGGCACACACTGTCGCGCCCGCGTCACCCACGCCCGCGCCCCCTCCCTCCTCTTCCGCGGCCCCCGGAGCCCTGATCCAGGACCGGCTCGCCGGCTGGGTCTCCGACCTCACCACGCTGCACGAACTCACCGAACGGCTCGCCAGGACAGCCACTCTGGACGACGCCCTGCACGAAATGCTCCGCGCCGGAGCCGCCCTCGTCGGAGCGCGCCGCGGACTCCTCGCCCTGGAACCGGCCGACGGACTGGGCCCCGACACCACCGTGGGACTGGGCCTCGCCCGCTCCGATCTCGGCCACCTCGAAACGGTGCCGCGCGCCGCCACTTCGTACGGACAGATCCTCGACCGCGCGGAGCAGTCCGACAAGCCCGAGGTGCACGCGGATCTGCTGTCCGAGGACGGGCTCGATCCCCGCCACCGCGAGGTCGCCGTGCGCCTCGGATACGCGGCCAGCTTCGCCCTCCCCCTCGCCACGACCGCGGCCGGCCGGCTCGGCGCCGTGGTGTGGCTCTACGACGAGCCCGCCGAACCGGTCGAACGCCAGCGCCACTTGGTCGGTCTGTACACCCGCTACGCCACCGAACACCTCGCCCGAATGCTCGAACTGGAGCGGACGCGCGCCAAGTCCCGCACCATCGCGGAGGAGTTGCTGCCGTCGCGGCTCCCGCGGATCGCGGACGTCCAGCTCGCCGCCCGGCACCGCACCGGCCCGCGCGGCGGCGGCGACTGGTACGACGCGCTGCCCCTGCCCGAGGGCGCGCTCGGCCTCGCGGTGGGTTCCATCACCGGTTCGGGCGCGAGCGCCGTCGCCGCGATGGGCCGGCTCAGGGCCAGCCTGCGGGCGTACGCCGTCATGGAAGGGGAGGATCCGGTCGCCGTCCTCTCGGATCTGGAGCTGCTGCTCCGGCTGACCGAGCCGGCGCGCAGCGCCACCGCCCTCTTCGCGTACTGCGAACCCGCCCTGCGCAAGATGGTCCTGGCCGGGGCCGGGCACAGCCCGCCACTCGTGATCGGCGAGAGGCGGACGGAGTTCATCGAGACGTCACTGTCCGCGCCGCTCGGGATGCTGGCCTGCTGGGAGGCGCCGAGCGTCGAGTTCAGCCCGGAGCCCGGCGAGACCGTGCTGCTGTACACGGACGGGCTGCTGCACCGCACCGGCGACCCCATGGACCGCGCCTTCGCCCGGCTGCACGCGGCGGCCGTCGGTGTCCCCCGGACGATCCGCGACGACCCCGGCGCGATCGCCGACCACATCCTGCACACCGTCCTGCCGGACGGACTCGACGCGGCCGACAGCAACGAGGACGTCGTCCTGCTCGCCGCGCGCTTCGAGTGAGCGACGCGTAACCCCGAATTCCGCACGCTTCGAGTGACCGCGGCGCGTACCCCGGCGTCCGCGATCTCGCACCCCGGGCCCCCTCTCGTACGACCGTACGATGGAGGGGGTCCATCGTTGTACCCGGGCCGCACCCATGGCCGGGGCCGTATCGAGGAGGAACACGTGTCGGAGGAGCTCAACCCGGAGAACCCGGAGATCTCGGCGACCGAGGCCGAGGAGCCGATCAAGCAGCGCAAGAACGGCCTGTACCCGGGCGTTTCCGACGAGCTCGCCGAGAGTATGAAGTCCGGCTGGGCCGACACGGAGCTGCACGGTCTGGAGCCGATCGCGCAGGCGTCCGAGACGGCCGCCCGCCGCGCCGCGCTCTCCGCGCGCTTCCCCGGTGAGCGCATCGTCGTCCCCGCGGGCAACCTCAAGACCCGGTCGAACGACACCGAGTACGCCTTCCGCGCGTCGGTCGAGTACGCGTACCTGACCGGCAACCAGACGGAGGACGGCGTCCTCGTCCTGGAGCCGACGGCCACCGGGCACGACGCCACGATCTACCTGCTGCCGCGTTCCAACCGTGAGAACGGCGAGTTCTGGCTCGACGGCCAGGGCGAACTGTGGGTCGGCCGCCGCCACTCCCTCACCGAGGCCGGGCAGCTCTACGGAATCCCCGCGTCCGACGTGCGCGAGCTGGCTGCCCGGCTGGCCGAGGCGACCGGTCCCGTCCGCGTCGTGCGCGGCCACGACGCCGGCATCGAGTCCGCCCTGACCGACAAGGTCACCGGCGAGCGCGACGAGGAGCTGCGCGTCTTCCTCTCCGAGGCCCGCCTCGTGAAGGACGCCTTCGAGATCGGCGAGCTGCAGAAGGCCGTCGACTCCACCGTCCGCGGCTTCGAGGACGTCGTGAAGATCCTCGACAAGGCCGAGGCCACCAGCGAGCGCTACATCGAGGGAACGTTCTTCCTGCGCGCCCGCGTCGAGGGCAACGACATCGGCTACGGCTCGATCTGCGCCTCCGGCCCGCACGCCTGCACCCTGCACTGGGTCCGCAACGACGGCCCGGTCCGCTCCGGCGACCTGCTCCTCCTGGACGCGGGCGTGGAGACGCACAGCCTCTACACCGCCGACGTCACCCGCACGCTCCCGGTCAACGGCACGTACAGCGAGATCCAGAAGAAGATCTACGACGCCGTGTACGAGTCCCAGGAGGCCGGTATCGCGGCCGTGAAGCCGGGTGCCAAGTACCGCGACTTCCACGATGCCGCTCAGCGCGTGCTCGCGGAGAAGCTCGTCGAGTGGGGCCTCGTCGAGGGCCCGGTCGAGCGCGTCCTGGAGCTCGGTCTCCAGCGCCGCTGGACCCTGCACGGCACCGGTCACATGCTCGGCCTCGACGTCCACGACTGCGCGGTCGCGCGCACGGAGACGTACGTGGACGGCACGCTGGAGCCCGGCATGTGCCTGACCGTCGAGCCCGGCCTGTACTTCCAGGCCGACGACCTGACCGTGCCGGAGGAGTACCGCGGCATCGGCGTCCGGATCGAGGACGACATCCTCGTGACGGAGGACGGCAACCGGAACCTCTCCGCCGGGCTGCCGCGCCGCTCGGACGAGGTCGAGGCGTGGATGGCGCGGCTCAAGGGCTGATCACGCGCTGATGACGCTGTGGCCGGGCACCGTGTGGCGGTGCTCGGCCACTGTCATTCACTGGCTGGTCAGGCGGACACCAACGGCGCGTTCTCGCGCCACTTGAGGACCTTGTCGAAGCTGACCACCGCGCCGCCCCGGTCGGACCGGTTGACGAAGTGGACGTGGTCCGCGAGCTGCTGGATGAGACAGAGTCCGCGGCCGTTCTCGGCGTCGTCGGGAGCGGTCTTCAGGACCGCCGTGCCACGGGCGGGCGGCGCCGCGAAGCCGGGACCGGAATCGGCGACCTCGATGCGGCAGGTCTCGCCGTCGAGGTAGGCCGTGACCCGGTACGCACCCGCGCGGTCACCGGGGACGGGGTCGCCGCCGTGTTCGACGGCGTTGGCACAGGCCTCGGTGAGGGCGACGGACAGGTCGTACGAGATGTCGGGGTCGACGCCCGCGGTCTCCATGGTGCCCATCAGAAGACGTCGGGCGAGCGGAACGCTCGCGGCCTCGCGCCGCAAGTGGAGGGACCACCAGATGCTCATGCTCCAGCCTCCTGGCCGCGGCTCGACATACCGATACGTATTGCCGCGGCGGCTCCCGCACAATCGCACGGATCACGTGATATCGCCCATACGGCGGACGCGCGGAGCCGTGGCATCGGTGTACAGAGGGGGCCCATGGGGCGGGAGCACAGATTCGGGACCTTGCGGACCTGCCGTATGGGGTGGGTAAGCGCAGTGCGATGATGAGGCCGCCATGTCTGCCCCCCACCCGCGCGAGGCGCGTGCCGGCACGGATGTCCGGCTGCTGAGGGCCGCGGTGTTCACCGCGGTCTGCGTCGCGTTGTCCGCGGCGGGGCACGGGCTCGCCTCGTGCGCCGGCGTCCCCCTGTGGACGCTGGCCGTCGGGTTCCTCGCGGTGTTCTGCGTGGCGGCTCCGCTCGCCGGGCGCGAGCGCTCGATGCCGGGCATCGCCGCCGCTCTCGCCCTCGGCCAGACCGGTCTGCACACCCTCTTCGGCATGGGCCAGCACGGCACCATGCCGATGGCACAGGCGGCTCAGGAACCCTCGCTCGTCGAGCGCGCGGCGCGGCTCATGTGCGGCAGCAGCATGGCGGCGATCAGCCCCGCGCAGGCGCAGCGGATCCTCACGAACGCCGGGGTCGAACCCTCCTCCGGGGCGGCGACGCACCATCACCTCGCCGCCGACACGGCCGCCTCCATGCCCATGCTGCCGTCCCTGCCGATGCTGCTCGGGCACCTGCTCGCGGCGGTCGGCGCGGGCTGGCTGCTGCGTCACGGGGACCTCGCGCTCGGCCGTCTGGTCCGCCTCTCGGCGCACTCGGCCCGTTCGGCGCACGCGGTCGCCCAGGCGGCGCTCGCCCGCTCCCTGCGCGCCGCACTCGCTCTCGTACGGGCGCTCAGGGCGGGGCTGCCCGGGGCGGCCGACGTGGCGCCCCACGCGGTTCCGACCGCACTCCTCGTACCGCAGCCCCTGCGGACGACGGCACTTCAGCACTCGGTGATCAGGCGCGGGCCGCCCGCCGGCGACGCGTTCCGCCTCGCTGCCTGACACGACACCCTCCGGTTCCCGCTGAGCGGTTGTCGTGCGGCACGCGCGCGTGCCCGTCGAACGGCGCACGTACACCTCACCGTTCGTGGATCCGCCGGATCGATGGACCGATCGATTCCGCGTGATCCGCCGAAGAGCCAAAGTGGAGTGCTTTCTGCCATGAAGAAGATTTCCCGCGCCTCCGTCGTCGGCGGCGTCGCCGCGTCCGCCGTGCTGATGCTCTCCGTCCCCGCGTTCGCGCACGTCACCGTGGAGCCTGAGGGCGCCGCCGCCAAGGGCGGTTACGCCGTAGTGGACTTCAAGGTGCCGAACGAGCGCGACGACGCCGCGACCACCGTGGTCGAGGTCAACTTCCCGACCGACCACCCGCTGGCGTCGGTCCTGCCCGAGCCCGTCCCCGGCTGGACCGCGAAGGTCACCAAGTCCAAGCTCGCCAAGCCGATGGAGATGCACGGCGAGAAGATCGACGAGGCCGTCTCCAAGGTCACCTGGACCGCCGACGGCAAGGGCAAGGACGCGGGCATCCAGCCCGGCTACTTCCAGAAGTTCCCGCTCTCCATCGGAGCGCTGCCCGAGAACACCGACCAGCTCGTCTTCAAGGCGATCCAGACGTACGACAACAAGCAGGTCGTGCGCTGGATCGAGCCGCAGGAGAAGGGCCAGGCGGAGCCGGAGAATCCGGCGCCCACCCTGCAGCTCACCGCCGCGACGGACGAGCACGGGGGCGCCGCCGGTGCCACGTCGGGTGACGGCAAGGCGACCACGGCCGCCGACTCCTCCTCCACCTCCCCCGCCAACTCCTCCGGCAGCGACACCACCGCACGCGTTCTCGGCATCGTCGGCATCGTCGTCGGCGTGGCCGGCGTCGGCTTCGGCGTACTCGCCGGACGTCGTCGTACCAACAGCTGAACCAGCCGCGGGTAGGCACCGGGGTCGGCACTGAGCGCCGGCCCCGACGGCCGGCCGCCGACCCCGGTGCTCACCCGCCCGCCTCACATCTGGGACATTTCTCTATGCGCTCTCCTCGTATGACCCGTATGACCCGCATGACCGGTAAGAACCGCAAGACCGCGCTGCTCGCCGCCGGGCTCGTGGCTGCCGCGTCGCTGGCGCTCTCCGCCTGCGGCACCGGCGGTGGCGACGACAGCGGCAAGCCCGTCGTCGACGTCTCCACCGATGCCGGTACGCAGAAGGCCGCGACCGTGCTCGACAAGCCGTTCGCGAAGCCGGACGTCGTCCTCACGGACACCCACGGCAAGAAGTTCGACCTGCGCGAGCAGACCAAGGGCCGGCCCACGCTGATCTACTTCGGCTACACGCACTGCCCCGACGTGTGCCCCCTGACGATGAGCAACATCGCCGTCGCCAAGAAGGCCCTGCCCAAGGCCGAACAGGACAAGCTCCGCGTCGTCTTCGTCACCACCGACCCGGACCGCGACACCCCGGCCGTCCTCGGCAAGTGGCTCAAGGCCCAGGACCCCGACTTCATCGGCCTGACCGGCGACTTCGCCAAGATCCAGGGCGCCGCCCGCTCCATCGGCATCTCCATCGAGCCGACGACGAAGGACAAGAACGGCAAGCTCGTCTCGATGCACGGCACCCAGGTCATCGCGTTCTCGCCGAAGACCGACGGCGGGTACCTGCTGTACGGCGAGGACGCCACCGTCGACGACTACACCAAGGACCTCCCCAAGATCATCAAGGGGGAGCGGCCGTGAGGCGCGTACCTCTTGCCCTGGGCGCCACCGTGCTCGCCGCCGGGCTCGCCCTCACCGCGTGCGGCTCCGGCGACCCGTCGGCCTCGGCGTCCTCGTCCGCCGGCAAGCCCACGCTGAAGGTCGACGGAGCGTTCATACCGGCCCCGGCCGGCGGCGACATGGCGGCCGGGTTCTTCATCGTCCACAACAGCGGCGGCGCCGACACGCTGACCTCGGTAAGCAGCTCCATCGCCCAGCAGGTCACCCTCCACACCACCAAGGACGGGGTGATGAAGGAGCAGGCGTCCTTCCCGGTCCCGGCCGACGGCGAGCTCGACTTCGAACGCGGTGCCAACCACCTCATGTTCGAAAACCTGAAGCACACGCCGAAGGAGGGCGACAAGGTGTCCGTGCGACTCCACTTCGCCAAGTCCGGCACCGTCACGGTGACGTTCCCGGTGAAGGCCGCCACGTACAACCCGACGGCGAAGTCGGCGCACGCGTCCAAGTCGTCGGCGCACATGTCCATGTCGTCGGCGCACATGTCCATGTCCTCGCACGCGTCGCACACGTCGAACTGAGGGGCTGACCGTTCGTGAAGACCATCGCTCCCCGCTTCCGGCATCTGCTGTTGCTGCTCCTCGCCGTCACCGGCGCGCTGCTCGCCGGCGCCGCGCCCGCCTCCGCGCACGCCGCGCTGACCGGGAGCGACCCGAAGCAGGGCGCGGTGGTCGACCAGGCCCCCACCCGGGTCACGCTGACCTTCTCCGAGAACGTCGCCATGTCCGACGACTCCGTACGGGTCCTCGACCCGGCCGGGAAGCGCGTCGACACCGGGAAGGCGGCCTCCCTCGGCGGCACGACGTACGGCGTGAAGCTCCACTCCGGGCTCCCCGACGGCACGTTCACCGTCGCCTACCAGGTCGTCTCGGCCGACAGCCACCCCGTCTCCGGGGCGTTCACGTTCTCCATCGGCGCGCCCTCCAAGACGAGCGCGGCCCTGCCCGACCAGGCCGCGGGCGGCGGCGCCGTCGGCGCGCTCTACGGAATCGCCCGCTACCTGTCGTACGCGGGCTTCGTCCTGGCGATCGGCGGCGCCGCCTTCATCCTCGCCTGCTGGCCGCGCGGGGCGGGCATCCGCCCGGTGCAACGGGTCGTCGTGAGCGGCTGGATCACGCTCACCGGCGCGACCCTCGCCCTGCTCCTGATGCGCGGTTCCTATACGGGTTCCGGCGCGGTCGGCGACATCTTCGACCTCTCGCTCCTCGGGCAGGTCCTTCAGACGAAGCCGGGCGCGGCCCTCGTGTCCCGGCTCCTTCTCCTTGCCGCGGCCGCCCTCTTCATCGCCGTGCTGTTCGGTGCGTACGAGAAGCGGACCGACCCCAAGGAGAAGAAGGACCTCACGTTCGGGCTCGCCATCGGCGGCACGGTCGTGGCCGCGGGTCTCGCCGCGACCTGGGCGATGGCCGAGCACGCGTCCACCGGCATCCAGGCCGGGATCGCGATGCCCGTCGACGTACTGCACCTGCTCGCGGTGGCGGCGTGGCTGGGCGGGCTCACCACGCTGCTCGTCGCCCTGTACCGGGCGCCGTCGATCGAGGCGTCGGCCGTCCGGCGCTTCTCCCGGGTCGCGTTCGCCTCCGTCGCCGCGCTGGCCGCGACCGGGCTCTATCAGTCGTGGCGCCAGGTCGGCTCCTGGTCGGCCCTCACCGGCACGCGATACGGGCAACTGCTGCTGGTCAAGGTCGGGCTGGTCGCCGTACTGGTGGGCATCGCCTGGGTCTCGCGGAAGTGGACGGGACGGCTTTCGGAGTCGCTTTCGGAGTCGCTTTCGGATTCGCTCGCGACGGAGGGCGCTGACGAGGCTGAGGTCCTGGAGAAGGGCAGCGCTACGGAGGAGCCGGCCGCGGTGCCGGGCGATGAGGCGGGGACGGCTTCGGCTACTGGGGACGGCGACTCGGCCGGCGGCTCGGCTTCCGTCGAGGGCGACTCCTCGACGGCCTCAGCCTCCGTAACCTCAGCCACCACCACAGCCGTCGACGACAAGCGTTCCGCCCAGCTCGCCCGGCAGCGTGCCGCCCTGGCTGTCGCCCGCGAGAAGCGGGTCCGCGACTCCGATCCCGGTCGCTCCGGACTGCGCCGCTCCGTCCTCGCCGAGGCCGGTGTCGCCGTCGTCCTGCTCGCCGTCACGACCGTGCTCACCTCCACCGAGCCGGGCCGCACCGAGGAGCAGGCCGCGGCCGCCACCGCGGCGGCGGGCCAGCAGTCGGGACCCATCTCGCTGAAGCTGCCGTTCGACACCGGCGGCCAGAACGGCAAGGGCACCGTGCTCCTGGACGTGGACCCCGGCCGCACCGGCAGGAACGACATGCACGTCTACATCCTGGGCCCCGACAAGAAGCCGTTCGACATCCCGGAGGTGAAGGTCTCCCTCACCCTCCCCGCGCAGAAGATCGGCCCGCTCCGCGTCGAGCCGCCGCACATCGCCACCGGACACTGGAGCGCGAGCGGCGTGCAGATCCCCGGCGTCGGCAAGTGGACGATCGCCGTCACCGTGCGCACCTCCGACATCGACCAAGTAACCGTCACCAAGAACGTGAAGATCGGCTGAACCACACCATGGCTGACTCCGAGAACCGGACCGACTCCGGCATCTCCCGACGGCGGCTGCTCGGCACCGCGGGCGCGACCGGCCTCGCCCTGGGTGCCGTGGGCGCAGGCGCCGGATACGCGGCAGCGTCGTCGAACTCCGGCGACGGCGCCGCCCCGCTGACCTCCCTCGGCGCGGACCGCGCAATGTTTCACGGGAAACATCAGCCCGGCATCACCACCCCGATGCAGGCCCGCGGCCATCTGATCGCCTTCGATCTCGCACCCGGCAAGGGCCGCAAGGAGGCGGCCGCGCTGCTGCGCCGCTGGTCAGCCACGGCCGAGCGGCTGATGGCCGGCGAGCCGCTCGACAGCTCCGACACCGACATCGCGCGTGACGCGGGCCCGTCCTCGCTGACCCTCACCTTCGGCTTCGGCTACAGCTTCTTCTCGCGTACGGGCCTGGAGAAGCAGCGGCCGACGGCGCTCGACCCGCTCCCGGACTTCTTCTCCGACCACCTCGACAAGACGCGCAGCAACGGCGACCTGTGGGTGCAGATCGGTTCCGACGACGCGCTGGTCGCGTTCCACGCCCTGCGCGCGGTGCAGCGGGACGCGGGCGACGCGGCCCGGGTCCGCTGGCAGATGAACGGCTTCAACCGCTCGCCCGGCGCCACCTCGCACCCCATGACCAGCCGCAACCTCATGGGCCAGATCGACGGCACCGACAACCCGAAGCCCGCCGACCACGACTTCGACCAGCGGATCTTCGTGCCCGCGTCGGGCGACCCCGCCTGGATGGCCGGGGGCTCGTACGCCGTCGTACGACGCATCCGGATGCTCCTCGACGACTGGGACAAGCTGTCGACCAAGGCGCAGGAGGACGTCATCGGCCGCAGGAAGTCCGACGGCGCTCCCCTGACGGGCGGTACGGAGACCACGAAGCCGGACCTGGAGAAGACGGGCCCCGACGGCAATCTCGTCATCCCGATCAACGCGCACGCCCGCATCAGCCGGCCCGACCAGAACGGCGGCGCGGCGATGCTCCGCCGCCCGTTCTCGTACCACGACGGGATCGGCCAGGACGGGGTCCCGGACGCCGGGCTGCTGTTCGTCTGCTGGCAGGCGGACCCGCTGCGCGGCTTCGTGCCGGTGCAGCGCAAGCTCGACCGGGGCGACGCGCTGTCGGACTTCGTCCGGCACGAGTCGAGCGGCCTGTTCGCCGTGCCCGGCGGGGCGGCGAAGGGCGAATACGTGGGGCAGGCGCTGCTCGAGGCCCATTAGGGTGACCTCATGCCAGCCAGCTACGCGTATCTCGGTCCGCAGGGAACCTTCACCGAGGTTGCCCTGCGCACGCTCCCGGAGACCGCCACCCGGGAACTCGTCCCGATGGTGTCCGTGCCCGCCGCGCTCGACGCCGTACGCAACGGTGAGGCCGAGGCCGCGTTCGTGCCGATCGAGAACTCGGTCGAGGGCGGCATCACGACCACGCTCGACGAACTGGTCGCCGGCGAACCGCTGATGATCTACCGCGAGGTGCTGCTCTCCATCACCTTCGCGCTGCTCGTCCGGCCCGGCACGAAGCTGACCGACATCAAGACCGTGACGGCCCACCCGGCCGCGCAGCCGCAGGTCCGCAACTGGATGAAGACGCATCTGGCACCCGACGTGACCTGGGAGTCCGCCGCGTCGAACGCGGACGGCGCACGCCTCGTGCAGGAAGGCCGTTACGACGCCGCGTTCGCCGGCGAGTTCGCGGCGGAGCGCTACGGCCTGGTGCCGCTGTTCACCGAGATCCACGACGCGGAGAACGCGCAGACGCGCTTCGTCCTCGTCGGCAGGCCGGCCCGCCCCGCCGCGCCGACCGGCGCGGACAAGACGTCCGTCGTCATCTGGCAGCGCGACGACCACCCGGGCGCCCTGCTCGAACTGCTCCAGGAGTTCGCGGTCC
Organism: Streptomyces sp. NPDC046821; assembly: GCF_040645335.1. Classification (NCBI taxonomy): domain Bacteria; kingdom Bacillati; phylum Actinomycetota; class Actinomycetes; order Kitasatosporales; family Streptomycetaceae; genus Streptomyces; species Streptomyces sp. NPDC046821. The sequence goes on along the minus strand of NZ_JBEYYB010000010.1, from coordinate 229,063 downwards.
GCGGCGTCAACCTCATGCTGCTTCAGTCCCGGCCCACGGGTGAGGGCATCGGGAACTACTGCTTCGCCATCGACGCGGAGGGTCACATCTCGGACCGCCGGGTCAGCGAGGCGCTGATGGGGCTCAAGCGGGTCTGCCCGGAGGTGCGCTTCCTGGGCTCGTATCCGCGGGCCGAGGTCACGGTGGCGGACGTACGGGCTCCGCGGGCGGGGACGACCGACAGCGACTTCATGGCGGCGTCGGACTGGCTCGCGCGGTGCCAGGACGGGCGTTTCTGATCCGACGGCGGCGCGTCCGCCGCTGATCTGACGCGGTCGCGTTAGCGGGTCCGGTGCCTCGGGGCGCCGGATTCTGCTGTGTCCGGAGCCGGGGTGGCTGAGCTTGGAAGGCTGGGCCTGCGTGGCCTGGCTGGCCCGGCGACTAGGCGGCCGGATTTCGCTGTCCTGAGGGCCGGTGATCGACGCCTTGAGGGGCAGCTCCGCGCCTTGAGGATCAGTCCTACCTGCTGATATTCGCCATCCACAGAAGTTATCCACAGGTTGGCTTCTCGACCTGGGGACAAGTCGACATCATCCCGTCGCATCGTCGACAAATCGCCCTACAGCTCGCAAGTCCGTCCACAGGTGCGCACGTCACCCCTCGTCCACTCTTTTCCTTTGATCAACTCCATAGGGCGACCCATTTCCACTCGAAAGTGCGTGTGGAGTGAGTTTGAAACAGGATTTCTCAGCTGCGTACAGCGCTTTCGGAACGATCACTTCCGACATCCACAGATCTTGCACACAGGCTGTGGATAACCCTTCGGGAGCCGCATTCCTGTGGACAACCCGGCCCTCAAATCCCCTCGCGCACAAGGGGATTCGGTCAAGCGGCCACGCCCGACCTGCTCCGTTCCAGGGAATGGAACGCCCTCCATTGACCGGCATCCACAGCGGTCAGCCGGTCCGGGGAAGATCCATTTCGGCCGCGCTCTTCATGGAATTCCGAGCCCGGCATATCGGGCATAAAGTAACGCACGGGATATCGGTTCGTGCGCTGGAACCGCGCAACGGTAGCCTTGTGGGGTGATTGACCTTCGCCTGCTCCGTGAGGACCCCGACCGTGTTCGCGCCTCCCAGCGCGCCCGTGGAGAGGACGTCGACCTCGTCGACTCCGTCCTGTCCGCCGATGAGCGACGCAGGTCGTCCGGGCTCCGCTTCGACGAACTCCGCTCCGAGCAGAAGGCGCTCGGCAAGCTGATCCCCAAGGCCTCCGGCGACGAGAAGCAGGAGCTTCTGAAGAAGGCCGGCGAGCTCTCCGCCGCCGTCAAGGCCGCCGAGGCCGAGCAGCGTGAGGCCGACGAGGAGACCCAGCGCCTCGCCCTCCAGCTGGGCAACATCGTGCACAGCGATGTCCCGGTCGGCGGCGAGGAGGACTTCGTCGTCCTCGAGACGCACGGCACGATCCGCGACTTCGGCGCCGAGGGCTTCGAGCCCAAGGACCACCTGGAGCTCGGCGAGGCGCTCGGCGCCATCGACGTCGAGCGTGGTGCCAAGGTGTCGGGCTCGCGCTTCTACTACCTGACGGGCGTCGGCGCCCTCCTTGAGCTCGCGCTCGTCAACGCGGCGATCGCGCAGGCCACGGAGGCCGGCTTCACCCCGATGCTCACGCCCGCGCTGGTGCGCCCGCGCGCCATGGAGGGCACCGGCTTCCTCGGCCAGGCCGCGGAGAACGTGTACCACCTGGAGAAGGACGACTACTACCTGGTCGGCACCTCCGAGGTCCCCCTCGCCGCGTACCACATGGACGAGATCCTCGACGCGGACCAGCTGCCGATGCGCTACGCGGGCTTCTCCCCGTGCTTCCGCCGCGAGGCCGGCACGTACGGCAAGGACACCCGCGGCATCTTCCGCGTGCACCAGTTCGACAAGGTCGAGATGTTCTCGTACGTCGACCCGGCCGACGCGGAGAACGAGCACAAGCGTCTCCTGGAGTGGGAGAAGCAGTGGCTGACCGGCCTCGAACTGCCCTTCCAGGTCATCGACGTGGCGACGGGCGACCTCGGCTCCTCGGCCTCGCGCAAGTTCGACTGCGAGGCGTGGATCCCGACGCAGGGCAAGTACCGCGAGCTGACCTCCGCGTCGAACTGTGACGGCTTCCAGGCCCGCCGCCTCTCCGTCCGGATGCGTGACGGCAAGAAGGTCCAGCCGCTGGCGACGCTGAACGGCACGCTGTGCGCGGTTCCCCGCACGATCGTGGCCATCCTGGAGAATCACCAGCAGGCCGACGGCTCCGTGAGGGTGCCCGAGATGCTGCGTCCGTACCTCGGCGGACGAACGACTCTTGACCCGAAGTAACCGCACTCTGGAGCCGATCACCAAGTGACCCACCCTGCTCCGCTCGATCAGCAGTTCCCGTACAAGCTCATCGCGACAGATCTCGACGGGACGCTGCTGCGGCCCGACGACACGGTCTCCGAGCGGACGCGGGACGCGCTCACCGCGGCCACGGCCGCGGGGGCCGCGCACATCATCGTGACCGGGCGGGCCGTGCCCTGGACCCGGCACATCCTCGACGACCTCGGCTACCAGGGCCTCGCGGTGTGCGGGCAGGGCGCGCAGGTCTATCACGCCGGCGAGCACCGGCTGCTGACGTCCGTGACACTCGACCGGCAGCTCGCCGGGCTCGCGCTCTCCAAGATCGAGGCGGAGACCGGGCCGCTGGCGCTGGCCGCGAGCCGTGACGGCATGGACGGCGAGGTCGTCGTCGGGCCTGGCTACCAGGTGCAGGAGGGGCCGCTGCCCGTCACCCCGTTCACGGACGTCGCCGAGCTGTGGGCGGCGCCGCTGAACAAGGTGTACGTGCAGCACCCCGGCATGAGCGACGACGAGCTGGCCTCCGTGGCCCTGGCCGTCGCCGGTGACCTGGTGGGCATCACGATGGCCGGCGAAGGCATCGTCGAGCTGCTGCCGCTCGGCCTCTCCAAGGCCACCGGTCTCTCGCTCGCCGCACGCCGGCTGGGCGCGAAGGCGGCCGACACGATCGCCTTCGGCGACATGCCCAACGACATCCCGATGTTCGGCTGGGCCGCGCACGGTGTGGCGATGGCCAACGCCCACGAGGAACTCAAGGCCGTCGCGAACGAGGTCACGGCGTCGAACGAGGACGACGGCATCGCGCTCGTTCTGGAACGACTGCTGGGCTGACGGTCCCCTCTCGCGGGGCCGCTCATGGATGCCGGTGCCGTGCCCCCCTCGGGGCACGGCATCAAATGTCTGGGTGGGCGGCCCGCGCACCCCTGAGGGTGCGCGCTCGAAGCGGCCGCCCCGGGCAGCCTCCCCGTGAGCGGGCTCGAACGGAGTGAGTAACTACTCCGGAGCCAGCCGCGGGCTGCCCTGCCGGGAACGCGACGCACTGCCGATCGGCATCGTCTCGCTCCTCTCCCAGCAGGAGGGCGCCATTGTATGGCGCGGTCACACAACTACTGTGCCCCTGCCGGGACTTGAGCGCCACCGAATAAAATCAGGCGGGAATCGTCCTACCGGCGACGCCACTTGCGGCGTCGGGCACGGCTGAAGAACCAGCCGGCGGGCGGCTCGTCGGAGCGCCACGGCTCGGGCTCCGGGGCCTCGTTGCGCCAGCGGGCGGCGAGCATCCGGGCGCGCGCGGACGGCTCCGTGGTCCCGGCGGCCCGTATGAAGTCCTCGTCGAGTTCCACGTCGTCCCAGGACTCGTCCCGCTCGCGCTCCGGCTCTGTCGCCATCTCCACTCCTCTGGAACAGGTCACCCTCCCGACCAGTGTCCTGACGGGAGGGTGAAGGCGGTGTCAAGAACCGTCACTCCTCGCCGGCGATCTTCAGCGTTCTCAGCTTCTGGCCCGCGTACCAGGTGGCCAGGACGGTGACCCCGGCGAGCAGGACGGTGGCGAGCGGAAGGCCGACGTCCGAGGTGATGAGATCGCCGCCCGCGACCTTGTGGGCGACGGCGAGGGACCACTGCTGCACGCTGAGGGTGCGCGCGCCGGCCACGAGCGACCCGAAGAGCGCCTCCCAGACCAGGGCGTAGACGAGTCCGAAGACGACCGCGTGGCGCGTGATGGTACCGAGGAGCAGGAAGAGCGCGGCGTACGCGATGGAGGCGACGAGGGCCGCGATCGTGTAGGCGACGGCGATCTGCTGCCCGTTCCCGTTGAGGATCAGGCCCGCGACGAGGGTGGGGATCGCGGAGAAGGCCATGGTCACGGCGATGGCCACGATCAGCTTGGTGAAGATGATCGTCGGGCGCTTGATCGGCTTCGCGAGGAGGTAGACGACGGAGCCGTCGTCGATCTCGGGGCCGATCGCGCCCGTGCCCGCGATGACGCCGATGATCGGCACCATCGTGGCGAGCGCGAAACCGCCCAGGACATCGGCGGCGATCTGGTCGTCCGCCCCGGTGAGGCCGCGCACGAGCGCGGAGATCACGATGAGCAGGACGGGCAGGGCACACAGGATGAGGGCCCGTCGGCGGCCGAGCAGGGCCCGGTACGTGAGCCGGGCGACGGTGGGGTCGTACATCAGGGCCTCCTACGCCGCGACCAGGTACGAGAACACGGACTCGAGGGACTCGTCGGACGGCGAGACCGTAAGCAGTCTGACGCCCTGGGCCTTGGCGACCTGGGGCAGCAGGGTGGTGAACCGGACGAAGTCGACGGCCTGGACGCGCAGCGCGTCCTCCTTGAGGTCGACCTCGATGCCCGCCGTGGACGGATCCGCGATCAGCGCGGCCGCGAGGGCCCGGTCGTCGCTGGAGCGGATCAGGTAGCGGTGCGGGCGGTCGGTCATCAGGCGGCGGATCTTGCGGAAGTCGCCGCCCGCCGCGTGACGTCCGGCGACGATCACCTCGATGTGGGACGCCAGTTGCTCGACCTCTTCGAGGATGTGGGAGGAGAAGAGGACGGTGCGGCCCTCGGCTCCCATGTGCCGCAGCAGGTCCATGAGCTGCATACGCTGACGCGGGTCCATGCCGTTGAACGGCTCGTCCAGCAGCAGCACGGACGGCTCGTGCACCAGGGCGGACGCCATCTTCACGCGCTGACGCATTCCCTTGGAGTACGTCGAGATCTTGCGGTCCTGCGCGTACTCCATCTCGACCGTGGCCAGGGCCTTCTGCGCCTCGCGCGTGCCGAGGCCGTGCAACTCGGCGTTCGCCACGACGAATTCGCGGCCGGTGAGGAAGTCGTACATCGCCTCGCGCTCGGGGACGATGCCGATGTGGCGGTAGATCTGTTCGTTGCGCCAGATCGGCTCGCCGTCGAGGGTGACCGTCCCGTTCGACGGGGACAGGAAGCCGCCCATCATGTTGATGAGGGTGGACTTTCCCGCGCCGTTCGGACCGAGCAGGCCGGTGACGCCGGGGCCGATCGTCATCGTGATGTCGTTGACCGCCACCACGTTGCCGAACCAGCGCGAGACGTGGTCGATGTCGATAGTGGTCACAGTCCGACCTTCCGGTAGCGGCGCATCAGGAGGGCGTAGGAGCCCGCGATGAGTCCGAACACGACGAGCAGATAGACGACGCCCTGGCCGGCGGAGGGGCCGTGCGCTCCGGGGAAGGCGGAGGTGGCGCCGAGGAACGCGGTCTGCACGCCGTCGATGAGGGTGACCGGTGAGAAGAGGCCGAGCCAGGTGATCGCGCCGGCGTTGTCCTGCGACTGCGCGATGGCCTGGACGGTGGAGACCGCTCCGTAGGAGATGGTCATGACGGCGATGACGGCGGCGATGCCGAAGCCGCGGCGGGGCGTGACCGCCGCGACGACGAGTCCGATGCCGGCGAAGAGCAGCGAGAGCAGAGCCACGGAGACCAGTCCCTGGGCGAACCCCTTGGTCTGTTCGGCGAAGTCGAGCTTGGCGAGCAGCGCGCCCAGGTAGAGGACGATCAGCGGGGCCGCGGTGAGGACGAAGAGCGCGCAGGCCATGGCCGCGTACTTGGCTCTCACGTAGTCGACGCGCTCGATGGGGCGCGAGAAGTACAGGGGGATCGACTTGAAGCGCAGGTCGCGCGAGACGGACTGCGGTGCCTGGGAGGCGAGATAGAGCGCGATGACGGCCTGGAGGAGGATCGCGTACCGCGTGTAGTCGACGGGCAGGTCCTTCATCTTCGTGGTGATGGCGACCGCGACCATGATCAGGGCGGGGACGCACATCACTACGAAGAGCAGCATCGGCAGCACTTTGGACTTGGCCGAGCGGCCGAGGCCGTACGCGCCGCGCAGGCTCTGGGCGAAGAGGGAGCGGCGGGCGTAGGCCCGGCCGAGGCGGGGGCCGTCGTAGTGGCGATAGCCGATGTTGTGGATCCGGGTCTGCTCACCGGCGGGGGTGAGGGACTGCTCAACCGCCATGGGGGACCGCCTCCTTCCGCTCCGGGCTGTCGGTGCCGTCGGTGTTCTCGGTACTCGCGGTGATCTCGGCTCTTTCAGCGCTTTCGGCAGCGCTTTCGGTAGCGCTTTCGGCTCGGAAGACCTCGGCGATGTGGTGCCTGCGCTGTTCCATACGGACGAGCCCGAGACCGAGGTCGGCGACGATGTCGCGCACCAGGTCGTAGGTGTCGTCGCTGCCGGTGGTGATCAGCACCGTGTGGCCGGCGCCGGGCAGCTCGCCGCCGGTCGTGGTCTCGATGCCGCGCGTGGCGAAGGCCTCACGCAACGCGCGCGTGCCGTCGGGGTGTTCGTCGGAGTCGGTGACCTCGATCGCCAGGGTCGTCGTGGTCTGCGTGAAGTCTCTGGTGGAGCTGGAGCGCAGGAGCTTTCCGCCGTCGACCACGACCACGTGGTCGCAGGTGCGCTCCAGCTCGCCCAGGAGGTGCGAGGTGACGAGGACCGAGATGCCGAAGTCCGTGTGGACGCGGCGGATCAGGTCCAGCATGTCGTCCCGGCCGACCGGGTCGAGCCCGTTGGTCGGCTCGTCGAGGAAGACGAGCTGCGGGTCGTGGACGAGAGCCTGCGCGAGCTTCACGCGCTGCTTCATGCCGGTCGAATAGCCGCCGATGGGGCGGTAGCGCTCCTCGTAGAGCCCTACGTGGCGGAGCGTGTCGGCGGTGCGCTCGCGGGCCGCGGTGGGCGGCAGGCCCGACATGCGTGCCATATGGACGACGAGCTCGGTGGCCGAGACGTCGGGCGGCAGGCAGTCGTGCTCCGGCATGTATCCGACACGCTCACGGATGGCGGCACCCTCGGTCGCCACGTCGAGTCCGAGCACGGCGGCGCGGCCCTCGGTGGCGGGGGACAGACCCAGAAGGATCTTGATCAGCGTGGACTTGCCGGCTCCGTTGGCTCCGACGAGCCCGGTCACACCGGGCCCGATGTCCATGGAGAGCCGGTCAAGCGCGGTCACCCGGGGGAACCGCTTGCTCAGGCTTTCGGTCGCGATCACAGTCACGATTCGAAGGTAGTGGCGCGGACCACAGCAGTCGTCAGACCAGGGGGTTGGACCGGTCTCAGACTGGAGTACTACGGGTCCCTAAGGGTTCCTCCCTGAGTCTTCCTCCGTGAGATCCCTGGGTTTTCCACAGGCCACCGCTCACACCCCTTGACGCCGCCGCCAAGCATTGTCACATTCATCAGTGTCAAGTTACGAGCGCGTACGGCAACGGACCGGACACGGACGGACGGTGGCATGACCCCAGCAGTGGTACGTGAACTCTCAGCGGAGCTGCGGGGGTTCAGAGAAGTCCAGTCCCTCGCGTACGAGTGCGCGGAGGCTGTCGCGGCCCGGCTCGAGCCGGGCGTGACGGAGCGCGAGGCCGCCCGTATGCAGCGGGAGTGGCTTCGGGAGCGCGGCGTGCGCGACTGGTTCCACCTGCCGTTCGCCTGGTTCGGCGACCGTACGGCGTTCGCCGGCTTCCGGATCCCGCTCCAGTTCTTCCCGACGAACCGGAAGCTGGAGCCGGGGATGCCGTTCATCCTCGACATGGCCCCGGTGTACAAGGGATACACGGCGGACATCGGGTACTCCGGCTCCCTCGGCCCCAACCCCGTGCAGGACAAGCTGCTCGCCGACCTCGAGGCGCACCGCGAGCTGATCGTCCGTGAGGTGCGCGAGCGCCGTTCCCTGCGGGAGATCTACGAGGACGTGGACCACCTCATGGTCCGCCAGGGCTATGCGAACCGGCATCGCGCATACCCGTTCGGGGTCATCGCGCACAAGGTCGACCGGGTCAAGGACCGCCGGCTCACGCCGACCCTGTTCGGCTTCGGCACCCAGTCCCTGAAGGGACTCGCGAGCGATGCGATCCACGGACACCGGGACGGCTGGTCCCCCCTGTGGTCGCCGTACAAGTTCTCCGACCATCCGCCGCAGCCGGGCCTGTGGGCGGTGGAGCCGCACCTCGGTTTCCGGGGTACGGGCGCGAAGTTCGAGGAGATCCTGGTCGTCACCGACTCCAAGGATCCCGAGCAGAGCGCGTTCTGGCTGGACGACGATCTGCCGCACGTGCGGCGCTGGGCGGAGGGCAACTGATGGCGGGAACCAAGGGGCTGGCCGGAGCGCGGGAGCGCTGGGTCAGCACCGGCGGAATCGAGCTGTGCGTGGCCGAGCTGGGCGACCCGGACCGGCCGACGGTCCTGCTCGTGCACGGCTACCCGGACTCGAAGGAGGTGTGGTCGGAGGTCGCCGAGCGCCTCGCCGACCGCTTCCACGTGGTCCTGTACGACGTGCGGGGGCACGGCAGGTCGACGGCTCCGACCCCGCTGCGCGGCGGGTTCACGCTGGAGAAGCTCACGGACGACTTCCTCGCGGTCGCCGACGCGGTCAGCCCGGACAAGCCGGTCCACCTGGTCGGCCACGACTGGGGTTCGGTGCAGTCCTGGGAGTTCGCCACCGTCAAGCGCACCGAGGGCAGGATCGCGTCCTTCACCTCGATGTCGGGCCCGTCCCTCGACCACTTCGGGCACTGGATCAAGAAGCGCGTGGCCCGGCCCACGCCCCGCAGGGTCGGCCAGCTCCTCGGCCAGGGCGCCAAGTCCTGGTACGTCTACATGCTGCACACGCCCGTGCTGCCCGAGCTCGCCTGGCGCGGACCGCTCGGCAAGCGCTGGCCGAAGATCCTCGAGCGTGTGGAGAAGGTCCCGGCGGGCGACTACCCGACGGCCTCCCTCCCCTCGGACGCCGCCCACGGAGCCTGGCTCTACCGGGACAACGTGCGCGCGCGCCTGCGCCGCCCCCGCGAGGACGCGTACGCGCACACTCCCGTACAGCTCATCCTGCCCCTCGGCGACGTCTTCCTGTCCGAGAAGCTCTACGACGAACTGGAGCTGTGGGCCCCGCAGTTGGTGCGCCGCACCCTGCCCGCCAAGCACTGGGTGCCGCGTACGCGACCCGATCAACTGGCGGCGTGGATCACCGAGTTCGTCCAGGCGAACGAGAAGCAGGAAGTGGGCGTACCCGCACAGCGGCCGACCGCCACGGGTAAGTACGCCGACCGGTTCGGCGGCCAGCTCGTCCTCGTCACGGGCGCGGGCAGCGGGATCGGGCGTGCCACGGCATTCGCGTTCGCCGAGGCCGGCGCGCGCGTGGTGGCCGTCGACCGGGACGCCGAGAGCGCGGCCCGCACCGCCGAGATGGCCCAGCTCATCGGCGCTCCCCAGGCCTGGGCCGAGACGGTCGACGTCTCGGACGAGCAGGCCATGGAGAAGCTCGCCGAGAAGGTCGCCGCCGAGTACGGCATCGTCGACGTGCTGGTGAACAACGCGGGCATAGGCCTGTCCGGGTCGTTCTTCGACACCACCGCGGAGGACTGGAAGAAGGTCCTCGACGTCAATCTGTGGGGTGTCATCCACGGCTGCCGTCTCTTCGGCAAGCAGATGGCCGAGCGCGGCCAGGGCGGCCACATCGTGAACACGGCGTCCGCCGCCGCGTTCCAGCCCTCCAGAGCGCTGCCCGCCTACAGCACCTCGAAGGCGGCGGTCCTCATGCTCAGCGAGTGCCTGCGCGCCGAGCTGACGGCCAAGGGCATCGGGGTCTCCGCCATCTGCCCCGGCCTGGTGAACACGAACATCACGGCGACCGCCCACTTCGCCGGGGTCGACGCCGAGGAGGAGAAGCGCCGCCAGAAGAAGTCGACCCGCCTGTACGGCCTGCGCAACTACCCGCCGGAGAAGGTCGCCGACGCGATCCTCACCGCGGTCGTGCGCAATCAGGCGGTCGTCCCCGTCACCCCCGAGGCACGCGGCGCCCACCTCATGTCCCGTTTCGCGCCCAGGACGCTGCGCGCGCTCGCACGGATGGAGCCGCCGTTGTAGGCGGGACGGGGCGGGCGGGTGGGTCGGCCGGGGCGAGGGGTGCTGCCGGGATGGCACGTGGTCGGCCGGGGCGAGGGTTGGCCTCGGGCCGTCGGTGACTCGGGAGCGCCGGCCGGGCGCCGGCGGCTCGGAGTGCTGCCCGGTCGGCCGGTGCGGCTGACTGCCTGGTCGGCCGGTGCGGCTGGCTGACTGCCCGGGCCAGCGGGAGGTGTCTGACTGCGCCGGCCGGCCGGAGGTGGCTGAGGGTGCGGCAATACACCGCTCCCCATGCCGCCCGTACCATCCGCAGGAGGGGGCGCCGCCCGGGACCGTCAGGTATCGGGCCCGTTCGCGGTGGTCAGGGCGGCGGCGGGCGCGGTCGACCGGTCGGCCTCCCGAGGCCGTACGCGGTCAGGGGACGGTGACTCTGCCGTCCCACACAGCACGGCAGAGGGGTGTGAAGGGTGACGGAGCAGGCTGTCGCCGAGTATCGGATCGAGGACCTGGCGCACCTCAGTGGGGCCACGGTCCGCACCATCCGCGCCTACCAGGACCGTGGCCTGCTCCCCCGCCCCGAGCGGCGCGGTCGGGCCAATGTGTACGGGGACACGCACCTGGCCAGGCTGCGGCAGATCGCCGACCTGCTCGACCGTGGTTACACCCTGGCCTCCATCAAGGAGTTGCTGGAGGCGTGGGACGCGGGGCGCGGGCTCGGGGGCGTGCTCGGGCTCGTCGCCGAGGTCGACGGGCCGTGGACCGACGAGAAGGCCGACCGGGTCACGCGGGAGGAACTGGCGGCGCGGTTCGGCGGCAGCCACGACGAGGCGGCGATCGCCGACGCCGTAGCGCTCGGGATCCTGGAGCAGATCCCAGGGATCGACGACGAGTTCCTGGTGCCGAGCCCGCAAGAGCTGGCGGTGGCGGCCGAGTTGCACGCGTCCGGGGTTCCGCTGGCCGCGATCGCCACTCATCTCCGGGAGTTGAGGGCGCAGATCGAGCACATCGCCACGCGCTTCCTGGAGTTCACGACCGAGCACGTCTTCGCCCGCTACCTCGGACCGTTGCCGCCGACGGACGCGGAGGCGGCGGAGGCGGCCTCGCTCGTCCGCAGACTCCGGCCGCTCGCGCAGCAGTCGGTCGACGCCGAACTGGCGCGTGCGATGAAGTTGTTCGCCACCCGGCACCTCCACCGAACCCTGTCCGAGGGTCCGGTCAGCTCTCTCGCCGAGGAGGCCCATTCCGTCGCGCTGCCGGCGGACACGATTCGGGCCGTGCAGCGTCTTGTTGGGGTCGAGAGCACGGCCGAGTTCATCGCTGCGGCGACCGAACGGGAAGTACAAGCAAGGTCATTGGACGCGATGGCCTCAAAGCATCGCGATACAGACTCTGTTACTCAAAAGCCGTAAAACGGGTACGAGTTGTCCACAGAATCGTCAAATTCCCTGTGGATAACCGGACTTGGCTGTGGATCAAACCTGCGAGGAGGAAAATCGCGTGCGCAAGTGGTGAGACGCCCGCCACTCTGACGGGATGGACGAACGACGCACCGTGAAGGTGTCGAAGTACCTCTCGAAGCACCTGCGGCACCAGCCCGAGCGGATCGGGCTGACCCTCGACGAGGGCGGCTGGGTCGAGATCGGCACGCTGCTCGCAGCGGCGGCGGCACACGGGTTCCGCATCACCCGGGACGAGCTCGACCACGTCGTCGCGACCAACGACAAGCGGCGCTTCGCGATCGAGGGGTCCCGGATCCGCGCCAGCCAGGGCCACACCGTCGCCGTAGACCTGGGACTGCCCACGGCGACCCCGCCCGCGCACCTCTACCACGGCACCGTCGCCTCGGCCCTCGACTCCATCCGTGCGGAGGGCCTGCGGCCCATGCGCCGGCACGACGTCCACCTCTCGCCCGACCGCGAGACCGCCACCCGCGTCGGCGCCCGGCGCGGGCGCCCCGTCGTGCTCTCCATCGACGCGGCGGCGATGCACCGCGACGGCCACACGTTCCGCGTCAGCGCCAACGGGGTCTGGCTCACGGAGGCCGTACCGGCCCGCTACCTGCGGTTTCCCGGCTGAGCGCGGGGTTCCGCCCCGGCCCCTGGGCCGAGCCCGGTGCGCCGGCCCGCCGCACCACCGTCCCGGCAGCCCCTGCCGCTGTCCCTCAGCCCCGACGCCCCACGCCGACGCCCACACCCCGCCCCGCACCGCCCTCCGCTTACGCTCGATGGCATGAGCGATCAGCCCCGTCAGTCCACGTCCGCCCTGCGTCTGAGCACCGTGATCCTGCCCTACCGCCGCTGGCACGAGGGCAGCCGTGCCGCGTGGCAGCGCGCCGAGGAGCTGGGCTTCCACACCGCGTACACGTATGACCACCTGTCCTGGCGGGCGTTCCGCGACGGGCCATGGTTCGGCGCCGTGCCGACGCTGACGGCCGCCGCCTCCGTCACCGAGCGGATGCGCCTCGGCACGCTCGTGACCTCGCCGAACTTCCGGCACCCCGTCACCCTCGCCAAGGACCTGATCTCCCTCGACGACATCTCCGGCGGCCGCATCACCCTCGGCATCGGCGCGGGCGGCGACGGCTTCGACGCGTCGACGCTCCTGAAGGCCGACGAGGAACCGTGGACCCCGCGCGAACGGGCCGACCACTTCGCCGAGTTCGTACCGCTGCTCGACAAGCTGCTGAGCGAGGACGCGGTGACGCACGAGGGCGCCTTCTACTCGGCTCAGGAGGCGCGGAACATTCCGGGCTGTGTGCAGCGGCCCCGGCTGCCGTTCGCGGTGGCCGCCACCGGACCGCGCGGGCTGAAGCTGGCCGCCCGGCACGGACAGGCGTGGGTCACGACCGGCGACCCGAAACTCTTCGCCACGGGCACCCCCGAGGAGTCGATTCAAGCCATTCGCGGACAGGCCGGGAAGCTTGCCGCCGCCTGCGCCGAGATCGGCCGGGACGCCGCCGAGATCGACAAGATCCTCCTCACCGGGTTCACCCCGGACCGCAACCGTCCGCTCGAGTCCCTGGACGCCTTCGTCGACTTCGCGGGCAGGCACGCCGCCGCCGGCATCACCGAGATCGTGATCCACTGGCCCATCCCCGACTCGGAGTTCGCCGCCGATCAGAAGGTCTTCGAAAGCATCGCCACGGAGGCCCTCGTGCAGCTCGGCTGAGGCCGGAACAACCCGGCGAAACGGGCGGGGCGCACGTGTGAGGAACGTACTCATCTGCGCGCCCCGCCGCCCGACCGTGCACGCATATGCGGGACAATGGTGCGGTGACCTCAGCGACTCCCCGGCCCTGGATCCCGGCCGCCAACGCCCCCGCGCCCCGGCTCATCGCCACGGATCTGGACGGCACGCTCCTGCGGGACGACAAGTCCGTCTCGCCGCGGACGGTCGCCGCGCTCGCCGCCGCCGAGAAGGCCGGCATCGAGGTGTTCTTCGTGACCGGCCGGCCGGCCCGCTGGATGGACGTCGTGAGCGATCACGTGCACGGCCACGGCCTGGCAATCTGCGGGAACGGCGCGGCTGTGGTGGACCTGCACGGCGGCCCCGGCCGCCACCGGTTCGTCAAGGTCAGGGACCTCGCCCCGGAGACGGCCCTGGACGTCGTGCACATCCTGCGTGCCGCCGCGCCCGGCACTTCGTTCGCGGTCGAGCGGACCGGAGGCCTCCACCACGAGCCGGCGTATCCGCCGCTGCACATGGAGCCCGGCGAGAGCGTCGCCGCGGCCGAGAAGCTGCTGTCGGACGGTTCGCCCTGCGCCGACCAGCCCGTTCTCAAGCTGCTCGCGCACCACGCCGAGCTCGCCCCCGACGAGTTCCTGGCCCTGGCCCGCGCCGCCGTCGGCGACCGCGCCGCCATCACGCGCTCCAGCCCCAGCGCGCTCCTGGAGATCAGCGGCCCCGGCGTCTCCAAGGCCAGCACCCTCGCGCTGTGCTGCGCCGAGCGTGGCATCACCGCCGCCGAGGTCGTCGCCTTCGGGGACATGCCCAACGACATGGAGATGCTGGCCTGGGCGGGCACGTCGTTCGCCATGGGCAACGCGCACCCGGATGTCCTCGCCGCCGCGTCCGGACACACCGTGGCCAACAACGAGGACGGGGTGGCCGCCGTGATCGAGCAGATTCTGGCAGCGCGGGGGATTTCTGGTGACGGCTCCATGGGCGCGGGCACCGTCACGCCGGGCACGCGCTCGCAGGGCACGCCTGAGACGACGTAGCAGAAACGGTCCTGCGCGCCGACGCCCGACGCCCCCTGGCATCGGCACCGCCCCGCGTAGAGCAACGCACTCCCTAGAGCGCCCCCCGCTCCGTCAACCACGGCATCGGATCGACAGCCGACCCGAAATCCGGAGTCAGACGGACCTCGAAGTGCACGTGCGGTCCCGTCGAGTTGCCGCTCGTCCCCGACTGACCGATCCACTGCCCGGCACGCACCGTCTCGCCCTGGTCGACCAGGACGGCGGCCAGGTGCGCGTACTGCGTGTAGTAGCCGCCCGGATGGCTCACGACGATCTCGATGCCGAAGGCGCCTCCGCAGGACACCTTCACCACCTTGCCCGCGCCGACCACCCGCACCGGTGTCCCGATGGGGACCGCGAAGTCCTGCCCGGTGTGCCGCTGCGCCCAGTGATCGCCCGCGCTGTCGAAGCCCGCGGACAGCGTGTAGTCCTCCACGGGCGGCACCCACGCGCGCGTGGTGGGCGTTCCGGACTGGTCCAGGCGCGCCGCGCCCCGGCACTTGCCTGCCGCCACGGACTCGTCGGCCTCACCCTGAAGCTGTCCCTGAGCCGTCTTGAGCTTGTCGTCGATGCCCTGCTTCAGGGAGGCGAGTTGAGCGGCCTTCGCATCGAGGGAGCGGCGGGTGGTTTCGGCCGCGCTCTGGTCGTCGGCGAGTTTGCGCTCGGCCCGGCGGCTCTTGGCGACGGCGTTGTTCACGGCCAGGTCCGCCTGCCACACGGCACGCTGACCGCGCATCAGGTCCTCAGGGCTGTCGGCGAGCAGCATCTGCGCCGCCAGCGGAACGTCGCCTCCGCTCCGGTACTGCGCCCGCGCGATCCGGCCCAGATCGTCATGGAACACGGAGATCTGCCGGCGCTCATCGGCGAGCAACTGATCCAGCTTCTGCACTCTGGCCTGCTGCGCGGCGGCCTCGCGCTGCCCCGCCTCGTAGCGCTGGGAGGCCGCGGACGCCTCCTCGTAGAGCTTCGCCACCTGGGCACTCGTCCCGGCCCCCGCGGATCCTTCGGAACCGTCGGAAGCCTCCGTGCGGGTGCCGGCGAAGGCGATGAGCGCGCACAGCAGGATCGGTACGACTAATGGTCGGACACTGCGTTGACGCATGTCTCGGATCGTTGCCGCAGGCACCCGGAGACGGCCTGTTGAACTCGTACGCCCGGGGGACCGGGTGCCCCGGACGGCGCATACGCGTACCGCCGAACAGGGTCCGAGTCAGTTCGCTTACGACGGGCATGTCGTGACGCTCTGTCCGGTGACCGGCGGCACCCTCAGTGGCTTGCCCGCCAGCTGCCGTCGGCACCCTCAGCGCGGTGGGCTGGCAGCTGCCGTCGGCCCCTCCTAACGGTGCCCGCCAGCCGCTCGAACACCCTCAGTACGGTGCTCGCCCACCGCCATCAGCCCACTCAGCGCCCGCGCCCGCCAGCCGCCTCCGGCACACCCAGCGCCCGCCTCCCGCGCCGCCCGCGTGGCTGACGCCATCCCCGGACGGCACCCTCAGTACGTTGCCCGCCAACCGCCTCCGCCCCCTCAATGCGGCCCCTCCCACACCACCGTCGTCCCGCCCCCGTCCTCCCCCATGCCCTGCCCGTACCAGCTGTCGCCGCCCAGGGACTCGGCCCTCCGCTTGAGGTTCTTCAGGCCGCTGCGCCGGCCGCCCTCGGGGATGCCCACGCCGTCGTCGGCGACCGTGAGCCGGACGCCGCGCCGCCCGTCGGGCAGGGCCACCGTCGCGTCGACGATCACGTCGATCCGGGCGGCCCGCGCGTGCCGGAACGCGTTGGACAGGGCCTCGCGCAGGGCCGCGATGAGGTTCTTCGCCGTGAGTTCGCCCACCAGGCTGTCCACCGCGCCGACGAAGTGATGCGTGGGCTTGAAGCCGAGCGGGACCGCCGCCATGTTGATCTCGCGCAGCACCCGCGTGCGCAGCCCCGACGGCGCCTCGGCGGGCCCCTGCTGGAGCGCGAAGATGGCCGTGCGGATCTCCTGGATCGTGACGTCCAGTTCGTCGACGGCCTTGCCGACACCGACCCTCACCTCGGGCACGACGGACCTGCGCTGGGCGCTCTCCAGCATCATCCCGGTCGCGAACAGCCGCTGGATGACGAGATCGTGCAGGTCACGGGCGATCCGGTCGCGGTCCTCGTACACCGCGAGCCGCTCCCGGTCGCGCTGCGCCTCCGCCATCATCAGCGCGAGCGCGGCCTGCGAGGCGAACTGGGCGGCGAGGGTCCGTTCCGTCTCGGTGAAGGGCCGTGCGCCACGCGCGCGTGGTGTGACGAGCGTCCCGAGGACGCGGCCGTCGCTCTGCAGGGGCAGCATCATGGCCGGCCCGTAGTCGTGCGCGACGCGGGTCAGGACGCGCGGGTCGGTGGCCAGGTCGTCGACGAACACCGCGGCGCCGGCGAGGAGTTCGGCGATGATCTCGCTCTCGGCCGGGATGATCACGCCGAGGGCCTGCGACGGCCTGTCCGACGAGACCGCCACGATTTCCATGCCGCCCTCCTCCGCGGGCAGCAGCACGAGACCGGCCGCCGAGCCGGACAGGTGCCTGGCCTGCTCGGCGACGACCTGAAGGGCCTCTTCCGCGTCGCCGCCCGACAGCAGCGCGGTGGTGACGGCCACCGATCCATCGATCCACCGCTCGCGCTGCCTCGCGGACTCGTACAGGCGCGCGTTGCCGATGGCGATGCCGGCCTCCGTGGCGAGGACGCGGACCATGTTCAGGTCGTAGTCGTTGAACTCGGCGCCGCCACGCTTCTCCGCGAGGTACAGATTGCCGAAGATCTCGCCCTGGACGCGGATGGGGACGCCCAGGAAGGTCCGCATCGGCGGGTGGTGGGCGGGAAGTCCGCAGGCGCGGGGGTCGTCCGCCAGGTCGACGAGGCGCAGCGGGTCCGGTTCGTGGATGAGCGCGCCGAGCAGTCCGTGGTGCCCGTCGGGCAGCCGCCCGATGCGTGTCACCGTCTCCTCGTCGACGCCGTGGTGGACGAAGTCCGACAGCCCTTCGCCGCCTTCGGAGACGACGCCGATGGCTGCGTACCGGGCGTCGGCGAGCTCGGCGGCCGTCTCGCAGATGCGGTCGAGGGTGAAGTGCAGCTCCGGGCCGGTCCCTACGGAGCGCATCGCTTCGAGCAGCTGCGGCACCCGCGCGGTCAGCTCGGCGGACAGCCCGTGCAACCCCCGCGTCGCCGCCGCCACGGCATCGGCGGAGTCCGACGGCGAGGGGCCGACCGTCGGGGAGGGGTCGACGGCGGAACCGGAATCCCGATCGCCGTCGGACGGCGGGACGGCGCCGGGTGCCGGAGCTGCTGACATGCCTCGAGACTAGTCAGCCCCCATGGATTAGTCCCATTTAGCGAGGAAAGTCGGGCTACCGGGTGACAACGGTCGGGAACCGAGCGTCTCCGGGGACGGCGGTCCGGAGCTGAGCCGTCTCCGGGGACGGCAGTCGGGAGCCGAACCTCTCCGGGGACGCCAGTCCGGAGCCCGGTGCCTCCGGGGACGCCAGTCCGGAGCCCGGTGCCTCCGGGGAGCGCGGCAGGGCTGTCCAGCCACCAGCAGCTCGCGCTGGCCGGGACTATCCAGCCACCAGCAACTCCGCCTCCCGCTCACGCTCCCGCAGCGTGCGCAGCGGCCCGTCCACGGCCACCAGCTCCGCGTACGCCCCGCGCTGCACCACCCTGCCCTCGTCGAGAACGATCACCTCGTCCACGGCGTCGAGCCCGGCGAGCCGGTGCGTGATCAGCAGCGTCGTCCGGCCCTCGGTCGCGGACAGCAGATCCGCCGTGAGCGCGTCGGCCGTCGGCAGGTCGAGGTGCTCGGCCGGCTCGTCGAGTACGAGGACGGGGAAGTCCGCGAGCAACGCGCGCGAGAGCGCGAGCCGCTGCCGCTGGCCTCCGGACAGACGCGCGCCGTGTTCGCCGACGAGGGTGTCGAGCCCGTCGGGCAGCGAATCGGCCCACTCCAGGAGCCGGGCCGCGGCCAGCGCCGCACGCAGTTCGTCCTCGGTGGCGTCCTTCTTCGCGAGGAGCAGGTTCTCGCGCACCGAGCTGTCGAAGAGGTGCGCGTCCTGCGCACAGAGCCCGACGAGCCGCCGCACAGCGTCCCCGTCGAGCCCGTACGCGTCCTCACCGGCCAGCGTGTACGTCCCCTCGCCCGCGTCCAGGAACCGCAGCAGGACCTGCGCGAGCGTCGTCTTGCCGGACCCGGACGGGCCGACGACGGCGACCCTGCGGCCCCGCTCCAGCGTGAGGTCGACCCTGTGGAGCGCGTCCCGGCCCTGCCCGTCGTGGCGGGCGGCGAGCCCACGCACGTGGAGCGGGAAGGGCGTCTGCGGCGCCTGCGCGGGCGCCGCCGGCTCGTGCACCGGCTCCGGGGCGTCCAGGACCTCGTAAACGCGCTCGGCGCTCTTCTTGACCCGCTGGCGGTACTGCACCGCGAGCGGCAGACCCATCACGGCCTCGAACGCGGCCAGCGGCGTCAGGACGACCACCGCGAGCGCGACGCCGTGGAGCTGTCCGTCCCGCACGCCCTGGACCCCGGCGAGCGCCGCGCCGGCCACCGTGAGGCCGGTGATCAGCGCGGTCAGACCGTCGCCGAGCGCGGTGGCGGTGGCGGCACGCCGGGCGATACGGGTGAGCACGGAATCGGCGGCCTTCGCCTGGGCGGTGCGCGCGGGCAGGGCTCCGGCGACGGTCAGTTCGGCGGTGCCGGTGAGGAGTTCGGTCACGCGCATGGCGAGCACCCCGCGCGCGGGGGCAAGCCGACGCTCGGCCCGGCGGGCGACGGCTCCGGAGAGCAGCGGTACGCCGACCCCCGCGAGCAGCAGGCCCACGGCGAGTACGGCACCGGCGGCCGGCAACAGCCAGGCCGTGAACGCGACGGACCCGGCACCGACCAGCGCGGCGGCCGACGCGGGCAGCAGCCAGCGCAGCCAGTAGTCCTGAAGGGCGTCCACGTCGGCGACGAGCCGGGAGAGCAGATCACCGCGGCGCGTCGTACGCAGACCGGCGGGCGCGAGCCGCTCGAGGCGCCGGTACACAGCGACCCGGGTGTCGGCCAGCATCCGCAGTACGGCGTCGTGCGACACGAGCCGCTCGGCGTACCGGAAGCAGGCGCGGCCGATCCCGAAGGTACGGGTCGCCGTGACGGCGACCATCAGGTACATCACCGGCGGCTGCTGCGAGGCCCGCGAGATGAGCCACCCGGACGTCGCCATGAGCCCCACGGCACTGCCGAGAGCGAGCGCGCCGAGCAACAACGCGAGCGCAAGCCGCCCCCGCCGCGCACGAGCAGCCCGCCGCACCCGCGCGAGAACACTGCCTCCGGCCCGGGACCCGGCGAGTGCGTGATCGTCCTCCACGGAGACGACGGACTCACGCACGTGGACGGCGAGTTCCGGACCACCTTCTACGGAGTCGACAGGCTCACGCACGTGGACGGCAGGTTCCGAACCCCCCTCTACGTAGACGCCGGACTCACGCACATGGGTACCCGGCTCCCGAACGCCCTCCCCAAGGACGCCCGCCCCCTGACCGCCCTCCCCGAGGACACCCGACTCCAGACCACCCTCTACGAAGACGCCCAGTTCC
This sequence comes from Streptomyces sp. NPDC046821, assembly GCF_040645335.1. Taxonomy (NCBI): domain Bacteria; kingdom Bacillati; phylum Actinomycetota; class Actinomycetes; order Kitasatosporales; family Streptomycetaceae; genus Streptomyces; species Streptomyces sp. NPDC046821. The sequence continues at coordinate 209,002 of NZ_JBEYYB010000010.1, read as the reverse complement.
CGACCGCCCTCCCCGAAGACCCCCGCCCCCCGATCACCCTCTACGTAAGCCCCCGCCTCAACCGCCTCACCCCGCGGCCCAGGCACCCCCTCCGCCGCCCCCAGCCGCACCACCCGGTCGGCGACCGCCAGCAACGCGGGCCGGTGCACCACAAGAAGCACGGTCCGGCCCACGGCCAGCCTGCGCACCGCCTCCACGATCCCCGCCTCGGTCCCCCCGTCGAGCGCGGCCGTCGGCTCGTCGAGCAGCACCACGGGCCGGTCGGCGAGGAACGCCCGCGCCAGGGCGAGCCGTTGCCGCTGCCCGGCGGAGAGCCCCGCACCGTCCTCCCCGAGCAGCGTCCCCGCACCCTCGGGCAGCGCGCCCACGAACTCCTGCGCCCCCGCCTCCCGCAGCGCCTCGTCGACCTCCTCGGGCGACGCGTCGGGCCGCGCGAGCCGTACGTTGTCCGCGATCGACCCGGCGTACAGCTGCGGCCGCTGTGGCACCCAGGCCACGCGCGCGTGCCACGCCTCCCGGTCGAGCCCGGCCAGGTCGGCGCCCCCGACGAGGACCCGCCCCGCCTCGGGCCGGACGAACCCGAGCGCGGCGCCGAGCAGCGTCGACTTGCCCACGCCGCTGGGGCCGACGAGCGCCACCGTCTCACGCGGGGCGACCTCGAAGCTGACGTCGGAGACGGCCGCCTCGGACCGCCCCGCGTAGCGGATCGTCACTCCGTCGAAGGCGATCCCGGTGGCCTCGGGCACCGCGCCGGTACCGGACGGCGGCACCGGGGTCTCCAGGACCGCGAAGATCTCCTCCGCGGCGGCGAGCCCCTCGGCCGCCGCGTGGTACTGCGCCCCGACCTGCCGCAGCGGCAGATACGCCTCGGGCGCGAGGACGAGGATGACCAGACCCACGTAGAGGTCCATGTCGCCGTGGACCAGACGCATACCGATGGTCACGGCGACCAGCGCGACCGACAGGGTCGCGAGAAGTTCGAGGGCGAACGACGACAGGAAGGCGATGCGCAGCGTCCGCATCGTCGCCTGCCGGTACTCGCCGGTGATCCGGCGGATCGACTCGGCCTGCGCCTTGGCCCGGCCGAACACCTTTAGCGTCGGCAGACCGGCGACCACGTCCAGGAAATGCCCGGACAGGCGCGACAGGAGCCGCCACTGACGGTCCATGTGCGACTGGGTGGCCCAGCCGATGAGGATCATGAAGACGGGGATCAGCGGAAGCGTGCAGACGATGATCGCCGCGGACACCCAGTCCTCGGTGACGATGCGGGCGAGCACCGCCACGGGCACCACCACGGCGAGCCCCAGCTGCGGCAGATAGCGCGAGAAGTAGTCGTCGAGGGCGTCCACACCGCGCGTGGCGAGCGCCACCAGGGACCCGGTCCGCTGCCCGCCGAGCCACCCGGGTCCGAGCTGGGCGGCGCGCTCCAGGAGCCGTCCGCGCAACTCCGACTTGACCGCCGCGCTGGCCCGATGGGCGGCCAGCTCGGTCAGCCAGGAGACCAGCCCGCGCCCGACGGCCACCAGGGCCAGCAGCACGAGCGGGGTCCGCAGCCCGGCCCCGCCGAGACCGTGCTGGAAGGCACCCACGACCACCTCGGCGATGAGCATCGCCTGAGCGATGACCAGAGCCGCCCCGGCGACGCCGAGCACGACCACCGCGATCAGGAAGAGACGAGTGGCCCTGGCGTACCGGAGCAGACGCTGGTCGATCGGTTTCACGTGAAACACACCCTCATGTCAGCAGGGTTCAGTGCGCGGCGTCGGCGATGTGCTGCGTACCGATGCGCTTGCGGAACACCCAGTACGTCCACGACTGGTAGAGCAGCACGATGGGCGTCGCGATCGCCGCGCACCAGGTCATGATCTTCAGGGTGTAGGGGCTCGACGAGGCGTTGGAGACCGTGAGGCTCCAGGCCGGGTTGAGCGACGACGGCATGACGTCCGGGAACATCGTCAGGAAGAGCATCGCGACGGCGGCCGCGATCGTGACGCCGGACAGGGCGAACGACCAGCCCTCGCGCCCCAACTGGTTGGCGCCGATGGCTGCCACCAGGGCGACGACGGCGATGATCATCGCGACGAGCGACGAGCTGTCACCCTTGTCGGCCTGCGTCCAGATCAGGAACGCCAGCGCGAAGGCCGCGGCCACCAGGCCGAGCCCGAGCGCCGCCTTCCGCGCCCGCACCCGGATGTCGCCCACCGTCTTGAGCGCGGCGAACACCGCACCGTGGAAGGTGAACAGCGTCAGCGTCACCAGACCGCCGAGGATCGCGTACGGGTTGAGCAGGTCCCCGATGTTGCCCACGTACTCCTTGTGCGCGTCGATCTTCACGCCGCGCACGATGTTGGCGAAGGCCACGCCCCACAGGAACGACGGGATCACCGAGGTCCAGAAGATCGCGTGCTCCCAGTTGGTCTGCCACTTCTCCTCGGGCCGCTTCGCCCGGTACTCGAAGGCGACACCGCGCACGATGAGGCAGAGCAGGATCACAAGCAGCGGCAGGTAGAAGCCCGAGAAGAGCGTCGCGTACCAGTCGGGGAAGGCGGCGAAGGTCGCGCCGCCGGCCGTGAGCAGCCACACCTCGTTGCCGTCCCAGACGGGTCCGATGGTGTTGATCAGGACGCGCCGCTCGGTGCGGCCGCGGGCGAATCCCTTGGTCAGGATCCCGATCCCGAAGTCGAAGCCCTCCAGGAAGAAGTAGCCGATCCAGAGGATCGCGATGATGACGAACCAGACGTCGTGAAGTTCCATGCCTCAGCAGCTCCTCAGGCTCAGTACGAGAAGGCCATGGGCCGGTCGGCATCGGAGTCGCCGCCGGAATCCGCTCCGGATCCCGGCCCGCCGATCTTGGTGGGCGGGTTGAGATCGGCCTCGGTGAGCTCGGGCGGCCCCTGCTTGACGTACTTGAGCATGAGCTTCACCTCGATGACGGCGAGGATGGCGTAGATGAGCGTGAACACGGTCAGCGAGGTGATGACCTCGCCCTGCGAGACACCGGGGGAGACCGCGTCCCTGGTCCGGAGCACGCCGTAGACCACCCAGGGCTGGCGCCCGGTCTCGGTGAAGATCCAGCCCCAGGAGATGCCGATGAGCGGGAAGATCAGCGTCCACTGGGAGAGGCGCCACCACCAGTTGCCGAGCTTCGGCGTCAGCTCCGTGTTCTTGGTGAGCATCAGCTTGGGCACGTCGTCCTCGCCGGTGCGATGCGCCGGCGCCAGCCAGAACTTGCGCCGTGTGAGCCACAGACCCGCGGTGCACAGCGCCATCGAGACCCCGCCGAAGCCGATCATCCAGCGGTACGACCAGTAGGCGGTGGGGATGTTGGGCCGGTAGTCACCCGGACCGTACTTCGCCTGCTCCGCCTTGTTGATGTCGTTGATGCCGGGGATCTCGGCGTTGAAGTCGTTCTTGGCGAGGAACGACAGCACTCCGGGGATCTCGATGGCCACGGTGTTGTGGCCCTTGGCGACGTCGCCGTACGCGAAGATCGAGAACGGGGCGGGCTTCGTGGTGTCCCACAGCGCCTCCGCGGCCGACATCTTCATCGGCTGCTGCTCGTACATCACCTTGCCGAGCGTGTCCGCGCTGACGACGGTGAGGAGCGTGCCGACCATGGCCGTGACCAGGCCGAGCCGCAGCGACTTGCGCATGGTGCGGACGTGCTGCTTCTTGCGCAGGTGGTAGATCGAGATGCCGGTCATGAAGGCGCCGCCGACCAGGATGGACGCGCTGATGACGTGCCAGAAGTTGACCAGCACCGTCTCCTGCGTGAGCACGGCGAGGAAGTCGGTCAGCTCGGCACGCTTGACGCCGTCCCGGTTCACGATCTTGTAGCCGACCGGATGCTGCATGAACGAGTTGGCGGCCATGATGAAGTACGCCGACAGGATCGTGCCGATCGACACCATCCAGATCGTCGCGCAGTGCAGCTTCTTCGGGAGCTTGTCCCAGCCGAAGATCCACAGGCCGATGAAGGTCGACTCGAAGAAGAAGGCGATCAACGCCTCGAAAGCGAGCGGTGCACCGAAGATGTCACCGACGAAGCGCGAGTAGTCGGACCAGTTCATGCCGAACTGGAACTCCTGCACGATGCCGGTGACGACACCCATGGCGATGTTGATCAGGAAGAGCTTGCCCCAGAACTTGGTCGCCCTGAGGTAGTGCTCCTTGCCCGTCCGCACCCATGCCGTCTCCAGGATCGCCGTGAGAGCGGCGAGCGAGATGGTCAAGGGCACGAACAGGAAGTGGTAGACGGTCGTGATGCCGAACTGCCATCGCGCCAGAGTTTCCGGCGCAAGGGCCATCACCGTGGTGGAGTCCACTGCGTCATCTCCTTACGTCGCCGTGGTCACAGCGGCAGTATGCCCCTTTAATCCCACTGATCTTCGGGTGAACCGGACGCGCTTGTGAACGCGTTCACATTCACAAGCATTATGTACTACTAGCTCCGGACAACCCAAAGGGGGGTCCCCCTTAACTTCGGGAAACCCCCCATGTCACCCCAACCCCGGCACCCACCGCCGAAGGGCCGGGCTACATCTCCTTGAAGAACGCCGCCGCCGCGTGCAGGAAGACGTCGTTGGCCTCGGTCTCCCCGATCGTGACCCGCACCCCGTCGCCGGCGAACGGCCGCACGACCACACCGGCCCGCTCGCACGCCGCCGCGAAGTCCGTCGTGCGCTCCCCCAGCCGCAGCCACACGAAGTTCGCCTGCGTCTCCGGCACCGTCCAGCCCTGCTCCCGCAGCGCCGCGACCACGCGCGTGCGCTCGGACACCAGCGAGCCGACCCGGCCGAACAGCTCGTCCTCGGCCTGCAGCGACGCGACCGCCGCGTCCTGGGCGAGCTGGCTCACGCCGAACGGCACGGCCGTCTTGCGCAGCGCGGCGGCCACCGGCTCGTGCGCGATGGCGAAACCGACCCGCAGCCCGGCGAGGCCGTACGCCTTGGAGAACGTCCGCAGCACCGCGACGTTCGGCCGGTTCCGGTAGAGCTCGACGCCGTCCGGTACCTCGGCGTCCCGGATGAACTCGCGGTACGCCTCGTCGAGCACGACCAGGACATCGCTCGGCACCCGGTCCAGGAACCGCTCCAGCTCGGCCCGGCGCACCACCGTGCCGGTCGGGTTGTTCGGGTTGCACACGAAGATCAGGCGCGTGCGGTCGGTGATCGCGTCGGCCATGGCGTCGAGGTCGTGGACGTCACCGGACGTCAGCGGCACCGGCACCGCCGTGGCCCCGGAGATCTGCGTGATGATCGGGTACGCCTCGAAGGACCGCCAGGCGTAGATGACCTCGTCGCCGGGACCGCTCGTCGCCTGGAGCATCTGCTGCGCCACACCGACCGAGCCGGTGCCCGTCGCCACGTGCGTGACCGGCACGGCGAAGCGTTCCGCCAGCTCGTTCATCAGCCCGGTGCAGGCCATGTCGGGGTAGCGGTTGAAGGACCCGGCCGCCGCGAGAGCACTCTCCATCACACCGGGCAGCGGCGGATACGGGTTCTCGTTCGAGGACAGTTTGTACGCCACCGGACCACCGGCCGCAGCGGGCTTGCCCGGCTTGTAGACGGGGATGCCTTCCAGCTCGGCACGCAGCTTGGGGCTCGTCTCGCTCACCGCAGTCCTCCTCGCGACCACCATTTCAATACTGCTCACCTTAAGAGGATTCACGGCAGACCCCAATGGGCCAGGGCCCCGCGTCATCCGCTCCAGGGTCCGCCACCACCCACGAGGTCCGCCACCGGCCAGGCGAAGGCGTACGGACGAGGGGGAGCGCTCCCCGGTCCGTCGCGCGCCGGTGGCACGCGCCGTGGCGCGCGTCCCCCGTGAAGGTGAGTTGAGACCTACTCGCAACATCGCCGACTTGGCAGGCCTATGCGCGCCGACAAGTGCCGTCCTAACGCCTGAACGCCGAACTTCCTTGCTTTCCATGGGCATTGACTGGTCCAGGCCATGCAGAAACGTGCCTGCCAACAGGTGCATATGCATTCCCGCCACCCCGCCGCATGAGCCCTACTATCGGCTCGCCATGACAGCAGCAGGGAAGCACCAGGTGAGCCGGGCGGAGACCACCCGCCGGAGCACCCGGCAAGGACGCGCAGGGATCAGAGACGTTGCCGCCGCCGCCGGGGTCTCCATCACGACTGTCTCCGATGCGCTCAACGGTAAGGGCCGGCTCCCGGACGCCACCCGACGCCATGTCCGCGAGGTCGCCGACCGGTTGGGCTATCGCCCCTCCGCGGCGGCCCGAACGCTCCGTACCGGCAAGTCCGGCCTCATCGGCCTGACCGTGACGACCTACGGGGATGAACCTTTCACCTTCACCGAGTTCGCGTACTTCGCGGAAATGGCGAGAGCCGCCACATCGGCGGCACTGGCCCGCGGTTACGCCTTAGTCATTCTGCCCGCCACCTCACGCCACGACGTGTGGTCGAACGTCGCCCTCGACGGCACCGTCGTGATCGACCCCTCCGACCACGACCCGGTCGTCACCGAGCTGGTCCGCCAGGGCCTGCCCGTGGTCTCGGACGGGCGCCCCGCCGGCACCCTCCCCGTCACCGCCTGGGTCGACAACGACCACGAGGCCGCCGTCCTCGGCATCCTCGACCACCTCGCCGACGCGGGGGCCCGCCGCATCGGACTGCTCACCGGCACGACCACGGACACGTACACCCATCTGTCCACCTCCGCGTACCTCCACTGGTGCGAACGGATCGGACAGGAACCCGTGTACGAGTCCTATCCCGCGCACGACCCGTGTGCGGGGGCCGTCGCCGCCGACCGGCTCCTGGCCCGCCCCGACCGGCCCGACGCCGTGTACGGACTGTTCGACCCCAACGGCACGGACCTGCTCGCCGCCGCCCGCCGGTACGGCCTGCGCGTCCCCGACGACCTGCTGCTCGTCTGCTGCAGCGAATCGACCGTGTACGCCACCACCGAACCGCCCATCACCACCCTGTCGCTCAAACCGCGGCGGATCGGTACGGCGGTCGTCCAGCTCCTGATCGACGCCATCGAAGGCGTCGCGTCGGACCGGCCGGTCGAACAAGTGGTGCCGACGGAACTGATCGTGAGGACCTCGTCCCAGCGCCGTCCGCCGCGCACCACCGTCAGCCCGCCCCGCTCCCCGCGCAAGGACTGAACGACGGCTTCCGGGTGGTCTCCCCGAAGACCACCCGGAAAAGCCCGTACCAATTCGGGAGAAAAGCACGGCGAACTGCCGCCCGGATCCGATTCACCACCCCTGGTGCACCACACAGCGCGAGCCGCATTCCTATGATGGGCGGACGACACCGCGGGCCGCTGCGACCAGGCAGTCCGATCGGGTGCAGAGGCGGCGCAATGGTGGTGGAGGGGTCGATGACTCAGGGGGCCGGTCAGGGACCCGAGGTGCGCACGGCGACGCTGCGCGACTTCCGCGTTCCGGCGTACGTCCACGACGTACCGGCATACGTCCAGGAGCCCGGCCCCGACCTCGAGGCCCCCGTCCTGTCCGTGCCGGTACCCGCACAGCCCGACCCCCGGCGGCACGTCCTGTACAAGGACGGTCCGTTCCCGGCGTCCGCGTACCCGCAAGCCTCAGCGGAGGCCCCCGAGGCCGACGAGCCCGAGGGCTACACGCCGACACAGCGCGATCTGCCGGTCATCCATCGGGGTGACACGGTCCAGGTGCACATCGACGCCGAGCCGGCGCCCCGGTCCGCGGACGGTCTCGGTCCGCTGTACGTCGTCGGCGACGTGCACGGCTACCTCGACGAACTGACCGAGGCCCTGCACGAGAAGGGCCTCATCGACGCCGAGGGCAACTGGTCGGCGGGCACCGCCCGGCTGTGGTTCCTCGGCGACTTCACCGACCGCGGGCCCGACGGCATCGGCGTCATCGACCTCGTGATGCGGCTGTCCGCGGAGGCCGCGGCCGCCGGCGGCTACTGCAAGGCCCTGATGGGCAACCACGAACTGCTCCTCCTGGGCGCCAAGCGCTTCGGCGACACGCCGGTCAACTCCGGGGCGGGCACTGCCACTTTCCAGGCGGCCTGGCTGCTCAACGGCGGGCAGAAGGCCGACATGGACCGGCTCCAGGACGTCCATCTGCAGTGGATGTCCCGGCTCGACGCGATCGAGCTGGAGGACGACCACCTCCTGATGCACTCCGACACGACCACGTACCTCGACTACGGCGACTCGATCGAAGCGGTCAACGACACGGTCCGCGAGACCCTCACCCGTAACGACGCGGACGAGTGCTGGGACCTCTTCCGCAAGTTCACCAAGCGCTTCGCCTTCCGCGATGAATCCGGCCCGGACGCCGTACGCGAACTGCTCGGCGCCTATGGCGGCACGCGCGTCGTCCACGGCCACAGCCCCATCCCGTACCTCCTCGGCGAGGTCGGCACCGAGGACGCGGCGGACGGCTCCGAGGACAGCCGCCCCCTGGTCGAAGGCCCGCACGTGTACGCCGGCGGACTCGCGATCGCGATGGACGGCGGCGTGACCATGGCCGGAAAGCTGCTGGTCCAGCAACTCCCCATGGATAGCTAGCGGTTACCCGGGCAGACGCAGCGCACGGGGGCGCAGGCGGACCACCGGGCCAAATTCGGGAAATCCCCTGTCACCGCGTGCCTTCACCGCTCTACCATCGGTTTATCCGTAGCAGGCTCCCCTCCGTTTCTGCCAGACGGCTCGCAACCATGCGAGCCCCCAAGCCCTACGGAGCATCGGGGGATGCACATGAACAGCGCTCCGCACCTGCTGAACGAGGACCGCCCCGAGTTCGAGCGGATCCTCGATGAGGCGCTGCGTACCGCACCCGACCGGCCCGATCTCGCCGCCCTGGGCCAGCGGCTCAACCCCGAACAACTACGCACCATGGCGCTCAACGCCACCGCTCTGATCACGGCCGCGGCCGCCACCGAGTACCAGAACTACGTGAAGGTCCGCGCGGATCTGCGGGCCGCGCCGCAGCCCGTGCCCAGGCAGGACGAGGAGGGTGTTCCGGCCGAGTCCGGCGAGGGCACGACCGGCCTGGCCCCAGCCATGGGAGAGGCGACCGAGACCGGAGCCGGCGTGACTGCCGTCGTCGCTGTGCTCGCTCCCGTGCTTGCCGGGACGGCCGCCGTGATCTTCCTGCTCGTCGGGTACCTGCTGAAGCTGTTCAACCCGGAACAGGCCTTCGCCCAGACCCTGTTGACGGCCGGCTGGGTGTTCGCCGCGCTCACTGCGGCGGGCATCCTCGTCGCCGGTGTCGCACTGCTGCTCACCGCCCTGCGCAACGGTGCGACGTCCTTGCAGGCCGGCGCGCACAACGATTCCAGTGAGGAGGTCGACCGGGCCAGAGAGGCCTGGGGTCTGGTGCTCCTGGAGCGCGGCATAGTGCCGTTCCTCCGGGAGGCGCTCGCGGATCCTCCGACGGCCCCCGCGACCCGCGGCGGCCCTCCCGGAGCCGTGAACCGTATACCGCACCTCGGGTACAACAGGCCGGGGTTCAGCAGCCCGGCGACGGAAGGCGGCTCCTCCGGCCGCCCGAGCTACTCCAGCCCGGACTTCAGCAGCCCCGACTACGGAGGCCCGGACCACCAGCCGGACTAGGGCGCACGGCACTTCCCCCTGAGCGGGACGCTCACGCACGAGCGCCCCGCTCACCCGTATACGGGCCAGATCAGTCCGCGACCGACAGCCAGACCTGTCAGTCGGCGATCGGCAGCCAGACCTGTCAGTCCGCGATCGGCAGATAGACCCGGTTGCCGGCGGCGGCGAACTCCTTGGACTTCTCCGCCATGCCCGCCTCGATCTCGCTCTTCGTCCCGCCGTGCTCACGGCGGATGTCCTGCGAGATCTTCATCGAGCAGAACTTCGGCCCGCACATGGAGCAGAAGTGGGCGGTCTTCGCGGGTTCGGCCGGGAGGGTCTCGTCGTGGAACTCCCTTGCCGTGACCGGGTCGAGGGCCAGGTTGAACTGGTCCTCCCAGCGGAACTCGAACCGCGCGTCGGACAGCGCGTCGTCCCATTCCTGGGCGCCCGGGTGGCCCTTGGCGAGGTCCGCCGCGTGGGCCGCGATCTTGTACGTGATGACGCCGGTCTTCACGTCGTCACGGTTCGGCAGGCCCAGGTGCTCCTTGGGCGTGACGTAGCAGAGCATCGCCGTGCCCCACCACGCGATCATCGCGGCGCCGATGCCGGAGGTGATGTGGTCGTAGGCCGGTGCGATGTCGGTGGTCAGCGGGCCGAGCGTGTAGAACGGCGCCTCCTCGCAGATCTCCTGCTGGAGGTCGATGTTCTCCTTGATCTTGTGCATCGGGACGTGCCCGGGGCCCTCGATCATCGTCTGTACGTTGTGCCGCTTGGCGATGGAGTTGAGCTCACCGAGCGTGCGGAGCTCGGCGAACTGCGCCTCGTCATTGGCGTCCGCGATGGAGCCGGGCCGCAGGCCGTCGCCGAGCGAGTACGTGACGTCGTACGCCGCGAGGATCTCGCACAGCTCCTCGAAGTTCTCGTAGAGGAAGCTCTCCTTGTGGTGCGCGAGGCACCAGGCCGCCATGATCGAGCCGCCGCGCGAGACGATGCCCGTCTTGCGGTTCGCGGTGAGCGGGACGTACGGCAGGCGCACACCGGCGTGGACCGTCATGTAGTCGACGCCCTGCTCGGCCTGCTCGATGACCGTGTCCTTGTAGATCTCCCAGGTCAGCTCCTCGGCGCGGCCGTCGACCTTCTCCAGCGCCTGGTAGAGCGGGACCGTTCCGATCGGGACGGGGGAGTTGCGCAGGACCCATTCGCGGGTGGTGTGGATGTTGCGGCCCGTGGAGAGGTCCATGACCGTGTCGGCGCCCCAACGGGTCGCCCACGTCATCTTCTCCACCTCCTCCTCGATGGACGAAGTGACCGCGGAATTACCGATGTTGGCGTTGACCTTCACCAGGAATCGCTTGCCGATGATCATCGGCTCGATCTCCGGGTGGTTGACGTTGGCCGGCAGGACCGCGCGACCCGCGGCGATCTCCTCGCGGACGACCTCGGGCTCCACGTTCTCCCGGAGGGCCACGTACTCCATCTCGGGCGTGATCTCCCCGCGCCTGGCGTACGCGAGCTGGGTCACCGCCTGGCCGCCGCGGCCGCGGCGCGGCTGCCGGGGGCGGCCGGGGAAGACCGCGTCGAGGTTGCGCAGGCCGCCGCGCGGCGAGGTGTGCTTGATCCCGTCGTCCTCGGGGCGGACCGGGCGGCCCGCGTACTCCTCGGTGTCGCCGCGGCCGATGATCCAGTTCTCCCGCAGCGGCGCGAGGCCCCTGCGGACATCGGTGTCGATGGTCGGATCGGTGTACGGCCCGGACGTGTCGTAGAGCGTGACCGCCTTGCCGTTGGTGAGGTGCACCTGGCGGACCGGCACCTGGAGGTCGGGGCGTGAGCCCGTGACGTACCCCTTGTGCCAGCCGATGGACTTCCCGGCCTCGCCCGTCCCTGCGGACTGGTTGGAGGCAGGCGTGCGTGCGTCCGATGTGGTCATGAGACCTACTCCCTACGCCGGCATTACCCGGTAACAGGTTCGGCGGTCGACGCAGCGGCTTCCGTCGGACGATGTTCCACGTGAAACATCGCCGAAGCGGAGGTCAGCGCCCTCTCAGCCCGGTGCTCCGAGCTCCCGCGTGTGCAAAGGTGCCCCCACGCTAGCGTCATATCTGGCGCGCTGAACAGAGGGCCCCTGCCGTTCTTGCGATGATCGGGCGGTGACCAGCACGCAGCAGCCCCCGCTCCCGCCGTCGCTTCCCCCGCAGAATCAAGGGCATTCGGGCCACGGGCACTCCCACAGCCACGGCCCCGCCGCGCCCGTTTCCCGGCATCTGCGGAAGGTCATCGCCGCGGTACTCATCCCGTTCTCCGTGGCGGTCGTCGTCGGTCTCGTGGTGCTGTGGCCCGGTGGCGCACCACCCCACTCCCGTTCGGGCGTCGGGTTCGACCGGCAGACCCAGCAGGCCACCGTCACACGTGTCGACAAGGTCGACTGCGGCTCCGTGAACGCCTCGGGCGGCGCTCCCGCGCCGGGCACGCCGACCTCTGGAGGCCCCTCGGCAGGGCAACCGGCAAAGGGCACGTGCGGGAAGGCAACGGTCCGCATCGACAGCGGCAAGGACACGGGCCGTACGTTCACGGAGATCGTGCAGCCGGACTCACCACGGCAGTTGCACGAACGGCAGCAGGTGATCGTGGCCTACGCGCCCGACGCGCCCAAGGAACTCCAGTACTCGGTCACCGATGTGAACCGCCGGTTCCCGATGGCGCTGCTGGCCGGCATCTTCGCACTGGTCGTGGTCGTCGTGGGACGGCTGCGGGGCGTCATGGCGCTCATCGCCCTGGCCGTCAGCTTCATGGTGCTGACCTTCTTCATCCTGCCCGCGATCCTGCAGGGGTCGAATCCACTGGTGGTCGCCGTGGTCGGGGCGAGCGCCATCATGCTGATCGCGCTCTACATGTGCCACGGACTGACGGCCCGCACCTCGGTGGCGGTGCTCGGCACACTCGTGTCGCTGTTCCTGATCGGCCTGCTGGGCTCGCTGTTCATCGGCTGGGCGGCGCTGACGGGCAACACGGACGACAGCACCGGCCTGATCCACGGCCTTTATCCGTCCATCGACATGAGCGGTCTGCTGCTCGCCGGCGTCATCATCGGCTCGCTCGGCGTGCTGGACGATGTGACGGTCACTCAGACCTCTGCTGTGTGGGAGCTGCACCAGGCGGACCCGACGATGGGCCGGCGCGGGTTGTACCGCGCGGCCATCCGCATCGGCCGCGACCACATCGCGTCCGTGGTCAACACCCTGGTCCTCGCGTACGCGGGCGCGGCGCTGCCGCTGCTGCTGCTCTTCTCGATCGCGCAGAGCGGTGTGGGGTCCGTCGCCAACAGCGAACTGGTGGCGGAGGAGATCGTCCGGACCCTCGTCGGCTCGATCGGCCTCGTCGCCTCGGTTCCGGTGACGACGGCACTCGCGGCCCTGGTGGTCTCCGCCGACCGCGTGTCCCCTGCCGACCGCCCGGCTTCCCCGACATCCGCTGCACCTGCCGCGGCTGGTGCGGTACGCGGAGGCAGAGGCCGGCGCCGCAAGCGCTGAACCCCTGCGGGCACTCCAAGGGCACCGGTCTGCTGAAGCGTTACGTCAGTTGAACGTTCGGGGAATCCCGGTGCAGGTCAGCCCGCGCTCTGCTCCTCGGCGAGGATCTTGTCGAGCTCCTCGTCGAGATGCGTCTCGAAGTCGGCCAGCGCCCGCTCCTGACCGAGCGGGACGAGCCTGTCGGTGCGGTCGAGGAACGCGATGAGCGGAGCGATGCCCGCCCTGAACAGCGCCTGGTCGCCGCCGACCTGGAGCTTGATGTGCACCTCGCCCGGCATCTCGCCCTCGCTGCCCACCAGTTCCACCGGTTCGATCCGCACATCGCCGTCACCGCAGGGGATCGCGATCCCGTCCACCAGGAGCTCCCTTCCGAAGGCCCAGGTCACCGGGGCGTCCCCGGGCAGGTGGAAGGTCAGCCGCACGGCATAGGGATCAGCGGCGACATACCGCAACTCCACCGGGATGCGGAAGGAGAGCTCCTCGGACACGAGGAAGCTCATCATGACCTCTGCTTGTACCGACTGTGCCGACTCGCGCATCGCCTACCCCGTCAAATTGCCGTCGATCGGCCGGGAACAACCGTCCCGACGCTCTTCGCATCTTGCTTAAAGTACATGCGAGATCACAAGGAGTGAGTTTTCAGATGCTGATAGAGAAGGCGAGTGTCCCCATCAGCTTGCCCACTTCGTGCTGCAACTGACGTGCCGCGGGCAGCAGCCGGCCGGCCTGATGAGCGGGCAACGAGACCGCGATCGTGGCTGCTGTGGACCCCACAGTGATGGGAAAAGCGGCGCAAACCGTGCCCAGCGCATACTCCTGACGCTCCACCACAGGCTGCATCCGCCCAAGCCCCGCAAGGCGTCGGAGCAGCGTCCGGTCGTCACGCACCGTGTACGGGGTGATCGAATACGCTGGGTAACGATCGAGGTGGCCCCGTCGGCCCTCGTCGTCGAGCTGGGACAGCAGGCACTGGCCGATGGCATGTGCGTGTCCCGTCTCGCGGAAGTCGGCCCATTCCGAAACCGCGGGATTCCCGGGCGTGTCGGCGACGGAGACGACCTCGATCTCGCCCTCCCGGTAGACCGCGAAGTACACGGGGATGCCGATGGCGTCGCGCCAGTGCCGCAGGCCATCGGTGATCATGCCTCGGCGATTCTGCTGTGCGGCGCTGCTGCTCAGCTGCTCGGTCGCCGCTCCCAGCGTGAACACGCCCTTCTCCTTGCGGAGATAGCCCTCGTGGGCGAGCGTGCGCAGCAGGTGGTACGTCGTGGGGAGCGCGAGGCCCGCCTCCCGGGCGAGCTGTTTCGCGGGGGCGCCGTCGCTGTGCGATGCGACGGCTTCGAGGAGGCGCATCGCGCGCTGGACGGAGCCGATGAGGGTGGGCGGGGCGGCGGTCAGACCCTCGGCGCGAGCCTCGTCGGCCCCAGCCTCGTCGTGGCCTTCTTCGCAGACGTGCGGGTGGCCTTTGGGGGATGGGCGTGCCGGGTCCGGGGACGTGGCGTCGGGAGGCTTGGTGCCGGCCGGCCTGGTGGCGGGGGACCTGGTGGCAGGTGGCCGGGTACCGGAACGTGTCGTGTCACGGTGCGTGGTGTCGGCGGACAGCGGGGCGGCGGAAAGGGGTTCAGCCGTGGCCAAGATTCACTCCCGAAGCGGGTGGGCCCCCGCTTCTCGGGATCGCGGGGGTGCGACCGTCGAGTCCGGGACTCTAGCCCTGGCCACCACTCCGGAAGGGCCGCGCGGGGAAACTTCCCCCGCGCGAGCGAACCGCGCTTGACCGGCGCTACCAGTCGCTGCGCGAGGACGAACCCGTCATGAACTTCCTTACGACGTAGATGAGTCCACCGACCAGGGCCACGAAGAGCAGCACCTTGAAGAGCAGGTGGATCACGATGCCCAGGACGCTGACTATCAGCCCGCCGAAGACGACCAGGGCGATGACCGGCACCGCGATCCACTTGACCCACCACGGCATCCCCTCGAAGATCTCCCGCACCGCCATCGTCCTGACCTCTCTCCGGAGCCGCACCGCTTCGATGCGGCTGAATGTCTGTTGCCTGAGTGCCGGTCCGCGTGTCCGCAGGACCGGCCCGTCTGCATTCGATGCTGGCACGTCGAGGCGCCCCGTGGGGCCCTCGGACCCCTTGTCGTTCCCTGAGCGAACCCTTAGGGGACCCCGAGACGCGCCCTCAGCTCTCAGGTGGAGAGAACACCACCAGAACCCTCAAGTCCTCGCTGATGTGATGGAACTTGTGCGTCACCCCGGCCGGCACGTACACGACGCTGCCGCGCGCCACCTGGGTCGTCTCCATGCCGACGGTCAGCGACGCACGGCCGCTGACGACCACGTACACCTCGTCCTGCTGGTGCGGCCGCTGCGGGTCCTGGTCCCCCGCGTCGAGCGCGTACAGCCCGACCGACATGTTCCGCTCCCGCAGGAACTGCAGATAGGCGCCGTCGTTCGCGGCGCGCTCCGCTTCCAGTTCGTCCAGCCGGAATGCCTTCATCCCTCTTGTCCGCCCCTTGCCTGTGAACGGCCTGACCCGGTCGCTCTCATGATCCCGTCTCGTCTGCCACGATCAGACACATGAAGAATTTTGTAGTCAAGACGATCGCCAACGCGGGGGCCCTGGCTGTCGCCGTGTGGCTGCTCGACAAGATCACGCTGACCGGCGACAGCACCGGCAAGAAGGTCGGCACGCTCCTCATAGTGGCGCTGCTCTTCGGCCTGGTGAACTTCCTGGTGAAGCCCATCGTCAAGGTGCTCACGTTCCCGCTGTTCATCCTGACCCTCGGCCTGATCACCCTCGTGGTCAACGCCCTGATGCTGCTGCTGACCTCGTGGCTGGCAGGCAAGTTCGACCTGAGCTTCCACGTCGAGGGGTTCTGGACCGCCGTCCTGGGCGGCCTGATCATCTCGGTCGTCTCCTGGGCGCTGCACGTCGCCCTGCCCGACGAGGACTGAGCCCGCCCGATGCCCTTCCGTGTGTGCTTCGTCTGCACCGGCAACATCTGCCGTTCGCCCATGGCCGAGTCGGTCTTCCGCGCACGGGTCCACGAGGCCGGTCTCGACGGCCTCGTGGAGGTGGACAGCGCGGGCACCGACGGCTGGCACGAGGGCGACGGCGCCGACCCGCGCACCGTCTCGGTGCTCGAAGCCGCCGGCTACGAGGCCGACCACGAGGCACGCCGGTTCCGTGCTTCGTGGTTCGCCGGCCTCGACCTCGTGATCGCCCTCGACGCCGGCCACCTTCGCACCTTGCGCCGCCTCGCACCGACTCCCGAGGACGCGGAGAAGGTCCGGCTGCTGCGCTCGTACGACCCGTCGGCGGGTACGGATCTTGATGTGCCGGACCCGTACTACGGAGGCATCGACGGGTTCGAGGAGTGTCTGAAAATGGTCGAGGCGGCGAGCGACGGGCTGCTCGACGCGGTGAGCACGGCGGCGGAGGGACGATCGGCATGACGGAATCGGCACAGCTCGGCGACGGCACGCGCGCGGTGCGGGCGGGACTGCCCGAGGCCCACAAGAACGAACCGACGCTCCCAGGCCCTGTCTTCGCCGCACACTTCCACCTCCCGGGCGATGTCTCGGGGCCCTACACCTACGGCCGGGACGACAACCCGACGTGGACCCACCTGGAGCGGGCCATCGGCGAACTCGAGGCGCCGGGGCACGAGGACGTCGACACCCTCGTCTTCGCCTCCGGCATGGCCGCCATCTCGGCGGTGCTGTTCTCCCAGCTCAAGGCCGGCGACACGGTCGTACTGCCGAGCGACGGCTACCAGGTGTTCCCGCTCGTCGCCGAACAGCTCAGGGCGTACGGCGTCGAGGTCCACATGGCTCCCACCGCCGGCGACGCGCAGCTCGACGCCCTGGACCGCGCGAAGCTCCTGTGGATCGAGACGCCGTCGAACCCCGGCCTCGATGTGTGTGATGTGCGCCGGCTCGCCGACGCGGCACACGAGCGTGGCGCCCTGGTCGCCGTCGACAACACCCTGGCCACACCGCTCGGGCAGCGCCCCCTGGAGCTCGGCGCCGACTTCTCCGTGGCCAGCGGCACCAAGCAGCTCACCGGCCACGGAGACATCCTTCTCGGCTACGTGACCTGCCGCGACGCGGAGCTGGCCGCGTCGGTACGGAGATGGCGCAAGATCGTCGGCGCGATCCCGGGCCCGATGGAGGCCTGGCTCGCGCATCGCTCCCTCGCCACGCTCCACCTGCGGGCCGAGCGGCAGAACGCCAACGCGCTCGCCCTCGCCCGTGCCCTGCGCGACCGCGACGACGTCGAGAATCTGCGCTACCCGGGCCTGCCCGACGACCCCTCACACGAGGTCGCCGCGCGCCAGATGCGGCGCTTCGGATGCGTGGTCTCCTTCACGCTCCCCACGCGCACCCGCGCCGAGCGGTTCATGGAAGCCCTGACCCTGGTGGACGACGCGACGAGCTTCGGCGGAGTACGGTCCACGGCCGAACGCCGCCGCCGCTGGGGCGGAGACGACGTCCCGGAGGGCTTCATCCGCTTCTCCGCCGGCGCGGAGGACCCGGACGACCTGGTGGCGGACGTACTGCGCGCACTCGACGAGACGGCCGCCCAGGGCCTTTGAGGGACGTCTTCCACGGCGGTGGACGCGGCCAGTTGACTGCGCGTCAGCACTCCATCTCGCGTGGTGGCAGGGCGCCCGCCACCGTCGTACGGACCGGCTCCCTGGTCATGGCACGGGCGCACGGGTCACGCGCCGCTACTGCTTGCGGTCGTCGATCGGCACTGACCTGGGGGCCAGGTCGGTGGGGAATGTTTCACGTGGAACCAGCGGGGCCACATTTCTCCCATGACCGTCCGACCCGTGGTCAAGCGCACCGCACGCGCCGTCCTGCTCGACGGCGACGACCTGATCCTGATCAAGCGGACCAAGCCCGGCATGGATCCGTACTGGCTGACCCCCGGCGGCGGGGTCGAACCCGAGGACGAGACTGTCGTCGAAGCCCTGCATCGCGAGGTCCACGAGGAGCTCGGCGCCAAGATCATCGACGTGGTGCCCTGCTTCGTGGACACCGTCGAGCACATCGGCGAGGACGGCGGCGCCACCGGCGTGAAGGTCCAGCACTTCTTCGTCTGCCGGCTCGAGTCGATGGACCTCAGCGAGCGGCACGGCCCCGAGATCGAGGAGCCGTGCGGCGAGTACGAGATCGTGCGGGTGCCCTTCACCCGCGTCGGCATCGCCTCGGTCCATCTCGTACCGCTCTCACTGCGCCACTACCTCGACGGCAACATCGAAGGCGTCCGGGCGATGCACGCCCCGGATCTGGGCTGACGGAGGGGTCGGGAGCGGGGCTCCCTGGGGCAGATGCCGCTGCCCCCTCAGTTGCCCGCCGCGACCAGTTCCTCCACGGAGTCATGGCGGATGCGGGACACCGGAATCCCGATGTCCCGCAGGGCGTCGATGCCGTTGCGGATCATGCCGGGCGGACCCGACAGATAGGCGTCGAATTCGTTCCACGGGCCGTACCCGCGCACCGCGTCGGGTAGTTGCACGTGGGCCTTCTGGTCGATGACCGGGCGTACCGACAGCCACGAGTGGCTCCGCTGGAGCCGTAGCAGCGTGTCGATGTCGTACAGGTCGTGGTCGGTACGGGCGCCGTAGAACACCTCGACCGGACGCCGCTCGCCGTGCTCGGCGACGTCTTCGACCAAGGCCTTGATGGGCGCGATCCCGGTTCCTCCGCCGAGGCACAGCAGGCCGCTGTCGGTGCGGTGGTCCACCGTCATCGAACCGGCCGGCGGACCGAGGCGGAGCACGTCGCCGGGGCGGGCGCGGTGCACGAGCGCGTTGGACACCCAGCCGGCCGGTACGGCCTTCACGTGGAACGAAAGCAGCCCGTCGGACCGGGGCGCCGAGGCGAAGGAGTAGTGCCGCCAGATCCGCGGCCACCACGGCGTCTCCAGGCTCGTGTACTGCCCGGCGAGGAACGGGTACGGCTGATCGGGCCGGACCGTGACCACCGCGATGTCCGGGGTCCGCAGGTCGTGCGAGACGACCTCCGCGTACCACCACGCGGGCGCGCGCAGCTCGTCCTCCGCCGCGGCGTCGATCATGACCTGGGAGATCGTCGTGTACGTGCGGACCCAGGCCGCCTCCGTCACCTTGTCCCAGGTCGTCGACGCGTACTGGGTCAGCGCGCCGATCAGGCACTCGCCGACCGCGGGGTAGTGCTCGGGCTGCGTGCCGTACTTGCGGTGTCCACGGCCGAGGTTCTTCAGGTACGGGACGAGGACGCTCTTGTTGTCCGCGTGCTCGGCCGCCGTCAGCAACGCCTTGAAGAGCCGGTCGCGCTGGGCGTCCATCGAGGCGGGGAACATGGGCCGCAGCTCGGGGTGGCGCACGAAGAGCAGGGCGTAGAAGTACGAGGTGACCTTGTCACCGTACTGGGCGACCTCCTGCAACGTCCGGCGGACGAGCCGGGCGTCGGGGGAAGCCTCTCGCTCGCGGGCGGCTTCCACGGCCGGGGCGAGACTCTGTGCAGGCACTGTCTCGGACCGTGCGTCCGCTATTCGCTCGGGCCGGCCGACGGGCCGTAGCGGCGTGGCCTCGCGCCCTTCTGACGGCGCCTCCTGGCCCGTGCTCGCGCCGGCCGCCGGTCCCGGGCGCGGCGTGAACCAACCGCCCCCGCCGGAACCGGAGTCGGCCGACTCAGTGGTCGGAGCGTCCATGCTGTGCCTCGCCTCGAACATCATTTGGTCGGTCTGCGTGCTCCCACGATCGGAAGCCGGTCTTTCCCCCGTTTCTGCCGCGCCAGAGTGCAACGGCCCAAGTCAAACCGCATTCGCGGCGGCTACGGACAAGTAAGGAAGGAATGTGACATTGCCCGCAGTTCGCATCCGGCAACATGCCATCCAGAGTGGCCGCACGCACTGATTGGCGGAAAGTGCGGGTCCTCGATCCCTCCGCCCCGATACGCTGTCCAGCCTGCGTGCGCGACCTTGGTTGCCCCCGGCACCCCTGCCGCGGACCGGAGTCGACACTACCGGCAGCCGCCGAACACACAAGTCTCCCTGGTCAACCAGCGAATTCGGCAAGGGAATTGGCCCTGCGATCCCTCGATTAACCGGCGTGCCGCACCAATTCGTACGCCTCACTCAGATCCCGCCCGGCATACGAGTACGTCGCCAGTCCCGTGACATGCTCATCAGCATTGACCGCGACCGATACCGGCACGACGCCGAAGAGTTCCACGTCGGACAGTGAATCGCCGTAAGCAATGCAATGATCCCGGTTCACGCCGAATTCCTCGCAAAGCCGGTCCGCGATCTCGACCTTCGACGCGCCACTGAGAACGCCCGCGGGATCGACCGGCTCGGTGAAGGGCACCGCGGGAAACCGCGAGCCGTACGCTGCATGGGCACCCCACCCTGTCAGGCGCTCCACGAAGAACGACGGCGAGAGCGAGACCACCGCGCAGTAGTCGCCGCCCGCCCGTATCTCCGTCCACGTCTCCCGGATGTTCGTCAGCCACGGCGCGCCCTCGAACGCGGCCGTCACGTGGTCGAGGGTGAGTCCCGCCCACAGCGCGTGCACGCGTCGCGCGAACTCCTGCGAGCTGATGCGCTGCGCGCCGATCTCACGGTCAAGGGTCATCGTCTCGGCTTCGAGCCCGAGTTGGCGCGAGATTTCCAGGGACGCCGTGGTCCCGTAGAGCAGCGTTCCGTCCATGTCGAAGAGATGCAGTCGCTTCATGAACGCGGAGGGTAGTAGCCGGGGTCGCTGCCCTCGTCAGAGCCCGTGGGCATACCCAGCAGGGTGTTTCACGTGAAACCGTGCCAAGCCGTGTCGCCCGACATGACGTGACCGAAACGACCGCCCGCCGCCCGCAAAGCGGTGGACGTGGAGCCGTCAGATCCGACAGCCTGACCTGCGTGTCGACACCTCCCCTCTCCGACCTGCCCATTCGCCGGCTCACCCGGCGCGACGTCACCGCGTGCGCCGACCTCTCCGAGGACCGCGGCTGGCCCCGTGAGGAACACAAGTGGGGCCTCCTGCTCGCGGCCGGTACCGGACACGGCATCGACGACCCCGACGGCGGCCTGGTCAGCGCCTGCGTCGTGACCGACTACGGCCCGCCGGACAGGCCCACGCTGAGCGCCATCGGCATGGTGCTCATCGCCCAGCGCCACGCGCGCCGCGGCATCGGCCGCCGCCTCATGCGACACATCGTCGAGCAGGCGCAGCCCACACCGCTCACCCTGCACGCGACCTCCAACGGCCGCCCGCTCTATGAGGAGTTGGGCTTCAAGACCATCGGGCGCGCGGAAATGGTCCGCGGTCATTTCACCCCCGGCGGCCCCACGCCGTCCGTCGCCACGCGCCCGGCCACGGCGGAGGACCTCCCGGCCATCCTTCGGCTGGACGAAGCCGTCTTCGGCTCCGACCGTACGCACATGGTCACCCGCCTCCCGGCGTTCGCCGACCAGCTCCGCGTGGCCGAGGACGGCGGTGAGCTCATCGGTTACGCGGCTGCCTGGCCCAACATGGACACCCACGTCATCGGCCCGCTGATCGCCCGCGACACCGAGACCGCGAAGGCCCTCGTGACGTCGCTCGCCGCTGGCACGAATCTCCCTCTGCGCACCGACATCGACGTCCGCCACGAGGAACTGCTGACGTGGATCAAGGAGCGCGGCGTGGAAGCGACGAGCTTCAACGCCGTGATGGCTCTTGGCGTCCCTGACCTCCCCGGAGATTGGACCCGCCGGTTCGCTCCGGTGACGGTCGCTGCGGGCTGAACTCACAAAAGGTCATTACTTGCAGACGCGGGCAATTTCGAACGTGGATTACCCTTGGATCTGTCGCTTCGGGATGGAGGACCAAGAGCCATGACCGCCACAGACCCCGCACTCACCGCCCTGGCTCAGGGCTGGTGTGCGCTCTCCCTGCTGCACGGGAGGATCGAGGGCCACATCGAGCGTGCCCTGCAGGCCGAACACGACCTGAGCGTGCGCGAGTACTCGCTGCTCGACGTGCTGAGCCGCCAGCACGACGGAGTAGGCGGGCACCTGCAGATGAAGCAGGTCGCGGACGCCGTCGTCCTCAGCCAGAGCGCCACCACCCGCCTGGTGACCCGCCTCGAGGACCGCGGCCTGCTGGCCCGCTACCTCTGCCCGACCGACCGGCGCGGCATCTACACGGACGTGAGCGAGGCAGGCCTGGCTCTGCTCGCCGAAGCACGGCCGACCAATGACACCGCGCTGCGCGAGGCACTCGACGAGGCGGCGAAGACCCCCGAGCTCGCCCCGCTGGTACGCGCGGTGGAAGCCGTCCGGATGCCGGCCTGACCCGCCACCCGACTCGACCATGCCGCCAGGCGCCGGTTCGCCGGTTCGCCGGTTCGCCGGTTCGCCGGTTAAGCCTCGGCCTGACGACCAGGTGGCCACATAAGCTGCGGCCCATGGGAGATCTTGAGATACGACCCGCCACAGCCGCCGACATCCCGGCCATCGTGGCGATGCTGGCGGACGACCCGCTGGGTGCCCGCCGCGAGTCACCCGACGACCTCACCCCGTATCTGAACGCACACACGCGGATCGCCGAGGACCCCAACCAGCACCTGGTCGTCGCCGTGCGCGGGCAACGCCTCGTCGGAACCCTGCAGCTCACCGTGATTCCCGGGCTCTCGCGGAAGGGCTCCACGCGCTCGATCATCGAAAGTGTCCGGGTCCACGCGGACGAGCGGGGCAGCGGGCTCGGCACCCGGCTCATCGAATGGGCGGTGGACGAATCCCGCCGCCTGGACTGTCAGTTGGTGCAGCTCACCTCCGACGCGACCCGGACCGACGCCCATCGCTTCTACGAACGTCTGGGCTTCGAGGCATCCCACATCGGCTTCAAGCTCCAGCTCTGACATCACGACGAAGCCTTGGGCGTCTGTCATCGAAAGGGGTGAGGCTGTTTCACGTGAAACAGCCCCACGCCTCCACAGCTCGACTAGGACCTGGGCAGCCCTCGCCACCCCTCCGGATCCACTCCGCCGGGAACCGGAGCCCCTTCCTCGTACGGCTCACGCGTGAAGACGAACGACCCGAGGTCGAGATGGCTCACCGACCCGTCGGGCCGCCGCTCGGCGCGCAGGAGCTCCCCGGCGTAGTAGCCGTCGAGCCCCGTCCAGGTGCCGTCACCGTTCGGCCGGAACCGCGAGCCCCGCACGCCGCCCTCCAGCGGCCCGAGGGAGACGCCTGCGTCAGCCGTGAGCCGCAGCACCGTGGTCTGCGTCCCCCAGTACCAGGGGCCCGCTAGCTCAAGCACCTCCGGGTCGACCTCCGGCAGCGGCCGCCAGGGCTCCGGAATGCGCGGCTCGGCGTCGGCGACGATACGGAGGAGATCCTTGCTCACCGTCGAAGCCGGAACGCCGGACGTGCAGTTGGCGAGCGTGACCGCGGCCAACCCCTCCTCCTCGCTCAGCCACAGCCCGGCCACGAACCCGGGCAGCGAACCGCCGTGCCCGGCCAGCAGCCGCCCATGACTGCGTGAGAGCTGCAGACCGAGCCCGTAGGCGGAGTCCCAGTCCCCTGGCAGCGTCGGCGCGGCCGGCGTCCGCATCTCGCGTACGGACTCCGCGCTCAGCACCCGGTCGTCCCCCGCCATCAGGAAGCTCGCGAACCGCCCCAAGTCCGCCGCCGTCGACCAGAGTTGTCCCGCCGGAGCCATCAGCCCCAGGTCCTCAGCCGGCTCCGGCATCATCACGTCGGCCCAGGGATGCACGGCCCAGCCGCCCGCGTACGGGGCCAGCGGCTGCCCGCTCGTCCGGTGCAGGCCGAGCGGCTCCAGGACCTCGCTGCGCAGGACGTCCTCCCACGGCGCCCCGCGCAGCGCCTCCACCAGCGAACCGAGCAGCGTGTAGCCGGGGTTGGAGTAGTGGTGCTGCTTGCCGGCCGGATGCCGGAACGGCTGCTCGCCCAGCACATCGGAGAGCTGAGGACGCAATGAGGCCGACGAGCGCTCCCACCACGGCCCCGGCGTCTCGGCCGCCAACCCACCGGTGTGCGCGAGGAGTTCGGCGATCGTGACCTGGTCTGCGCCCGTACCCGGCAGATGCTTCTCGAGCGGGTCCCCGAGGTCCAGCAGCCCCTCGTCACGCAGCCTCAGCACGAGTACGGCGGTGAACGTCTTGGTGATCGAGCCGATCCGGTACTGCACGTTCTCGTCCGGAGCGTGCCCGTCCACACAGGTACGACCGCCGCTCCACACCAGCTCACCGTCGCGGACGACCGCGGCAACCAGCGAAGGGGAACGGCCTTCCGCCTGAGCGGTGGCGATGCGGTGCAGCAGCGCCCGAAGCGTCGCGGGCAGCAGTTCTTCAGGAGGTGTTGTCATCCCCCAAGTCCACCCCGGCACACGCCGCCCGTCGACCGCTTTTCGCCTGCTCAGAGGCGGCGGGAGGAATCAGGTCTGCGCCATGTCCACGAAGCGCGAGTAGTGGCCCTGGAAGGCCACCGTGATCGTCGCCGTCGGACCGTTACGGTGCTTGCCCACGATGATGTCCGCCTCGCCCGCGCGCGGCGACTCCTTCTCGTAGGCGTCCTCGCGGTGCAGCAGGATGACCATGTCCGCGTCCTGCTCGATCGAACCGGATTCACGCAGGTCGGACACCATCGGCTTCTTGTCCGTACGCTGCTCGGGGCCACGGTTCAGCTGCGAGAGCGCGATGACCGGGACTTCGAGCTCCTTGGCCAGGAGCTTCAGGTTTCGCGACATGTCCGAGACCTCCTGCTGGCGGCTCTCGGAGCGCTTCGAACCACCGGCCTGCATCAGCTGCAGATAGTCGATGATCACGAGCTTGATGTCGTTGCGCTGCTTGAGGCGGCGGCACTTCGCGCGGATCTCCATCATCGACAGGTTCGGGGAGTCGTCGATGTAGAGGGGCGCCGCCGACACCTCGGGCATCCGGCGGGCGAGCCGCGTCCAGTCCTCGTCGGTCATGGTGCCCGAGCGCATGTGGTGCAGCGCGACCCGTGCCTCCGCTGACAGCAGACGCATCGCGATCTCGTTGCGGCCCATTTCCAGGGAGAAGATGACGCTGGGCAGGTTGTGCTTGATCGAGGCGGCGCGCGCGAAGTCGAGCGCCAGCGTGGACTTACCCATGGCCGGACGGGCCGCGATGACGATCATCTGGCCGGGGTGCAGACCGTTCGTCAGGGAGTCGAAGTCCGTGAATCCGGTGGGCACACCGGTCATCTCGCCGCTGCGGGAGCCGATCGCCTCGATCTCGTCGAGGGCACCCTCCATGATGTCGCCGAGCGGGAGGTAGTCCTCGCTCGTGCGCTGCTCGGTGACCGCGTAGATCTCGGCCTGCGCGCTGTTCACGATCTCGTCGACGTCGCCGTCGGCCGCGTATCCCATCTGCGTGATGCGCGTGCCCGCCTCGACCAGCCGGCGCAGGACCGCCCGCTCGTGAACGATCTCCGCGTAGTACTCGGCGTTCGCCGCCGTCGGGACCGTCTGCACGAGGGTGTGCAGATACGATGCGCCGCCGACCTTGGTGATCTCGCCGCGCTTGGTGAGCTCGGCCGCGACCGTGATCGGGTCGGCCGGCTCGCCCTTCGCGTACAGGTCGAGGATCGCGGTGAAAATCGTCTCGTGGGCGGGGCGGTAGAAGTCGTGGCCCTTGATCACCTCGACGACGTCGGCGATCGCGTCCTTGGACAGGAGCATTCCACCGAGGACGGACTGCTCCGCGTCGAGGTCCTGGGGCGGGACGCGCTCGAACGACGGGGCCCCGTCGTCCCAGCCGCCGTCACCGCGGTCGTGCTGCTCCTCGCGTCCCCGCCCCCCGTTGCGGCGCTGGCGGGAGGCGGGCAGACGGTCGCTGGGACCGCTGTCGGCCCAGGGGTCGTCCAAAGGCTCGGAGATACTCACCGGGCCACCTCCTCCAGTCCGCCGGGCGGACCTAGCCGTGCCCTCTTTCTTACGGCACGACACTGACAATTACGGGGCCCGACTCCGGTTCTGTTGCGTCGGTTTTGTGAGGTTTCCGAGGCCTGAGGACGTGGCGGGCGCCGCACCACGGTAGGCCCCTCGGCACCTTCAGCCAATCTGGTTATCCACAGGCGGTGTGGATGAAGGGCCTCTCGCTGTGGAGAACTCCGCAAAACCTGTGCACGACACGGTGGACAGCCCTGTGAACAAGCACTCAGGGGCCGCGAAGAAACGTGCCTGACCTGCAGTTTTATAGTCCACCGGCTGTGCAGGAAAAATACTTTTGCACTCGACCCAAGATCGCTGCGAATGGTGTGCCACGCCACGCCGGAGAGGCCGAGATGTAAGGATCCTAAGGCGATTGCATCTCTTACCTGTGGAAGATTACATTGGTGCCCATGACACAGGCTCCCGCGGCGCCCAAAGCCACCCGGCGCCGGCACGACCGCGAGATCATCGCGCTGGCCGTCCCCGCCTTCGGCGCACTTGTCGCTGAGCCACTCTTCGTGATGGCCGACAGCGCCATCGTCGGCCATCTGGGAACCTCCCAACTGGCCGGCCTCGCCGTCGCCTCGTCCCTCCTGATGACGGCGGTCAGCGTCTTCGTCTTCCTGGCATACGCGACCACCGCCGCCGTCGCCCGCCGCGTCGGCGCCGGAGATCTCCAGTCCGCGATCCGACAGGGCATGGACGGAATCTGGCTCGCCCTGCTGCTCGGCGCCGCGGTCATCGCCATCGTCCTGCCCACAGCTCCCGCATTCGTGGACCTGTTCGGCGCCTCACACACGGCCGCGCCCTACGCGATCACCTATCTACGGATCTCGTCGCTCGGCATCCCGGCCATGCTCGTCGTCCTGGCCGCCACCGGAGTTCTGCGCGGCCTCCAGGACACCAAGACCCCTCTCTACGTCGCGGTCGGCGGCTTCGTCGCCAACGGCGCACTCAACGCAGGCCTCGTCTACGGCGCCCACCTCGGCATCGCCGGTTCCGCCTGGGGAACCGTCATCGCCCAGGTCGGCATGGCCACGGTCTATCTCTACGTCGTGATCCGCGGCGCCCGGCGCCACGGAGCTTCCCTTCGGCCGGATATCGCAGGCATCCGCGCCTGCGCCCAGGCAGGCGCGCCGCTGCTCGTGCGCACCCTCTCCCTGCGCGCCATCCTCATGATCGCCACCGCGGTCGCCGCCAGGCTGGGAGACGCGGACATCGCCGGGCACCAGATCATCATCTCCCTGTGGAGCCTGATGGCCTTCGCGCTCGACGCCATCGCCATCGCGGGCCAAGCCATCATCGGTCGCTATCTGGGAGCCGACGATCCGCAGGGAGCACGCGAGGCCTGCCGCCGCATGGTGCAGTGGGGCATCGCCTCGGGAGTCGTCCTGGGACTCCTGGTGATCGTCTCCCGACCGCTCTTCATCCCACTGTTCACGAAT
Organism: Streptomyces sp. NPDC046821; assembly: GCF_040645335.1. Taxonomy (NCBI): domain Bacteria; kingdom Bacillati; phylum Actinomycetota; class Actinomycetes; order Kitasatosporales; family Streptomycetaceae; genus Streptomyces; species Streptomyces sp. NPDC046821. The sequence continues at coordinate 181,506 of NZ_JBEYYB010000010.1, read as the reverse complement.
GACCAGGCCGTGCAGGACGCGGCGCTGCCCGCACTCCTGATGGTGGCGCTCTCCCAGCCCATCTGCGGGATCGTCTTCGTCCTCGACGGAGTCCTGATGGGAGCGGGCGACGGTCGATACCTCGCCGGGGCCATGCTCGTCACCCTGGCCGTCTTCACGCCGGTCGCCCTGCTGGTGCCGGTGCTCGGCGGAGGGCTCACCGCACTGTGGGGCGCCATGACGCTGATGATGACCGTACGGATGCTGACCCTGTGGCTGCGCTCACGCTCCGGCCGCTGGATCGTCACCGGCGCCACACCCTGACCCCGCTCTCCCCTGACCCGCACCGGTCCCGGTTTCACGTGAAACCGGGCCACCGGGCCACCGGGCCACCGGGCCACCGGGCCACCGGGCCACCGGGCCACCGGCACAAGCTGACAGCTCACGAGAAACGCGTTGGGCCGCACCCCAATGGGTGCGGCCCAACGTTTTGCTTCAGCTCTGCCAAGCGCAGTGCTTAGGCGGAGACGACCTCGACGCTGACCTTGGCGGCAACCTCGGGGTGCAGACGCACCGACGTCTCGTGGGCGCCCAGCGTCTTGATCGGCGAACCGAGCTCGATGCGGCGCTTGTCGACCTCGGGGCCACCGGCAGCCTTGATCGCCGAAGCGACGTCGGCCGGGGTCACGGAGCCGAAGAGACGACCGGCGTCACCGGAGCGAACGGCCAGACGGACCTTGACGCCCTCGAGGCGGGCCTTGATCTCGTTGGCCTGCTCGATGGTCGCGATCTCGTGGATCTTGCGAGCACGACGGATCTGCTCGACGTCCTTCTCGCCACCCTTGGTCCAGCGGATCGCGAAGTTCCGCGGGATCAGGTAGTTGCGGGCGTAGCCGTCCTTGACGTCTACGACCTCGCCGGCGGCACCGAGGCCGGAGACCTCGTGGGTGAGGATGATCTTCATTGTTCGGTCACCCTTCCCTTATCGCGCGGTGGACGTGTAGGGCAGCAGCGCCATCTCACGGCTGTTCTTCACGGCCGTGGCGACGTCACGCTGGTGCTGCGTGCAGTTGCCGGTCACGCGGCGGGCACGGATCTTGCCGCGGTCGGAAATGAACTTCCGCAGCATGTTCGTGTCCTTGTAGTCCACGTACGTGACCTTGTCCTTGCAGAAAGCGCAGACCTTCTTCTTAGGCTTGCGCACAGGCGGCTTCGCCATGGTGATTCTCCTGTGTGATCAAGAAGTGTGGGTGCGGCCCACCCTTGGCCGTGAGGCCTAGAAGGGGGGCTCGTCCGAGTAGCCGCCACCGGAGCCGCCGGAGCTTCCGCCCCAGCCGCCCCCGCCGCCCTGCTGGCCGCCGCCGGCCGGCGAACCGGTCGCCCAGGGGTCGTCGGCGGGAGCACCGCCGCCACCCTGCTGCTGACCGCCACCGGGGCCACCGCCCCAGTTGCCGCCGCCCTGCTGGCCGCCACCGCCGCCGTATCCGCCCTGGCCGCCCCGGCCCGTGGTCTTGGTGACCTTGGCCGTGGCGTTCTTCAGGCTGGCGCCGACTTCCTCGACGTCCAGCTCGTAGACCGTGCGCTTGACGCCCTCACGGTCTTCGTAGGACCGCTGCTTCAGCCGGCCCTGCACGATGACGCGCATACCTCGCTGGAGCGACTCGGCCACGTTCTCCGCCGCCTGGCGCCAGACCGAGCAGGTCAGGAACAGGCTCTCGCCGTCCTTCCACTCATTGGTCTGACGGTCGAAGGTGCGGGGGGTGGACGCGACACGGAACTTCGCGACCGCCGCACCGGACGGGGTGAAGCGCAGCTCGGGGTCGTCGACAAGATTGCCGACGACGGTGATGACGGTCTCGCCTGCCATGGGGGAACCTCTCGGCGGGTTTGCTGCGGGCTGCTTGCTGCTACTCGAAACCCGAGTGCCGCTGAGCTAGGAAGCTCAGTGGGTCTCGGGACGGAGGACCTTGGTCCGGAGGACCGACTCGTTCAGGTTCATCTGGCGGTCGAGCTCCTTGACGACCGCAGGCTCGGCCTGCAGGTCGATGACCGAGTAGATGCCCTCGGGCTTCTTCTTGATCTCGTACGAGAGACGACGGCGACCCCAGGTGTCGACCTTCTCGACCTTTCCGTTGGCCTCACGGACAACAGAAAGGAAGTTCTCGATCAGCGGGGAGACAGCGCGCTCCTCGAGATCGGGGTCGAGGATGACCATCACTTCGTAGTGACGCATGTGGAACCCACCTCCTTTGGACTCAGCGGCCACGGTCGTTCCGTGGCAGGAGGGTCGTGATGCGTACGCAACGGTATCGGCCGCCACTGACAATCGGGTCCCGCTGACGGGGAACCCTGATCAGGGCATGGGCAGACACCGGTGCAGACGGTACAGAGTACCCGCACCACGGCTTCGGGTTGAAATCCGACGGGTGGAGGCCGCAATCTGTACACATCGGGTGTGTATGGCGCTACGATGCGCCGCCTTCCGCAGGAGGTGCCCCATGGCACAGGCAATGCGACCCAACACCGCGACATCTCTCCTCGCCACGGACGGGAAGCCCCATCCCGTCCAGGACGCGCTGCTCGCGGTGACCGTGACGCTCGGGGCGATCGCTGTCATCACCGCCTTCTTCCACAACCTCCATCTGATCAGCTCCTGGGCTGGGCTCGTGGGCATCCTGACCGGCATGTACGGCCAGTTCATCTCGGTGACGACGCGTGAGCGCTTCGGACTCATCCTGGGTCTCGGTGCCTCGGCGGTCGGCTTCTTCATCGGCATGGCCCACGGTGGTCTGTTCGGCGGTCTCATCGGCTGACGCGCCGACAACGTCGCATAGGCCCAGTCGGGGCGCTCGCAGGGCGCAGTAGGCTTCGGCGCGAGAGCCGGAGCCCCTGTACCCATGGGGACACACCAGCCCGAGGAGCGCCCCGAATGAGCCTGACCCTGAGGACCATCAGCCGAGAGCAGCATCTGGCATACATCCAGAGCCTGCCCGCGGCGAGCCACATGCAGGTCCCGGCCTGGGCTGACGTGAAGGCGGAGTGGCGGTCCGAGAGCCTCGGCTGGTTCGACGAGAAGACCGGCGAGATCGTCGGCGCGGGCCTGGTCCTGTACCGCCAGCTGCCCAAGATCAAGCGGTATCTCGCCTATCTCCCCGAGGGCCCGGTCATCAACTGGTTCGCTCCGAACCTGGACGACTGGATGCGCCCGATGCTGGCGCACCTCAAGCAGCAGGGCGCCTTCTCCGTGAAGATGGGCCCGCCGGTGATCATCCGGCGCTGGGAGGCCACGTCCATCAAGAAGGGCATCCAGGACCCGGACGTGAAGCGTCTGCGGGACATCGAGGCCGACTTCATCGAGCCGCGCGCCTTCGAGGTCGCCGACAAGCTGCGTCGCATGGGCTGGCAGCAGGGTGAGGACGGCGGTGCCGGCTTCGGCGACGTCCAGCCCCGCTATGTCTTCCAGGTGCCGCTGGCCAACCGCTCCCTCGAGGACGTGCACAAGGCCTTCAACCAGCTGTGGCGCCGCAACATCAAGAAGGCCGAGAAGGCCGGTGTCGAGGTCGTCCAGGGCGGCTACCAGGACCTCGAGGAGTGGCAGCGCCTCTACGAGATCACCGCGGTGCGTGACCACTTCCGGCCGCGCCCGCTGTCCTACTTCCAGCGCATGTGGACGGCCCTCAACAGCGAGGACCCCAACCGTATGCGGCTGTACTTCGCCCGCCACGAGGGTGTGAACCTGTCGGCGGCGACGATGCTGGTCGTCGGGGGCCACGTCTGGTACTCCTACGGCGCCTCGGACAACATCGGCCGTGAGGTCCGGCCCTCGAACGCGATGCAGTGGCGGATGCTCCGCGACGCCTACGCGCTCGGCGCGACGGTCTATGACCTGCGCGGCATCAGCGACTCGCTCGACGAGTCGGACCACCTGTTCGGTCTGATCCAGTTCAAGGTGGGCACCGGCGGGCAGGCTGCCGAGTACCTCGGCGAGTGGGACTTCCCGCTCAACAAGCTGCTGCACAAGGCCCTCGACATCTACATGTCGAGGCGCTGATCCCCGCCCGCCCGGCCGGGTCCACCCGGTCCGGGCGGACCCGGCACAATTCACGTAGCTCCAAAGTTTCTTCATACCTCTGATACACCGCAGCCACGAGAAAGGTTCCGGGACCGGCCATGGCGCTCACGCTCTACGTCGACACCGCGCGCTGGCGGGCACACCACAAGCACGTGCTCGAGCAGTTCCCGGGGATCGTCCCCGTCTGCAAGGGCAACGGCTACGGCTTCGGCCACGAACGGCTCGCGGACGAGGCCACGCGCTTCGGCTCGGACGTCCTCGCCGTCGGCACGACCTACGAAGCCGCCCGGATCAAGGACTGGTTCAGCGGTGACCTGCTGGTCCTGACCCCGTTCCGGCGGGGCGAGGAGCCCGTGCCGCTGCCCGACCGTGTGATCCGCTCCGTCTCCTCCGTCGACGGCGTGCACGGCCTCGTCGGCGCCCGCGTCGTCGTCGAGGTGATGTCCTCGATGAAGCGGCACGGCGTGAGCGAGCAGGAACTGCCTCTGCTCCACGCCGCCATCGAGGACGTCCGGCTCGAGGGCTTCGCGATCCACCTGCCCCTGGACCGCACCGACGGCTCCGACGCCGTCGAGGAGGTCATCGGCTGGATGGACCGCCTGCGCGCGGCCAGGCTGCCGCTGCACACGATGTTCGTCAGCCACCTCAAGGCCGAGGAACTCGCCCGTCTGCAGCAGCAGTTCCCGCAGACCCGCTTTCGCGCGCGGATCGGCACGCGGCTCTGGCTGGGCGACCACGACGCGACCGAGTACCGCGGCGCGATCCTGGACGTCACCCGCGTCGCCAAGGGCGACCGCTTCGGTTACCGCCAGCAGAAGGTCGCTTCGGACGGCTGGCTCGTCGTCGTCGCCGGCGGCACGTCGCACGGCGTGGGCCTGGAGGCGCCCAAGGCGCTGCACGGCGTCATGCCGCGCGCCAAGGGCGTGGCCCGCGCGGGTCTCGCGACCGTGAACCGGAACCTGTCGCCGTTCGTCTGGGGCGGCAAGCAGCGCTGGTTCGCGGAGCCCCCGCACATGCAGGTCTCGATCCTCTTCGTCCCGTCCGACGCCCCTGAGCCCCGGGTGGGCGAGGAGCTGGTGGCCCATCTGCGGCACACCACCACGCAGTTCGACCGGATCGTCGACCGCTGACCGCACTCCGCGGACAGCCGGACCTGACGGCAAACGGAAGGGCCGGACACCCTCACGGTGTCCGGCCCTTCCGCACGTTCGCTCAGGGCGAACGCCTCTCGTCCGTCTCCCAGCCCCAACTGACCTGTGGCCGCTCCTCGTTGTGCGCCGCGTGCCGCGCGGGATGGGCGGCGTGTCCGAGCACGAACACGTCCTTCGCCCCGTCCAGGACACCCCCGGACGGATCGTCGGCCCCGGAGCGTCTGACCACGTCCCGTTCCGGCATCAGGATGTCGCGCACGATCACCGCGCACAGATAGAGCGTGCCGAGCAGGTGGACGAGGATGATCAGGTGGTACCCGTCCGCGGGCAGCCCCCGGTGCTTGTCACCGCTCGTGGTGTACGCGAGGTACATCCAGATCCCGATGAAGTACGCGACCTCGCACGCCTGCCAGATCAGGAAGTCCCGCCAGCGCGGCCTGGCCAGCGCCGCGAAGGGGATCAGCCACAGGACGTACTGCGGTGAGTAGACCTTGTTCGTGAGGATGAACGCGGCGATGACCAGGAAGGCGAGCTGCGCGAAGCGAGGCCGGCGAGGCGCTGTCAGGGCGAGTGCCGTGATGCCCAGGCACGCCAGGACCATCAGCACCATCGCGTATTTGTTGGCGTCGTGAGGGGTGATCTGTACGTTCCAGCGCTGCTGGATGATCAGCCAGACCGACCCGAAGTCGACGCCGCGCTCCTGACTGAACCGGTAGAACTTCGACCAGCCCTCGGGCGCGAGCAGCATCACCGGCAGGTTCACGACGAGCCACGCGCCGACCGAGGCCCCCAGAGCCTTGCCGAAGTCCCGCCACCGTCCGGCCCGCCAGCAGAGCAGCAGCAGCGGACCGAGCACGAGGAACGGGTAGAACTTCGCGGCTGTGGCCAGCCCCAGCAGGACGCCGAAGGCGATCGCCCGGCCCCGCGACCACATCAGCATCGCGGCCGCCGTGAAAGCCACGGCGAACAGATCCCAGTTGATGGTGGACGTCAGCGCGAACGCGGGCGCCAGGGCCACCAGGAGGCCGTCCCAGGGGCGCCGCCGGTGGGTGCGGCTGACGCAGACGGCGATAATCACCGCGCAGATCATCAGCATCCCGGCATTGATCATCCAGTAGATCTTCTCCAGATGCTGGATGGATCCGCCGCCCAGGGTCATCCAGGAAGCGACCTCCATGAACACACCGGTCAGCACCGGGTACTCGAGGTAGTCCATGTCGCCCGGCAGCTTGTCGAAGTACGGCACCAGACCGTCGGCGAAACCACGCCCCTGGTAGAGGTGCGGGATGTCCGAGTAGCAGGCGTGTGTGTACTGCGAACTCGCGCCGAAGAACCACCCGCCGTCGTAGCAGGGGAACTTCTGCACCATGCCCAGCGCGAACATGCCCAGCATCACCAGCGCGATGACTCTCACGGGGGTCCACCAGGAGCTCCCGAGCAGCGCCCATCGTCCGATCGGTCCGCCGATCAGCGCGCTCCCCGCAGCGGCGACCTCGTCCTCCTTGGTCGGCCGTACCGGATCCGGCTGTTGCACGTGAGTGCGCTTGGTCTCTGCACTAGGCATGTCGCACATCCTGCCGTACGCACCTGAGAACGGGGCGAGGGCCGCCGCACCCGTTCGGTGCGGCGGCCCTCACTTGACCTTCGTCACGCTCTGTTTCACGTGAAACACGGTGCGTTTCACGTGAAACACACGCGGTGGAACGCTCCTCGGCTAGCCCGTCGGGCCTCCGAAGAACCCTCCTCCTCCGTTGCCGTTGCCGTTGTTGCCGCCGTTGCTGCCTCCCGGCGTCGACGGCGCGGTGGTGACTCCGCTGGACGGCGTCCCGCCGGTGCCGCCGTTGGACGTCCCGCCGTTGTTGTTCTTGCAGTTCCACGACCAGCCGCTGCACGTCTCGCTCGGCGACGGCGAGGGGCTGGGGGAGGACTCGGTGGGCGACGGTTCCGTCGACGGGGACTCCGTGGGGGAGGCGGTCGGCGACGGAGTCGGGCTCGGGCTCGGGGTGGCGCCGACGATCTTGCCGATGGGCTGGGGCGTCGGGAACGGCACAGCCGGCTGTCCCATCAGGGCCTGCGACATGTAGTCGTGCCAGATCTCGGACGGGAACGAAGCTCCATGGATCTTCTCCTGGCCACCAGTGCCGTACATCTCCAGGAACTGGCGCTGCTTGCTGTTCTCGTTGTCGTCCATCCGGTACATCGTGATGGCCGTCGACAGCTGCGGGGTGTACCCCACGAACCAGGCCGACTTGTTGCCGTCGGTCGTACCCGTCTTGCCCGCGACATCGCGGCCCAGCAGCTTGGCGTTGGTACCCGTTCCCTTGTCGACGACGGTCTTCAGAACGTCGGTGACATTGTCGGCGACCGACGAGTCGAAGGCCCTGGCGGGCTTCTGCTCGTGCTGGTAGACCGTCGCGCCTTCGTGGTCGACCGAACTCACGGAGAACGGGTCGTTGCGCTGACCGCTGGCCGCGAAGGTGCCGTACGCGCCCGCCATGCGGATCGCGCTCGGGTCGGAGGTACCGAGGGAGAACGACGGGTAGTTGGCGCTGGCGAAGCTGTCGTCCTTGATGCCCGCGTCCTTCGCGGCCTGCTTCACCTTGTCCAGGCCCACGTCCATACCGAGCTGGACATAGGCGGAGTTGACCGACTCGCGCATCGCCTCACGAAGATCGATCTGGTAGGTCGGCGGGTTGTAGGAACGGTGGCCGTCGTTGCTCTGGAGCCACTCCTTGCCCTCCCGGTCCGTCCACACCTGACCGTCGTACTTCTTGATCTTGAGCTCGTTCTTGCCGCTGTAGAGGCTCTTCGGAGAGACGATCGTCCGCGTGTTGTCGTCCTGCTCCTCGCCCAGCTTGGGGTCGCGGATTCCGTCCCTCATCGCGGCGGCCAGCACGAACGGCTTGAACGTCGAGCCGACCTGGGCACCCGTCTGGTCCGCGTTGTTGGTGAAGTGCTTCGTCGCGTCGGCGCCGCCGTAGATGGCCTCGATCGCGCCGGTCTTCGGGTTCACCGAGGCACCGCCGAACTGGACGTACTTGTCCGTCTTCGGGCGGAGCTTCTCGTTGATGTTCTGCTGCTGGACCTTCTTCACGGCCGCTTCGAGCTTGTCCACCTTGTTCTTGTCGAAGGTGGTGTGGATCTCGTAGCCGCCCTTCTGCAGGTCGAGAGCGGTGATCTTGCCGCCGCTGTTATTGATCGCGTAGGCCTTGGCGAGGTCCACGAGGTAGCCGATCTGGCCACCCAACGCGGCGTTGGCACGCGGGCTCTGCAGCTTGGGGAACTCCGTGAACTTCGCCCGGGTCGCGGCGTCCAGGTGCTTGTCCTTGACCTCCTCGTCGAGGATCCAGGTCCACCGCTTCGTGGCTCGGTCCCTGTTCTTCTCGGCCGTCGCCTGCAGCGGGTCGATCTCCGGCGCGCCGGCCGGGTCGAAGTACGTGGCGCCCTTGAGCACCGCCGCCAGGAACGCGCACTGACTCGGGTTCAGGTTCGAGGCGTCCTGGTTGAAGTACGTACGGGCCGCCGCCTGGATGCCGTAGGCACCGCGCCCGTAGTACGCGGTGTTCAGGTACCCGGCCATCACCTTCTCCTTGGGCACCGTGCGGCCCACCTTGATGGCGACGAACAGCTCCTTGATCTTGCGCGTGATGGTCTGCGACTGATCGTCGAGCATCGCGTTCTTGACGTACTGCTGGGTGATGGTCGAGCCACCCTGGGTCTGGCCGCCCTTGGCCATGTTCACGACCGCGCGGGCGATACCCATGGGGTCGACGCCCTTGTCCGTCTCGAACGTCTTGTTCTCGGCGGACATGACGGCGTACCGCATGGCCTTGGGGATCTGGTCGTACGTGATGATCTGACGGTTCGTCTCACCACCGGTCGAGACCATCTGCTTGTTGTTGGACCAGTAGTACACGTTGTTCTGGGCCTTGGCCGCGTCCGCCTCGTTCGGGATGCTCACCATGGCGTAGCCGACACCGGCCGCGATCATGAGACTTCCGGCGAGGCCGACGCCCACACCCGTGACGAGGCGCCAGGACGGCAGCCAGCGACGGACTCCGTACTTGCCCGCGCGCGGGTAGTCGATGAACTTCTTCTTCGGCGGCTCGGCCGGCCCACGGCCGCCCCTGCCGCGTCCGGGCCCACTCGGTCCATCGGGACCGCCGCCACCGCGCCGGCCGCCACCTCCGCGGCCACCGCCTGAATCGGGTCCCTTCCTACGGCTGCCCGCGCTGCGCTGCGCGGCGCGGCGCGCTTCCGCCCGGCCTCCGTACGGGCGGTCGTCGCCCGCGGAACCGTACGAGCCTGTGGACCCTGGTGTTCCATACGAATCAGACGGCGATCCGGTGGCATCACGCGGGGCGGCGCGACGACCCGGCGATGCGCCGGACGTACCGCGTCGGGCCGCGGCACGTCCGCCGCCCTCGGGCTGCGGCGGTTTGCGACGGTGCTCGCTCATGGAACGACTACTCCTCGGGCAGGCGCGCGTGTACGCACCTGGAAACGGCGGCTGGTTTCCGGTCCCCCCGAAATACGGATGCGCCAGTGGCTCTCACCCGCAATACACCGGGGACAACGACGTCCTCACCCGCCACTTGGTTCCCGGCGTTCTGCATGGCGGACACACTACGCACCGTCAAAACCCACCTAGAGCCGAACTTCACCGCAAATCAGGCAACTTGCTCGGTATGAATCGGTGATGTGACGCCGTTCACCGTGCCCCCACTTGTCGCATCCGCGCGGCCGTTCTATCGTCGTGATGTATCGAGTCGATACATCAGCTCGACATAAAGAGTCCGTACAGCGGTCGTGACAGCCGACCGCGGCAGAGAGGAGGCGATCTTGAGCCGACGTTCCGGCATCCTCGAGTTCGCTGTCCTCGGGCTGCTGCGCGAGTCCCCGATGCACGGCTACGAGCTGCGGAAACGACTCAATACTTCGCTCGGGGTCTTCCGTGCCTTCAGTTACGGAACCCTCTACCCCTGCCTCAAGACGCTGGTCACGAGCGGCTGGTTGATCGAGGAGCCGGGGAACACACCCGAGGACGCCCTCGCCGCACCACTCGCAGGGCGTCGCGCCAAGATCGTCTACCGGTTGACGGCGGAAGGTAAGGAGCACTTCGAGGACCTGCTCTCGCAGACCGGCCCGGACGCGTACGAGGACGAGCACTTCGCCGCCCGGTTCGCCTTCTTCGGGCAGACCTCGGGAGACGTACGGATGCGCGTGCTCGAAGGCCGGCGCAGTCGTCTCGAGGAACGCCTCGAGAAGATGCGCATCTCCTTCGCCCGCACCCGGGAACGCCTCGACGATTACACCCTTGAGCTCCAGCGGCACGGAATGGAATCCGTGGAGCGCGAAGTGCGCTGGTTGAACGAGCTCATCGAGAGCGAGCGGGCGGGGCGGGATCATCGGCGATCCGACCCCGCGGACGCAGCTCAGCAGGACACATCTGGAGAGACGGGCGGCCTGCCCCGGAACCGGGACAGCACCCGGCCGGATCCGTCCGACGACACCGCCACGTGAGGCCCATCCGGGGTTTCACCGATACACACAGGGAGCAACCGGAATGGGTTCGGTTCGCGTAGCCATCGTCGGCGTGGGCAACTGCGCCGCCTCGCTGGTCCAGGGCGTCGAGTACTACAAGGACGCCGACCCGGACACCAAGGTCCCGGGCCTGATGCACGTCCAGTTCGGCGACTACCACGTCCGTGACGTCGAGTTCGTCGCCGCGTTCGACGTCGACGCGAAGAAGGTCGGCCTCGACCTCTCCGACGCCATCGGCGCCAGCGAGAACAACACCATCAAGATCTGCGACGTGCCGAACACGGGCGTGACCGTCCAGCGCGGCCACACCCACGACGGCCTGGGCAAGTACTACCGCCAGACCATCGAGGAGTCCACCGAGGCCCCGGTCGACATCGTCCAGACCCTCAAGGACAAGCAGGTCGACGTTCTCGTCTGCTACCTGCCCGTCGGTTCCGAGGACGCGGCGAAGTTCTACGCCCAGTGCGCCATCGACGCCAAGGTCGCGTTCGTCAACGCCCTCCCGGTCTTCATCGCCGGCACCAAGGAGTGGGCGGACAAGTTCACCGAGGCCGGCGTGCCGATCGTCGGTGACGACATCAAGTCCCAGGTCGGCGCCACCATCACGCACCGCGTCATGGCGAAGCTGTTCGAGGACCGCGGTGTCCGCCTCGAGCGCACGATGCAGCTCAACGTCGGCGGCAACATGGACTTCAAGAACATGCTCGAGCGCGAGCGCCTGGAGTCCAAGAAGATCTCGAAGACGCAGGCCGTCACCTCGCAGATCCCCGACCGCGACCTGGGCGAGAAGAACGTCCACATCGGTCCGTCGGACTACGTCGCGTGGCTCGACGACCGCAAGTGGGCGTACGTCCGCCTCGAGGGCCGCGCCTTCGGTGACGTTCCGCTGAACCTGGAGTACAAGCTCGAGGTCTGGGACTCCCCGAACTCCGCGGGTGTCATCATCGACGCGCTGCGCGCCGCGAAGATCGCCAAGGACCGCGGCATCGGCGGCCCGATCCTCTCCGCGTCCTCGTACTTCATGAAGTCCCCGCCGGTCCAGTACTTCGACGACGAGGCCTACGAGAACGTCGAGAAGTTCATCAAGGGCGAGGTCGAGCGCTGACCACACGCTGTACGGGCGCGTAGCTGACGTAACGCGCTTCTACTTGTGGGCTGTTGAGGTCCCCGGATGCACATGGCGTGCTCCCGGGGACCTTTCCCTTATGTGAGGCTGTGCCCCATGTCTGTCGTCCGTGACCTGCGTGTACTGCTGCGCTTGAGGGACTTCCGGCGCCTGCTGGCACTCCGGCTGCTCTCCCAGGGCGCGGACGGGGTCTACCAGGTCGCGCTGGCCACGTACGTCGTGTTCTCGCCGCAGAACCAGACGTCGGCGAGCGCCATCGCCTCGGCCATGGCGGTACTGCTGCTTCCGTACTCGATCGTCGGCCCGTTCGCGGGCGTCCTCCTCGACCGCTGGCGCCGCCGCCAGGTCTTCCTCTACGGCAACCTCCTGCGGACCGTCCTGGCCTCCGTGACGGCGCTCCTGATGATCAGTCACGCACCGACCTGGCTCTTCTACATCTCCGCCCTGGGCGTCACCGCCGTCAACCGCTTCATCCTCGCCGGGCTTTCGGCCGCCCTGCCCCGAGTCGTCGACGCCGAACGGCTCGTGATGGCGAACTCCATCTCCCCGACCGCGGGCACCCTCGCCGCCACGCTGGGCGGCGGAGCCGCCTTCGTCCTACGGCTGCTCGGATCGCACTCCGACGCCGTCGTGGTGCTCGTCGGCGCCGCCGTCTACCTGCTTGCGGCGCTCGCCTCCCTGCGCCTGTCCGCCGAACTGCTGGGCCCGGATCCCGAGCTGGTGCTGCCGGGCATCCGGACCGCGCTCTCCGGCACGGCGAAAGGGCTCGCCTCGGGGGTGCGTCATCTGGCCGCGCGCCCGCACGCCATGCGCGCTCTGGCCGCGATGACGCTGATGCGCTTCTGCTACGGGGCGCTGACCGTCATGGTGCTCATGCTCTCCCGCTACTCCTGGTCGTCCACGCAGTCCCACGGGCTGGCCCTGCTCGGGGTCGCCGTGGCGGTCTCGGGCGCCGGGTTCTTCGCCGCCGCCGTCATCACACCCTGGGGGGCGGGGCGACTGGGACCCGGCCGGTGGATCGCTGTCTGCGCGGGGGCGGCGGCCGTCCTGGAACCCGCGCTCGCGCTCCCGTTCACGCCGCTCCCCATGATGGCCGCCGCATTCGTCCTCGGCCTGACGACCCAGGGCGCAAAGATCTCCACCGACACGGTCCTGCAGTCCTCTGTGGACGACGGCTTCCGTGGCCGGATCTTCTCCATCTACGACGTGCTGTTCAACGTCGCGTTCGTCGGCGCGGCCGGTGTGGCCGTACTCATGCTGCCGCCTGACGGACGGTCGGCTCCGCTGGTGGTCACGGTGGCTGCGCTCTACGCGGTGGTTGCTGTCGGTATGACGCGTTTTGACGCCCAGTAAGTGTCACATCAGTGCCACAGACCTCGTCCTGACTTCAGAGTTGTCAGCCCCTCCGTATAACTTACGGGCGTCTTATCCGCGCCATCGCGCTCAAGTTCGAGGGGGACCCCCAAAGTGACCACTCCGCCGCCCCAGGGCCAGAATCCGTACCCGCCGCACGCCCAGGGTGCCCCGATCCCGCCGGCCCCCGCCCCGGTGTCGGGAGGCGGCGGCAAGAAGGTTCTCCGGATCGTCGCGCTGATCGTCGTCGCCATCGCGCTCTACGGCGTGAAGTGGTACCTCGGCCAGAGCGACGCCGAGACGACGGCTGTCGGCAGCTGTATGCACAACGACGGTTCGACGTCCTCCCCGGACCTCCAGACGGTCGACTGCTCCTCCAGTGACTCCGAGTTCAAGGTCATCGAGAAGTTCGACAACAGCAGCGACGAAAGCAAGTGCAACTCGGTCAGCGGCACCGAGGTCTCCTACTACCAGACCGGCGGCAGCCACGACGTGGTTCTCTGCCTGAAGACGACCAAGTAGCACTTGGCATCGCATAGACGAAGGGCGCTGTTTCACGTGAAACAGCGCCCTTCGTCATGTCTGTCCCGAAGTCCTTGTTTCACGTGAAACAAGGACTTCGGTCACTTACTCGGCGACCTGCTGCTCCGCCCACCACTCCTTGAGCGCCGCGACAGCCGCGTCATGCTCCATCGGCCCATTCTCGAGCCGCATCTCCAGCAGGAACTTGTACGCCTGCCCGATCGCCGGCCCAGGCTTGATCCCGAGGATCTCCTGGATCTGATTGCCGTCGAGGTCGGGACGGATCGAGTCCAGCTCCTCCTGCTCCTTGAGCCGCGCGATGCGCTCCTCAAGTCCGTCGTACGCCCGCCCCAGCGCATTCGCCTTCCGCTTGTTACGCGTCGTGCAGTCGGAGCGCGTCAGCTTGTGCAGGCGATCCAGCAGGGGACCCGCGTCACGTACATAACGACGGACCGCGGAGTCGGTCCACTCACCGGTGCCGTACCCGTGGAAGCGCAGGTGCAGCTCGACCAGACGCGAGACGTCCTTCACGAGGTCGTTCGAGTACTTGAGCGCCGTCATGCGCTTCTTCGTCATCTTGGCGCCCACCACCTCGTGGTGGTGGAAGGAGACCCGGCCGTCGTCCTCGAAACGACGCGTCCGCGGCTTGCCGATGTCGTGGAGGAGAGCCGCAAGACGCAGCACGAGGTCCGGGCCGTTCTCCTCCAGCGCCATCGCCTGCTCGAGAACGATCAGCGTGTGGTCGTAGACGTCCTTGTGCCGGTGGTGCTCGTCCCGCTCCAGGCGCAGGGCCGGCAGCTCGGGCAGCACGTGCTCGGCGAGGCCGCTGTCGACGAGGAGCTTGAGGCCCTCGCGGGGGTGCGAGGAGAGGATCAGCTTGTTCAGCTCGTCCCGCACCCGCTCCGCGGAGACGATGTCGATGCGGTCCGCCATGCCCTTCATCGCCGCGACGACCTCGGGGGCCACCTCGAAGTCCAGCTGCGCGGCGAAACGGGCGGCACGCATCATCCGCAGAGGATCGTCGGAGAATGACTCCTCGGGCGTTCCCGGAGTCCGCAGGATCCGCTCGGCAAGGTCGTCGAGGCCGCCGTGCGGGTCGATGAACTCCTTCTCCGGCAGAGCCACGGCCATCGCGTTCACCGTGAAGTCGCGACGCACGAGGTCTTCCTCGATCGAGTCGCCGTACGAGACCTCGGGCTTCCGCGAGGTCCTGTCGTACGCCTCGGAGCGATACGTGGTGACCTCGACCTGGTAGCCGTCCTTCTGGCAGCCGACGGTGCCGAAGGCGATCCCGACCTCCCACACCGCGTCCGCCCACGGCCTGACGATCTTGAGTACGTCCTCAGGGCGCGCGTCCGTCGTGAAGTCCAGATCGTTGCCGAGCCTGCCGAGGAGCGCATCCCTGACCGAGCCGCCGACCAGGGCGAGAGAGAACCCCGCCTCCTGGAATCGACGGGCGAGGTCGTCGGCGACAGGGGCCACCCGCAGCAGCTCGCTCACCGCGCGGCGCTGCACCTGGCTGAGGGCATGGGAATTGTCATCGTTGGCGTTCGGCACAACAGAAAAGGGTACGTGGCCCCGGCCCCGGGTTCCGCACCGTTTCCCCCGGTGGGCGCGAGGGGTGCCCGATGACCCCTACCCTGTCTTCCGATCATGTGGAGCAGTCCGCGGCACTTCGCCACAGCGCACCTCGTTACCATGCGTGGACACATCCGACGACCACTGACGACGACGAGGGACGGACGAGCGCGTGGCCGAGGCGGCAGACTTCCCAGGGATGACTCCCTCACCTGCCCATCGAAAGCTGCGGCGCGCAGGAGCACTGCTCGCCGGAGCGCCTCTCCTCGCCGGTCTGGCCCTCTTCGGCGGAGCCCCCGCCGATGCCGCCCCGCAGGCGCCCGCAGCCGACGCCACGGGCACGAACACCGTCGATGTCTCCGTGAACTCGCTCACTCCGAGCGCACCGGGTGACGACGACACGGTCACCGTCACCGGAACACTCACCAACGACGGCAAGCAGGCCGTCGACAACGCCCACGTGGCGCTCCGCCTCGGCTCGGCCCTCGGCGGGCGGGCGTCGATCGAGAACGCCTCCCGGCACGCGTCGGGGGGAGTGCCGGACGGCCGGGAGATCGGCGGCAAGTACGCCAAGAAGGTCTCCACGCTGGCCCCCGGATCGACGCAGGACTTCAGCCTTTCCGTCCCCGTGAAGCAGCTGCACCTCGGCGACGACGGCGTCTACCAGCTGGGGGTCGCCCTCACGGGCCAGACCGCGATCCAGCCGTACCAGCAGACGCTCGGTATCCAGCGGACCTTCCTCCCCTGGCACCCCGACGCTGCCGACACGAAGACGAAGACGACGTTCCTGTGGCCGCTGATCTCGCAGACCCACCTCACGGCGGAGACGGGATCCGACGAGCAGCAGACCCGTGTCTTCCATGACGACGACCTCGCCAAGGAGATCGCCCCGGGCGGCCGCCTCCAGCAGATGCTGTCCCTGGGCACCGACCTCGACGTGACCTGGGTCATCGACCCCGACCTGCTGGCCTCGGTCGACGCCATGACGCGGCCGTACCGGATCAAGGAAGCCGACGGCACCGAGGTCGCCGGCAAGAACCAGGCCGTCGCCAAGCAGTGGCTGAACGACCTGAAGAACGCCGTGGCCGACCAGAAGGTCGTCGCGCTCCCCTTCGCCGACCCGGATCTCGCCTCGCTGGCCCACAACGGCACGCGGGTGACCGGCTCCCTCAGCCACCTCAAGGACGCCACCGACGCGGCCTCCAGCACGGTCGAGACGGTTCTCCACATCAAGCCGGACACGAGCTACGCCTGGCCCGCCGACGGCGCGATCGACCCCAGCATCGTCAACGTCGCGACGTCCGCCGGCGCCGACAAGGTGATCGCCCGCAGCGACAGCCTCCGGGAGAGGGGCGGCCTGCCCTACACGCCGTCCGCCGCCCGCCCCATCGGCAGCGGCACGACGGCCGTGGTGGCCGACGCTCAGCTGTCGGAGGCCTTCGAAGGCGACATGACGAAGGCCGAGAACTCGACGCTCGCCGTCCAGGAGTTCCTCGCCCAGAGCCTGATGATCAACCTTCAGGAGCCGGACAACGAGCGCAGCATCGTCGTCGCTCCGCAGCGGATGCCCTCCGCCAGCCAGGCCCAGTCCATGGCGGAGGCGATCAAGACCGAGCAGAGCAGCACCTGGTCGCAGTCGCAGGACCTGGCCGCGGCCACGAAGGCGAAGCCGGACCCCGCCGCGACGACCCGCATCCCCTCCTCCCGGTTCTACCCGTCGTACCTGCGCAAGCAGGAGCTGCCCCAGTCGGCCTTCGAGGCGATCCAGGACACCCAGAACAAGCTCACCAACTTCCAGGTGATCCTCTCCGACCCGTCCCGCGTGGTGACGCCGTTCGGACGGGCCATGGACCGGCAGATGTCCGCGTCGTGGCGTGACCGTGCGACCGAGGCGAAGGCGTTCCGCGAAAGCGTCGCCGACTACCTCACCTCGCTCACCAAGCAGGTCAAGCTCATCGACAAGTCCGAGGCGAAGCTCTCCGGACGCAGCGCGACCATCCCCGTGACGGTCCAGAACAACCTGGTGCAGGGCGTCGATCACCTCGTCCTGCGCCTCACCTCGACGAACGGCACCCGCCTCAAGATCCGTAACGGTCCGTACGACGAGCAGCCGATCAAGGTCGCCGGCGGCCACAGCCAGTCGGTGAAGTTCACGACCACGTCCAACGCCAACGGCAGGGTGCCGGTCTTCGCCCAGCTGTACACGGAGGACGGCCAGCCCTACGGCCCCGAGGTCCGGTTCGACGTGAACGTCACCGAGATCACCCCGACCGTGATGCTCGTCATGGCGGGCGGCGTCCTGCTCCTCGTCCTCGCCGGGTTCCGCATGTACACGCAGCGCAAGCGCGCCGCCGCGCGACGCGCCGAGGAAGGCCCGGACGACGGTCCGAACGGGGAATCGGGCCCGGAGCCCGGGGAAGACGACCCCGAGCAGCCGAGTGACCCGACGCCGGACACCGCTCCGGAAAGCGTGGACCCGTCCGGCACGGGTGAGAGAGTGGACCGTTGAGCGACGACGTGGCCGTGGGCCCGGGGACTATGAGGTGGGGTAACCATGAACGCGCCGTACGACGGTGACCGGGGCCAGGGCCCGAGCGGCTCTGCCTCGGCCGAGGGCCCGGCCCCCGGTCCCCACGACGCGGCCGGCCAGGTCCCGCCGCCCCACCCCGCCCCGGACGCGTATCCGCAGGACGCGTACCTCCAGGACGCCTTCGACCAGGATCCGTACCGGGACCAGGACCTCTCCGCGCAGGATCCGGTGACGGAGGCGCTCTACGACCGCGCCGCGCACCCCCCGCCGCCTCCCGGCACCTACGAGACGCCCCAGCCGCTCTACTCCCAGCCGCCCGCGGCCCAGTACCCCCCGGACCCGCGTGTGTGGGCCCAGACGCCCGCGCCCGAGCCGGAGGGGCCGTCCCAGCACCTTCCCTACGGGGACGACGCCAGGACCACGCAGTTCGTGGGCGTCGACGATCTGATGACGCAGGCGGGCGAGGAGCAGCACGAGCCCGACGCCTTCGCGCACCTCTTCCGCGACCAGCAGAGCAACGGCATGGCCCGTCCGCCTGCCGACGCCACGGGCATCCCGGCACCGGCGGCCGCCGGACCGGCACAGGCCCCCATGCAGGGCAACGCGCCTGCTCCGGTGGCCGCCCCTGCCCCTGCCCCTGCCCCGAAGAAGGGGGGCCGGGCGTCGAGCCTCATGAAGTCGAGCGCCGTCATGGCCGCGGGCACCCTGGTCTCCCGGCTCACCGGCTTCGTCCGCACCGTGGTGATCACCGCGGCCCTCGGTGCCTTCACGCTCGGTGACGCCTGGACTGTGGCGTACACGCTGCCGACGATGATCTACATCCTGACCGTCGGCGGCGGCCTCAACTCCGTCTTCGTGCCGCAGCTCGTGCGGTCCATGAAGGAGGACGAGGACGGCGGCGAGGCCTACGCCAACCGTCTGCTGACCCTCGTCATCGTCGCGCTCGGCATCATCGTCGCCATCGCTGTCTTCGCCGCGCCTCTGCTGATCCAGCTGATGTCGACGAAGATCGCCGGCAACCCGGCGGCCAACAACGTCGCCGTCACCTTCGCCCGCTACTGCCTGCCCACGATCTTCTTCATGGGCGTGCACGTGGTCATGGGCCAGGTCCTCAACGCCCGCGGCAAGTTCGGCGCGATGATGTGGACCCCGGTCCTGAACAACATCGTCATGATCTGCACGTTCGGCATGTTCATCTACGTCTACGGCACGGCCGCGGACTCGCATGTGCACGTCGAGACGATCCCGGCGGACGGCGTCCGGCTTCTCGGCATCGGCACCCTGCTCGGTCTGACGGTGCAGGCGCTGGCGATGATCCCGTACCTGCGCGAGACCGGCTTCCGGTTCCGCCTGCGGTTCGACTGGAAGGGCCACGGCCTCGGCAAGGCGGTCAAGCTCGCCAAGTGGACCGTGCTGTTCGTCCTCGCCAACCAGGCCGGCGTCCTCGTCGTCACCCAGCTCGCCACCGCCGCCGGCAAGGCGTCCGGCGTCCAGGGCGCGGGCATCATGGGCTACATGAACGCCCAGCTGATCTGGGGTATGCCGCAGGCCATCATCACCGTCTCCGTCATGGCGGCGATGCTGCCGCGCATCTCGCGCGCGGCCCACGACGGCGACCCCGGAGCAGTCCGCGACGACATCTCGCAGGGCCTGCGCACCTCCGCCGTCGCGATCGTCCCGGTCGCCTTCATGTTCGTCGCCCTCGGCATCCCGATGTGCACCCTGCTGTTCGGCTCCAGTGGCTCTGCGGGCGCCCGGTCCATGGGCTACATCCTGATGGCCTTCGGCCTCGGCCTGATCCCGTACTCCGTGCAGTACGTCGTGCTCCGCGGCTTCTACGCGTACGAGGACACCCGGACGCCCTTCTACAACACCGTCATCGTCGCCGCCGTCAACGCCGCGGCCTCGGTGATCGCCTACCTCGTGCTGCCCGCCAAGTGGGCCGTCGTCGGTATGGCCGCCGCATACGGTCTCGCCTACGCGATCGGCGTCGGCGTCGCCTGGCAGCGGCTGCGCAAGCGCCTCGGCGGCGACCTCGACGGCGCCCAGGTCATCCGTACGTACGCCCGCCTCTGCATGGCATCGATCCCGGCGGCCCTGGCCGGCGGTGTGGTCGGTTTCCTGGTCATGAGGACGCTGGGCAACGGCGCCGGCGGTTCCATCGCCGCCCTGGTCGTGGGCGGAGCCGTACTGTTCGGCGTCTTCTACGTCGCCGCACGGCGTATGCGGATCGAAGAGCTCAATTCGATGGTCGGAATGGTGCGCGGGCGTCTCGGCCGCTGACCGCACGGCACATCGCACAACCATCGCGGGTTGCCGCGTGTCGTGCTCAGCGCCGGACTGTGGGCACAATTGGCTTTGGCGTCGCAGAGCGCGCAACGAGTGGGGAGGCAGGAACGACGGTGGCGGAACGGAGTAGGGCTGCCGTCGACGTGGCAGACGACAGTGGTGACGAGCCACTGACCGCGAAGGCGGAGCAGACCACGGCCGACGGTGCGACCCAGACTCGGGAGCAGGACACGGCAGCGGCGGACGAGGACGCGGAGAAGACCGACGGGCCGAAGAGCCCTGCCTCCTCCACTCCCCCCGAGCTGCACAGCGGTCACAAGCTCGCCAGACGCTATCGCCTCGAGGAGTGCGTCACCCGGCTCGACGGCTTCAGCAGCTGGCGCGCGGTGGACGAGAAGCTCCGCCGTGCCGTCGGGGTGCACCTGCTCCCCGCCGACCACCCACGAGGCCGGTCCGTCCTCGCCGCGGCCCGTTCGTCGGCACTGCTCGGCGACCCCCGCTTCGTCCAGGTCCTGGACGCGGTCGAGGAGAACGACCTCGTGTACGTCGTGCACGAATGGCTGCCCGACGCGACGGAACTGACGGCGCTGCTCGCCGCCGGCCCCCTCGAGGTGCACGAGGCGTACCAGCTCGTGCACCAGGTATCGCAGGCGATGGCCGCCGCTCACCGTGAGGGGCTCGCCCATCTGCGGCTCACCCCGAGCGCGGTCCTGCGCACCTCGACGGGCCAGTGGCGCATCCGCGGGCTCGCCGTCAACGCCGCCCTGCGCGGCATCACGTCGGACACACCCCAGCGCACTGACACCGAGGCGATCGGTGCCCTCCTGTACGCCGCGCTCACCCAGCGCTGGCCCTACGAGGACGACGCGTACGGCCTGTCGGGGCTGCCCAAGGACATCGGCCTGATCGCGCCCGACCAGGTGCGCGCCGGCGTCCACCGCGGCCTGTCCGAGCTGGCCATGCGTGCCCTCGTCAACGACGGGGCGACGGCGTCGCGGCAGGAACCCCCGTGCACCACGACCGAGGACCTCGTGAAGGCCGTCGGCGAGATGCCCCGCATCCGCCCGCCGGAGCCCACGTTCACCCCGCCGCCGGAGTACCAGCGGACGACCTACCAGCAGGGCACGTACGGCCGTCCGGCCGCGCGCCCCGGCGTTCCCCAGCCCATGCCTCCGGTGCCTCCGCCGCCGCTGCAGAGCCGGACCGGCAAGGCCCTTAAGTGGGCCGTGTCGGCGCTGCTCATCGTGGCGCTCGGCCTCGGCAGCTGGCAGCTGGCGGACGCCCTGATGGACCACGGCAATTCGGGGGACTCCAGCACGTCAGGCGACGCGGGCGGCGACGAGAAGGGCAGGCCCAAGCCCACGAAGCCGCTCACCATCGAGGACGCCAGGGAGTACGTCGCCGAGGGCAGCCCTCAGGCCCCGGGGGACGTGGCGAAGACCTACGACGGCGACAGCAGCACGTCGTGGCGCACCAAGACCTACAAGGGCGGCCCGAATCTGGCGCCCTACAAGTCCGGCGTCGGCATCGTCTACGACCTGGGCTCGGCCAAGGACGTCTCGGCTGCGACGATCGGGCTCCAGTACGGCGGCGACCACACCTCGGTCTCCCTGTACGCGGCCGACTCCCTGTCGCCCTCCACGTCGGTCGACTCCATGAAGAGCATCGGCAGCGGCACCACGTCGGGCACCACCCTGAAGATCAACGCCGGCAAGCCGGTGAACACGCGGTACGTACTCGTGTGGCTGACCGCTCTGCCGAAGTCCGGATCCGACGGCTACTACGGCGCGGGTTACAAGCAGGCTCTCACCGACGTGAAGTTCAGCGGCTGAGAGCTCACCTGGGGGAGGGGGTTCGAAAGTGGACGACGCCGCATACGGCGAAGTAAGCGATCAGGACCTCCTCGCCCGCCATGTCGCGGGCGACAAGAACGCCTTCGGCGAACTCGTCCGCCGCCACCGTGACCGGCTGTGGGCCGTCGCACTGCGCACCCTGGGCGACCGTGAGGAAGCCGCCGACGCCGTCCAGGACGCCCTGGTCTCGGCCTACCGGGCGGCGCACACCTTCCGCGGGCAGTCCGCCGTCACCACCTGGCTGCACCGCATCACCGTGAACGCCTGCCTCGACCGGGCGCGCAAGGCCGCCTCCCGGAAGACCGCTCCGGTCGAGGACACGGAGCGCCTGGAGCAGCTCCTCGAACCCCAGGAGTCGGCGGCCGCGCCAGCCGAACGCAACGACCTCCACCGTCAGCTCATCGAGGCGCTGAGCACCCTTCCCGCCGACCAGCGCGCCGCGCTCGTCCTCGTCGACATGCAGGGCTACCCGGTGGCCGAGGCCGCCCGCATCCTCGGCGTGCCCACCGGCACGGTCAAGAGCCGCTGCGCACGCGGCAGAGCCAGACTCCTGCCGTTGGTCACACATCTGCGGGCCGACGACGACGCCGGTTCACGTACTGAGAACCTGCCGCCGAAAGCGCCCGGAAGGAACCGGACGCAGGGGACATCCGTCCCACCGGCAGCGGGACCCCGGGACAAGACGGGACCCAGTGATTCAGCAGCCGTGAAGGGCGGAGGTGAGCGAGCGTGACATCCACGACCGACACGGCCGAGCACCACGAGCACCCCGAGGTCTCCGAGATCTCCGACCTCGCCGAGGACCTGCTCTCCCCCTCCCGCGCTGCGGATGTCCGGCAACATCTGAACGGCTGCACGCTGTGCGCCGATGTCCTCGCCTCCCTGGAGGAGATCCGCGGCCTGCTCGGCGCGTTCCCTGACCCGCCCCCAATGCCGGTGGACATCGCGGACCGCATCGACGCGGCACTCGCTGCGGAGGAGGCACTTCTCGACGATCCAGAGACGCCCACCCGCGCCGCAGACACCGATGGCACCGAGGACTCCGGGAACACCGGGAACACCGGGAACACCGGTGAAGCGGAAGCCGCCGAAGACCCCGCCGCCGTCATCCCCGAGCCTCGGCCCATGTCGCCTGTTTCACGTGAAACATCGCCTGCCGACTCGCCGGCCCCCTCCGCGGACCGCCCTTCCGGACGCCCCCGTGCCGCGACGGGTCCGGGGCGGAGCGGCCGGTCTCGTACCCGGCGTCGTCGTGGCACCGCGCTCGGAGCGGTCTTCACCGCGGCCGCGATCGGTCTGGGCGTGCTCCTCTTCCAGAACGGCGGCACCACACCCACCGGCGCTCCCGAGAGCGGCCGGACCCACCAGGCGAGCTCGGCGCTCTCCTTCTCCGAGAACACGCTCCGGGACCAGGTTCAGACCCTCCTGACGCAGAAGCCCTCGGCCCCTTCCTCCGACACTGCAACGTCCAACCCGTCCGTGGACATCCAGCAGTCGGCGCCCGACGCCCCCCTGACGAACTCCCCGATGCGCGGGAAGGCCGTGGTGGTGCCGGCCTGCATACAGCGCGGCACGGGCCGTGCGACCCCGGCCCTCGCCGTGGAGCGGGGCGACTACAAGGGCACCACCGCTTATCTCGTCGTGCTGCCCCACGCGTCGGATCCCTCACAGGTCTCGGCCTACGTCATCGACGCAGCCTGTGTGAAACAGGCCTCCTCGCAGCCCGGCAAACTGTTGCTGGCCCACTCCTACACCCGGCGCTGACAGCCGCGGGCGCATACTTCGCGTGTGCTCCCGGACACTCCGGGAATGCGCGCCCCGTAGGATCCGTTGGGTGGGGTGAGAGTCCGGAGAGGGACTCCCCCGGCAGAACGCAGCAGTCCCGCAGAGACGAGGAATCAAGCCGTGAGCGACGTCCGTAACGTGATCATCATCGGCTCCGGGCCCGCCGGCTACACGGCGGCGCTCTACACCGCGCGCGCGTCGCTGAAGCCGCTCGTGTTCGAGGGTGCCGTCACCGCTGGTGGCGCCCTGATGAACACGACCGATGTGGAGAACTTCCCCGGCTTCCAGGACGGCATCATGGGCCCCGAGCTCATGGACAACATGCGCGCCCAGGCCGAGCGCTTCGGTGCCGAGCTGATTCCGGACGATGTCATCTCCGTCGACCTGACGGGCGAGATCAAGACCGTCACCGACACCTCGGGCAACGTGCACCGCGCCAAGGCCGTCATCGTCACGACCGGCTCCCAGCACCGCAAGCTCGGCCTGCCGAACGAGGACGCTCTCTCCGGCCGTGGCGTCTCCTGGTGCGCGACCTGCGACGGCTTCTTCTTCAAGGACCAGGACATCGCCGTGATCGGCGGCGGTGACACCGCGATGGAGGAGGCCACCTTCCTCAGCCGGTTCGCCAAGTCCGTGACGATCGTCCACCGCCGCGACAGCCTGCGTGCCTCCAAGGCCATGCAGGAGCGCGCGTTCGCCGACCCGAAGATCAAGTTCGTCTGGGACAGCGAGGTCGCCGAGGTCCACGGAGACCAGAAGCTCTCGCACCTGACCCTGCGCAACATCAAGACGGGTGAGACCTCCGAGCTCCCCGCCACCGGCCTGTTCATCGCGATCGGCCACGACCCGCGCACGGAGCTCTTCAAGGGCCAGCTCGAGCTCGACGACGAGGGTTACCTGAAGGTCGAGGCTCCCTCGACCCGGACGAACCTGACCGGCGTGTTCGGTGCCGGTGACGTCGTCGACCACACCTACCGTCAGGCGATCACCGCGGCCGGCACCGGCTGCTCCGCCGCCCTCGACGCCGAGCGGTTCCTCGCCGCTCTCGCCGACAGCGAGGCCGCTGCGGCCGCCGCCGTCTGAACCCACCCCGCCCCACCGCATCACCGAAGCTACTAAGGAGCCCGCCGTGGCCGGCAACCTCAAGAACGTGACCGACGCTTCCTTCGACGAGGACGTCCTCAAGAGCGACAAGCCCGTACTGGTGGACTTCTGGGCCGCCTGGTGCGGACCGTGCCGCCAGATCGCCCCGTCCCTCGACGCGATCGCCGCCGAGCACGGCGACAAGATCGAGATCGTCAAGCTCAACATCGACGAGAACCCGGCCACCGCCGCGAAGTACGGCGTCATGTCGATCCCGACGCTGAACGTCTACCAGGGTGGCGAGGTCGCCAAGACCATCGTCGGTGCCAAGCCGAAGGCCGCCATCCTGCGTGACCTCGAGGACTTCATCGCCGACTGATCAACCACGCGGCTTCACGGCGCCGCGGCGATGTTTCACGTGAAACACGAACGGGCCAACCCTGATGGGTTGGCCCGTTTGCGTGACCGCAGTCGAAAGAGACTCAGAGAGGACGCAACGCCGGCTCCTTCTGAACCGCTCCGAGAAGCCGGTCCAGGGCGAGCTCGACGTCCTCCTTCCAGGAGAGCGTCGTCCGCAGCTCAAGGCGCAGGCGCGGATGGGAGGGGTGCGGCCGCACGGTCTTGAAGCCCACGGCCAGCAGATGATCGGCCGGCAGAATGCAGGCCGGCTCCTTCCACCGGGCATCGCCGAACGCCTCGATCGCCTTGAACCCTCTGCGCAGCAGATCCTTGGCCACCGTCTGCACCATCACCCGGCCCAGCCCCTGCCCCTGATAGCCGGGGGCGATCCACGCCGTCATGAGCTGCACCGCGTCCGGGGACACCGGACTGGTGGGGAAAGCTGTCGAGCGGGGAACGTAGGCCGGTGGGGCGTAGAGGACGAAGCCGACCGGGACATCGTCCACATACACGACGCGCCCGCAGGAGCCCCACTCCAGGAGGACAGCCGAGATCCAGGCTTCCTTCTCCAGACCTGGAGTGCCCGCCTTTATCGCGGCTTGGCCGCTGACCGGATCCAGCTCCCAGAAGACACACGACCGGCAGCGCTTGGGAAGGTCCGGAAGGTTGTCCAGTGTGAGCGGTACGAGCCGACGCCCCATGAAGGCAGTTCCTCACTTCCTTCGCCCGCCGCATCCCGGGCGGCCGTCAGAGCGCTCCGTTCCCTGAGCAGGCTGCCGATGAATCCGCCGACCGCGCCCAGCCCGAGACCCGCGGTCATCAGCCCGGCACGACTCACCGATTGCACGACCAGCCTCCCGAATGAGGTGACGTTGAGGGATGCGCTCCACCCCACCGCATCGTATCCACGAAGCGATTCCATCGATACCGACAGAAAGCAAAGAGCAGGCCGCGTTCCGGTGCACTCCGGACACGGCCTGCTCTGCTGAGAGTTACCCCGAAAGGGACTATCCCTCGTCCTCCTGGCCCTCGTCCTGCGGGGCTCCGTTCTGGAGGACAGGGCCCTCGCCCGGAGCCAGCTGACCGAGGATGCGGTGCAGGTCATCCATGGAGGCGAACTCGACGACGATCTTGCCCTTCTTCTGCCCGAGGTCGACCTTCACCCGCGTGTCGAACCGGTCGGACAGCCGTGTGGCGAGTTCGCTGAGCGCCGGCGAAAGACGCCCTCCGGCCCGCGGTCCCTTCGAGCGCGCCGCACTCGCCGGGTGTGAGCCCATCAGGGTCACGATCTCCTCGACGGCCCGCACCGAGAGGCCCTCGGCGACGATCCGGTGAGCGAGGCGGTCCTGCTCCTCCGAGTCCTCCACGGCGAGCAGGGCGCGCGCGTGCCCGGCCGACAGAACGCCCGCCGCCACCCGACGCTGCACGGCCGGCGAGAGCTTCAGGAGGCGCAGGGTGTTGGACACCTGCGGCCGCGAACGGCCGATCCGGTCGGCCAACTGGTCGTGCGTGCACTTGAAGTCCACCAGAAGCTGCTCGTATGCGGCGGCCTCTTCAAGAGGGTTCAGCTGAGCGCGGTGCAGGTTCTCCAGGAGCGCGTCGAGGAGGAGTTTCTCGTCGTCCGTCGCCCGGACGATCGCGGGGATCTGCTCAAGCCCGGCTTCGCGGCAGGCACGCCAGCGACGCTCGCCCATGATGAGTTCGTAGCGCTGCGGGCTCAGCTGCCGCACGACGACGGGCTGGAGCAGCCCGACTTCCTTGATCGACGTCACGAGCTCGGCGAGCGCGTCCTGGTCGAACACCTCGCGCGGCTGACGCGGGTTGGGCGTGATGGCGTCGATCGGAAGCTCGGCGAAGTACGCTCCCGCCACCGACTCGGGAGCGGCGGCGGATCCTCCGACCAACTCTGTTTCACGTGAAACCGGCGGCTGCGGAAGCGAGGCGACCTTCGCCGCCGCCACTCCGCGCTCCGCCGTCAGGACCGGCACGGCGGACGGCGAGCCGGAGGCCCCGCCCGCCACCGTCGCGGGTGCCGCCTTCTCGGGGGTGGGTGCTGCCGGGATCAGTGCGCCGAGACCACGGCCCAGACCCCTCCGTCGCTCACTCACTGCATACCCTCCACCGTGCTGTGCTGGTCAAGTTGAGTGCCCGCATGGGCGTGCTGGGCGTCGTAGCGGATGCCGACCCCACGAAGGGCCATCTCGCGCGCCGCCTCGAGGTAGGAGAGCGCACCGCTCGATCCCGGGTCGTACGTGAGCACGGTCTGCCCGTAGCTCGGCGCCTCGGAGATGCGGACGGAACGCGGGATGCTCGTCCGCAGAACCTCTTCACCGAAGTGGCTTCGGACCTCGTCGGCGACCTGGGACGCCAGCCGGGTGCGGCCGTCGTACATGGTGAGCAGGATCGTCGACACGTGCAGTTCGGGGTTCAGGTGGCCGCGGACCAGGTCCACGTTCCGCAGGAGCTGCCCCAGGCCCTCGAGTGCGTAGTACTCGCACTGGATCGGGATCAGGACTTCGGCTCCGGCCACCATGGCATTGACCGTCAGCAGACCGAGCGACGGCGGGCAGTCGATGAGGACGTAGTCCAGCGGCTGCTCGTAGGCCTGGATCGCGCGCTTCAGCCGGCTCTCGCGCGCCACGAGCGACACCAGCTCGATCTCCGCGCCGGCCAGGTCGATGGTCGCAGGGGCACAGAAGAGACCCTCCACGTCGACCACGGGCTGTACGACTTCGGAGAGCGGCCTGCTGTCGACCAACACGTCGTAGATCGAAGGCACTTCGGCGTGGTGGTCGATCCCCAGAGCGGTGGAGGCATTGCCCTGCGGGTCAAGGTCGATCACCAGGACGCGGGCACCGTGCAGCGCCAGCGAGGCCGCAAGGTTGACCGTCGTAGTGGTCTTACCGACCCCGCCCTTCTGGTTGGCAACGACCATGACTCGGGTCTGCTCGGGTCGCGGCAGGCCTTCGCCTGCACGCCCCAGGGCTTCCACCGCCAGTTGGGCCGCACGGCCGATGGGGGTGTCGTCCATCGGGGGCGGTGTTTCACGTGAAACATCCTCCCCCGCCGATTCGGTACGGGGACCGGGGACCGGATCGGTCATCGGTCCCGCGATGTTGGCGTCGGACCGCAAGGATTCACTCTCCTCGACTTCAGGCTCGCAATGAACAGAGCCTCCCATGACATCGGGGTCGTGAACCAGCGAGGTCCTGTCTTCTGTGGAGGAAGCAGCCTTTGTGGAGAACTTCGTGCCCGATTCGAGGGATCCAGGAGACCTACGGTCGCGAGGTGCGGCCGCTGCCCGGCCGCGATTGATGATGCCCTGCAGCAGTGAGCGACGTTTCACGTGAAACACGATGCACCGAGGCCCGTTCGGCACCCGTGCGACACCCCGACATACATACGTTAGGGGCATTCAGGCGAGACAAGCGTCACGCCAAAAAAGCGATGGCCGCCCGAGCCTCAGGGACTCGGGCGGCCATCGTCGTGCAGAAGCACTGTCACTTAGAACACAGTCAGCGCCGGTAAAACCGGTCAGCGTCGACGCCGGACCCGTCCCGCGCGAGCCGCCTTGGCTCGCTTCGCCGCGAAGCGCACACCGCCGGGACTCTCACCGACCTCGACCCGCACCACAGTCGAGAGCGGATCCACGACGCCCTCACCGACATGCAGCACCGAGGTCGCCACCGCGCCGAGCTTGCTCAGGGCAGCCCCCGCGCTCTTGACCTCCTCCTCGGCGGTGTCGCCCTTGAGGGCC
This sequence comes from Streptomyces sp. NPDC046821, assembly GCF_040645335.1. Taxonomy (NCBI): domain Bacteria; kingdom Bacillati; phylum Actinomycetota; class Actinomycetes; order Kitasatosporales; family Streptomycetaceae; genus Streptomyces; species Streptomyces sp. NPDC046821. Next base: position 152,485 of record NZ_JBEYYB010000010.1, on the reverse strand, counting down.
AGCATCTCGCCGTACGGCCGCAGCAGCGGAACGCCCCAGGCCGCCAGGCGGTCCAGCGGGGCGACAGCGCGCGCCGTCACCACATGGACGGGCGTCAGCTTGCCGAGGACCTCCTCGGCACGACCGCGCACCACGGTCACATGGTCGAGCCCGAGCAGCTCGACGACCTCGGTGAGGAAGTTCGTGCGCCTTAGCAGCGGCTCCAGGAGCGTGATCTTCAGGTCGGGCCGGACCAGGGCGAGCGGGATACCGGGCAACCCGGCACCGGACCCCACGTCGCACACGGTGACGCCCTCCGGCACGACCTCGGACAGCACGGCGCAGTTCAGGATGTGCCGCTCCCACAGCCGGGGCACTTCCCGGGGACCGATGAGACCACGCTTCACCCCCGCGTCGGCCAGCAGCTCCGCGTACCGGACCGCGTCCGTGAATCGCTCGCCGAATACCGCTCGGGCCTGTTCAGGAGCCGGGGGAAGCTCTGCTGCCTCCGTCACGTGGACCGTCCTTCCGTACCGCGCTACCCCATCGGGTGGCTGACTATCAGGCTGACAAAGATCGGCCCCGCCTGCGAACAGACGGGGCCGTAGAGCGACGAGCCGCTCAGGCGGGGAGCACGACGACGAAGCGCTGCGGCTCCTCGCCCTCGGACTCACTGCGCAGGCCGGCGGCCTTGACCGCGTCGTGGACGACCTTGCGCTCGAAGGGCGTCATCGGGTCGAGCTTGACCGGCTCACCGAGGCTCTTCACCTCGGACGCGGCCTTGGCACCCAGCTCGGAGAGCTCCGCACGCTTCTTCGCGCGGTACCCGGCGATGTCCAGCATCAGGCGGCTGCGGTCCCCGGTCTCCCGGTGGACCGCCAGGCGCGTCAGCTCCTGAAGGGCCTCGAGGACCTCACCGTCGCGCCCGACCAGCTTCTGCAGATCGCGGCTGCCCGCATCGCTGACGATCGAGACGGCGGCGCGGTCGGCCTCGACGTCCATGTCGATGTCGCCGTCGAGGTCGACGATGTCGAGCAGACCCTCGAGGTAGTCCGCCGCGATCTCGCCCTCCTGCTCGAGACGAGTCAGGGTGTCGCTGCCCTCAGGAGCGGCGGAGGTGGTGCCTTCCGTCACGGGATGGACTCCTTCTTACTTCTTGGACGGGGACTTGGGCCGCTGCTGGCCCTTGCGCTGTCCGGACTTGGCTTTGCTGCGGGCAGGGGTACCGGACGCGGGCTTGCCACCCTCCGGCTTGGCCTCGGGCTTGGCGTCCTCCGCCTCGTCCTTCTTCTCGAGGGACGTGGGCTCCGACGCCTCGGACTCGGCCTTGGCCGCGCTGTGGGCGGCGCCGGAGTGGCGCTGCGCCTTGGACTGACGCTTGGGCTGCTGCCGCTTCGGCGCGCCGCCGCCCGTCGTGGTCCCGTCCTCGTCCTCGGTCAGGGTGCCGGCGGTGCTCTTCACGACCGTGCCGTCGGCCTGCGCGGCGAGGTTCACCTTGGTCAGACCGTTGATGAACTTGCGCTCGAACTCGTTGCGCTCGCGGCCCTTGGAGACGATCGCCTTCACGACGGCGCGCTCGCGGCGGCTGCGGGTCTTCTCGGCGTGCGTGACGTGCTTGAGCAGGCGCTCCAGGAACGCGGCCTGGGCCTTGCTGCCCGGGGTCGGGTTCTGGCGGATGACGTACATCTGCTGGCCCATGGTCCACACGTTGGTGGTCAGCCAGTAGACGAGGACACCGACGGGGAAGTTGATACCGAAGACGGCGAACATGACCGGGAAGACGTACATCAGCATCTTCTGCTGCTGCATGAACGGCGTCTTCACCGTCATGTCGACGTTCTTCGTCATCAGCTGGCGCTGCGTGTAGAACTGCGACGCCGACATCATCACGATCATGATCGCGGTGACGACACGGACGTCGGTGAGCGTGGCGCCGAGGGACTCGACCTTGGCGGAGCTGTCCGTGAACTTCGCCGCGAGCGGGGCGCCGAAGATGTGCGCCTTACGCGCGCTTGCCAGCAGGGCGTTGTTGATGACGCCGATCGTGGTGCCCGTGGCGATGCCGTTGAGCACGTGGTACAGGGCGAAGAAGAACGGCGACTGCGCCAGGATGGGAAGGCACGAGGAGAGCGGGTTGGTACCCGTCTCCTTGTACAGCTTCATCATCTCTTCGGACTGGCGCTGCTTGTCGTTCTTGTAGCGCTCCTGGATCTTCTTCATCTCGGGCTGCAGCGTCTGCATGGCCCGAGTGGCCTTGATCTGCTTCACGAAGAGCGGGATCAGGCAGATACGGATCAGGATCACCAGCGACACGATGGACAGGCCCCAGGCCCAGCCCGTGTCCGGGCCGAAGATCGCCCCGTACAACGAGTGGAACTGGACGATGACCCACGAAACTGGTGTCGTGATAAAGCTGAAGAGACTGGCAATCGTGTCCACTAATCAAGCTCCTTGAGCATGGGACGGGGTCTCGGCGGCGGGGCTCGAGGGGCTGGTGTGGCCACACTCTGAAGGCGCGCCGGCGGCGGAAGGCCCGCCCTTGCGTTCGCGCCACGCGTTACGCAGCATTTCGTGCCACCGCGGACGCTTGCGCGGCGGAACGTGATCGACACCGCCCAGCGACCACGGATTGCACCGGAGGATGCGCCAGGCGGTGAGAGCTGTTCCCTTGATCGCACCGTGGCGGTCGATCGCTGTGAAGCCGTAGTGGGAACACGACGGGTAGTACTTGCACACAGGCCCCAGCAGAGGGCTGATGGTCCACTGGTAGAGCTTGATCAAAGCCAGCAGCGGATATTTCATCGCGCGCCACCTCCCAGCAGCCGCTCAAACGCGGCGTCCAGGTCTCGGGCCAGCTGTGCATGGTCGGCGTCACCCGCGCCGGGCAACGCACGTACGACTACCAGGCTACCGGGGGACAACAGAGCTAGTCGGTCGCGCATGAGGTGGCGAAGCCTGCGCTTCACCGCGTTACGTACGACAGATCCACCGACTGCCTTGCTCACGACGAAACCCGCACGCGTCGGGGGAACGCTCTCCCCAGGCGCGTGCGGGTCCGTTGCACCGCTACGTAGATGGACGACGAGGAGCGGGCGGCCGGCCCGGCGTCCTCGGCGTACCGCGGTCGCGAAGTCCTCGCGCCGCCTCAGCCGATTCTCGGTAGGCAGCACGTCATGACCTGTACGCGATCAGGCGGACAGGCTGGCGCGACCCTTGGCGCGGCGGTTCGCGAGAATCGCGCGGCCGGCACGGGTGCGCATCCGCAGGCGGAAGCCGTGGGTCTTCGCGCGACGACGGTTGTTCGGCTGGAAGGTGCGCTTGCTCACTCGGGGGCTCCAGAAATGATCGTGTGGTGGCGGGACATCGCCTGGCTGTCACCGTGCGCCCACGAGAAGCTCGCGTATACGCACCGAGTGCACCGCTTCACAATCACAGATCGTGATCTTTGCCCATCGGAGGCAGGCGGCAGCAGCCATCGACAACTCGACCTGGTCACGGTACGCGCGGCTGCGCCATCCGGTCAAACCGGCATCGGGTGAGGGACACTGTGCACAGGCTGTGGACAACAACTTGAACCGCACCCGTTGCCCTGACTACCGTGGCTGAACCCCGTTTCGTTCCCTTCTCACCGCCCCCACCCAGATTTTCTTCCGACCCGTCCCAGAACCACACCTTCGTGGGACCAGCGAGAGAGCGTGCCCTGTGGCTGACGTACCTGCCGATCTTGCCGCAGTGTGGCCACGAGTTCTGGAGCAGCTCCTCGGCGAAGGCCGCGGGCAGGGCGTCGAGACGAAGGACGAGCACTGGATCCGGCGCTGCCAGCCTCTCGCGCTGGTCGCCGACACCGCACTCCTCGCCGTTCCGAACGAGTTCGCGAAGGGCGTACTCGAGGGACGCCTCGCGCCTGTCGTGGCCGACACGCTGAGCCGCGAGTGCGGCCGCCCGATCCGTATCGCGATCACGGTCGACGACTCGGTCGGCGAGCAGCCCGCCCCGCCGGCCCCGCCCGTCCAGCAGCACCGCTACGACGAGCCCGAGCTGCCGTCGGCCCAGGCCCAGGCCCAGGCACAGCCCCAGAGCCACGAGCCCTACGAGCCGTACGGGCGCCGCGCCGCGGACGACCACGGGCAGGGCCCCCGCGGCGATCAGCCCCAGGGCGGCCGCGCCGACCAGCTCCCCACCGCTCGTCCCGCCTACCCGGACTATCAGCGTCCGGAGCCGGGCGCCTGGCCGCGCTCGCAGGACGAGTACAGCTGGCAGCAGCCCCGACTCGGCTTCCCCGAGCGCGACCCGTACGCGACCCCGCCCCAGCAGCCGCAGCACGACTACCGGCAGCAGGAGCGCTCCCCCTACGACCAGCAGGACCGGTCGCCCTACGACCAGCAGCCGGACCGCGGCGCCGGATACGACCAGCCGTCGGACCGCTCCGGTTACGACCAGTCGGACCGTTCCGGCGGCTACGACCAGCAGGTCGAGCGTTCCGGTTATGAGCCGCCGTCCGAGCGGGCGTCGTACGAGCAGCAGATGCCCGAGCGTCAGGGGCGGCACGGCCGGCACGAGCGCCGTGATCTCAACGAGGGACCGATGGGCGGCCGCCCAGGGCAGGACTCCGGTCGCGGTGGCCGCGGCGTCCCCAGTGGCGCCCCCTCACCGCTGGCCGCGCAGCCCGCGCCCGCGGCCGGTCCCGGCGAGCCGACCGCGCGGCTGAACCCGAAGTATCTCTTCGACACCTTCGTCATCGGTGCGTCGAACCGGTTCGCGCACGCGGCCGCGGTCGCCGTCGCCGAGGCGCCCGCGAAGGCGTACAACCCCCTGTTCATCTATGGGGAGTCGGGGCTCGGCAAGACGCACCTGCTGCACGCGATCGGCCACTACGCGCGGAGTCTGTACCCCGGCACGCGCGTGCGGTACGTGAGCTCGGAGGAGTTCACGAACGAGTTCATCAACTCGATCCGTGACGGCAAGGGCGACAGCTTCCGCAAGCGGTACCGCGAGATGGACATCCTTCTTGTCGACGACATCCAGTTCCTCGCGGACAAGGAGTCGACGCAGGAGGAGTTCTTCCACACCTTCAACACGCTCCACAACGCGAACAAGCAGATCGTGCTGTCCAGCGACCGGCCGCCCAAGCAGCTGGTGACCCTGGAGGACCGGCTGCGGAACCGCTTCGAGTGGGGACTGATCACGGACGTCCAGCCGCCCGAGCTGGAGACGCGTATCGCGATCCTCCGTAAGAAGGCGGTGCAGGAGCAGCTGAACGCTCCGCCGGAGGTCCTGGAGTTCATCGCGTCCCGCATCTCGCGCAACATCCGCGAGCTGGAGGGCGCGCTGATCCGGGTCACGGCGTTCGCGTCGCTGAACCGGCAGCCGGTGGACCTCGGTCTGACGGAGATCGTCCTCAAGGACCTGATCCCCGGCGGCGAGGACTCGGCCCCCGAGATCACGGCGACGGCGATCATGGCGGCCACCGCCGACTACTTCGGCCTGACGGTGGACGACCTGTGCGGATCGTCTCGCAGCCGCGTCCTGGTGACGGCACGCCAGATCGCCATGTACCTGTGCCGTGAGCTCACCGACCTGTCCCTGCCGAAGATCGGGGCCCAGTTCGGCGGCCGCGACCACACGACCGTCATGCACGCGGACCGCAAGATCCGCGCGCTGATGGCCGAGCGGCGCTCGATCTACAACCAGGTCACCGAACTCACGAACCGCATCAAGAACGGCTGACGAGCCGGCCTCGGACTGCCGTCGGACCGCTTCAGGCTGCCGTCAGATCGTCGTCAGACCGCTTAAGGCTGCCGCCGGCTGCTGTCAGAACGAACCTGCGCGCCGCCGCCGGCCCCCGCTGAACACCACGAAGGGCGCCCCTGGACGAACTCCTGGGGCGCCCTTTCGTCGTTCTCAGGCGCTCTCCGGCGTTCCGGCGCCGTTCCGGCGACGTTCTCCGTGGTCAGAGCAGGTCCCCGGTGTTCGATTCCCGCCCCTGGTTACGGCCGTTCTCCACAGATGTGGCCACTTTCTTGCGTCCACACCCTGGGGACTGCCAAGTTGTCCAGACTGTATCCACAGGGGTCTTCGCTGAATGACCATCAGACCAGGTCAGGTGGCTGTGGACTCGTGGAAAAAAGATCTCCACAGGCTGTGGACAAAGTTTTCCTCCACAGGGCTGTGTGTGAGTTGTCCACCGTGAACCCACAGGTCAGAGGCCCTTGTGCACAGTGATCGGTGGCTTCTCCACACAGCTGTCCACTGTTCGGCAACGAACGGGGCGCGATCACCGGGCCGAGTGAAAGGCGTCACATCAAGGGGTGTGGTTGGGCTGTGGGGAACGGGGGTAAAGCTGGGGACGGCTCTGGGGAGAAGTGGCCCCCGCCTGTGCATCGGGTGTGCAGAACTTTTCCCCGTCCACAGAGAACCCCGGTTGTCCACTGCTCGTGCCCACAGGCCCGGTGGACAAAAAACCGGCGCTGACCTGCGAAAAGGCAGTTATCCACGGTTTCCACAGCCCCTACTACTACTCCCAACTAGAGAGAGCTGGGAATCCGCATCGAAGAGGGGGCTGTGCACAACTCGGTGCCCGGAGCCCGAGTGCGCCTCGGCACGACTTGACCCTGAGCGGCAACGAGTGTCAGCGCCGTACGTCAGACTGGTCCCCGGTGTCCTTCCCCTGTGGCGGCTGAGCGACACCGAGTCAGACGACGAAGACCGAAGATCAACGCAGGGCGAGAGCAGCCAGCGACAGCAGGAGGCGGCTAACGGTGAAAATCCGGGTGGAACGCGACGTACTCGCGGAGGCAGTGGCCTGGGCGGCGCGCAGCCTCCCGGCCCGACCGCCTGCGCCGGTCCTCGCGGGCCTTCTCCTGAAGGCCGAGGAAGGCGCACTCAGCCTCTCGAGCTTCGACTACGAGGTCTCCGCGCGGGTCTCGGTGGACGCGGAGGTCGACGAAGAGGGCACCGTCCTCGTCTCCGGCCGGCTGCTGGCAGACATCTGCCGCGCCCTGCCGAACCGACCGGTGGAGATCTCCACAGACGGTGTACGGGCGACTGTGGTCTGCGGCACCTCGCGATTCACACTCCACACCCTCCCTGTGGAGGAGTACCCGGCGCTGCCGCAGATGCCGACCGCCACGGGCACCGTCCCGGGTGAGGTCTTCGCCTCCGCCGCAGCCCAGGTGGCCATCGCGGCCGGCCGTGACGACACCCTGCCGGTGCTCACGGGTGTGCGGATCGAGATCGAGGGCGACACGGTCACGCTGGCCTCCACCGACCGCTACCGCTTCGCGGTCCGCGAGTTCCTGTGGAAGCCGGAGGACCCCGAGGCGTCCGCGGTCGCCCTGGTGCCCGCCAAGACGCTCCTGGACACCGCCAAGGCGCTCACCAGCGGTGACACGGTCACCCTGGCGCTCTCGGGCTCCGGTGCCGGTGAGGGCCTCATCGGCTTCGAGGGCGCCGGCCGTCGTACGACGACGCGTCTGCTCGAGGGCGACCTGCCGAAGTACCGCACGCTGTTCCCGACGGAGTTCAACTCCGTGGCCGTCATCGAGACCGCCCCCTTCGTGGAGGCCGTCAAGCGTGTGGCCCTCGTCGCCGAGCGGAACACTCCGGTGCGGCTCAGCTTCGAGCAGGGTGTGCTCATCCTGGAGGCCGGTTCCAGCGACGACGCACAGGCTGTGGAGAGGGTCGACGCCCAGCTCGACGGCGACGACATCTCGATCGCCTTCAACCCGACGTTCCTGCTGGACGGCCTGAGCGCCATCGACTCCCCGGTCGCCCAGCTCTCGTTCACGACGTCCACGAAGCCGGCCCTCCTCAGCGGCAGGCCCGCCGTGGACGCCGAGGCGGACGACGCGTACAAGTACCTGATCATGCCGGTGCGGCTGTCGGGCTGACGCTCCACAGGGCACGGCCGCCGGGCGTTCCGCCTGCGCGGCTGTGCCCACAGGTAGGCGTGAGAGTCCGGGTTTAGGCTCGGAGACGGGTGCGGAAGTGCCACACACAGCACCTCACGCACCATCTCAAGCCCGGTCGCAACTTAAGGAACCACCTGATGGAGCTCGGTCTCGTCGGTCTCGGCAAGATGGGCGGCAACATGCGCGAGCGCATCCGCCGCGCAGGCCACACCGTCATCGGATACGACCGCAACCCGGACCTCGCGGACGTCCACAGCCTCGAAGAGCTTGTGGGCAAGCTCAAGGGCCCGCGCGTCGTGTGGGTGATGGTCCCCGCCGGCGGCCCGACCCAGGCCACCATCGACGAGCTCTCCGAGCTCCTTCAGCCGGGCGACGTCGTCGTGGACGGCGGCAACTCCCGCTGGACCGACGACGAGAAGCACGCCGCCGAGCTGGCCGCCAAGGGCATCGGCTTCGTCGACTGCGGCGTCTCGGGCGGCGTCTGGGGCCTGGAGAACGGCTACGCGCTGATGTACGGCGGCGACAAGGACAACGTCGCCAAGGTCCAGCCGATCTTCGACGCCCTCAAGCCGGAGGGCGACTTCGGTTCCGTGCACGCCGGCAAGGTCGGTGCGGGCCACTTCGCGAAGATGGTCCACAACGGCATCGAGTACGCCATGATGCAGGCCTACGCCGAGGGCTGGGAGCTCCTGGAGAAGGTCGACTCCGTCACCGACGTGCGCGAGGTCTTCCGCTCCTGGCAGGAAGGCACCGTCATCCGCTCCTGGCTGCTCGACCTCGCGGTCAACGCCCTGGACGACGACGAGCACCTCGACAAGCTGCGCGGCTACGCGGCCGACTCGGGCGAGGGCCGCTGGACGGTCGAGGCGGCCATCGACAACGCGGTCCCGCTCCCCGCGATCACCGCGTCCCTCTTCGCCCGCTTCGCCTCCCGCCAGGAGGACTCACCGCAGATGAAGATGATCGCGGCCCTGCGCAACCAGTTCGGCGGCCACGCCGTCGAGAAGAAGCCGTAGACAAACCCGCAGTACAGAGCAGTACACAGCAGTAATCCACACCCGCTCCACACCTTGGGGGAGGTCGGCGAACGACCATGCACGTCACGCATCTGTCGCTGGCCGACTTCCGCTCGTACGCCCGGGTCGAGGTCCCTCTCGATCCGGGCGTCACCGCCTTCGTGGGACCGAACGGGCAGGGCAAGACCAATCTCGTCGAGGCCGTCGGCTATCTCGCCACCCTCGGCAGCCACCGGGTCTCCTCGGACGCGCCGCTGGTGCGCATGGGCGCCGAGCGCGCCGTCATCCGGGCCGCCGTCCGGCAGGGCGACCGCCAGCAGCTCATCGAGCTCGAACTCAACCCCGGCAAGGCGAACCGCGCCCGGATCAACCGGTCCTCGCAGGTCAGACCCCGTGACGTCCTCGGCATCGTCCGGACCGTGCTGTTCGCGCCCGAGGACCTCGCCCTCGTCAAGGGCGACCCCGGCGAGCGCCGCCGCTTCCTCGACGAGCTGATCACCGCACGCTCCCCGCGCATGGCCGGGGTCCGCTCCGACTACGACCGCGTGCTCAAGCAGCGCAACACTCTTCTGAAGTCCGCCGCCCTCGCGCGCCGGCACGGCGGCCGGACCATGGACCTGTCCACCCTCGACGTATGGGACCAGCACCTCGCGCGCGTGGGCGCCGAACTGCTCGCGCAGCGGTCCGACCTGATCGCCACGCTCCAGCCGCTCGCCGACAAGGCGTACGAGCAGCTGGCCCCCGGCGGCGGACCGCTCGCCCTCGAATACAAGCCCTCCTCGCCCGAAATCGACGGCCACGCGCGCGAAGAGCTCTACGAGCAGCTGATGACCGCGCTCGAAGCCGCCCGCAAGCAGGAGATCGAGCGGGGCGTGACCCTCGTCGGACCGCACCGCGACGACCTCGTCCTCAAGCTCGGCCAGCTCCCGGCGAAGGGGTACGCGAGCCACGGCGAATCCTGGTCCTACGCGCTGGCACTGCGCCTCGCCTCCTACGACCTGCTGCGGGCCGAGGGGAACGAGCCGGTGCTCGTCCTCGACGACGTCTTCGCGGAGCTCGACGCGCGCCGCCGCGAGCGCCTTGCCGAGCTGGTCGCCCCCGGCGAGCAGGTCCTGGTGACGGCGGCGGTGGACGACGACGTTCCGGGCATCCTGACGGGCACGCGGTACGCGGTGTCCGAGGGCACGGTGGAGCGGCTGTGAGCGAGAACCCGCCCGCGGGGGACGCCGCGGGGGACGCCCCGAAGAAGGCCCCCGAGCCCTCCGGCGTCGACCTCGCGCGCGTGGCCCTGCGTGCCGCGAAGGAACAGGCACGCGCGCGTGGCGCGGCCGCCCAGCAGAAGAAACAGGCCAGGCGCGGTGGACTCAGGTCCGGAGCGCGCGCCGACGGCCGCGACCCCCTCGCCCTCGGAGCGGCCATCAACCGGCTGATCACCGAGCGCGGCTGGGAGGCCCCGGCCGCCGTCGGCGGTGTCATGGGCCGCTGGCCGGAGATCGTCGGCGACGACCTCGCCAAGCACTGCGTCCCCCAGAAGTACGACGAGGACGAGCGCGTCCTGACCGTCCAGTGCGACTCCACGGCCTGGGCGACGCAGCTGCGCCTCCTCGCTCCGCAGCTGGTGGCGCGGCTCAACGAGGACCTCGGGCACGGCACCGTACGGCTCCTGAAGGTCCTCGGTCCGGGCGGTCCCGCACGCCGTTACGGGCCCCTGCGCGCCCCCGGAAGCAAGGGTCCCGGCGACACCTACGGGTGAGACGGCGGGCACGACGGCCCGGGGTTGACACCCGGTTGACGCCCGGAAGCGCTGAGTGCCGCTGTGAGCCTCTTGGAGCCCGGGCCCGCATATGGGGAGTCGGCACAGGCCGGTTCAGGGCGGCACATGCGGACTCAGGTACCGGCAAACCCCCATCACTGTCAGCGCTACCGGTAGACTGGGAGTAATCCCGCCCCACTCGTGGGACGCACCGAGCAACGCTGACTATCGCTGAACGACGCAGCCGCTCCGGCCACCGCCGGGAGTACGGCTTGTGCTGTGCCAGAAAGGGCGCTTCGTGGCCGATTCCGGCAACCCCAACGAGAACATCCCGTCCACTGCCGCCGACGCCGCCGGCGAGACCCCCGCGGAGGCGCCCCAGTCCTCCGGCGAGGTCACCTCGTCGTACGACGCCAGCGCCATCACCGTCCTCGAGGGTCTGGACGCGGTCCGCAAGCGCCCCGGCATGTACATCGGCTCGACCGGTGAGCGTGGCCTGCACCACATGGTGCAGGAGGTCGTGGACAACTCCGTCGACGAGGCGCTGGCCGGCCACGCTGACACGATCGACGTGACGATCCTGGCCGACGGCGGCGTCCGCGTCATCGACAACGGCCGAGGCATCCCGGTCGGCATCATCCCCTCCGAGGGGAAGCCGGCCGTCGAGGTCGTGCTCACCGTCCTGCACGCGGGCGGCAAGTTCGGCGGCGGGGGTTACGCCGTCTCCGGCGGTCTGCACGGCGTCGGCGTCTCCGTCGTCAACGCCCTGTCCACGCGCGTCTCCGTCGAGATCAAGACGGACGGCCACCGCTGGACGCAGGACTACAAGATGGGCGTGCCGACCGAGGCTCTCGCCCAGCACGAGGCCACCGACGAGACCGGCACCTCGGTCACGTTCTGGGCCGACGGCGAGATCTTCGAGACCACCGAGTACTCCTTCGAGACGCTGTCGCGGCGCTTCCAGGAGATGGCCTTCCTCAACAAGGGCCTGACGATCAAGCTCACCGACGAGCGCGAGTCCGCCAAGGCCACGGCCGGCGCGGACGCCAAGGAGGCGGTCGACGACACCGCGTTCGAGGCCCGCACGGTGACGTACCACTACGAAGGCGGCATCGTCGACTTCGTGAAGTACCTCAACTCCCGCAAGGGCGAGGCGATCCACCCGACCGTCATCGACATCGAGGCCGAGGACAAGGACCGGCTCCTCTCCGTCGAGGTCGCGATGCAGTGGAACACGAGTTACAGCGAGGGCGTCTACTCCTTCGCGAACACGATCCACACGCACGAGGGCGGTACGCACGAAGAGGGCTTCCGCGCGGCGCTCACCGGCCTCATCAACCGGTACGCGCGCGACAAGAAGCTGCTGCGGGAGAAGGACGACAACCTCACGGGTGACGACATCCGCGAGGGTCTGACCGCGATCATCTCGGTCAAGCTCGGCGAGCCCCAGTTCGAGGGCCAGACCAAGACCAAGCTGGGCAACACCGAGGCGAAGACCTTCGTGCAGAAGGTCGTGCACGAGCACCTCACGGACTGGCTCGACCGCAATCCGAACGAGGCCTCGGACATCATCCGCAAGTCCATCCAGGCGGCCACCGCGCGCGTGGCGGCCCGCAAGGCCCGCGACCTGACCCGTCGCAAGGGCCTCCTGGAGACGGCTTCCCTGCCGGGCAAGCTCTCCGACTGCCAGTCGAACGACCCCACCAAGTGCGAGATCTTCATCGTCGAGGGTGACTCCGCCGGCGGCTCGGCCAAGTCCGGCCGCAACCCGCAGTACCAGGCCATCCTGCCGATCCGCGGCAAGATCCTGAACGTCGAGAAGGCGCGGATCGACAAGATCCTGCAGAACCAGGAGATCCAGGCGCTGATCTCCGCCTTCGGCACCGGAGTCCACGAGGACTTCGACATCGAGAAGCTCCGCTATCACAAGATCATCCTGATGGCGGACGCCGACGTCGACGGCCAGCACATCAACACCCTGCTGCTGACGTTCCTCTTCCGCTTCATGCGCCCGCTCGTCGAGGCCGGTCACGTCTTCCTGTCGCGCCCGCCGCTCTACAAGATCAAGTGGGGCCGGGACGACTTCGAGTACGCGTACTCGGACCGCGAGCGCGACGCCCTCATCGAGCTGGGCAAGCAGGCCGGCAAGCGCATCCGTGACGACTCGGTCCAGCGCTTCAAGGGTCTCGGCGAGATGAACGCCGAGGAGCTGCGCGTCACGACCATGGACCAGGAGCACCGCGTCCTCGGCCAGGTCACGCTCGACGACGCCGCCCAGGCCGACGACCTGTTCTCGGTCCTCATGGGTGAGGACGTCGAGGCACGCCGCTCGTTCATCCAGCGCAACGCCAAGGACGTCCGCTTCCTCGACATCTGAGTCGGTCTCAGCTGACCGCCGCAGAAAGGATCTTCACCAGCAATGGCCGACGAGAACACTCCGAGCACCCCTGAAGAGGGCGCCATCACGATGCGGATCGAGCCCGTCGGGCTCGAGACGGAGATGCAGCGCTCCTACCTCGACTACGCGATGTCCGTCATCGTGTCGCGCGCCCTGCCCGACGTCCGGGACGGCCTCAAGCCCGTCCACCGCCGCGTCCTGTACGCGATGTACGACGGCGGCTACCGGCCCGAGAAGGGCTTCTACAAGTGCGCCCGCGTCGTCGGCGACGTCATGGGCAACTACCACCCGCACGGCGACTCCTCGATCTACGACGCCCTGGTCCGCCTGGCCCAGCCGTGGTCGATGCGTATGCCGCTGGTGGACTCCAACGGAAACTTCGGCTCCCCGGGCAACGACCCCGCCGCCGCCATGCGCTACACCGAGTGCAAGATGGCGCCGCTGTCCATGGAGATGGTCCGTGACATCGACGAGGAGACCGTCGACTTCACGGACAACTACGACGGCCGCTCCCAGGAGCCGACCGTCCTGCCGGCCCGCTTCCCGAACCTGCTGATCAACGGCTCGGCCGGTATCGCGGTCGGCATGGCCACCAACATCCCGCCGCACAACCTGCGCGAGGTCGCGGCCGGCGCCCAGTGGTGCCTGGAGAACCCGGACGCCTCGCACGAGGAGCTCCTGGACGCGCTCATCGAGCGCATCAAGGGCCCCGACTTCCCGACCGGCGCCCTCGTCGTGGGCCGCAAGGGCATCGAGGAGGCGTACCGCACGGGCCGTGGCTCCATCACGATGCGCGCGGTCGTCGAGGTCGAGGAGATCCAGAACCGCCAGTGCCTGGTGGTCACCGAACTCCCGTACCAGGTCAACCCGGACAACCTCGCGCAGAAGATCGCCGACCTCGTGAAGGACGGCAAGGTCGGCGGCATCGCCGACGTCCGCGACGAGACGTCCTCGCGCACCGGCCAGCGCCTCGTCATCGTCCTGAAGCGCGACGCCGTCGCCAAGGTCGTCCTGAACAACCTCTACAAGCACACCGACCTGCAGACGAACTTCGGCGCCAACATGCTGGCGCTCGTCGACGGCGTGCCCCGCACCCTCTCCCTGGACGCCTTCATCCGCCACTGGGTGGGCCACCAGGTCGAGGTCATCGTCCGGCGGACGAAGTTCCGCCTGCGCAAGGCCGAGGAGCGCGCCCACATCCTGCGTGGCCTCCTCAAGGCCCTGGACGCCATCGACGAGGTCATCGCCCTCATCCGGCGCAGCGACACCGTCGAGATCGCGCGAGAGGGCCTCATGGGCCTCCTCCAGATCGACGAGATCCAGGCCAACGCCATCCTCGAGATGCAGCTGCGCCGCCTGGCTGCCCTGGAGCGCCAGAAGATCGTCGCCGAGCACGACGAACTCCAGGCGAAGATCAACGAGTACAACGCGATCCTCGCCTCGCCGGAGCTGCAGCGCCAGATCATCAGCCAGGAACTGGCGGCCATCGTTGACAAGTTCGGCGACGACCGGCGTTCCAAGCTGGTGCCCTTCGACGGTGACATGTCCATCGAGGACCTGATCGCCGAAGAGGACATCGTCGTCACCATCTCGCGCGGCGGCTACGTCAAGCGCACCAAGACGGTCGACTACCGCTCGCAGAAGCGCGGCGGCAAGGGCGTCCGCGGCACGAAGCTCAAGGAAGACGACATCGTCGACCACTTCTTCGTGTCGACGACGCACCACTGGCTGCTGTTCTTCACGAACAAGGGCCGCGTCTACCGCGCGAAGGCGTACGAACTCCCGGACGCCGGACGTGACGCCCGCGGCCAGCACGTCGCCAACCTGCTGGCCTTCCAGCCGGACGAGTCGATCGCCGAGATCCTCGCGATCCGCGACTACGAGGCGGCCCCCTACCTGGTGCTCGCCACCAAGGGCGGCCTCGTCAAGAAGACGTCCCTCAAGGACTACGACTCGCCCCGCTCGGGCGGCGTCATCGCGATCAACCTCCGGGAAACGGAGGACGGCGGGGACGACGAACTGATCGGCGCCGAGCTGGTCTCCGCCGAGGACGACCTGCTGCTCATCAGCAAGAAGGCGCAGTCCATCCGCTTCACGGCGACCGACGACGCGCTGCGCCCGATGGGCCGCGCGACGTCCGGTGTGAAGGGCATGAGTTTCCGCGAGGGTGACGAGCTGCTCTCGATGAATGTCGTCAGGCCGGGTACGTTCGTGTTCACCGCAACGGACGGCGGGTACGCGAAGCGGACCGCTGTCGACGAGTACCGCGTCCAGGGTCGCGGCGGCCTCGGCATCAAGGCCGCCAAGATCGTGGAGGACCGTGGTTCGCTGGTCGGAGCGCTGGTGACCGAGGAGACCGACGAGATCCTCGCCATCACGCTCTCGGGCGGTGTGATTCGTACGCGAGTCAACGAGGTCAGGGAAACGGGCCGTGACACCATGGGCGTCCAACTGATCAACCTGGGCAAGCGCGATGCCGTGGTCGGTATCGCCCGTAACGCCGAGGCCGGTCGTGAGGCGGAGGAGGTCGACGGTGACGACGCCGCCGACGAGTCCGCTCAGGCCGAGGCGGCTGTCGGAACGGACGAGGGCGCGGAGTCCTCGGCCGAGTAGCGCGAGGAGAGAGCCATCGTGAGCGGAGCCACGGGCGCCGGACCGACCGGCACGGAAACGGAAGGCGGCCGTGGCCCCGCCATCGACTCGAACGACTCGCAGGAGTCTCATGGATCCCAGGGGGGAACTGTGACGGACACCAGAGGTCCGCAGACGCAGGCGCAGCAGTACGCCGGCGACACGGGCAGCGGTCCGCTGCCCGGTGAGAGACCGCAACCCCAGCAGGCCTCTCAGCCGTACCACCCGCCGCAGGCCTACCAGGCGGCCCCGCCCGGTGGCGCGGTCCGCAAGCCGCGCACAGGGGCGAGCACGACGCCTCGTACGCGCAAGGCGCGCCTCAGGGTCGCCAAGGCCGATCCGTGGTCGGTGATGAAGGTCAGCTTCCTGCTGTCCATCGCGCTGGGCATCTGCACGATCGTCGCGGCCGCGGTGCTGTGGATGGTCATGGACGCCATGGGCGTCTTCTCGACCGTGGGCGGCACGCTGTCCGAGGCCACCGGCTCGAACCAGTCCAACGGCTTCGACCTTCAGTCGTTCCTGTCGCTGCCGCACGTCCTGATGTTCACGTCGATCATCGCGGTCATCGACGTCGTCCTCGCGACGGCGCTGGCCACGCTCGGCGCGTTCATCTACAACCTCTCCGCGGGCTTCGTGGGCGGCGTCGAGCTGACCCTCGCCGAGGACGAGTAACGGCCCTCGGAGATGCCTCCCGGCTATCGATTTTGGGACTGGCCCGGGAGTGCGCTAATCTTCAGAGGTCAGCGCGCGGGACACACACCGCAAAGCGCGGCGGGGCTATAGCTCAGTTGGTTAGAGCGCATCCCTGATAAGGATGAGGCCACAGGTTCAAATCCTGTTAGCCCCACCAGTACGAAGGCCCCCAACCGATTCGGTTGGGGGCCTTCGGCGTACATGGGTGACTGTGGGCCTTTGGCCAGGCGGGCCTTGATCAGTGGTGGAAGCCCACGCGGGCCGCGTCGTGTGGCTTTCCCTTGTCGAGACGCGCGATCGCCCGGCGCATGTCCTCGGCGAGCAGTTCGATTTCGTCCCGGTCGACGCCGTGCCGTACGAGCACGCGCTGGATCACGGTCTCCTGGCGGTCCGGCGGGAGCGGGTAGGACGGGACCTGCCAGCCCCGCATACGGAGTTGGTCGGACAGGTCGTACAGGCTCCAGCCGACCGAGCTCGGGTCGGTCAGGGTCCAGGAGACCGCGGGCAGTGCCCCGGCGCCGTCGTACAGCAGCGTGAAGGGGCCCATGTCGGCCACCTGCTGAGCCAAGTGCTGCGCCGTGTCGGCGCACGCCTGGTAGACGAGCCGGTATCCCTCGTGGCCCAGGCGTAGAAACATGAAGTACTGGCAGACCACTTGCCCGCCGGGACGGGAGAAGTTCAGGGCGAGGGTGGGCATGTCGCCGCCGAGGTAGTCGACATGGAAGACCAGACCCTCCGGCAGGGCCGCATGGTCCCGCCACAGCGCCCAGCCCACGCCGAGCGGCGCCATGCCGTACTTGTGGCCCGACGCGTTGATCGACGCGACCCGGGGCAGGCGGAAGTCCCACTTCAGGTCGGGGTGGAGGAAGGGCGCGATGAACCCGCCCGACGCCGCGTCGACGTGCACGGGGACGTCGACACCGGTCTCCGCCTGGATGCGGTCGAGTTCGGCCGCGATCTCCGCCACGGGCTCGTACGTGCAGGTGTACGTCACGCCCAGGATCGCCACGACGCCGATGGTGTTCTCGTCCACGTACTCGCGCAGTTGATGCGGCTCCAGGCCGGTCGCGCCGGGCTCCACGGGGACCTGGCGCAGCTCGACGTCGAAGTAGCGGGCGAACTTCTCCCAGCAGACCTGTACAGGGCCGCACACGAGGTTCGGCCGGTCGGTGGGCTTGCCCTCGGCTCGCCGGCGGTCGCGCCAGCGCCACTTCAGGGCGAGTCCGGCGAGCATGGCGGCCTCGCTGGAGCCCGTGGTCGAGGTTCCGACGGCGGGCTCTTCGACGTTGGCGCCGACGGGCGCGTGCCACAGCTTGCCGATGATGTTGACGCACCGGGCCTCGATCTCCGCGGTCTGCGGGTACTCGTCCTTGTCGACGATGTTCTTGTCGAGACACATGTCCATCAGGCGCCGGACCTCGTCGTCGCTCCAGGTGGTGCAGAACGTCGCCAGGTTCTGGGCCGCGTTGCCGTCGAGCAGCAGTTCGTTGCGCAGCAGCTGGTAGACGATGTCCGCCGACGTCGGCAGCTCCGGCATCGCCCGCTTGGACAGCGGCTGCTCGCTCAGCGGTGACGTGAAGATGTCGGCGGAAGCGGCCAGGCCAGTGGCCGCGTCCTGGGCATTGTGGAGAGCCACCGGTGGCTCCTCTCGCTTCGTTCGCTTCGTCGCTCCCTGTTCTTGGAGGCTATGAGCGGGGGCGGGGGGCCGACAGCGGGCGAGGTCCGGGCGGGTGGCTCGATCAGGGCAGGGGGGGGTGGCCGCTCACCGGCCCGGACGGGCCCACGCAGCGTTTCGCTCGCCGGACGGCCCCGGCGGGCGCTCTAGTCTCGGCCCGTGGGACCACCCGAGCAGCGCGCCGAGGGCGCGGGACCGTTCACCACCCGGCTCACCTGGCACCCTCCCGGCGGCGGCACAGCGGTGTGGGAGTCACGCCTCGCGCGCCGGCGCGGCCTCATCGCCGTCCGCGAGCCCGGGGCACCCGCCAGCCGGCACACCAGTGCGGACGAGGTCGCGCTCAGCCGCCTGCGCAGGCTCAACGTCATCGCCGCGACCGCCTTCGTCATCGGCGGAGCCCTCTTCGCGGCCGGCGCGGGCGTCGCACAGCTCGGCTCCGGCGACGCCACCACAAGCGCCTCGATCTACTTCGCCGGCGGCCTCTTCTTCAACACCGGCGGCTACGTGTCCCTGCTCCAGGTCGTCAACGCCCCCCGGCACGTCCCGGGCGGCGAGGGCCGCCTGATCACCCAGCCCTGGCGCTGGTGGAGCTACGAGCCGACGCGGGTGGACTGGCTGAGTACGTTCGTCCTGTTCGCCGGCACTCTCGTGTTCGCCGTCGACCTGCTGGACTCGTTCCTCCAGGGCCTCAGCGTCAAGCAGGTCAACCGGCTGATCTGGGCCCCGGACGTGATCGGCTGCGCGCTGTTCCTGGTCTCCGGCCATCTCGCGTTCGTCGAGATCTGCCACGGCAGGTTCTGCTTCCGCCGCCGCAGTCTGGGCTGGTGGATCGTCGCCGTGAACCAGTTCGGCTCCGCCCTCTTCATGGTCTCGGCGCTCGCCGCCTTCACCCGCCCCGCCACCGGAAGCCCGCTCAACGCCGACATCGCCGACTGGGCCACCTTCGTCGGTGCCCTGTGCTTCTCCGCCGGCGGGATCCTTCAGCTCGGGGAGCACCCATGAGCGTCGATGACACTCTTCAGTACGCGAATCTGGAGCCGAGGCGGCGCCGGCGGCTGGTCCTGTGGGCGGTGCTGAAAGCGTCGGTCACCCCCGTGGTCCTGCTGGTCCTGTACTACGTGCTGCCCCTCGACCAAGCTGTGGGCTCGGCGGAGGCCATCTGGTTCCTGGTCGGCTTCCTGGCTTTCGCGGCCGTCGTCTGGTGGCAGGCGTACTCGATCACCCACCACCCGCACCCGCGCCTGCGCGCGATTCAGGCGCTCACCACCACCGTGCCGGTGTTCCTGCTGGTGTTTGCCGGAACCTATTTCCTGCTGGACGCCGCTGCGCATGACTCGTTCAGTGAATCGCTGAACCGTACGGACTCGCTGTACTTCACGGTGACGGTATTCACCACTGTGGGATTCGGCGACATCACTCCGAAGACCGAGACCGCCCGCGTTCTGGTCATGTTCCAGATGCTCGGCGGCCTGGTGTTGGTGGGGCTGGTGGCCAAGCTGTTCCTCGGCGCGGTGCAGATCGGTATCCAACGGCGGTCATCGGGGACGCCTCCGAAGAAGCAATGAGACCGGTGGGGGGGGGCTTGTGGTGGCTCAGGCCGGTCGTGGTGTCTTGGCGGTGAGTTTCGAGAGCAGGCCCGCCAGGAGCATGACGACCAGGCCGATCCCCACGCCGCACAGGGTCCACAGCACCCGGTAGCCCTCGGCCGAATAGTCGGAGGGCTTGGGAATGTCCAGGAGGATGAGCACGCCCGCGGCGACGGCCGCGGTGTAGAAGGTGTAATTCCAGAAGCGCACCGCCGCCGCGTGCATGAACAGGACGAGCGCGACCGCTTCGAGCCCGCGCAGCACCGCGAACAGTTTGAGTCCGGTCTCGTTCACGGGTACCAACAGCAGCAGCATCGCCACACCGGCGCCGATCAACGCGCCGGTGAGCCGCTGTGCGCTGACGAGGGTGGCCTGCCCCAGGTTCGGCTTCATCGCGATGATGGTCGCGATCGGGAGCCAGTAGCCGTGCGACAGGTTCAGCCCGTAGGCGAGCGCGAAGGTGCCGGCGATGGCCAGGGCACGGATCAACGCGAAGAAGATCAGCGGCGGGGTCAGTTTCTGCCGCGAGGTGTCACCCGGAAGCTCCGAGAAGGGCTGGGAAAGGTCGCCGCGCCCGCTGATCAGCCACCACGCGAAGGAGACGAGGAGCCACAGCGCGGCCCCTCCGGTCCAGGCCGACACCTGAGCCCAGATGTGGCTGGTGATGTGGCTCGCCCCGTGCAGGCCCGACTCCAGCGCGATGGCGACGATGAACCAGATGTTGAGCAGCAGGGCGTTGACGAACCTGCGGGCCCCGAATACGGCTGCCAGCCCGGCCACCAGCGTGACGAGGAAGGAGGCGAGCACGAGCCGGCCCCAGTCGTACGCCCCGATCGCGAAGGCCACCGCGGTCACGCCGGCACCGATCGCCCCGAAGACCGCGATGTCGAGCGCGCGGTGCCCGTAGCTGCCCCCCGGATCGGACAGGGCCACGAACAGCACACCGAAGAGCGCGCTGAGCAGGTACTGCTCGTACCCGATCGCCCAGAAGACGAAGAGCGGCACCATCGCGACGTCCAGGAACGCCACCGCCCGCGGCCAGTTCAGGCCTGCGGGGTTCTGCTCGAACAGTTTCGCCAGCCAGCCGATGACCCTCCGCCCGTGGACGGGCCGTGCTGCTTGATCGCTCTCGCCGGCCATGGCCGCCCTCCCTCTCACTTACGTGCCAGGTATGCCGTTTCGGTGGCGAATTCTCCGATTCGCTGATCTTCGGCATGAGGCGACCCGCCGTAGACCCGTCGAGGGGAGGCTCAGGCGCCGCCGTCTGGCCGACGCCGGTTGCTCTGGCCGGGTCGGGGCACGCCGAGAAGACCCTCAGCCTGTGAGCGGCCGGGGTCGTGAGGGGGCGTGGAGCGTGAAGTTCTGGGGTGCGTGGCTGGGCTGTGCCTGCCAGTGAGTACGGGGAGTCGCTGACAGTAAGTACTGACGGTGGTGCCTGCCGGCGGTACCTGACGGTCTTCCTCGCCGGCTCTTCTTGCGGAGGGACTGGTCCTGCCTGTGTCGCTGTCGCTGCCTGTGTCGCAGTCGCTGCTCGTGTCGCTGCCTGTGTCGCTGTCGCTCGCTGTCGTCGTCAGCTCTGGGCATGGAGCGCGTTGATCCCTGCTGCTGTCTCGCCGAAGTCGTGCCCGGAGAGCGTGTCGGCTGTCGGGCGGTGGCGGCAGCTGGGAGAGGAGCCGTGGGCCTCGGCGCGGATGCGCTGCTTCATCGTGGGCGGCAGGGACCGTTCGAGGGCCCAGGGTGCCTGGACGGTGGTGGCGGCGGGGGTGGTCACCGCCGCGTTGAGGACGCCCTCGGTCTGCTGTACGGGCGTGGCCGCGGTGGCCGGGGAGGTGAGACCCATCGCGGCGAGCACCGCGAGGAAGGCGGTGATGATGACGGTCCACAGTTTGACGACCTTGTTGGCGGCCATGACCCCTCACTTTCAGGTTGGGCGATTTGCGTACTTTCCTCATGATGTGTATGTGGACTCGGAAGTGCGGGACCGACGCCCGTGGCGCGTTGATCTTCAGATGAACACCACCCGGATGGCCTCAAGTGCCCCGTGAGGCGATGAATCACGCTGAATGTCACATTCTGCGAAGAGTGATCGCAGCACTGTGATCGCGCGGATTGGGCGGCGGGGTGCGGGAGTTGGGCCCGGGTGCAGGTAACTGATCGGTCTCGATCGGTGTGTATAGTCGGGCGCCAGAGGTCCCCTACGTCAAAGAAAGACGAGGTAGCGCAGTGAAGAAGCTTCTCCTGGTCGCACTGGCCGCCATCGGCGGGCTCCTCGTGTACCGCCAGATCCAGGCGGATCGCGCCGAGCAGGATCTGTGGACGGAGGCGACTGACTCCGTGCCCACGGGTTCGTGAGTATCGACGACAGTCTCTTCAAAGCCCCGATCGCGTTTGTGGTCGGGGCTTTGTGCTGCCCGGGGGTTTTCGGGCCATGTCAGGGCGGGCGTCCCGGGTGGCGTCCGGCCGGTGTCAGGGCGGCGTCCCGGGTCGTGTCCGGCCGGTGTCAGGGTGGCGCCCCGGGCGGTCTCCGGGCGGTCTCGGGGCAGGGTTAGGGCGGCGTGTGGGGTGAGCCCGGGGTGCTGTCGGGGCACGCCCCCGAATGTTTGCTCACGTAAATCATTCGCTTGCTTCCGTGAATGCCTGAGGGACGTGTGGGGCGGGAGCGGCAGGATGGTCGTCCGAGGGCGGGACGACTGCGGGGGCTACGAGGAGGCGCGTGATGGGTCGGCGCGTGGGGCGGCGGCGCCTGGGGCCGGGGCGGGGACTGGGGCTGGGCGGGCACATACGGCCGGGGGCGGCGCTCGCGGCGGCGATGTGCGCGGTGGTCGTGCCGGTCGTGATGCCGGGGCTGACGGAGTTCGCGGCGGCAGCCCCCGCTCCCTACGTCTTCGCGAAGGGTGCGAAGACTGTTCAGGGGGCGCTGACCAGTGCCGATGCGACCGAGCTGAAGTCCGGTGAGGTCTATCGCAGTTCGGTCGAGGCCGGGGTCAGGGGTGCCGGCCTCGCCACCGGGGCGCGCGCGAAGCGGTCGGCCGGCACGCGCTACTACCGCGTCGACCTCGACGGATCCTCTGACGCGTACGTCTCGGCCGTGGCGGTTCCGAAGGCCGGCGCCGACGTGAAGGTGGCCTTCGACGACAGCATTTCCGTGGCCCTCCAGGACGCGCAGGGCAACCGCTGTGACGCGGAGACCTCGGCGTTCCGGTCGGCCGAGTACCCGAGGCCGCTCGCCGCCACCGCGCAGCGGCTCGTACGGTCGGGCGGCGGGCGTTGCCAGGACGCGGGCACGTACTACGTGGTCGTCGAGCGCAGGACGGCGGCGGACTCCACGCGGGAGAACTGGGACCTTGAGCTGAGTGTCGCGTCGGAGCCCGCACTCAAGGCGCCGCCGCCTGCCACGGCGGGGCCCGGTGTCTGGCCGACGGCGTCGCCCCGGCTGCCCGACGGCATCCCTGCCGAGCGCCGTGGTGGCACGGGCTTCAACGATGCGCAGAGCCTTCGCCAAGGCGTGTGGAACGACCGGATCCGCCCAGGTCAGACGCTCTTCTACCGGGTCCCGCTGGACTGGGGGCAACAGCTCTTCACCGACGTCGAACTGGGCAGTTCCGCCGGTGAACCAGGCAATTCCGCCGGTGATTCGACGCGTACGGGCTTCGTCCCGAACGCGCTGAGCGTCGCGCTGTACAACCCGGCCCGCACGCCGGTGACCTCGAAGGACGCCTCGTACGCGGGGAAGCCCTCGACGGCGGCTCTGGACTCACTGCCTCCGGTCGCCTACGAGAACCGCTATCTGTCGCGCGCGGACGAGGCGGGTGTGCGGTTCGCCGGCTGGTACTACCTGAAGGTCTCCCTCACGCCGGAGATGAAGGGGACGTTCGGGAACACCGAGTCTGCGCTGACGCTCCGTCTGACGGTGCGTGGGGATGCGGAGTCGGCGCCTTCCTATGTGCGTGATCCGGGGGCGTTCCAGGTCACGAACGCGGACCGGGCTGCTGCGGAGAGCGGGTTCGGGCCGACCGCCGGTGGGGGGTCGGCAGGGGACGGCGCCCAGGGTGAGGCGGGGCAGTCGGCCGAGGCGCAGGGCGGGGTCGGGCGGGCACACCGCATGACGGTCATCGGCATCGCCGGGATCGGCACGGGGTCCGTACTGGTGCTGGGGCTCGGGGTGTGGACGTACGTCGCTCGCCGCCGGGCGCCCGCTGGTTGACAGAGGCCGGCCTGGCCCGTGGGTCACGCCTGGGTGAGTGCCCAGATGCCCACGGCGAAGCTGATCAGAGCGACGAAAAGCACCGGGATCGCCACCTGAGGGGGTGGTCCCGGCCGTCGTTTCCGCACGCGCCGGTGGGGGCGGGGGTGTGCTTCCGGCCGAGCGGAAACGGGGTGGCCGCTGACGGGAACCTGATCGCTCCGGCCGGTGTACGTAGAGATAGAGAGCGGCGCGGGCGGCGGCTGCGGGACAGTCGGCGCGGGCGAAGCGGCGTACGGATTCTGGGGGGAGGGCTCGTGGGGGTGCGGGCGCGTGGGTGCTGGGGTGTGTGGTGGTTCCTGTGGAGCTGGGGGGTGGAGCTGGGCCGCGTGCTCGGGGGCGGTCTGACCTGGTGCGGGGGTGAGAGGAGCCGTGGGGAGTGTGGGCGGCTGAGCGGGAGGCGGTGGCGGAAGGTGGAAACTGCCGGTGTCCGACATCCTCGTCGTCGCCGTGCCGGTCGACTCCGTGCTGGTCGTCGCAGCGCTGTTCGTGGCCGTGCCGGTTTCCGCCGTGCTGGTCTTCGACATGCGGATGTCCGCGGTGTCGGTCCCCCCGGAGTCCGGTTCTTCCGTACGGCGATCAGCGGCGCCGGACTCCGCGGAGCGGACATCGGGTACGGCCGGCGCATAGGTCGGCGGTCCGGGCACCAGTGCGGGGGATGCCGGGCGGACCGGGGATATCGGAGACCCGGTGGACGTCGGAGATATGGGAGGCGCCAGTCCGACGCCGACCTGCCGGGACGTCGTGGTCGGGCCGTTCGGGGTGAAGCCCGGGGGGAGCGCGCCGAGTTGGTCGAGAACCTCGACGAGCACATCGTCCGGACCGGGCTCGGGGAGCAGCTCCGACGCCGCCAGGAGGGCCTTGCGCGCGCCTGTCGCGCTGCGGAAGCGGGCTTCGGGGTCCGGCTGCAGGAGACCGGCCACGACCGTCCACAGCGGGCCCGGAACGCCCCGTGGAGCGCCGGGAGTTCCATAGTCGGTGAAGTGCTCGATGAGCGCCCGGGAATCAGGCCTGGCGCCCTGCAGCAGATACAGCGCCACGAGGCCTACGGCGAACAGGTCCGCCGGGAAGTCGGGCTCACCGCCCATGGCCTGCTCCGGGGCGAAGTAGCCGGGCGTGCCCACCACATAGTCGGAAACGGTGAGGCGGGGCTCTCCCTTGCGCATCGCGATGCCGAAGTCCGACAGGCGCAGATGAGGCCGGGCGGTGCCGGTCGCCTCCAGAAGGATGTTGGCGGGCTTGATGTCGCGGTGCACGACCCCCTCCGCGTGCACCGCGGTGAGCCCTGAGAGGAGCTGATCCAGAAGCAGACACACGAAGGACGGAGGCAGCGGCCCGTAGTCCCCGATCAGATGGGCCAGTGAGCCGCCGGCGACCAGATCCATGGTGAACAGGACCTTGTCGTCGTCCGCCGCCCAGCTGGCCGGGGCCAG
Organism: Streptomyces sp. NPDC046821; assembly: GCF_040645335.1. Classification (NCBI taxonomy): domain Bacteria; kingdom Bacillati; phylum Actinomycetota; class Actinomycetes; order Kitasatosporales; family Streptomycetaceae; genus Streptomyces; species Streptomyces sp. NPDC046821. Next base: position 127,168 of record NZ_JBEYYB010000010.1, on the reverse strand, counting down.
GACATGGGGGTGGTCGATCCGCAGGGCCTGCTCGCGCACGAAGCGGAGCAGCGTGTGCGCGTCGCTCTGCAGCAGGACCTTGGCCGCCACATACCTGCGGCGCCGGTGGTCCCAGGCGCGCCACACGGCTCCGGCTCCCCCGCGACCGATCGGGTCGGCCAGTTCGTAGCGTCCGGCGAAGACCTCACCCATCGTGCTGCGTCGCTCCCCCCTCGGCCGTCACGACGCGTCCGGCCTCTCGGATCGTCCCGTAGCCCAGGGCCGGCCGCGAACAGGCGGCCGGCCCGATGCCACTGACTGCGGCCGGAATCAGTTCTGGTGAGCCTGGTAATGCGTGACGGCGTCGGAGGTGCGTCCGGCGCCGTAGACCCGGAGGAACTCTGCCAGTTCGGGGTGGCTCGGGGCGAGGGTGTCCGCCGCATCGATGATGTCCCCCGCAGCGGAGACCGAGCGCAGCAGCGACTGGATCTCGCGGACCACGCGCTTGACCGTGGGCGCGCCCGAACTGGTCGTCGCCTGCGTGGCGTTGGTGAGAACGGAGCCCCCCTGAGACTTCTTGATCTCGTCCATCCGGTCGGTGGCCTCGGCGGCGCTGACGCTTCCGTCCGCGACCTGCCCCGCCAGGTCCTGAAGCTGCTGGACACGCTGCACGACAGCAGGGTTGCCGATCTTTGCGCGCTGACCACTCATCAGCTGGGACAGCATGGGCGCCGACAGACCGAGAACCCCCGCGAGCCGGGCCTGATTGAGACCCAGATCATCGATCAGACGACGGAAGAGCGCCCCCAGTGGCTCTCCGTACCAGTTTCGCTGGAGCTCTCTGGCTCTTGCGGTCGCTTCCTGCTGTGCGGCGTCCATGTGCGTCTCCCCATCGCTTCCCCAATACGGCGGTTCGCTGCCGCGAACCACGTGGGGCATCTTACGGAGAGTGGTCGTGGACCGGGACCCCCAATCCTTTTGCGGGATCCGGGGGGTGACCCGGTACTCTGGTCTACGTCGCGCACCGGATCGCACTTCTTCCGGTTGGCGCGTCATTTTCGGGGCCTTAGCTCAGTTGGTAGAGCGCTGTCTTTGCATGGCAGATGTCAGGAGTTCGACTCTCCTAGGCTCCACAACCCAAAAGACCCCTCCACCTGCGGGAACGCAGGTGGAGGGGTCTTCTTTGTGTGCTGGTTCTCGGGGCCGGCCTCCGGGCCGATTCTCGGGGCCGGTTTCACGTGAAACCGGCGTTGTGAATGGCCGGCGGCGCTCAGCCGCGGTCGTTGCCGTCGGAGGCGTCCGCTTCGGCCTCGGCCTGCTTGGCCTGTACCTCGGGGTCGAGGGAGCTCTGCCCGTTGTCGTCCACCGAGGACAGCGGCTTGGAGTCGGGGACCTCCGTCGCGGCCGGCGGTTCCACCAGCCAGTCCGGGTTGGCCTGCTTGTCCCACCACTTCCAGGCGGCGAAGACGCCACCGGCGAGGATGCCGGCCACGAGAAAGCCCTTGGCGACCCGTCCGCACCGCGCCCGCCGCTCGTGCTTGCGTACGAGCTTCTGGATCTCCTTCGGCGATACCTGTCCGCGCAGGGCGGCGAGCGCGGCGGTGCTGCGGGCCGTCGCCTCCTCGGCGACGGGCTGGGCGGCGGCCACGGCCTGCTCGATGCGAGGCCGGGCGTAGGCCGAGGCCTTCCGGGCGGCCTTCCGCGTGCGGACGGCGGCCTCCTGCGCGGCCTGGTCGACCTTCGGCGGTACATGCGTACGCGCCAGTTCGAGATGCGGTGCGAGGTAGGTGTCGTACTGGTCGCGGGTCTGCTGTGCGGCCTGCGACACGACGGGCGCGAGCCGTACGCGCGCTTCGTGCGCGTACAGCGTGGCCCGGTCTTTGGCCGTCTCGGCGTAGGGCGCCACCACTTCCGCGGCGTGCAGCACGCTTTCCTTCGCCGATCCGGTCGCGGCGCGCACGCTGTCGATGCGGGTCACGGGATCCTCCTCCTCGGTGGCGTACAGGTTTTCACCTTTCCACCCTTTTTCGGATCATGCCTGCCGGACGGGGCCGTGCGGCAGGCGAGGGCTGGCAACCGGGGTAGGAGAGCCGCCTTCGGGCGTACCGCGGTACTCCGGGCAAGAGCTGATCAAAACGGTGCATAGGGGGGCTTGCGGTCGACAATGCCACGGATACCCGGGGGAGGCGCCTCCTCGGTGGCGACTCGCCAGGATTCGCCCGGTCGCCGCCGCGAGACTGCCCGGCCGGGGCGTGCGAGGATCGGTCCGTCACAGAAGGCAACGGAAGGCAGATCGTGGCTGAGCAGCTGTACGCCACCCTGAAGACCAACCAAGGCGACATCGAGATCCGGCTGCTGCCGAACCACGCGCCCAAGACCGTCAAGAACTTCGTCGAGCTCGCCAAGGGCGAGCGGGAGTGGACCAACCCGGAGACGGGCGAGAAGTCCACGGACAAGCTCTACGACGGCACGGTCTTCCACCGGGTGATCAGCGGTTTCATGATTCAGGGCGGTGACCCGCTGGGCAACGGCACGGGCGGTCCCGGCTACCAGTTCGGGGACGAGTTCCACCCCGACCTCGCCTTCGACAAGCCGTACCTGCTGGCCATGGCCAACGCAGGCCCGGGGACGAACGGCTCCCAGTTCTTCATCACGGTGTCGCCGACGGCCTGGCTGACCCGTAAGCACACGATCTTCGGTGAGGTCGTCGACGAGGCCAGCCGGAAGGTCGTGGACGCCATCGCGCTCACGCAGACCAACCCGCGTACGGACCGTCCGGTCAGGGACGTGGTCATCGAGTCGGTCGTCGTCGAGACCCGCTGACGGGAACAAAACCGCCCCGCTCATCCGTAAGGATGGGCGGGGCGGTGTGTTGACCGAGCCGAGATCTAGGGGATTCCGATGGAAAAGGTGCCAGGGAGTCCGCAGGGCCCACAGGGTCCGCAGGACGCCCAGAGTCTGCCCGTCTGTTACCGGCACCCCGACCGTGAGACCGGTATCCGCTGCGCCCGCTGCGAGCGGCCCATCTGCCCGGAATGCATGGTCAGCGCCTCGGTCGGCTTCCAGTGCCCCGACTGTGTGCGGGGAGATTCCGGTACGGGTCACCGGCCCGCGGCCGCCACCCCGCGGACCATCGCGGGCGGCAGTCTGACGTCCGACCCCCGGCTGGTCACGAAGATCCTCATCGGCCTCAACATCGCCGTTTTCCTGGTGCAGCTGTCGGTCGGTGACCGTTTCACCGACCGGTTCGACCTGATCGGGCGCGCCTACGTGCCGCTGCTCGGCGGGATCGAGGGAGTCGCCGAGGGGCAGTGGTACCGGCTCCTGACGTCGATGTTCCTGCACGGCAGCTATATCCACATCGGCTTCAACATGCTCAGCCTGTGGTGGATCGGCGCCCCGCTCGAAGCGGCGCTCGGCCGCGCCCGTTACCTCACGCTCTACTTCGTCTCGGGTCTCGCGGGCAGCGCGCTCACGTATCTCATCGCCGCGCAGAACCAGCCCTCGCTCGGTGCCTCGGGCGCCATCTTCGGGCTGTTCGGCGCCATGGCCGTGCTGATGCGGCGCCTCAACTACGACATGCGCCCGGTCATCGCCTTGCTGGTGATCAACCTGATCTTCACCTTCTCCGGGAACATCGCGTGGCAGGCCCACCTCGGCGGTCTCGTCGCCGGTGTGGTCGTCGGATACGCCATGGTCCACGCGCCCCGGCAGCGCCGCTCCCTGGTGCAGTACGGCACCAGCGCCGTGGTCCTCGCCGTGGTCGTCGTCACTGTGCTTGTGAGGACGTCCCAGCTCACTTGAGCCCGTTCTGTGGCCGATGTTGTCCACAGCGCGTGCCGGATCTTGTGCACCGTGTGCGGAACAAGCGTGCCCCTTGTCACTGACCTGGGTTTTCCCAGTCAGGACAAGGGGCGAACATGCGGGCGAGCTGCGATGAGTCAGTCACACCGGCGTCAACACCCAGTGGGTTATCCACAGATCTTCCGACCTTTTCCCCACTGTGGAAACAGCTGTGGATAACTCAGTGGATAACTGAGGGCAGAGCTACTTCCACTGTGTGGAGACGCCGAACCCGGCGGCGATGAAGCCGAAGCCCACGACGATGTTCCAGTTGCCCAGCGCGTTCACCGGCATGGTGCCGTTGGAGACGTAGAAGACGACGATCCAGGCGAGCCCGATCAGGAACAGCGCGAGCATGACCGGCGCGACCCAGCCGCGGTTGGTCAGCTTGATGTTCGCCGCCTGCTTCGACGCCGGCGGCGGCGTGTAGTCGGCCTTCTTGCGGATACGTGACTTCGGCACGAGGGTCTCTCCTGTCGATGCGCTGCGTGGCCGCGCAGAGAACGTGGGCTGGCTCTGGGCAGCGTACAAGGGGAAACTCGGCGCTCCCCCGGGCGTCCGTTAGCGTAGTGCTTCCGCGGCGCCGAAGGAGATAAGGGTACGTTGAGCAATTCAGCCGACTCCCGGGAAGAGGCCCCCGGCGGGGGCCGCCCGCGCATACGCCTGCGACCTGTGCGCCTGCTGACCGTCGCCGTCTTCGCCCTGGCCGGGCTGATCTTCTTCACCAGCTTCAACACGGCCAAGGGCACCAACATCCGTACGGACACCTCGCTGCTGAAGCTCTCCGACCTCATCCAGGAGCGCAGCCACAAGAACGGCCAGCTCGAGGAGACGAACAGCGCGATCCGCGACCAGGTCGAGTCCCTCGCCGAGCGCCGCGGCACCGACAAGGCCGCCGACGCCAAGCTGACCGCCCTGGAGAAGGCGTCCGGCACGCTGAAGGTGAGCGGCGACGCCGTCTCGGTCACCCTCATGGACGCCCCGCCGAACGCCGGCCCCAAGCTCCCCGGCTACCCCGAGCCCCAGCCCAACGACCTGGTCATCCACCAGCAGGACCTCCAGGCCGTCGTCAACGCGCTCTGGAGCGGCGGCGCGCAGGGCATCAAGGTCATGGACCAGCGGCTCATCTCCACGAGTGCCGTGCGCTGCGTCGGCAACACCCTGATCCTCCAGGGCCGCGTCTACTCACCCCCGTACAAGATCACCGCGGTCGGGGACCCCGAGAAGCTGAAGAAGGCCCTCGCCGTCTCGCCGCAGATCCAGAACTACATGCTCTACGTCAACGCCTACGGCCTCGGCTGGAAAGTCGAGGACGACGGGGCGGTGACTCTTCCCGCTTACTCGGGCACAGTGGATCTCCACTACGCGAAGCCTGTGGAGTAGCCGCCGGGGGAGTCTGTGTCGGTACGAGTGGTCGTCAGGACGTTGAGCGAACTGTGCATCACCATCGGCGCCCTCATGGTGCTGTTGGTCGTGTACATCCTGTTCTGGACCGGCGTGAAGGCCGACAGCGTCATGAACAACCAGATCGACAGCCTCCAGAACCAGTGGTCCAAGGGCTCGGTGGCGGCCGCACAGTCCGGGGGGACGACGCCCACAGACGACGGCAAGTCGGGCACCGGCGAGGCGGACAGCGGCGTCGCACCCCCTCCCCCTTACAAGGACGGCAAGCCCTTCGCCGTCATGTACATCCCGCGGCTTGGTTTCACGTGGAACAAGCCCGTGCTCCAGGGCACCGGCGTGGACATCCTCCAGAAGGGCCTCGGCCACTACGCGGGCACCGCGCAGCTCGGCCAGGAAGGCAACTTCGCCGTCGCCGGCCACCGCCGCACCTACGGCGACCCGTTCAAGGACTTCCCCGAGCTGCGCCCCGGCGACGCGGTCGTCCTCACCGACGGCACGACCTGGTTCACGTACCGCATCGACACCAAGCCGTTCAAGACGCTGCCCACCGATGTCGGTGTCATCGACCCCGTGCCGCGCGAGTCCGGATACAAGGAGCCGGGCCGCTACCTCACCCTGACGACCTGTGAGCCGGAGTGGGGCCACAGCCACCGGCTCATCGTGTGGGCACATCTTGACGCCACCCAGCCCGCGGAGGCCGGGAAACCGGAGGCCCTGCGCCGTTAGTCTGTTGCCGTACCTCGACGGAAGGGACGGCATGTACGGCTGGATCTGGCGGCATCTGCCGGGCAACACGTGGATCAGGGCACTGATCTCGCTCCTGCTCGTCTTCGTAGTGGTCTATGTGCTCTTCCAGTACGTCTTCCCGTGGGCCGAGCCTCTGCTGCCCTTCAACGATGTGACGGTGAACAACTAGTGGGCGAGCGCAATCCCACCCGCATTCTCGTGGTCGACAACTACGACAGCTTCGTCTTCAACATCGTCCAGTACCTCTACCAGCTCGGCGCCGAGTGCGAGGTCCTGCGCAACGACGAGGTGGAGACCCGGCACGCCCAGGACGGCTTCGCCGGCGTCCTCCTGTCCCCCGGGCCCGGCGCCCCCGAACAGGCCGGCGTCTGCATCGACATGGTGCGCCACTGCGCCGCGACCGGCGTGCCCGTGCTCGGCGTCTGCCTCGGCCACCAGTCGATCCAGGTCGCCTACGGCGGGGTCGTGGACCGCGCGCCCGAACTCCTGCACGGCAAGACGTCCCTGGTCCGGCACGAGGGCAAGGGCGTCTTCGCGGGTCTGCCGAGCCCGTTCACCGCGACCCGCTACCACTCGCTCGCCGCCGAACCGGAGACCGTCCCCGACGAGCTCGAGGTCACGGCGCGCACCGACGACGGCATCATCATGGGCCTGCGCCACCGCGAACTGCCCGTCGAGGGCGTGCAGTTCCACCCCGAGTCCGTCCTCACCGAGCACGGCCATCTGATGCTGGCCAACTGGCTGGCAGAGTGCGGTGACAAGACAGCGGTGGCGCGATCGGCCGGGCTCGCCCCGGTCGTGGGCAGGGCCTCGGCGTGACCGCCCTGCGCCCCGAGCGCGAGGGAGCCTCGTACGAGCAGGATCCGTACGAGGCTGCCAACGCGTTCGAGGCGGCCGTTCAGGGGCTCGACGATCCGCTGAACGACCCGTTGCCGGGGGCTGCGGCTGTGCCCTCCGGGGGGCAGGCGGGGCAGCATCCCTCGCCGTGGTTCCGCGCCGCCGACGTGGCGCACCATGAGCCCGAACCCCAGCCCCGGACCGAGCCCGAGCCTCAGCCCGACGCTCGACCCCAGGCCCAGCCCCCGATCTACGCCGAAGCCCCGCCGTCCTACACGGAGCCGGCCCCGCAGATCGTCGCCGACGACGAGACCGTAGCCCTGCGGACGGCGGACACCCGGCGAATAGCGCAGGGATACACGGCGGCGGACCCCGAGCCCGCAGCCCCCGACCGCCGGGACGAACCCGTAGCGATCGGTGGCCGGGCCGCGCGCCGGAAGGCTGCCAAGCAGGGCGGCCGGCACTCGGCTGCGGCCGTGCAGACGGCAAGGTCGGCCAAGCCCGGTGACCCCGCCGCCGCGTCCGGTGACTCAACCACGTCCGGTGACCCCGACGCCCGCCCCCTCAGCCGCGTAGAAGCACGCCGTGCCGCACGCGCACTGAAGCCCAGTACCGGTGAGGTCGCCAGCCGCGCGATCGGCGAGGTGTTCATCACCATCGGCGTACTGATGCTGCTCTTCGTCACGTACCAGCTGTGGTGGTCGAACATACGGGCTCACGACGAGGCGGGCAGCGCGGCGCATCACCTTCAGGACGACTGGGCGAACGGCAAGCGCAAGCCGGACAAGTTCGCGCCGGGCCAGGGGTTCGCGATCCTGCGCATCCCGAAGCTGGACGTCGTCGTGCCGATCGCCGAGGGCATCAGCAAGACGAACGTCCTGGACCGCGGCATGGTCGGCCACTACGGCAAGGACAGCATCGACACACCGATGCCGGACGCCAGGACCGGCAACTTCGGCATCGCCGGGCACCGCAACACGCACGGCGAGCCGTTCCGCTACATCAACCGGCTCCAGCCGGGTGATCCGATCGTCGTCGAGACGCAGGACACGTACTACGTGTACAAGATGACGAGCATCCTTCCGCAGACCCCGCCGAGCAACACGTCCGTCCTCGATCCGGTGCCGCCCGGCTCCGGGTTCACTGCTCCGGGCCGGTACATCACGCTGACCACGTGCACGCCGGAATTCACCAGCACGTATCGAATGATCGTCTGGGGCAAGATGGTCGAGGAACGGCCGCGCAGCAAGGGGAAGCCGGACGCGCTCGTGCGCTAGCCGGGGCGGCGGCGGGACACACAGCGGCCGGAGCAGCGGCCGCAGATACAGCAGCCGCAGACCGCAGACCGCAGACCGCAGACCGCAGACCGCAGACCGCAGGCACAGGCACAGGCACAGGCACAAGAACAGGGACGGGGCACGAGCAGTGGCAGCGACGACCGACCAGGACGAGGGGGCCGCGCGGACCGACGAGGCCCCGCCCGCGCGACGACGACGAGGACGTGGCCGTATCGCCGCCGCCGTCAGTCTCTTCGGCGAGCTCCTCATCACGGCCGGCCTGGTGCTCGGCCTGTTCGTCGCCTACTCGCTGTGGTGGACGAACGTGCTCGCGGACCGCGCGGCGGACAAGCAGAGCGACCAGGTCCGCCACCAGTGGACCGACCCGGGTCCGGGCGCGCTGGACACCAAGGGCGGCATCGGCTTCCTGCACGTACCGGCGATGAAGAACGGCGAGGTGCTCGTCGAGAAGGGCACCTCGACGAGCGTGCTCAACGACGGTGTCGCCGGCTACTACACGGACCCGGTGAAGTCCGCGCTCCCGTCGGCGAAGACGGGCAACTTCGCGCTCGCCGCCCACCGGGACGGGCACGGCGCCAAGTTCCACAACATCGACAAGATCGAGAAGGGCGACCCGATCGTCTTCGAGACGAAGGACAACTGGTACGTCTACAAGGTGTACGAGATCCTTCCCGAGACCTCGAAGTACAACGTGAAGGTCCTCGGCGCGATCCCCGAGGAGTCGGGCGTCACGAAGGCCGGCCGCTACATCACGCTCACGACGTGCACCCCCGTCTACACGTCCACGTACCGCTACATCGTGTGGGGCGAGCTGGAGCGCGTCGACAAGGTCGACAGCAAGCGGACGCCGCCGCCGGAGCTGCGCTGACCCGCACACTCTCGTAAGCCCATGAAAGAGCCCCGGCACCGCAAGCGCGGTGCCGGGGCTCTTTCCTGACAGCTTCGTCCTACTGGCCGGTGATCCCGCCGAAGATCCCGCCGCCGTTCCCGTTCCCGTTGCCGTTCCCGTTGCCGGGCGGCACGGTGAAGAGGGTGACGGTGTCGCCCTTGTTCACGGGGGAGTTCGGGGCGGGCTGGCTGCTCACGATCGTCGCGTTCTCGTCGTTCGACGCGCCGGGCGCGAGCGCCACGACGAGGCCCATGTCCGACAGCTGCTTCTGGACGTCCTTGAGCTTCTTGCCGCCGATGTCACCGGGGATCGTGATCTGCTCCGGCGCCTTGGCGATCTTCAGCGTGACCGTGGATCCCGGATCGGCCGACGATCCTGCGGCGAGGCTCTGCGAGAAGACCTTGCCGGCCTCGGCCGAGCCGTTCGCCTCCTCGGTGCACACGGCCTTCAGGTTGCTCGCCTCGAGCTGCGTCGTGGCCTCGTCGCACGTCTTGTTGGAGACGTCCGGCACGGTGGCCAGCGTCTTCTCCTTGGCGACGGTAAGGGTGATCGTGCTGCCCTTCTCGACCTTGGTGCCGTTCTGCGGGTCCTGGCTGATGACGACGTTCGGGGTCTGGCTCGACTCCTTCGTCTCCTTCGTGACCTGGAAACCCTTGTCGGTGAGCTGCGTCTCGGCCTCGCTGTAGTCCAGGCCGCGCATGTCGGGCACGGTGACCTTCGGCGCGCCCGTCGACACGGTCAGCGTGACGGTGTCGCCCTTCTTGACGTCGGACCCGGCGGCCGGGTTCTGCGTACAGACCTGGCCCTTGGGGTACTTGTCGCAGGGCTCGCTCTTGGAGGCGTCGATCTTGAGATCGCGGTTCGACGCGGCGAGCTTGGCGTCGGGGACCGTCTTGCCGACGAAGTTCGGCGCCGGGAACGGATCGTTGCTCCCGCTGCCCCCGCTCATGATGAACTTGCCGATCAGGATCGCGCCGACCAGGACGAGGATGCCCGCGACGACCAGCAGGATCGTCGACGTGCGGTTCTTGCCCTGGTTCGAGCGGCGCCGGTCGGGGCGCTCGTCGTAGCCGTAGCCGCCGTCGTCCGGGTTCACCGGAGGCAGCATCGACGTCGCGGCACCGCCGCCGCCCTGCGGGCGCAGCATCGCGGTCTGCTGGTCGTCCGGGTGGCCGGCGTAGCCGACGGCGCCGAGCGCCGCGGTCGCCGCGACGGGCTGCCCGTCCAGGCAGGCCTCGATGTCGGCCCGCATCTCGTCGGCGGACTGGTAGCGGTAGTCCGGGTCCTTGGTGAGCGCCTTCAGGACGATCGCGTCCATCTCGGGCGTGATCTCGCCGTCGAACACGCTCGGCGGCTGAGGCTCCTCCCGCACGTGCTGGTACGCGACAGCGACCGGCGAGTCGCCCACGAAGGGCGGCCGCACGGTCAGCAGCTCGAAGAGGAGACAGCCCGTCGAATACAGGTCGGAGCGGGCGTCGACCTGCTCGCCCTTGGCCTGCTCCGGGGAGAGGTACTGGGCGGTGCCGATCACGGCGGACGTCTGCGTCATGGTCATGCCGGAGTCACCCATGGCGCGGGCGATGCCGAAGTCCATCACCTTGACCTGACCGGTCCGCGTCAGCATGACGTTGGCCGGCTTGATGTCACGGTGGACGATGCCCGCGCGGTGCGAGTACTCGAGCGCCTGGAGGATGCCGATGGTCATCTCCATGGAGCGCTCGGGCAGCAGCTTGCGCCCGGAGTGCAGCAGCTCACGCAGCGTGGACCCGTCGACGTACTCCATCACGATGTACGGGATGGAGGTCCCGTCGATGTAGTCCTCACCGGTGTCGTACACGGCGACGATCGCGGGATGGTTGAGCGAGGCGGCCGACTGGGCCTCCCGGCGGAACCGGGCCTGGAACGACGGATCACGCGCGAGGTCCGCGCGCAGCGTCTTCACCGCCACGGTGCGTCCGAGCCGGGTGTCATGGGCGAGATAGACCTCCGCCATGCCACCACGGCCGAGCACCTGGCCCAGCTCGTACCGGCCGCCGAGGCGACGCGGCTCTTCCATGGTTACCTACCAGCCCTCTCCGTCGGTCCCGGCCGGCACCCGTGCGGGGTCGGACGGTGTGCTGTCCGGGCACACGGTACCCGGCATGTTCTGCCCCACCTGCCCCAGACCGTCACCCGATACAGGACCGGTACCGCAACGTGCACCGTTGTGAAGGAGACGTGACCGGGCTCACTTCTTGGTGAGCACCGCTTCCATCACGCTCTTCGCGATCGGCGCGGCCAGGCCGCCACCGGAGATGTCGTCGCGGTTGGCGCTGCCGTCCTCGACGACCACGGCGACCGCGACCGGCGAGCTGCCGTCCTTGGCCTTCGCGTACGAGAGGAACCAGGCGTAAGGCTTCTCACTGTTGTTGAGGCCGTGCTGGGCGGTACCCGTCTTGCCGCCGACGATGTAGCCGGGGATCTGCGCGTTCGTACCCGTGCCCTCGCTGACGACCGTCTCCATCATCGACTGAAGGATCTGGGCGTTCTTCTGCGACAGCGGCTGGCTCATCTTCTTCGGCGTGTGCTGCTCGATGACGTCCAGGCTCGGCGCCTGCAGCTGGCTGACCATGTACGGCTCCATGAGCGTGCCGTCATTGGCGACCGCGGCGGCCACCATCGCCATCTGCAGCGGCGTCGCCGCGGTGTTGAACTGGCCGATCGAGGACAGCGCCGTCTGCGACGTGTTCATGTCGTTGGAGAACACGGACGCGTTCGAACGGACCGGAGTGAACTGCTCCTTGTTGAAGCCGAACTTCTCGGCGGTCTCCAGCATCTTGTCCTTGCCGAGGTCCGCGCCGATCTTGCCGAACACGGTGTTGCAGGAGTAGCGCAGGGCCACCCGCAGCGTCGCGTTCTTGCAGGGGATGTTCCCCTCGTTCTTCAGCTCCGTCTGCGTACCGGGCATGACCCAGGGAAGCGGCGTGTCCGTCGGCGAGTCGGCTTCCCTGTACAGCCCGTGCTCGAGGGCCGCCGCCGCCGTCACGATCTTGAACGTCGAACCCGGCGGGTACGTCTCGCGCAGCGCCCGGTTCGTGAGCGGCTTGTCCTTGTCCTTGTCGAGCTTCCCGAACGTGTCGCCGTCCTTCGTCATGATCCCGGCGAACGACGAGGGGTCGTACGAAGGAGTCGACGCCATCGCGAGAATCGCACCCGTCTTCGGGTCGATCGCCACGGCGGCACCCTTGCCCCGGTTCTTCAGACCGTCGTACGCGGCCTTCTGCGCGGCGGCGTTGAGGGTGGTGACGACATTGCCACCCTCCTTCTTCTTGCCGGTGATCATGTCGAGGGTGCGGCGGAAGAACAGCCGGTCGTCGTTACCGGTGAGGATGCCGTCCTCGATGCTCTCGATCTGGCTCGCACCGACCAGCTGCGACGCGTAACCCGTGACGGGCGACCACATCGGGCCGTCCTTCCAGGTCCGCTTGTACTTGAGCGATCCGTCCGTCGCCACGGAACCCGTGATCGACTTGCCGTCGACGATGATGTCGCCGCGCGGCTGCGCGTACCGCTCGATCGCGACGCGCGGGTTCTGCTTGTCCGACTTGAGCTTGTCGGCCTGGGCGTACTGGAGCCAGTTGTCACGGATCAGCAGAGCGAGGACGAGGAGCCCGCAGAAGATCGCGATCCGGCGCAGGGGCTTGTTCAAGGTCGGACCACCTGGGTCATCTCGGCGTCGGGGCTGGGAGCGGGGGCGGGCGCGGGACGGCGCGCGGTGTCACTGATCCGGATCAGGATGCCGACCAGCGCCCAGTTCGCGATCACGGACGAACCGCCGTACGCGAGGAACGGCATGGTCATACCGGTCAGCGGGATGAGACCCATGACACCGCCGGCCACGACGAACACCTGGATCGCGAACGCGCCGGACAGACCGGCCGCCAGCAGCTTGCCGAACGGGTCACGCGCCGCGAGAGCCGTCCGCAGACCGCGCTCGGTGATCAGCCCGTACAGCAGCAGGATCGCCATGATCCCCGCGAGACCCAGCTCCTCGCCGAACGTGGCGAGGACGAAGTCGGAGTTCGCGGCGAACTTGATCAGGTCCGAGTGACCCTGGCCGAGCCCCGTACCGAGGACACCGCCCGAACCGAACGCCCACAGCGCCTGCATCGCCTGCTCGGAGTGACCCTGGACGCCCTGCCGGCTCAGCAGGAACTCGTGCATCGGGTCGAGCCACGCCTGGACACGCATCTGCACGTGCGGCTCGAACGAGGCCACACCGACCGCGCCGACCGCCGACATCAGCAGACCGAACACGATCCAGCTGGTGCGCTCGGTGGCGACGTACAGCATCACGACGAACATGCCGAAGAACAGCAGCGACGTACCGAGGTCCGTCTCGAACACCAGGATGAGGATCGACATGACCCAGACCACGATGATCGGACCGAGGTCACGGCCACGCGGCAGGTACAGGCCCATGAAACGGCGGCTGGCCAGCGCCAGCGCGTCCCGCTTCACCATCAGGTAACCCGCGAAGAACACCGCGATGACGATCTTCGCGAACTCACCGGGCTGGATCGAGAACCCGGCCACGCTGATCCAGATCTTCGCGCCGAACACGTTCATACCGAGACCCGGCACGAGCGGCAGCAGCAGCAGGATCAGCGAACCCACCATCGAGATGTACGTGTAGCGCTGCAGGATCCGGTGGTCCTTGAGCAGCATGAGCACGCCCACGAACAGGGCGATACCGATCGCCGAGTACATCAGCTGCTTCGGCGCGGACGGGCTGAACGCCCCGTACTGCATCTTCGCGAGCTGCTGCAGGCGCTCCGACTGGTCGAGCCGCCAGATGATGACCAGACCCAGACCGTTGAGCAGGGTCGCGATCGGCAGGAGCAGCGGATCGGCGTACGCCGCGAACCGCCGCACCACGATGTGCGCGACGCCCGCCATCAGGCCGAGGCCGAGCCCGTAGCCGAGAAGCCCGGCGGGCAGCGAACCGTCGATCGCCATGCCCACGTTGGCGTACGCGAAGACGGGGATGACGACGGCGAACACGAGGAGCGCGAGCTCGGTGTTGCGCCGGCTCGGCGCACCGATCGCGCCGATGGTCGACGTGTGTGTAGTGCTACTGCTCATGGCGTGCAAAGGCCCCCAACGGCTGCTTACTGCTTACCGCACAGCGGGACCAGCTTCTGCTCATCCTCCGAGAGGCTGGGGCCAGGTGTGGGCGTCGGTACGGTCTTGGACTTGGCCGTTTCGGACGGCGTGGATGTCGGGCTCGGCGTGGTCGGTGAACCGTGCGACGTGGTGAAGGACGCCTTGGCGGCGCCGGTGGTGCCACCCGCCTGACCCGCGCCGGTCTTCGCGTTCCCCTCGTTCTCCTTCTCCGCCTGACGGCGCTCCGCGTCCTTCTGGCACGCGGATGCCTGCAGCGACAGCTCGTCGATCTTGCTCTTGGCCTCACCGAAGCTGCCCTCGGTGATCGTGGCCTCGACCTGCTTGCGCTGATACGGCGGCAGGTACTTGAGTTCGATCTCGGGGTGGTCCGTCTCGACCTTCGAGAGGCTCACCCACGCCAGGTCCTGGCTGATCCCGCGGTACAGCGCCACATGCGACTCGTTCGAACCGACGTAGTACTGCGTCTGCGTCCAGCGGTACCCGCCGTACAGACCACCGCCCACGACACCCAGCGTCAGGGCGATGAAGAACGACCTCTTGAGCCACTTCCGGCCACGCCGCGGCTTGACGAAATCATCGTCCCCGTACGCGCCGAAACCCCCCTCAGGAGCGTAACCGACCTGCTCGCCACTGCCGGGCGGGCCGAACTCGCCACCGCCGCCGGCCTGACCGGGCACCTGCCTGCCGGACCCGCGGCCCAGCTCAGAGGCACGGCCCGCCGGCGTCTGCATGGCGCCACCGTCGTGCAGCTGGTGCTGCTGGTTCTCCGCGACCGCGCCCACGATGACCGGGGCGTCGGACAGCTGACCCGCGAGCGTGTCACCACTGTCGATGTCCAGGACGTCCGCCACGATCACCGTGATGTTGTCCGGGCCACCGCCCCGCAGCGCCAGCTGGATCAGGTCCTGAACCGTCTCCTGCGGACCCTGATACGAGGCGAGCGTCTCCTCCATCGTCTGATGCGAGACGACACCCGAGAGACCGTCGGAACAGATCAGATACCGGTCACCGGCCCGCACCTCACGGATCGACAGGTCCGGCTCGACATGATCACCACTGCCCAGCGCCCGCATGAGGAGAGACCTCTGCGGATGCGTCGTGGCTTCCTCTTCCGTGATGCGGCCCTCGTCGACGAGACGCTGCACCCACGTGTGGTCCTGCGTGATCTGCGTCAGCACACCGTCACGCAGCAGATACGCACGCGAGTCACCGACGTGCACGAGACCGAGGCGCTGACCCGTCCACAGCAGAGCGGTCAGGGTCGTCCCCATGCCCTCGAGCTGGGGGTCCTCCTCGACCATCATCCGAAGCTGGTCGTTCGCCCGCTGCACGGCCGTGCCGAGCGACGTGAGGATGTCGGAACCCGGAACGTCGTCGTCGAGCGCGACGATCGTCGAGATCACCTCGGACGAGGCGACCTCACCGGCGGCCTGACCCCCCATGCCGTCGGCGATCGCGAGAAGACGCGGACCGGCATAACCGGAATCCTCGTTCCCCTCGCGGATCATGCCCTTGTGCGATCCGGCGGCGAAGCGCAGGGACAAACTCATGCGCACCTCGCCCGTCGGCTCCGGGTACATCCGCACGGTGCCCACCCTCCGGTCGGGAGCGCGCTCAGGTCGTGGGTGACCGCGTCGGCTCGCTCGCTCCGCTCGCTCATTGTCGTACTACTTCCGCAGCTCGATGACGGTCTTGCCGATGCGGATCGGCGCGCCCAGCGGAATCGGTTGCGGGGTGGTCAGCCGGGTCCGGTCGAGATACGTGCCGTTCGTGGACCCCAGGTCCTCGACGATCCACTGACCGTCCCGGTCCGGGTAGATCCTGGCATGTCTGCTCGACGCGTAGTCGTCGTCCAGGACGATCGTCGAATCGTGCGCACGGCCCAGCGTGATGGTCTGGCCCGCCAGCGCCACCGTGGTGCCCGTGAGGGTCCCCTCGGAGACGACGAGCTTCGTGGGAGCGCCACGGCGCTGCCGCCCACCGCCCCCGCCGCTGCTCTGCTGGGCACGCTGCTGGGGCGGCGCGGCCTGGCGGGCAGCCGCCTGCTGGCGCCCGCTGTCACGACGCGACCCCCGCTGGGTGACGCGCGTGCCGAACAGGTCGCTACGGATGACCTGGACGGCCACGATCACGAACAGCCACAGAACGGCCAGGAAACCCAACCGCATGACCGTAAGGGTCAGCTCTGACATTGCCCCCGCTTCACCCTTCGGCTTGCCGGTAAATGATGGTGGTGCTGCCCACGACGATCCGCGAGCCGTCGCGGAGCGTAGCGCGGGTGGTGTGCTGCCCGTCCACCACGATGCCGTTGGTGGACCCGAGATCCTGGATCGTCGAGGGCGTTCCGGTCCGAATCTCACAATGCCGGCGAGAGACGCCGGGGTCGTCGATCCGCACATCGGCTTCGGTGCTGCGACCGAGGACCAGAGTGGGGCGGGAGATCTGGTGGCGTGTGCCATTGATCTCGATCCAGTGGCGCACCTGCGCGCCCGCCGCCGAACCCGCGCCACGCGGCCGGCCACCGGCCGGAGCCTGCGCGGGACGGCCCGGAGGCGGCCCCGCGGGCATGGGCGGCGCGCTCGCCGGCGGCGGGTAGCCGTAGCCCCCGCCTGCCTGGGGCGGCGACGCCGGACCCCGGCCGGGCATGGGCGGCTGGTGAGCCTGGTGCGGCTCGTGCGGCTGCGGCTGGCTCGTGCTCGACGCGAGCGTACGGCTGCGCACCCGGTAGAGACCCGTGTCCAGGTCCTCCGCCTTCTCCAGGTGGACCTTGATCGGTCCCATGAAGGTGTAGCGCTGCTGCTTCGCGTAGTCGCGCACCATCCCGGACAGCTCGTCGCCGAGCTGGCCCGAGTACGGGCTGAGGCGCTCGTAGTCCGGCGCGCTCAGCTCCACGATGAAGTCATTGGGGACGACGGTCCGCTCGCGGTTCCAGATCGTCGCGTTGTTGTCGCACTCGCGCTGGAGAGCGCCGGCGATCTCGACGGGCTGGACCTCGGACTTGAACACCTTGGCGAAGGTGCCGTTGACCAGACCCTCGAGACGCTGCTCGAACTTCTTCAGGACTCCCATGGGGCACCTCCTCCTTCGTTTTCGTCCTGGTACTGCTTACTGATCGTATCCACGCGCCGGGAAATCGGCTGGTTCCCCCTGTCAGCCCGGTCGACGAGTGTCGACGCTCACAGCTGGATCGTAGAGGGGCCTCCCGGACAGTGTCGCGCACGCGGGTAAGGAGCCGGGAGGGGATGGGGGAGGGGGGTTTGAGAGGGCGGGTTCGGGGTGGGTGCGGGCGGGGCGAGCAGAGGTGCGGGGTGAGTGGTGGCCGGGGTCCCTTGTCGGGGTCCCTCCCGACGGTACGGAACGTTGCGGGTGTGACGGGATAACGGACGGGATGCCTGAGGAGATCCCTGACGAGATCCTTGACTGGTTGCAGCTCTGGTTGCGGGTCTGGTCGCAGCTCTGGTTTGCGGGACGAGATGTAAGACGAGATTGCAGGTGGATGGGTTCGGGCGTCCTTCGACTCTCTCTGTCGTCGCCGGGCCGGCCGGTTGCGAGGTCAGCGGGGGTGGGCGTCGGACCGGCCTGCTCGGAAGGCGTCCGAGCAGGTGCTCGAACGGGTGCCGGGAATCGGATGTGAATCCACCCTCCGCACCGTGCTAATCTTCTGCATGTCGGAAGGCGCTCACCCCGAAAGGGCAAGGGGCCGGAAGACACACCCAATGCGCGGGTGGCGGAATAGGCAGACGCGCTGGATTCAGGTTCCAGTGCCCGCAAGGGCGTGGGGGTTCAACTCCCCCCTCGCGCACAATACGGAAGCCCCGTAGATCTCCGGATCTACGGGGCTTCTGCGTGTTCGGGGGCGGGTTCCGGTACGTGTTCCGGGCGGGGGTTGTTGCGGGTGCGGCGGCAGGTGGGGCGGCTTGGGTGGGCGTTCCGGTGCGGTGCGTTTGCGTGTGGGTGGGCCGGGGTGGGGTGGCTTGGCGGGCCGGCGGGCCGTGGTGGGCCGTGGTGGGTCACGTGAGGACAATCACACTTATTCTTCGCGGGGATGGCCATCGCGTGGCCCTCGGGCGTCCGGTTTTCCACAGTCGCGAGGTTGTCCACAGGCTCTGACGGGCTTCGGTCGCCGACGGTACGGTCGGGGCCAGTTGATGTTCAGCGACATCCGACACGGGGGAGGCGGTCCACGTGACCGAGCTCGACACGGCGGTGCCCGCACCAGGCGAGGAACTCACGGCACGGCGGCTGCCGACCGTCCCAGGATTCGCGGTGCGCCCCTCCTCCGGATCGCCCAAACAAGAGGGCAAGGCCCTGCGCGATCGCGTGCCACGCTCCGCGCACTCCGCCTTCACCCCGCACCCTGACCGCCCCGACGCCGTCACCGCGGTCGAGGAGTCCAACCGAGGCCGCATCGAAGGACTCACCCCCATACGCGTCGGCAGGATGGCGGCGACCCCGTTCGCGTTCCTGCGCGGATCCGCCGGCCTCATGGCCCACGACCTGGCCCGGACACCCGTCACCGGTATCGGCGCCCAGATCTGCGGAGACGCCCACGCGGCGAACTTCGGCCTCTACGCCGATGCCCGGGGCGGCCTCGTCATCGACCTCAACGACTTCGACGAAACCGTGCACGGCCCATGGGAATGGGACGTCAAGCGACTCGCCACCTCTCTCGTCCTCGCAGGCCGCGAAGCCGGAGCCGACGAGGACAGCTGCCGGAGAGCCGCACGGGACGCGGTCGGCGCGTATCGCCGCACCATGCGCCTGCTGGCCCGGCTGCCCGCGCTCGACGCGTGGAACGCGATCGCCGACGAGGAACTCGTCTCCCACACAGACGCCCACGACCTCGCCGGCACGCTGGACCGGGTATCCCAGAAGGCGCGCAACAACACCAGCGGACGCTTCGCCGCCAAGTCCACGGAACTGGCCGAGGACGGCACGCGTCGCTTTGTCGACGCACCACCCGTACTGCGCCGCGTCCCCGACGACGAGGCGGCGGCCGTCGCGGCCTCACTCGGCGACTACCTGCACACGCTCTCCGAAGACCGACTCCCCCTGCTCGGCCGCTACGCGATCCAGGACGTCGCGTTCAGAGTCGTCGGCACGGGCAGCGTCGGCACCAGGTCGTACGTGGTGCTGCTCCTCGACCATCGGGGAGAGGCACTCGTGCTTCAGGTGAAGGAAGCACGGCCCTCGGCGCTGCTGCCGCATCTGCCCGAAGCCGGGTTCGAGACGCAGCCGGTCGTCCACGAGGGGCGGCGCGTGGTCCTCGGGCAGAAGCGGATGCAGGTCGTCAGCGACATCCTGCTCGGCTGGACGACCGTCGCCGGACGGCCCTTCCAGGTACGCCAGTTCAGAAACCGCAAGGGAAGCGTCGACCCGACAGCACTCGCCGCCGACCAGCTGGATGACTACGGCCGCATGACTGGCGCCCTCCTCGCCCGAGCCCACGCCCACAGCGCCGACCCCCGCCTGATAGCCGGCTACTGCGGCAAGAACGAGGAACTGGACGAGGCCGTCGCCCAGTTCGCGGCCACCTACGCCGACCGCACGGAACGCGACCATGCGGAGCTGGCCAAGGCGGTGAGGGAGGGGCGGGTGCGGGCTGAGGTGGGGGTTTGAGGGGCGGGGGTACGGCGGGGGTGCCTCTGTGCCTCTGTGCCTCTGTGTCTTTGGTCAGGAGGAACGGGGGGCGCAGGGAGAGGGGAGGGGGAGGGGAGGGGGAGGGGAGGGGGAGGCTCCCGGAACCGAGCGGGAGAAGGCGTCGGGCAAGGCTCGGTGGGGCGTGCCCTAGGCTGGTTGGGTGACGATCCCGGGAGCTGAGTCGAGTGCGTCCGAGGCCACTGCCGCTGAGGCGCAGGGGCCGGCTGTTGGTGGGGAGCGTCCTGAGGCTCGGCTTGAGCGGGCTGTGCTTGCCGCAGAGCAGGCGCTGATCGAGTTCGAGATCGCGGTGGAGACGTTCCGGGTCGAGGTGGAGAACTTCTCCCGGCTGCATCACCAGAAGCTGGGCCCCATGTATACGCGGCTGGACGAGCTGGAGGCGTTGATCGCCGAGGCGGTCGCCGCGCGTACCGGGGATTCGGAGGATCGGCGTAAGGCGGACGAGGCTCGGGCGCGGGTTCTGCCCATGCCCGGTGTCGAGGAGCTGTTCGACCAGTGGATGGACGGGGACGGGCTGTCGCCGGAGGCTTCGGCGATGCTCACCGATCAGCCCGTGCGGCCTCCGCAGCGGGTTCGCCCGAGCGACGAGGCGCGCAAGCTCTACCGGGAGCTCGTCCGTAAGGCGCACCCCGATCTGGCGCAGGACGAGAAGGACCGTGACCGGCGCGACGAGTTCATCGTGCGGGTCAACGCTGCGTACGGGCGCGGTGACGAAGGCCTGTTGCGGGAGCTGTCCGACGAGTGGGCCGAGGGGCCCGCGCCCGAGGAGCGGAAGCCGAGCCCGAGCGAGGAGCTGTACGAGCGGCTCGAGTGGCTGGCGCAGCGCAAGGAGCTGCTGACGGCGATCGCGAGCGAGCTGGAGGAGAGTGCGATCGGCGCGATGCTGCGGATGGCGCCGGACGACCCCGACCGGCTTCTTGAGGAGATCGCGGAGCAGCTGCTCGCGCAGGTCTCCGAGCGTGAGGCGGAGCTGCAGCGGTTGACGGGCGAGCAGGTCGCCGGTAGCTGAACGGCCGGCCATGGCGGTGGCGCCTGCGGCGAGCCGCCGGCCACGGCGGTGGTGCCCGCGGCGGGCCGCCGGCCCGGGCGGGTCGGGTAGCGTCGGGGGTATGCATTTCGGATCTGGTGTGCCCACGGTTGAGGTCGGCGAGCTTGTGGACGGGGACTTTCTCCTCGATGTCCGTGAGGACGATGAGTGGCAGGCGGGCCACGCCGAGGGCGCGCTGCACATTCCGATCAGCGAGTTCGTGGCGCGCTACGGCGAGCTGACCGAGGCGGCACCCCAGGACGCCCGGGTCAACGTGATCTGCCGGTCCGGCGCGCGTTCCGCCCAGGTGACGATGTACCTCGTGCAGCAGGGCATCGACGCGGTGAACGTGGACGGCGGTATGCAGGTGTGGGCCGCCGTGGGGCGGCCCGTCGTGGACGACAAGGGACAGTCGGGCTTCGTGCTCTGAGTCTCTGAGCGTTCGTGCCCGCTCGGCGCGGCGCCTCAGCCGAGGGGGTGGGCGGCCAGGAGGTCGCCGAGTGTCTCCTCGTGTGCGGCGGCGGGGCCGAGGGACAGCTCCAGTTGTTTGGCCCAGGCGTGGTAGCGGTGCAGCGGGTAGTCGGTGTCGGCGCCGAAGCCGCCGTGCAGGTGCTGGGCGGTCTGTACGACGCGTCGTACGCCGTCCGACGCCCAGATCTTGGCCACCGCGATGTCGCCCGCGGCCGGGAGCGGTCCGCCCGCTCGGGTGCTGATGCGCCAGGCGGCCTGCCACAGGGTGGCTTCCATCGCGCGCAGGTCGATGTACCGGTCGGCGGCCTGGACGGCGACGGCCTGGAACGTGGCCACGGGGTGGCCGAACTGTTCGCGCTTGCTGGTGTAGTCGCCGGTCATGCGCAGGACGGCTTCGCCGAGGCCGAGGGCGAGGGCGCAGGTTCCCGTGGTGAGGAGCTGGTTCAGCCGGTCCCAGGCTTCGTCGGCCTCGATGACGTGGTGGGCATCGAGACGCACGTTGTCGAGGTGGAGTTCGGCGAGACGTTCGCCGGACGTGGAGAACTGCTCGGCGAGGGTGAGGCCCTCGTGCGGGTTGGGCACCACCGCGATGACGGTGCTGCCTTGCTGGGTGTGGGCGGGTACGGCGATGTGGTCGGCGTTGTGCGCCCAGGGGACGCCGGTCTGGGTGCCGTCGAGGGTCCAGGTGTCGCCGTCGCGGTGGGCGTTGACGGCGAGTTCGGCCGGGTCGTGTCCGGTGCGGCCTGCGGAGGCGGCCGTGAGGACGAGTTCGCCGCGGGCCGCCTGGGGGAGGATCCGCTTCTTCAACTCGTCACTGCCGTAGGCCTGTACGGCGACGGCGGTCGCCGTGTGTTCGAGGAGCGGGACGCGGGCGAGGACCTTGGCGGATTCGCGGAGGACCAGGCAGAGCGCGATGGCGTCGAGGCCGGCGCCGCCGTGTTCGGGGTCGAGCAGGAGGCTGAGCAGGTCGGCGTCGGCGAGTTTCGACCAGAGGGATCGGTCGAAGTCGTCGGCCACCGCGCCGGACGTGAGGGCCGGGCTCGGTACGCCGTCGGGTGCGACGGGGCCGAACACGGCCTTGGCCGCCTCGACGGCCGCCTGCTGTTCTTCGGTGAAGGTGAAGTCCACTGCCCTGTCCTCCCGTGCACCGGTTCATCGTGACGACGCGCCATGATCTGACGGTGCGTCAAGATAGAACAGGTTCTATAAGAAGGGAAGGCGGGGGGCCGGTGGGGTGTGCGGGGGCGGTCGGTCGGCCAGTGCACCCGTCAGGCCGGTTCGGGTCAGCGGTCGAAGTCCAGTTCCACCCTTTCCGTGGCCGGGTGGGACTGGCACGCGAGTACGTAGCCGGCGTCGGTCTCCTCGGGTTCGAGCGCGAAGTTGCGGTCCATGCGTACCTCGCCCGAGACGAGGAACGCGCGGCACGTTCCGCAGACGCCGCCCTTGCAGGCGTACGGCGCGTCGGGGCGGTTGCGCAGTACGGCGTCCAGCAGTGATTCGCCTTCGTCGACGGGCCAGGTGCCGGAGCGGCCGTCGAGCTGGGCGGTGACCGTGGAGTGCGCGAGGCTCGGTGCGGGGCGTGCGGGTGCCGCTCCGTCGTCGACGTGGAAGATCTCTTCGTGGATGTGGTCTCTTCCTACGCCGAGTGCGCGCAGGGTGCGCTCGGCTTCCTGGACGAGTCCGAAGGGGCCGCACAGGTACCAGCCGGCGACGTCGTCGACGGGGAGCAGTGCGGGCAGCAGGGTCGTCAGGCGTTCCTGGTCGAGGCGGCCGGAGTCGAGGCCGGCCTGTTGCTCCTCGCGGGAGAGGACGGTGACCAGCTGGAACCGGTCGGGGTAGCGGTCCTTGAGGTCGGCCACCTCGTCCAGGAACATCGTCGACGCCGCGGTGCGGTCGCTGCGGATGAGGCAGAACCTCGCCTCGGGTTCCCGGGCGAGCAGCGTGGCCGCGATCGACAGGACCGGGGTGATTCCGCTGCCGCCGACCACGGCGGCGTAGAGCCCGGGGGTGGGTTCGAGGATGAAGCGGCCGGCCGGGATCATCACCTCGATGGCGTCGCCGACGGCGACCTCCTTGAGCGCGTACGTCGAGAACGCTCCGCCCTCGACCAGGCGGACGCCGACGCGGAGGGTCCGGGGGCCTTCGGGGCCGGGGGCCGGTGAGCAGATCGAGTAGGTGCGCCGGATCTCGTCGTCGTCGGCGGGGCGTCGCAGGGCGAGGTGCTGGCCGGGCGCGTGGCGGTAGTCCTCGCGCAGGGCTTCGGGGACGTCGAATGTGAGGGCCACGGAGTCGTCCGTGAGCCGGTCGACCGCCGCTACGCGGAGCTGGTGGAAGCGGGCCATCACAACTCCTTGAAGTGGTCGAAGGGTTCACGGCAGTCGAGGCAGCGGCGCAGGGCCTTGCAGGCGGTGGAGGAGAAGCGGCTCAGGAGTTCGGTGTCGGTGGAGCCGCAGTGCGGGCAGCGCAGGGGGGCGTCGCTTGCCTCGGGGGCGCCGAGGAGTGCGGCGGCGGCCGGGTCGGTGGGTTCGGTCGGTTCGGTCGGGGTGAGCGCAGGTGTGGGCGCGGGTGTTGTGGTGCGGGTGGGGCCCAGGGTGACGGTCACCGGTCCTTGGCCCGGCTGGACTGCGCGGGGCGGCGCTATGCCGAACTCCCGGAGTTTGCGGCGGCCTTCGTCCGTGATGTCGTCCGTGGTCCAGGCCGGGGTGAGGACGCGGCGGACGGTGACGTCGGCGATGCCGTGGTCGTGCAGGACGCGCTCGATGTCCGTGGACATGGTCTCGACGGCGGGGCAGCCGGTGTAGGTGGGGGTCAGCTCCACCTCGACGCTGCTGGGGGTGTGGCAGTGGACGGCGCGAAGAACGCCCAGCTCGGTCAAGGTGAGTACGGGCAGCTCGGGGTCGGGGACGGAGCCGGCGAGCTTGCGCAGCTCCGCTTCGAGCGGCGTTTCCGTCTGGCCGGTGGCGCTCTGGCCGGTGAGGCTCAGGCCGGTGGCGCTCTGGGCGGAGGCGCTCCGGGCGGAGGCCTCGGGGGTCCTGGTCACCATGTCGCCCCCGGGTGGCTCCGGTGGAGGTGCTGCATCTCGGCGAGCATCCGTCCGAACGGTTCGGTGTGCAGGCCTTGGCGTCCGGCGCCGGCCCTCCAGGCACCCGTACGCGGGCCTTCTGGGACCTTCAGGGTCGCCCGCTCAAGGACGGCGGTGATCGACACGGTCCAACTTGCCTCCATCTCCTGCCAGTTGATTTCGATGCCGTCGACTGGCTGGAACATCTCCCCTGTGTAGCGCCACAGGGCGTCGCAGGCCCGCTGCATCCGGTCGTGGCTTTCGGGGGTGCCGTCCCCGAGGCGTACGGTCCACTGCTCCGCGTGGTCCTGGTGGTAGACGACCTCCTTGACCGCCTTGGCGGCGAGGCCGGTGAGCGGGTCGTCGGCCGTGGCGAGGTGTCCGTAGAGGAGGCGCTGGTAGGTGGAGAAGTAGAGCTGGCGGGCGATGGTGTGGGCGAAGTCGCCGTTGGGCTGCTCGACCAACTGGATGTTGCGGAAGGCGCGTTCCTCGCGGAGGTAGGCCAGCTCGTCCTCGTCGCCGACCAGGGAGAGGAGGACGCGGGCCTGGCCGAGGAGGTCGAGGGCGATGTTGGCCAGGGCGACTTCTTCTTCGAGGACGGGAGCGTGTCCGGCCCACTCCCCCAGCCGGTGCGACAGCACGAGCGCGTCGTCGCCCAGGGCGAGCGCGGCGGCGGCGCTGACGGCCGGGTGCTCCGTAGAAACGGTCGGGCGCTCCGTAGAAGGCGAGTTGGTCTCTGAGGTCGTCGGAGAGGTCGTCGGAGAGGTGGTCACAGGTGCTTCACCCCTTCCGGGATCTCATAGAACGTGGGGTGCCGGTACGGCTTGTCGGCGGCGGGCTCGAAGAAGGGGTCCTTCTCGTCGGGCGAGGAAGCTGTGATCGAGGCCGAGGGGACGACCCAGATGGAGACCCCTTCGCCGCGGCGCGTGTACAGGTCGCGTGCGTTCCGCAGGGCGAGCTCGGCGTCCGGGGCGTGCAGGCTGCCGGCGTGGGTGTGTGACAGCCCGCGCCGGGAGCGTACGAAGACCTCCCACAGCGGCCAGTCCTTCGCGTCGCTCATGCCGTCGCCTTCCCGTTCTTCCCGGTCATCCCGTTCGCTCCCGAGTGCTTGGCCGCGTGGGCCGCGGCCGCTTCCCTGACCCAGGCGCCCTCTTCGTGTGCCCGCCTGCGCTGGGTGATCCGCTGCTCGTTGCACGGGCCGTTGCCCTTCAGGACCTCCCAGAACTCCGTCCAGTCGATGGCGCCGAAGTCGTGGTGCCCGCGCTCCTCGTTCCATCTGAGGTCGGGGTCGGGGAGGGTGAGTCCGAGGGACTCGGCCTGCGGTACGCAGATGTCGACGAAGCGCTGGCGGAGCTCGTCGTTCGAGTGGCGCTTGATCTTCCACTCCATGGACTGCGCCGAGTGCGCCGACTCGTCGTCGGGAGGGCCGAACATCATCAGCGAGGGCCACCACCAGCGGTCGACGGCGTCCTGCGCCATCGCGTGCTGGGCGTCGGTGCCGCGGCTCAGGGCGAGGAGCAGCTCGTAGCCCTGGCGCTGGTGGAAGGACTCCTCCTTGCAGATCCGGACCATGGCGCGCGCGTACGGCCCGTACGAGCAGCGGCACAGGGGGACCTGGTTCGTGATCGCGGCGCCGTCCACGAGCCAGCCGATGGCGCCGACGTCCGCCCAGGTCAGCGTCGGGTAGTTGAAGATCGACGAGTATTTCTGGCGGCCGCTGTGCAGCTTGTCGAGGAGCTCGTCGCGGCCTGTGCCGAGCGTTTCGGCCGCGCTGTACAGGTACAGGCCGTGGCCGGCCTCGTCCTGGACCTTGGCCATCAGGATCGCCTTGCGCCGCAGGGAGGGCGCGCGCGTGATCCAGTTCGCCTCCGGCTGCATTCCGATGATCTCGGAGTGGGCGTGCTGGGCGATCTGGCGCACGAGGGTCGCGCGATAGGCGTCGGGCATCCAGTCGCGGGGCTCGATGCGCTCCTCCGCCGCCACGGCGGTGTCGAACGCTGTCTGGTACGCGGCGGTGCCCGAGTCCGGGCCCGAGGACGTGCCGGTGGCGTCGGACGTGGCGTGGGCCGCCTGTGTCCGCGCCGCTTGGTGCGCAGCTGCTGTCGCCATCCCGGTCTCCCTCGACCTGAGCGAATCTCCCGACCGATCGTTCGGTTCGTCGGATTCAATGGTGGGACGAGGCGCCGTAAGGTGTCAACCCTGCGAGGTCCGGCCTGTGGATAACTCCGGATAACTCCATGGGCCGCTGCGGAAAACCCGATGGGCCTGTGCCTCGCACGCGCGGCTGAGTACGGTGCCGGTGCGGTGCCGGGAGTCCGGAGTGGGCCGTGCGGCGAGGAATCGGTTCGGCAATGGCGCCGGCCAACGGCATCAGGAGAACTCGGGAGACGGCGGCATGGACGCGTACGACAAGGGCTCGACGGCCCGGCGTTCCGACCCGGAGCCGAGTCCGGGGCCGAGTCCGGAGCCGTCGGACGGGCCGGGCGCGGAGCCGTCGGACGGGCCGGGCGCGGAGCCGTCGGACGCGCCGGGCGCGGAGCCTTGGCAGGAGCGGAGTCCGGCGCCTTCGCGCGGGCCGGAGCTGGGCCGAGTAACCCCTGTGAGCCCTGAAGCGCACCCGGAAGCACAGGCGTCCGAGCCGGCCCTCGCCCAGCCGGTCGAAGCGCTCACCCCCCGTACAGGCCTCTCCGCCCTCTCCCTCCGCTACCAGATCCTCGGCGCCTTCGCCCTCGTCCTGATCGCCGTCGGGGCGTGTACGCATCTGGCCATGGTGTTTCTGCACGTCGCGCCGCCCAACACCGTCTCCAAGAAGTACGGCCGGGCCGTCGACGGCTGGGTCTATCCGGAATTCGAGCAGAACTGGAAGCTGTTCGCGCCCAACCCGCTCCAGCAGAACATCGCCGTGCAGGCCCGCGCCGAGATCCGTACGGCCGACGGCGGTACGCGCACGACCGGCTGGTACGACCTGTCGGCGCAGGACGGCGCCGCGATAGACGGGAACCTGCTGCCCAGCCACACGCAGCAGAACGAGCTGCGCCGGGCGTGGGACTTCTACATGTCGTCGCACGACGGGGAGAACCGTCCGAACGGGCTGCGCGGCCAGTTGTCCGAGCGCTACATCCGCCGCATCGTCGTCCTCCGCCTGTCCGCCGAAAGCGGCCTGACCGGCGGCGACAGCACGAAGCCCGGCAGCATCACGCGCGTGCAGGTCCGCTCGCAGACCACCAATGTCGAGCCGCCCTCGTGGAGCGGCGAGAAAGTCGACCTCAAGCCCTACTACCGCGAGAACCCCTGGTGGACGGTGACGGTCGCGGACAGGGCCCTCGACGACGGCACGCGCGCGCGTGCCGCGGCCGGAACGGCGGGTGCCCGGTGAACCGTATCGGCCGTATCGACCTTGTCACCGGTGCCGCTCTCGGCCCGTACCAGAGTGCCGTCATCCGGATCGGGTTCTCCGCGACCTGGCTGCTGTTCCTGCTCCGCGAGATCCCCAACCGCCACGAGCTGTACGGGCCCGACGGGCCGTGGAGCTGGGACATGGCGCGGCAGCTCATCGCAGGCAACGGCGCTTTCACCGCGCTGATGTGGTCGGACGGCCGCGTCTGGTTCGAGTTCGTCTATTTCGCCGCGGTCCTGGTCAGCGCGCTGCTGATGCTGGGCTGGCGGACCCGGACGATGTCCGTCCTCTTCATGATCGGCGTGCTGTCGCTGCAGAACCGCAGCATCTTCATGGGGGACGGCGGCGACAACGTCATCCATCTGATGTCGATGTACCTGGTGTTCACGCGGTGCGGGCAGGTCTGGTCGCTGGACGCGCGACGGGCGGCACGCGCGCGTGAGGACGGTTTCGGGCGGCCGGACCGGGTGGGGCCGCTGCTGTGGTGGCTCGCCGGGATCGGGCTCTCCGCGATCACCTTCCTGGGGGTCGTGAGCTGGGGCTGGCTGATCGTCTTCTGGGGCCTGTGGGCCGTGCAGGGCCTGTGGTGGGCGGTGAACCGGAGGGACCCGTACGGGGAGCCCCGGATGCTGCTCGACGTGATCGCGAACCTCGCCCACAACGCCGCGCTCTTCGTGATCATGGCGGAGGCCTGCCTGATCTACGCGACGGCCGGCTGGTACAAGATCCAGGGCAGCCGCTGGCAGGACGGAACCGCCGTCTACTACCCGCTCCACCTGGACTATTTCTCGCCCTGGCCCGCCCTCGGCGACCTGCTCGCCTCGCACGGGATCATGATCATGCTCGTGTCGTACGGGACGGTCCTGGTGCAGGTCGCCTTCCCGTTCACGCTGTTCAACCGGCGCGTCAAGAACGTGCTCCTTGTCGCCATGATGTGCGAGCACGCGGTGATCGCGGTGCTGCTCGGGCTGCCGTTCTTCTCGCTCGCGATGATCGCCGCCGACGCGGTGTTCCTGCCGACGTCGTTCCTGAAGCGGCTGGGCGGCTGGGCGGCACGCGCGCGTGGAGGCCTGTTTTCCCGTACGGGCCATGCGCCGACGCTGCCGGGGCCGCGGGCCGAGGAGAGCGCCGAACAGGCCCACGTAGGCTTCACCCGATGACTTCGAGCAGCGTGGAGAAGGCCGGATGAACAGGGCGGATGCCGCCGGCGTCGGGGCGTGGCGCGCGCACGCCGAGGGGTCGGTGCTCCTCGACGGGTTCCATGCGCTCAAGCACGCGCTGCGGTTCGGCGCGCGCGTGCCTGTGGCTCTGGCGACGAGTCGGGCCGCGGCGCTCGCGCTGGCGGAGGAGCTGGCGCCCGACGTGCGGGACGCGTTGGACGGGCTTCTGGTGGAGGTGCCGGAGGAGTCCTTGCGGGCCCTGGTGCCTCGTCTGCACCCCACTGGGGTGGCCGCGCTGGCGGCGCGGCCCGACCGCGCGGCGAACCTGGCCGCCGTGGCACGACTGCCGAGGAACGCGCCGGTCGTCGTCCTCGACAACCCCCGCAACCTCGGCAACGCGGGCGCCGTCATCCGCCTCGCCGCCGGCTTCGGGGCGACCGGCGTCGTCATGACCGGCAGCCTCGACCCCTGGCATCCGACGGTCGTACGCGGCGGCGCGGGCCTGCACTTCGCGACGGCGGTCGAGCGCCTGGCGGTGGAGGAGCTTCCGCCGGGTCCGGTGTACGCGCTCGATCCGGAGGGCGAGGACATCCGGGCGATGGCGCTGCCGGACGACGCGCTCCTCGCCTTCGGCTCGGAGCGCAGCGGGCTCTCCCCCGAACTGCGCGCCCGCGCCGACCACTTGGTGTCGCTGCCGATGCGGGCCCAGGTCTCCAGCTACAACCTGGCGACGAGCGTGGGCATGACCCTCTTCCACTGGAGCACGTGCGGCACATCGGGGGGCCCTGCGGGGCGCTCGGGGGTTTGAAGCGCCGGGGCAAGCGGGCTGGCCGCCACGCCGCCGCTGCTGCCGCCCCGCCGGAACCCGGCCGCCGCAGCCGCCCGACCGCCGCCACGTCGGCACAGTCGCGCGGCCGCCTCACCGCCACCCGTCGAGCGACCCGCCTGCCAGCTACCTCCCCACCCAGCGCCCAACCCCCGGCCCCGGCTCCCCGGACCCGGCCCCGGGGCCCAGGCCCCCGCTCCCGCCCGGAGGGCCCCCGCTCCCGCCCGGAGGGCCCCGTCACCCCTCCCGCCGCACCTCCACCACCCGGAACCGATTAGCCACGAATGCCCCGTCGCACAGCGCAGCGTTAGCCGCCGGGTTGCCGCCTGAGCCGTGGAAGTCGGAGAACGCTGCCGTCTGGTTCACGTACACGCCGCCCGTGAGGTTGAGGGAGAGTTGGGCGCACTCCTCCAGGCAGACCTCTTCTACGGCTTCGGCGACCTCGCCGGAGGTCGTGTACGCGCCGACCGTCATCGCGCCCTTGTCGCGCACCGTGCGCCGCAGCAGCTCCAGTGCTTCCTCCGTGGAGTCGACGGCGACGGCGAACGAGACCGGGCCGAAGCACTCGCCGAGGTAGGCGGCCTCGGACTCGGCGCCGTCCCAGAACTTGCGCGCGCCGTCCTGCTTGACGATCGCCGGCGTACGGACGACGGCACCCGGGAACTCCGGGTGGGCGATCTCCCTTGAGGCGAGGGCGACTTCACCGAGCGCGGAGGCGCCCTCCAGGCGGGCCTTCACGTCCGGGTTGACCAGCGCGCCGAGCAGCGCGTTCGCCCGGGCATCGTCGCCGAGGAGGCCGCCGACCGCCGCCGCGATGTCGGTGACCACCTCGTCGTACGACTTGGGGCCCTCGTCCGTGGTGATGCCGTCGCGCGGGACGAGGAGGTTCTGCGGGGTGGTGCACATCTGGCCGCTGTAGAGGGACAGGGAGAACGCGAGGTTCGACAGCATTCCCTTGTAGCGGTCGGTCGAGTCGATGACGACCGTGTTGACGCCCGCCTTCTCCGTGTAGACCTGCGCCTGCCGGGCGTTCGTCTCCAGCCAGTCGCCGAAGGCCGTGGAACCCGTGTAGTCGATGATCTTGATCTCGGGGCGCAGGGCGATCGTCTTGGCGAGGCCTTCGCCGGGGGCCTCGGCGGCGAGTGCCACCAGATTCGGGTCGAAGCCGGACTCGGCGAGGACCTCGCGGGCCGCCTGGACGGTGAGCGCGAGCGGCAGCACCGCGCGCGGGTGAGGCTTCACCAGGACGGGGTTGCCGGTGGCGAGGGAGGCGAAGAAGCCCGGATATCCGTTCCACGTCGGGAAGGTGTTGCAGCCGATGACAAGTGCGATGCCCCGCCCGACCGGGGTGAACCGCTTGCCGAGGACGAGGGGGTCGCGCTTGCCCTGCGGCTTGCTCCACTCGGCCATGTCCGGCGTGCGCACCTGCTCGACGTACGCGTACGCCACCGCTTCGAGGCCGCGGTCCTGGGCGTGCGGGCCGCCCGCCTGGAACGCCATCATGAAGGCCTGGCCGCTGGTGTGCATCACCGCGTGCGCGAACTCGTGCGTACGCGCGCTGATCCGGGCCAGGATCTCCAGGCACACGGCGGCCCGCGCCTCCGCGCCCGCCTCGCGCCACGCGCGCACGCCCGCCCGCATGGCGGGGAGCAGGGCGTCGAGGTCGGGGTGCGGATAGGTCACGCCCAACTCGATGCCGTACGGCGACACTTCGCCGCCCACCCAGTCGTCCGTGCCGGGCTGGTCCAGGTCTAGCCGGGTGCCGAGGAGGGCGTCGAAGGCGGCCTTGCCGTCGGCCATGCTCAGGCTGCCGTGCTCTCCGTAGGCCTTGGGGTGCTCGGGGTGCGGCGACCAGTACGCGCGCGTGCGGATCGCCTCCAGTGCCTGGTCCAGGGTGGGCCGGTGCTTGGCGATCAGATCGTGAGGGGAGACTTCGGCGGCCATGCGGGACCAACTCCTCGTGGAGGCGGCTCTTCGTCGAGCCGGCGAGCTGGGCAGGAACAGGCGGACACGGCTAGAGTAACCGAACGATCGGTCGGGACAAGGGGGTCTGTCGAACCTGTGGAAAACTTCGCGCCCGCTCTCTGAGCCTCGACCCCCGGGGCCCCGGCCGTGGTCTTGTGCGGGAGGATCGCGAGCATGACAGCACACGAGCCCGGCAGTCCCGAACGCCTCGTGGGCGTGGTGGGCACCGGCACCATGGGCCAGGGCATCGCCCAGGTCGCCCTGACGGCCGGCCACCCCGTGCGGCTCCACGACGCCGTACCGGGGCGCGCCCGAGAAGCCGCGGACGCCATCGCCGCGCGCCTCGGCCGCCTGGTCGAGAAGGGCAGGCTCGATGCCGCCGAACGGGACGCGGCGTGCGCGCGCCTGCGCCCCGCCGAGACGCTTGAGGAGTTCGCGGGAGCCGCGCTCGTCGTCGAGGCCGTGGTGGAGCGGCTCGACGTGAAACAGCGGCTGTTCAGTGACCTCGAGGAGATCGTGGCGGACGACTGTCTGCTCGCGACCAACACCTCGTCCCTGTCCGTCACGGCCGTCGGCGGCGCGCTGCGCCTGCCGGGACGCCTCGTCGGCCTGCACTTCTTCAACCCGGCGCCCCTGATGCCGCTGGTCGAGGTCGTCTCCGGCGCGGCGACGGACGTAACGGCGGCCACGCGCGCGTACGAGACGGCGCGCGCCTGGGGCAAGACCCCCGTCGTCTGCGCGGACACCCCCGGATTCATCGTCAACCGCATCGCGCGGCCGTTCTACGCCGAGGCTTTCGCGGTCTACGAGGAGCAGGGCGCCCAGCCCGCCACCATCGACGCCGTCCTTCGTGAGTGCGGCGGCTTCAAGATGGGCGCCTTCGAGCTGACGGACCTCATCGGCCAGGACGTCAACGAGGCGGTGACCCGCTCCGTGTGGGAGGCCTTCTTCCAGGACGCGAAGTTCCGGCCCTCCCTTGCCCAGCGGCGCCTGGTCGAGGCCGGGATGCTCGGCCGCAAGGCGGGCCGTGGCTGGTACGCGTACACGGACGGCGAGGAGCGGCCGGAGCCGCACACCGCGCTGCCCGCCCCGGCGCCCGCCTACGTCGTCGCCGAGGGGGACCTGGGGCCTGCCGCCGAGCTGCTCACGCTGATCCGCGAGGCGGGCATCCAGGTGCGCGAGGAGGACGAGGACAACGGCACGCGCCTGGTCCTGCCCAGCGGCGGCCAGCTCGCCCTCGCGGACGGCCAGACGTCCGTCGAGTACCGGGACGTCGTCTACTTCGACCTCGCGTTCGACTACCGTGCCGCCACCCGTATCGCCCTCGCGGCCTCGCCGGAGCCGTCCCAGCAGACCCTGCGCGAGGCCACCGGCCTCTTCCAGGCCATCGGCAAGGACGTCAGCGTCATCGGTGACGTGCCCGGCATGATCGTGGCTCGCACGGTCGCCCGGATCATCGACCTCGCGCACGAAGCCGTCGCCAAGGGAGTGGCCACTCCGGAGGACATCGACACGGCGATGCGCCTGGGCGTCAACTACCCGATGGGGCCCGTCGAATGGAGCAGGAAACTCGGCAAGAACTGGGCGTACGCCCTCCTCGACGACCTGAATTTCCGCGACCCGTCCGGCCGCTACGCCCCCTCGCTCGCGCTCTACCGCCACTCGTACGCCTCCGACCAGCGGGAGGGCTCCGCATGACCACCGCAAGACGCGACACCTATACGCCCGAGACCCTCCTGTCGGTCGCCGTGCAGGTCTTCAACGAGCGTGGCTACGACGGCACTTCCATGGAGCACCTCTCCAAGGCGGCCGGCATCTCCAAGTCGTCGATCTACCACCACGTGTCCGGCAAGGAGGAGCTGCTGCGCCGCGCGGTCAGCCGCGCGCTCGACGGTCTCTTCGGCATCCTCGGCGAGGAGCACGCGCGCGTGGGGCGCGCCGTCGAGCGCCTGGAGTACGTCACCCGGCGCATGGTCCAGGTCCTCATATCCGAGCTCCCGTACGTGACCCTGCTGCTGCGCGTACGGGGGAACACCGACACGGAGCGCTGGGCGATGGAGCGGCGCAGGGAGTTCGACCACCAGGTGGCCGAGCTCCTGAAGGCGGCCGCCGCCGACGGGGACGTGCGGGACGACATCGAGGTACGGCTCGCGACCCGCCTCGTGTTCGGCATGATCAACTCGATCGCGGAGTGGTACCGGCCGGGCGGCCGTGGCATGGACGACCGCGAAGTGGCCGAAGCCGTCTCGCAGTTGATCTTCGGGGGGCTGCGCAGGGAGGGGTGACCTGTTCTCGCCGGGGCGTCGTCACGCGTCCGGTTCCAGGTCCTCCTCCTCGAACACCAGCAGCGTGCGCGTGCTCAGTACCTCCGGCATGGCCTGGAGCTTGGTGAGCACCAGTTCCCGCAGAGCCCTGTTGTCCTGCGTGTGCACCATCAGGAGCACGTCGAAGTCGCCGCTGACCAGTGAGATGTGCGAGGCCTCCGGGAGGCGGCGCAGCTGCTCGCGCACGGTGCGCCAGGAGTTCTGGACGATCTTGAGGGTGATGTATGCGGAGGCGCCCTGACCTGCCCGTTCGTGGTTGACGCGGGCGCCGAAGCCGCGGATGACGCCGTCGTCGATGAGCCGGTTGATACGCGCGTAGGCGTTGGCCCGTGACACATGGACGCGTTCGGCGACGGAACGTATCGAGGCGCGGCCGTCCAGCTGGAGCATCTGCAGGATGTCGCGGTCGATCGCGTCCAGCGGGCGCGGTTGGTACGCGGGGCCCCGGTCGGGCGGCGGGTGGGGCGGGTGCTCGGAGCGGTCGCCGCCCGGGTCGTCGGCCATTCGTTCAGATGCCATGTCCCCCCGCTTCCCTACCATGGACGTACTGCGTCCATCCCAAGCTGTGGAGAACCGTTTGTCCACAGCCTGAAGGTGCCTGTAGCCAAAATGTGCCGACGACCGAACAATCGGTAGGTGAGGCGCACCACACCGTCGCGTCTCCCAGCCGCTTCCAACGAGGAGGTGCCGTCATGACGGTCATGGAGCAGCGGGACGCCTACCGGCCCACCCCGCCGCCCGCCTGGCAGCCGCGCACGGATCCCGCACCGCTGCTGCCCGACGCCGAGCCGTACCGGGTTCTCGGCACCGACGCAGCGGCCAAGGCCGATCCCCGGCTCCTGCACCGGCTGTACGCGGAAGTGGTCCGCGGCCGCAGGTACAACGCGCAGGCGACCGCTCTGACGAAGCAGGGCCGGCTCGCGGTCTACCCCTCCAGCACCGGACAGGAGGCCTGCGAGGTCGCGGCCGCCCTCGTCCTGGAACGGCGCGACTGGCTCTTCCCCAGCTACCGCGACACCCTCGCGGCCGTCGCCCGCGGCCTCGACCCGGTGCAGGCCCTGACCCTGCTGCGCGGCGACTGGCACACCGGCTACGACCCGCGCGAGCACCGCACGGCCCCCCTCTGCACGCCCCTCGCGACCCAGCTCCCGCACGCGGTCGGCCTCGCGCACGCCGCCCGCCTAAAGGGCGACGACGTGGTCGCGCTCGCCATGGTCGGCGACGGCGGCTCCAGCGAGGGCGACTTCCACGAGGCGCTGAACTTCGCGGCGGTGTGGCGGGCCCCGGTCGTCTTCTTCGTCCAGAACAACGGCTTCGCGATCTCCGTGCCGCTCGCCAAGCAGACCGCCGCCCCGTCGCTCGCCCACAAGGCCGTCGGCTACGGAATGCCGGGCCGGCTCGTGGACGGGAACGACGCGGTGGCCGTGCACGAGGTGCTCGGCGAAGCCGTGCGCCACGCGCGCGAAGGGGGCGGTCCGACCCTCGTCGAGGCCGTGACGTACCGCATGGAGGCGCACACGAACGCGGACGACGCGACGCGCTACCGCAGCGACAGCGAGGTCGACGCGTGGCGCGACCATGACCCGATCCTGCTCCTGGAGCGGGAGTTGACGCACCGTGGACTCCTCGACGAGGAAGGCAAGAAGGCCGTGCGCGACGACGCCGAGAAGCTGGCCGCCGACCTGCGCGAGCGCATGAACCAGGACCCGGTGCTCGACCCCATGGACCTCTTCCGCGACGTCTACGCCGAGCAGACCACGCAACTGCGCGAGCAGGCCGCCCAGTTGCGTGCCGAGCTGGACGCCGAGGCGGACGGGGCGCAGCGATGACCACCGCCGCGGCCCAGAGCGCCAAGCCGGCCACCATGGCCCAGGCCTTCGGCCGCGCCCTGCGCGACGCCATGGCCGCCGACCCCTCGGTGCACGTCCTCGGCGAGGACGTCGGCACCCTCGGCGGCGTCTTCAGGGTCACCGACGGGCTCGCCAAGGAGTTCGGCGAGGACCGCTGCACGGACACACCGCTCGCCGAGGCGGGCATCCTCGGCACCGCGGTCGGCATGGCCATGTACGGGCTGCGGCCGGTCGTCGAGATGCAGTTCGACGCGTTCGCCTACCCCGCCTTCGAGCAGCTGATCTCGCACGTGGCGAGAATGCGGAACCGCACCAGGGGAGCGATGCCGCTGCCCCTCACCGTGCGCGTGCCCTACGGCGGCGGCATCGGCGGCGTCGAGCACCACAGCGACTCCTCCGAGGCCTACTACATGGCCACCCCGGGCCTCCACGTCGTCACGCCGGCCACCGTCGCCGACGCGTACGGCCTGATGCGCGCCGCCATCGCCTCCGACGACCCGGTCGTCCTCCTCGAACCCAAGCGCCTGTACTGGTCGAAGGACTCCTGGAACCCCGAGCACCCGACCGAGGTCGAGCCGATCGGGCGGGCCGTGGTGCGCCGCCCCGGCAGCAGCGCCACGCTCATCACGTACGGGCCCTCGGTGCCCGTCTGCATGGAGGCGGCTCAGGCCGCGCGGGCCGAGGGCTGGGACCTCGAAGTCGTCGACCTGCGCTCCCTGGTGCCCTTCGACGACGAGACGGTCAGCGCGTCGGTGCGGCGCACGGGGCGCGCGGTCGTCGTCCACGAGTCGAACGGCTTCGGCGGCCCCGGCGGGGAGATCGCCGCGCGCGTGACCGAGCGCTGCTTCCACCACCTGGAGGCCCCGGTGCTGCGCGTGGCCGGGTTCGACATCCCGTACCCGCCGCCGATGCTGGAACGGCACCATCTGCCGGGCGTGGACCGGATCCTGGACGCGGTCGCCCGGCTGCAGTGGGAGGCGGGCAACTGATGGCACAGGTCCTGGAGTTCAAGCTGCCCGACCTCGGCGAAGGTCTCACCGAGGCGTCGATCGTCACCTGGCTCGTGCAGGTCGGCGACGTGGTGGCGGTGGACCAGCCGGTCGTCGAGGTCGAGACCGCCAAGGCGATGGTCGAGGTCCCGTGCCCCTACGCGGGCGTGGTCACCGCCCGCTTCGGCGAGGAGGGCACGGAGTTGCCGGTGGGTTCGCCGCTGCTGACCGTTGCGGTGGGGACGGCGTCGGTGGACACGCAGGCGCTGGGGGCACCGCCCGTGAGCACGCGGACCGTGGGCACCTCTTCCGGAGGCGCGTCCTCCGACGCCAACGAGGGCTCCGGGAACGTTCTTGTGGGGTACGGGACGGCGGCGGCTCCCGCTCGGCGGCGCAGGGTCAGTCCGCGGGGTGATTTCTCCGGGGCGCCATCCGCCCAGGCCGAGCCCGCGCTCGAGCCCGAACCTGAGCCCGCGCTTGAGCCCGAGGCCGGGCCCGCGCGTCCGCAGCCTCGGACCGGTCCCGTCCCGGTGATCTCGCCACTCGTGCGCAAGCTTGCTCGTGAGCATGGTGTTGACCTGCGTGAACTGCCTGGGTCGGGGCCCGACGGGCTGATCATGCGGTCCGATGTCGAGAGCGCGCTGGAGGCGAGTGGGCTGGAAGCGGGCGTTCCGGCACGGGGCGCCGGGGTGACCGGGACGCCCGTAGAGGCTGCGGCCGTAGCCGAGGCCGAAGCCTTCGAAACGGAACTCGTGCCCCCGACCCCGACCCCGGCCACGCACGACATCGTCACCGGAGGCATCCGCGTACCCCTGCGCGGCATCCGGGGCGCTGTCGCCGACAAGCTCTCCCGCAGCCGGCGCGAGATCCCCGACGCGACCTGCTGGGTAGACGCCGACGCCACGGAACTCATGCACGCGCGCGTGGCGATGAACGCGGCCGGCGGACCGAAGATCTCCGTGCTCGCCCTGCTCGCCCGCATTTGCACCGCCGCGCTCGCCCGCTACCCGGAGCTCAACTCCCGGGTCGACCTCGCCGCCCGCGAGGTCGTGCAGCTCGACGAGGTGCACCTCGGGTTCGCCGCCCAGACCGAGCGGGGGCTCGTCGTGCCCGTCGTGCGGGACGCGCACGCGCGCGACGCCGAATCCCTGAGCGCCGAGTTCGCCCGCCTCACCGAATCGGCGCGCGCCGGTCGGCTCACGCCGGGGGAACTCACGGGCGGCACCTTCACGTTGAACAACTACGGCGTCTTCGGCGTCGACGGCTCGACGCCGATCATCAACCACCCCGAGGCCGCCATGCTCGGAGTAGGGCGCATAACCCCCAAACCCTGGGTCCACGAAGGCGAGTTGGCCGTGAGACAGGTCGTCCAGCTGTCGCTCACGTTCGACCACCGCGTGTGCGACGGCGGCACGGCGGGCGGTTTCCTGCGCTACGTGGCGGACTGCGTCGAGCAACCGGCGGTGCTCCTGCGCACCCTGTGACGACGAGCGGCCCGCCTGCGGGGGTGGCAATGATCGTTCGTACGCCCATACTCGGAGGATGAACGCTGCTTCCGTGCCGAGCCCCCGCGCCCACGACGCCGTCGTGCTCGCGGGCGGCGCCGCCCGGCGGCTGGGTGGCACGGACAAGCCCGCGGTCCGCGTCGGCGGCAGGTCGCTGCTCGACCGGGTCCTCGCCGCCTGCGCCACCGCTGGCACCACCGTCGTCGTCGCCGAGCCCCGCCCCACCACGCACCCCGTGCGCTGGACCCGGGAGGACCCGCCCGGGGGCGGACCGCTGGCCGCCCTCGGCGCCGGCCTGCGCGCCACCACGGCCGACGACGTCCTGGTCCTCTCCGCCGACCTGCCCTTCCTCAGCGACGGGACGGTACGGCGCCTGCTCGACGCCCTGAGCGCCGGAACGGCGGACGGGGTGCTGCTCACCGACGCCGACGGCCGGGACCAGCCGCTCGTCGCGGCCTACCGCAGCGCGCCCCTGCGTCACCACCTCGCCGAGATCGCCGCCGAGCACGACGGCGGCCTGACCGGGCTGCCCCTGCGGCTGCTCGTCCGGCGACTCGAACTCACCCGCATCACCGACCCCGTCGCGTCCTTCGACTGCGACACCTGGGACGACATCGCAGCCGCCCGTTCACGTATCAGGGAGCATGGGCACGTGTTGGAAGAATGGATCACCGCAGCCAAGGATGAACTGGGCATCGAACTCGACGTCGACACCGGCGTCCTGCTCGACCTCGCCCGCGATGCCGCGCACGGCGTGGCCCGACCCGCCGCGCCCCTGACGACGTTCCTCGTCGGGTACGCCGCCGCGCGCGCCGGGGGAGGCAAGGAAGCGGTCGCCGAGGCCGCCGCGAAGGCCGTCGCGCTCGCCGACCGGTGGGCGAAGGAGGCGGCGGCCGGGGAAGGTTCCGGCGGCGGTTCCGCATCCGGTGGGCCGTCGTCCGGTGGGTCCGCATCCGGTGGGCCCGCATCCGGTGGGTCCTCGGACGCGCGGCCGGACGCGGGATGACCGGACAGAGCGCCGAGTTCTCGGCCGCGCAGGCGCGCGCGGCCGAGGACAGTGCCCTCGACGAGGCGCTCGCCCTGGTCAACGAGGGCCGGGCGGGTCGCGTGGGCGCAGACGGTACGGCGCCGGGCGGGGGCTCGGACCGCCGGGGTTCGGCGGGCCCTGCACAGGGGGCAGGCCCCGGCGCCCCGGCACATGGCTCGGGCCGCTCCGTCGACCCCACGGCATCCGCATCCGGCTCACGTCAGCCTGCGGGTTCCGGTACGGGCGCGTCCGGTGAAACAGCGGGCGGCGGTACGGGCGCGTCCGCCCCCACTCCTGCCCGGCACCGGGCCACCCCTTGGCCCGCCGCGCGCACCGTCGCCGAAAAGGCCGGACGCGACGCCGCCGCACTCCGTCGCCGTACGGCCGAGCGGGATGCCACCGCGCTCCAGGGCGCCAAGGCCGACGGCGAAGCCACCGCACTCCGGGGCGCCAAGGCCGACGGCGAAGCCACCGCACTCCAGGGTGGCAAGACCGACGGCGAAGCCGACACGCTTCAGGACGCGACAGCCGACGTGATGGCCGACGCCACGGCCGAGGGCGACGCGACCGCCCCCCAGCCCGCCAAGCCCAAACCCCAGGCCAACGCCCCCACCCCCCAGAACACCACCCCCCGAAGCACAGCCCCCCAAAGCACCCCCGAGAACACCCCCACCACCCACCCCGTCCCCCTGGACCGCGCCCTCGGTCTCACCCTCGCCGAACCCCTCCTCGCCCTCTGCGACCTCCCCTCCTTCGACACCTCCGCCATGGACGGCTGGGTCGTCGCCGGTCCCGGGCCCTGGGACGTGCGGGCCGAAGGGATCCTCGCCGGGCAGGACCAGCCCGAGCCGCTGTCCGACGGTGAGGCCGTCCGGATCGCCACCGGTGCCCGCGTCCCGCGCGAGGCGACCGCCGTCATCCGCAGCGAGCACGGCCGCACGGACGACAAGGGCAGGCTGTTCGCCCTGCGCGACGTCGGCCACGGCCAGGACATCCGCCCGCGCGGCCAGGAGTGCCGCGTCGGCGACCAACTCCTGCCTCCCGGCGCCCTGGTGACACCGGCAGTGCTCGGGCTGGCGGCCGCCGCCGGGTACGACGCGCTACCGACGGTGCCCCGTCCACGGGCCGAAGTATTCGTCCTGGGCGACGAGTTGCTGACCGACGGCCTCCCCCGGGACGGCCTCATCAGGGACGCGCTCGGCCCCATGCTGCCGCCCTGGCTCAGGGCGCTGGGCGCGGAGGTCATCTCCGTACGACGCCTCGGCGACGACGCGGAGGCACTGTTCGAGGCCGTACGGTCCTCTGACGCCGACCTCATCGTGACGACGGGCGGCACCGCCTCGGGCCCCGTCGACCATGTGCACCCGACCCTGAGCCGCGTCGGCGCCGAACTGCTCGTCGACGGTGTGAAGGTGCGGCCGGGGCACCCGATGCTGCTCGCCCGTATCAAGGAGGGCCAGCACCTCGTCGGCCTGCCGGGCAACCCGCTCGCCGCCGTCTCCGGTCTGCTCACGCTCGCCGAGCCGCTGCTGAGAGTGCTGGCGGGTCGGCCGGCGCAGGACGCGTACACCGCGCCGCTCCAGAGCGCCGTACACGGGCACCCGTACGACACCCGGCTCGTGCCCGTGGTGCTGCGGGGGAACCGGGCCGTGCCGTTGCATTACAACGGGCCGGCCATGCTGCGCGGCATCGCGGCGGCCGACGGACTGGCCGTCGTGGCACCCGGCGGAGCCGAGGCCGGGCAGCAACTGCAGATCCTGGACCTGCCCTGGTCGTGGACCCCGTCGGGCGGCACCGCCCACGACGAATACGGCATCCGCGAACACGCCCACCCCGGCCACGGAACCGGCCACGCACCCGGCCACGGAACCGGCGGAGCCAAGGAGTGTTTCACGTGAAACTTCCCGGCTCCGACGCGATAGCCCGCCAGGACGACGAGCAGGTCGCCTCCCGTCAGGTGAAGCTGCCCCGCCGTGTCGTCCAGCGACCGCTCCGGCAGGTCACCCGGCGACTGCTCATGGCGCTCGCCGTGCTGGTCATCACGGCGTTCATCGTCTACGCCGACCGCGGCGGCTACAACGACAGCTCCGACACCAAAGTCGACCTGCTGGACGCCTTCTACTACGCGACCGTCACCCTCTCCACCACGGGATACGGCGACGTCACGCCCGTCAGCGACAGCGCCCGGCTCATCAACATCTTCGTCATCACGCCCCTGCGTGTGCTGTTCCTGATCATCCTGGTCGGCACCACTCTCGAAGTGCTCACCGAGCGCACCCGGGAGGAGTGGCGGCTGAACCGCTGGAGGTCCAACTTGCGAGACCACACCGTCGTCGTCGGATTCGGCACGAAGGGCCGGTCGGCGGTCCAGACCGTCACCGCGACGGGCCTGAAGGCGGACCACGTGGTCGTCGTCGACCCCAGCAGCAAGGTCGTCGAGTCGGCGACGGCCCACGGTTACGCCGGTGTCGTCGGCGACGCGACCCGCAGCGACGTACTGCTGCGCGCCGAGGTGCAGAAGGCGCGGCAGATCATCATCGCCACCCAGCGCGACGACACCGCGGTCCTGGTCACCCTGACCGCGCGCCAGCTCAACCGCACCGCGAAGATCGTGGCGGCGGTCCGCGAGGAGGAGAACGCCCCTCTCCTTCGGCAGTCCGGCGCCGACGCCGTCATCACCAGCGCCAGCGCGGCTGGCCGGCTGCTCGGCCTCTCCGTGCTCAGCCCGAGCGCGGGCAGGGTCATGGAGGACCTCATCCAGCAGGGCAGCGGCCTCGACCTGGTCGAACGGCCGGTCATAAAGTCCGAGGTGGGCCTGAAGGTCCGCGAGACGGAGGACCTGGTGGTGAGCGTCGTACGCGGCCACCGGGTGCTGGGCTACGACGACCAGGCCATCGGCACACTGGAGTTGACGGACCGTCTGATCACGATCGTGCGGGTCAGCCCCGGCACCACTTCCGTTCCGGATTCGCGGCCGCTGCCGCAGGACTGAGAGGTAGCCTCGCCGCCATGTATGCGATCACGATTCCGGAACCCGGTGGACCCGAGGCGCTCGTCTGGGCGGAGGTCGCCGATCCCGTACCCGGTGACGGCGAGGTGCTGGTCGAGGTGGCGGCCGGCGCCGTCAACCGTGCCGACCTGCTCCAGCGCCAGGGCTTCTACAACCCGCCGCCCGGCGCCACCGAGATCCCGGGCCTGGAGTGCTCGGGCCGCGTCGTCGCGCTCGGCCCCGGCGTCTCGGGCTGGTCCGTCGGCGACGAGGTCTGCGCACTGCTCGCTGGCGGCGGTTACGCGGAGAAGGTCGTCGTCCCCGCGGGCCAGTTGCTGCCGCTGCCCGAGAACATCGACCTCGTCACGGCGGCCGCGCTCCCCGAGGTGGCCGCCACGGTCTGGTCGAACGTCTTCATGATCGCCCACCTGCGCCCCGGGGAGACCTTCCTGGTCCACGGCGGATCGAGCGGCATCGGCACGATGGCCATCCAGTTGGCGAAGGCCGTCGGCGCGCGGGTCGCGGTGACGGCCGGCACCAAGGAGAAGCTCGACCGCTGCGCGGAGCTGGGCGCCGACATCCTTATCAACTACCGCGAGCAGGACTTCGTGGAGGAGATCGAGCGAGCCACGGACGGCGCGGGCGCGGACGTCATCCTCGACAACATGGGTGCCAAGTACCTGGACCGCAACATCAAGGCGCTGGCCACCAACGGCCGTCTCGCCATCATCGGTATGCAGGGCGGCGTCAAGGGCGAGCTGAACATCGCGACGCTCCTCAACAAGCGCGGCGCCATCACCGCGACCTCGCTCCGCGCCCGCCCGCTGGCCGAGAAGACGGCGATCGTCGCGGCGGTACGGGAGCACGTGTGGCCGTTGGTCTCGACGGGACGCGTCCGGCCGATCGTCGACCGGAAGCTGCCCATGAGCGACGCGGCGCAGG
Source organism: Streptomyces sp. NPDC046821 (assembly GCF_040645335.1). Classification (NCBI taxonomy): domain Bacteria; kingdom Bacillati; phylum Actinomycetota; class Actinomycetes; order Kitasatosporales; family Streptomycetaceae; genus Streptomyces; species Streptomyces sp. NPDC046821. Next base: position 83,814 of record NZ_JBEYYB010000010.1, on the reverse strand, counting down.
CGCACCGGGTGATCGAGGAGAGCGGACACATCGGCAAGGTGCTGCTCACGCTCCAGTAACCCCGGGGTGGCCGCCGACCGGGGTCGTGCACGCGGCCCCGGGATCGGCCGAGTGGCGGGACCGGAGTGACACCAAGATGCCGGAGTTATGGCGTTATGTGACGCTGATTCCGGGATACGTCCGATCTTGGTGACTCGATTCCGGGAGGAGCGCGCGGAATGACTCCACGCCTCCGCACCACCGCCCGACCACTGCGCCGACACCGGCGGCCACGCGCAGGCCCGCTGCCACACGTTGGACCACTGCCACGCGCAGGACTACCGCCACGCGTAGGCCCGCTGTTGTTCCTGGCAGCCCTCCTGCTCGGACCGGCTTACTCCCTCTCGTACGCGTACGCCGTCGAGCCCGAGCCCGGACGGCCTTCCGCCGCCGATGGAGCCCAGCCCGGCGGTACCTGGTTCGGCGGCGGCGCGGGCGATTGGCGTACGCCGCCGGACCGCCCCCACCACCCCGCGAGGACCGCCCCCGGCCAGTTCCCCGGCGGCGAACCGTCTAGATCCGGCACCTCGCGCACCGCCACCACTGATCCCGCGGCCGCCTGGCCCCCGTCCGCCGGCGCCTCCTCCGGAAACGGAAACCCCAGCGCCTCCCCCGGCAGACCGGTCACCTCCCCCACCGGACACCCCGGTTCGGCGTCTGCGGGCGCGCCGAAGAAATCCGGACCCCCCTCCGCCTCCCCCTCCCTCACGCATTCGGCGAACGTCATCCAGCCTGACGAGTGGCCGCCCGGCGCCCACCGAGGCCACCCCGACAACCCCGCCGACCAGCAGGTCACGCCGCCTGCACCGCCCAGCGACGCCCCTGTGGACACCGCCGCCCGCACCCCGAGCCATGCCGTCGCCGACCCCGCGATCCCCGCCGTGGGCGTCCTGCCGCTGGGCGCCGGCCTCGTCCTGGTCGGCCTCGGCCTCTGCTTTCTGGCCCTGCGCCTGCGCCGCAACTGACCCAATAGCCGACACATGTGGTGGATCACCCTCGTCAGGGGGCACCACGGAGGTGTGACAGCTCGGTGCGAGAGAATGGCGGCATGGAGATGCCGAGGAACGAAAGGTCACCGGAGAGCCCCCAGGTCCTGGTCGTGGGCCAGGACGGAATGGCGCTCGGTGGCGGTGGAGACGATGACTCCCGCGAGGTCCCGGTGACGGAGATGGTGGAACAGCCCGCCAAGGTGATGCGCATCGGCAGCATGATCAAGCAGCTGCTGGAAGAAGTGCGTGCGGCTCCTCTGGACGAGGCCAGCCGGGTCCGGCTCAAGGAGATCCACGCCAGCTCCGTGAAGGAGCTGGAGGACGGTCTCGCGCCGGAACTCGTCGAGGAGCTGGAGCGCCTCTCGCTTCCCTTCACCGACGAGGTGATCCCGAGCGACGCCGAACTGCGGATCGCGCAGGCCCAGTTGGTGGGCTGGCTCGAGGGTCTGTTCCACGGGATCCAGACGACGCTGTTCGCGCAGCAGATGGCCGCGCGGGCCCAGCTGGAGCAGATGCGCCGCGCGCTGCCGCCCGGCGTGGGCGGCGGGGAGGACGGCGACGACCCACGCGCGGCCGGCCGCTCCGGAGGCCCGTACCTGTAAAGGAACCGGTACGGGTGATCGGCGCGCCCCCGTAAAGGCCCCCACCCGCAAAGCCCTCGCACGCCACACACAAGAACGACGGCGCCCGGCCGGTCTCGATGACCGGCCGGGCGCCGTCGTATGTCCTGGTCAGCGAGGGACGCCGTCACCGAAAGGCGACCGCTCAGCCCCCGGTGTTACCCACGCCCCCGAGCGGATCCGGGCTGGCCGAGGGCGGTTCCTGGCTGGGCGGGGTCGGGTCGCTGGGGGGCGGCTCCTGCGACGTCGGCTGGCTGCTCGTCGGTGCCGAGTCGGTCGGCTGCTGCGTGGGCTGCTGCGCGGTCTGCGAAGGCGTCACCGAGTCGTGGCTGGGGGTCCAGGACGGCGAGTAGTCGGGCTGACCGCCGGACCCGGTGCCCGGGTTCGTCGTGCCCTCGTGCGTGGCCCCGGTGTCGGAGCTCTGCGTGGGCTCCTTCTGCTGCTTCGAGTGCGTCGCCGTGGGCGACTGCGTGGTGCTGGGGCCGCCGTTGTGGTTGTCCTTGCCGCTCAGCGCCCACGCGGCGCCGCCCACGATGGCGATCATGGCGAGAGCCGCGAGGAGCCACATCTTGCCGCGGCCGCCACGGCCGCCGCGGGGTCCGCCGTCGAAGCCGCCGTCGTCGTCGCCCATGGGCCGCAGCATCGGCTGGGCCGCCGTACCGCCGTGCATCGGGTGCGGCATGGCCGTCGTGCCCGCGACGCCCATGGCCGGGGTGTTGCCGCCGCTGTGCATCATGTCGGCCTCGACCGGGCCGGTGTTCCACGTGCCGGTGTGGCCGCCCTGCTCGTGCAGCATCTGCAGCCCGTACTGGACCAGGCCCCGCATCTCCTCGGCCGTCTGGAACCGGTCGTCCGGGTCCTTGGCCAGGGAGCGCATGACGAGCCCGTCCAGCTCCGGCGGCACCGCGTCGAGGACCTGGGAGGGCGGCACGGCGATGTCCTGGACGTGCTGGTAGACGACCGACAGCGGCGTCTCGCCGGTGAACGGGGGCCGCAGCGCGAGCAGTTCGTAGAGCAGGCAGCCCGTCGCGTACAGGTCGGAGCGGTGGTCGACGGCCTTGCCGAGGGCCTGCTCGGGCGACAGGTACTGGGGCGTGCCCATGACCATGCCGGTCTGCGTCATGGTCGACTGCGCGCCGTGCAGGGCGCGCGCGATGCCGAAGTCCATCACCTTCACCGCGCCGGTGTTGGTGATGATCACGTTCGCCGGCTTGATGTCGCGGTGCACGATGCCGTGCTGGTGCGAGTAGGCGAGTGCCTCCAGGACCCCGGAGACGATGATCAGGGCCTGCTCGGGGCCGGGCGCCTCGGCGTTCAGGAGGAGGTCGCGGATCGTGTGGCCCTCGACGATCTCCATCACGATGTAGGGGACGACCGAGTGGCCGACGACGTCCTCGCCGGAGTCGTACACGGCGACGACCGCGTGGTGGTTCAGGCCCGCGACCGACTGTGCCTCGCGTGTGAAGCGGGCCTTGGAGACGGGGTCCTCGGCGAGGTCGGAGCGCAGGAGCTTCACGGCGACGGTGCGCCCGAGCCGTACGTCCTCGGCGGCGAACACCTCCGCCATGCCGCCCCGGCCGAGTCTGCGGGTCAGCCGGTACCGGCCGTCACCGACCAGTCCGCCGTTACCCCACAGCTCCGGCGCGTCCGACATACCGCCGCCGGCCGTCTCGGGGTCGGACGGGCCCTGAGCGCGCTGCGTCTGTGCCATCGGTCCTCGCCGTCGTTTCTGTCCGCGTCTTGTCCGCACTGTCTGAGGTGCGCGCGGTGGTCGTCACGGTCTCCGTCGGGCCACGCTACAGGCTCCGCCCGGCACGCCGTCCCGAGATGGACCGGCCATCAAACCTTCCTGGGGCAATGACTTGCAAATCGTGCGGGCGGTTCCTGTAACGCTTCCGCGACGCTTCTTGCCCGTACGGTCACGGAACGGGCACCGAACTTGACGTGTCGGTGCCCTGGGGCAGACTTGGCCGGGAATAGTGGTAATCGATCACCGGCCGCGCCGATGGGGGACGTAGAACATGAGCCAGGACGGCGCACAGGGCCGGTACGCGGGGCGTGCCGTCGCCGGCGGTCGCTACCAGCTGCGTGATCTGCTCGGCGAGGGCGGCATGGCCTCCGTCCACCTCGCGTACGACTCGGTGCTCGACCGGCAGGTGGCGATCAAGACCCTGCACACCGAGCTGGGCCGGGAGCAGGCGTTCCGCGAGCGGTTCCGCCGCGAGGCCCAGTCCGTGGCGAAGCTCACGCACACCAACATCGTCTCGGTCTTCGACACCGGCGAGGACGATCTCAACGGGATGACCACCCCGTACATCGTCATGGAGTACGTCGAGGGCCAGCCGCTCGGCTCGGTGCTCGACGCGGACATCGCGCACTACGGCGCCATGCCGACCGACAAGGCCCTGAAGATCACGGCCGATGTGCTGGCGGCGCTCGAGATCAGCCACGAGATGGGCCTGGTCCACCGCGACATCAAGCCGGGCAACGTCATGATGACGAAGCGGAACGTCGTCAAGGTCATGGACTTCGGCATCGCCCGCGCCATGCAGTCGGGTGTCACGTCCATGACGCAGACCGGCATGGTCGTCGGCACCCCGCAGTACCTGTCGCCCGAGCAGGCGCTCGGCCGCGGCGTCGACGCCCGCTCCGACCTGTACTCGGTCGGCATCATGCTCTTCCAACTGGTCACCGGGCGGCTGCCGTTCGAGGCCGACTCGCCGCTGGCGATAGCGTACGCACACGTCCAGGAGGAGCCGGTCGCTCCTTCGTCGATCAACCGGTCGGTGCCCCCGGCCGTGGACGCGCTGGTCGCCCGCGCGCTGAAGAAGAACCCGAACGAGCGCTTCCCGAGCGCGGAGGCGATGCGGGACGAGTGCCTGCGCGTCGCCCAGTCGCTCCAGGCCGCGGCGCCCAGCATCGTGCCGGGCGCGCAGACGTCCAGCGGCGCGGGTGTCGGTTCCGCCGTCTTCCCGCCGGTCGACCAGGCGACGCCCGCGCCGAACGGCCAGGTGCAGACGCCGTACCAGCCGAATCCGTACGGCGCTCCCACGCCGGCCCCGGCCACCCCGGGCTACGGATATCCGCAGCCGGGCTATGCGACCCCGGCGCCCACCTCCCCGTACACGCCGCAGCATCAGACCCCGCTGCGGCCCGCGCCCTACGGTTCCGCGCCGCAGACGACGCCGAGCTCGGCCGTCGGCGGCGGTGGCAAGCGGAACACCGCGGTGATCGTCGGTGCGGCGGTCGTCGCGGTGGTGGCGATCGGTGGCCTGATCACGGCCCTGGTGATGAACGGCGGTGACAACGGCGGCGGCAACAAGCCCAAGAAGAAGCCGGCGGTCGTCGCCGGGCACAAGGGCCCCGACCTGACGAAGACGATCGAGCTGGACAAGTGCAAGGAGCCGTCGACGGGTTACAACGACCCGAACAAGGTCGAGCTCCCCGACTTCACGTACAAGAACATCTCGTCGGTCAAGTCCTGCCTCCAGGCAGCGGGTTGGAAGTTCGACATCCGCAGGGTCGACGAGAACGTCTACGGCCAGGACACGGTCATGAACCAGTACCCGAAGGCGGGCACGGAGATAGACCCGAAGAACCCCGACTCGATCCAGCTCGAGGTCTCCACGGGCAACCCGGCCTGACCCTCCACGCCCCCGTCAGCGAGGCGCGCTGCCCGTCATCTCGTGCACGGTGACCAGCTGCGGGTCGATCCGCAGATACACGGGGGCGTAAGGCTTCCCGTCCACGAGGTGGGGCGCGGGGCCGAAGCGTTCCAGCTCGCCGGCGGTCGGTTCGACGGCCTCGCAGGTGCCGACGAACTGGACGGACCACTGGCCCTCGGCGGGGTCGCCGGCGTTCAGATTGTCGGCGCCGTACGCGACGACGGTGCCGGAACAGGCCTGGTGGTAGCCGTAGCCCTGGTGCATCCGCAGGACGACCCGGCCGTCGACCACGATGTGGCGGGCGGCGGCGAGGAACGGCAGGGCGCGCATACTCGTCGCGATCCTGCCGTAGTCCACGCTGCCGATGAGTTCGATGGCACGCCGTTCTTCGGCCCGTGGTTCTTCCGGTTCGCAGGGCATGACCCCCACTGTGCGCCCCCGGCGAGGCACCGGAACAGAGGCACCCGGCCCCATGTGAAGGGGACATAAGTCCCGAACCGGTTACGGAGCGTGCTGTTTCTCGGCCTGGAGACGCGCGACATAGGCGGCGGCCTGCGAGCGGCGGGCCATGCCCAGCTTCGACAGCAGGCTGGACACGTAATTCTTGATCGTCTTCTCGGCGAGGTGCAGCCGCTCGCCGATGGCGCGGTTGGTGAGGCCCTCGCCGATCAGGTCGAGGATCTTGCGCTCCTGGTCGGTCAGGCTCGCGAGCCGGTCGTCCTCTTTGTTCCGGCCGCCGTCGCGCAGCCGCTCCAGGACGCGGGCGGTGGCGACGGGGTCGAGCAGCGACTTCCCGGCGGCCACGTCCCGCACGGCGCTGAGCAGCTCGTTTCCCCGGATCGCCTTCAGTACGTAGCCGGAGGCGCCGGCCATGATCGCGTCGAAGAGGGCCTCGTCGTCGGCGAACGACGTGAGCATCAGGCACTTGACGGACTCGTCCTGCGAGCGGATCTCGCGGCAGACCTCGACGCCGCTGCCGTCCGGAAGCCGTACGTCCAGGACCGCGACGTCGGGACCGGCGGCCGGAAAACGGGCCAGCGCGTCGGCCGCCGTGCCCGCCTCGCCCACTACTTCGATGTCCTCCTCGGCGGAGAGCATCTCGTGCACTCCTCGGCGTACGACTTCATGGTCATCGAGTAGAAATACGCGGATTTTTCCCTCTTCGTGCACCCGGTCAGTCTCACATACGAACTCTTCCGTCGCCCGAGGTGAGCGGGATAACGTGCCGGTGTTCCGGCTGGCTGCCAGGCTGTCACCCAGAGCTTCGACCGCTGTCTTCACCACGTCTGACCAGCGAGTGTTCCCCACTTGCTCTATTTACTTGGATATCCAAGCAAAATCGCAGGTCAGATGGGGTTTCGCAGATATGTGGAGCACTGGGTAACGTGCATGGTGCAGGGGCTCGCCGGGGCACCTGTCACGCCTGCACCCGGCCGAGTCGCACCCACCCCGTGCGCAGGACGGGCCAGGCGAGCCTCCCCGGGCCCTCACAGGGTTGGGGAGACCCTCAGGCTTTCCCGGCGAACCCGGGGGCCGGACCGACGGAGGAGCACACGTGACCGTGGACAGCACTGCGGCAGCGCGTACGCCGCGCAAGCGCACCGCTGCGAAAAAGTCTGCGAAGAAGTCAGCCGGCGCGGGAGCGCCGGACCTTGTCCAGCTGCTGAGCCCTGAGGGCGTGCGCGTGGAGAACGCCGAGCACGCCGAGTACGCCGCGTTCGTCGAGGACATCACGGCGGAGGAACTGCGCGGCCTGTACCGCGACATGGTCCTCACCCGCCGCTTCGACGCCGAGGCCACTTCGCTGCAGCGCCAGGGCGAGCTGGGCCTGTGGGCCTCGCTGCTCGGCCAGGAGGCCGCGCAGATCGGCTCCGGCCGCGCGACCCGCCACGACGACTACGTCTTCCCCACCTACCGCGAGCACGGCGTCGCCTGGTGCCGCGGCGTCGACCCGACGAACCTGCTCGGCATGTTCCGGGGCGTCAACAACGGTGGCTGGGACCCGAACAGCAACAACTTCCACCTGTACACGATCGTCATCGGCTCCCAGACCCTGCACGCCACCGGCTACGCCATGGGCGTCGCCAAGGACGGCGCGGACTCGGCCGTCGTCGCGTACTTCGGTGACGGCGCCTCCAGCCAGGGCGACGTCGCCGAGTCGTTCACGTTCTCGGCCGTGTACAACGCGCCGGTCGTCTTCTTCTGCCAGAACAACCAGTGGGCGATCTCGGAGCCGACCGAGAAGCAGACCCGCGTGCCGCTCTACCAGCGCGCGCAGGGCTACGGCTTCCCCGGCGTCCGCGTCGACGGCAACGACGTCCTGGCTTGCCTCGCCGTCACCAAGTGGGCCCTGGAGCGGGCCCGCAGGGGCGAGGGGCCGACGCTGGTCGAGGCGTTCACGTACCGCATGGGCGCGCACACCACCTCCGACGACCCGACGAAGTACCGGGCCGACGAGGAGCGTGAGGCGTGGGAGGCGAAGGACCCGATTCTGCGCCTGCGCACCTACCTCGAATCCGAAACTGACACGGATGAGGGATTCTTCGCGGAACTCGAGGCCGAGAGCGAAGCGTTGGGTCTTCGAGTACGTGAAGCGGTGAGGGCGATGCCGGACCCGGACCGGATGGCCATCTTCGAGAACGCGTACGCGGACGGGCACTCGCTCGTCGACGAGGAGCGCGCTCAGTTCGCCGCCTACCAGGCGTCGTTCGCAGATGCCGAAGGGGGCAACTGATCATGGCGGTACAGAAGCTTCCGCTGGCCAAGGCGATCAACGAGTCGTTGCGCAAGGCGCTCGACACCGACCCGAAGGTCCTCGTCATGGGCGAGGACGTGGGCAAGCTCGGCGGTGTCTTCCGTGTCACCGACGGGCTGCAGAAGGACTTCGGTGAGGAGCGGGTCATCGACACCCCGCTCGCCGAGTCCGGCATCGTCGGCACGGCCATCGGCCTCGCCCTGCGCGGGTACCGGCCGGTCGTCGAGATCCAGTTCGACGGTTTCGTCTTCCCCGCCTACGACCAGATCGTCACGCAGCTCGCGAAGATGCACGCCCGCGCGCTCGGCAAGATCAAGCTGCCGGTCGTCGTCCGCATCCCGTACGGCGGCGGCATCGGCGCGGTCGAGCACCACAGCGAGTCGCCCGAGGCGCTGTTCGCGCACGTGGCGGGCCTCAAGGTGGTCTCTCCGTCGAACTCGTCGGACGCGTACTGGATGATGCAGCAGGCCATCCAGAGCGACGACCCGGTGATCTTCTTCGAGCCGAAGCGGCGTTACTGGGACAAGTCCGAGGTCGACACCGAGGCGATCCCCGGACCACTGCACGGCGCGCGCACGCTGCGCGAGGGCACGGACCTCACGCTCGTCGCCTACGGGCCGATGGTGAAGGTCTGCATGGAGGTGGCCGCGGCCGCCGAGGAGGAGGGCAAGTCCCTGGAGGTCCTCGACCTGCGCTCCATGTCGCCCATCGACTTCGACGCGATCCAGCGGTCCGTCGAGAAGACCCGCCGGCTCGTCGTGGTCCACGAGGCCCCGGTCTTCCTCGGTACGGGCGCGGAGATCGCCGCCCGCATCACCGAGCGCTGCTTCTACCACCTGGAAGCGCCCGTGCTGCGGGTCGGCGGCTACCACGTGCCGTACCCGCCGGCGCGTCTCGAGGACGAGTACCTGCCGGGCCTCGACCGGGTGCTCGACGCCGTCGACCGCTCGCTGGCGTACTGAGGAGAGGGCCGTGACGACGATGACTGACGCTGCGCCGGCAGAGTTCAAGATGCCCGACGTGGGCGAGGGGCTCACCGAGGCCGAGATTCTCAAGTGGTACGTCCAGCCCGGTGACACGGTCACCGACGGGCAGGTCGTGTGCGAGGTCGAGACGGCGAAGGCGGCCGTCGAGCTGCCCATCCCGTTCAACGGCGTGGTGCGCGAGCTGAGGTTCCCCGAGGGGACGACCGTGGATGTCGGGCAGGTGATCATCGCGGTGGACGTGGCCGGTGGGGCCGGGTCCGCTGCCGCGGCTGCCCCTGCTCCGGCTGAGGAGGCCGGCGAGGAAGAGGAGCCGCAGGGGCGCCAGCCTGTTCTGGTGGGCTACGGGGTGTCCGAGGCGTCGACGAAGCGGAGGCCTCGAAAGGGTGCCGCGACGGAGGCGGCGGCTGCTGAAGCGGCGGTCACGGAGCCGGCGCCTGCACCCGCTCCCGTGCCGGAAGCCCCCGCTCCCGTGCCGGAAGCCCCCGCTCGCACGAACGGGCACGGCAAGGGCAACGGCCGCCCCCTGGCCAAGCCCCCCGTGCGCAAGCTCGCCAAGGACCTCGGCGTCGACCTCGCCTCGCTCACACCCTCCGGGCCCGACGGTGTCATCACCCGCGAGGACGTGCGCGCGGCCGCCACGCCGGTGTCGCCGGAGCCGGCCGTGACGCGTGAGCCGGAGCCGGTGGCGGCCCCCGCCGCCACACTCGCTCCCGCCCCCGTCCAGGCGGGTGTCCGCGAGACCCGGATCCCGGTCAAGGGCGTCCGCAAGGCGACCGCCGCCGCCATGGTCGGCTCCGCCTTCACCGCGCCGCACGTCACGGAGTTCGTGACGATCGACGTGACGCGCACGATGAAGCTCGTCGAGGAGCTCAAGGCCGACAAGGACATGCAGGGGCTGCGGGTCAATCCGCTGCTGCTCATCGCCAAGGCCCTGCTCGTCGCGATCAAGCGGAACCCCGAGGTGAACGCGGCCTGGGACGAGGCGAACCAGGAGATCGTCCAGAAGCACTACGTGAACCTGGGCATCGCGGCGGCCACACCCCGCGGCCTGATCGTCCCGAACATCAAGGACGCCCACGGGCTGACGCTGCCCGAACTGGCCACCGCCCTCGGCGAGTTGGTCGGCACGGCACGCGAGGGCAAGACGTCCCCGGCGGCCATGCAGGGCGGCACGGTCACGATCACGAACGTGGGCGTCTTCGGCGTCGACACGGGCACGCCGATCCTCAACCCCGGCGAATCGGCGATCCTCGCGGTAGGAGCGATCAAACTCCAGCCCTGGGTCCACAAGGGCAAGGTAAAGCCCCGCCAGGTCACCACCCTGGCCCTCTCCTTCGACCACCGCCTGGTCGACGGAGAACTCGGCTCGAAGGTGCTCGCGGATGTAGCGGCGATCCTTGAACAGCCGAAGCGGCTGATCACTTGGGCGTGAGCAAACGACTGAGGGCTGCCCTCGGCGGGTCCTCAGCAGTCTGACGCGGCGCTAACTCTGCCCCGTCGAGCTTCGGCTCGGCGGGGCAGAGCCGTGAGACGGGCTGACCACACCCGAAGGAGAGCCGGCGATGAGTACCGGTAGCTACACCATGCCCACCTGTCCCCAGACGCGGGAACTTCTGGACGCCGTCGTGGACGAGATGGTCGCGGAGTTCGGGATCGTCCGGGCGGAGGCGGTGGCGCGGGTCAATGTGCAGTGGGACGGCCAGGACCTGTCCGTGGAGGACGACCTCATCCTCCACGAGGACGAGCGGTACTGGGCGTTCACGATCTACTACGGCGGTCACGTCCCGGACTGGAGTCCGGGGGCGGACCGCGCGGCTTGGGTGCCCGTGGCGCCGCCCGCCCCCGACTCACGTTTCTGGACGGTGACTACTTCTTGAAGCCGTAATCCATCAGCTTCTTCGCGTCTGCCGTGCGGTTGGTGACCGAGTCGGACGCGAGGACGGTGCCGATGACCGTCTTGCCGTTGCGGGTGGCGGCGAAGACCAGGCAGTACTTGGCCTCGGGGCCCGAGCCGGTCTTGACGCCGATGGTGCCGGCGTAGCTGCCGAGCAGGTTGTTCGTGTTGGTCCACGACATGTAGCGGTAGCCGCCGCTCTTCGTCGTGACCTTCTGCTTCGTCGACGTCGTCTTCACGACTGTGCGGAACGTCGAGTTCTTCATCGCCGACGACGCGATCTTCGTCAGGTCGCGGGGCGTCGAGTAGTTGCCGCCGCTGCCGATGCCGTCGAACGAGTCGAAGTGCGTGTTCTTCAGGCCCAGCGCGGTGGCCGCCTTGTTCATCTTGCCGATGAAGGACGTCACGCGGGCCGAGCGCGTGGTGCCGGAGCCGTACTTGTCGGCCAGCGCGTACGCGGCGTCGCAGCCCGACGGGAGCATGAGCCCGTACAGGAGCTGGCGGACGGTGACCTTGTCGCCGACGATCAGGTGGGCCGACGACGCGTTCTTCGAGACGATGTAGTCGCTGTACGCCTTCTGGATCGTGACCTTGGCGTCCAGGTTCAGGTTCGTCTGCGCCAGGACGACCTTCGCGGTCATGATCTTGGTCGTGGAACCGGTGGAGCGACGGGTGTCCGCGGCCTTGGAGAACAGGCTCGTACCGGTCCCGTTGTTCATCACGTAGCCGCCCTTGGCGACGATCGTGGGGGTGGGCAGCGTGGCCGCCTGCGCCGCGGGTGCGAAGGCCCCGGTCGCGAGGACGGCGCCCGCGGTCACGGTGGTCACGGCGGCGGTTGCACGACGAATGCCCTTGATTCTGCCCTTGATGCGAATTTTCAAGTCGAACGCTCCAAATGCCCCTGGAATGCGGCCACATGAGGGTGCCGCTCGCTGGTGAGACTCATGAAGGGGGTGAATGGATGTGCGGGGCCGGGAAGAAATTCGGCCCCCTGACGCCGGGCGCGAGCCCCCCGTGACGCCGGGCGCGAGCCCCCGTCGCAACCCCGAGTGACGCAGCTCTCCATCCGAATGCCGGACGGACACCTATCTTGCGTACGTGTTGTATCTATGATGTGCGCATGTCTTCCTCGCCCCCGTCTCCGACCCCCGCCCCCGCCGTCAAGCGGGAACCCGCGGCCGACCGTGTCTACGACCACATCAAGCGCAGCGTGCTCGAACGCCGTTACGAGGGCGGGACGTTGCTCACGGAGGGCGAGCTCGCCGAGGCCGTCGGGGTGTCCCGCACCCCCGTACGCGAGGCGCTGCTCAAGCTCGAGGTCGAGGGGCTGATCAAGCTCTACCCGAAGAAGGGCGCCCTGGTCCTGCCCGTCTCCGCGCAGGAGATCACCGACGTCGTCGAGACCCGCCTCCTCGTCGAGGAGCACTCGGCACGCAAGGCCGTCCCCGCGCCGGCGAGCCTCATCGCCCGCCTGGAAGAGCTGCTCGACCAGCAGCGGACGCAGGCCGCCGCCGGCGACTTCGCCGAGGTGGCGATCACCGACCGCTGCTTCCACGCCGAGATCGTCCGCCACGGCGGCAACGCGATCCTGTCCCGCCTCTACGACCAGCTGCGCGACCGCCAGCTGCGCATGGGCGTCGCCGTGATGCAGGCGCACCCGGACAGGATCGCCAAGAACATCGCGGAGCACGAGGAGATCCTCGAAGCGCTCCGCTCCGGTGACGCCGACGCGGCCGTCGCCGCCGTACACAAGCACGTCAGCTGGGTCTCGAACCTGGCGAGGGGGGACGTCCGATGAGCTCCGCCGGGATGACGGCACTGCCCGGGGACCCGCCCGGCGGCCGCAGAGCCGTCCGGATGTGGTCCATCGGCGTCGCCGTCTACTTCGTCGCCGTCATCTTCCGCACCTCGCTGGGTGTCGCCGGCCTCGACGCCGTCGACCGCTTCCACATCAACGCCTCGGCGCTGTCGACGTTCTCGATCCTCCAGCTCCTCGTCTACGCCGGGATGCAGATACCCGTCGGCCTGATGGTCGACCGGCTCGGCCCCAAGCGCGTCCTGACGATCGGCGTCGTCCTCTTCACCCTCGGCCAGCTGGGCTTCGCGTTCTCGCCCTCGTACGGGACGGCCCTGCTGTCGCGCGCGCTGCTCGGCTGCGGTGACGCGATGACGTTCATCAGCGTGCTGCGGCTCGGCAGCCGCTGGTTCCCCGCCCGGCGCGGGCCGCTCGTCGGACAGCTCGCCGGCCTCGTCGGCATGGCCGGCAACCTCGTGTCGACGCTCGTGATCGCCCGCCTGCTGCACGGTGTGGGCTGGGAGGCCGCGTTCGCGGGCAGCGCGATCGCCGGTGTCGTGGTCCTCGTCGTGATGGTGCTGTTCCTCAAGGACCACCCCGAGGGCTTCGCGCCGGAGCCCGTGCACCACACCGGCGGGGCCTTCGTGCGCCGCCAGATCCAGACGGCCTGGCGCGAGCCGGGTACGCGGCTCGGCCTGTGGGTGCACTTCACGACGCAGTTCCCCGCGATGGTGTTCCTGCTGCTCTGGGGCCTGCCGTTCCTCGTCGAGGCACAGGGCCTGTCCCGCGGCACGGCGGGCGAGCTGCTCACCCTCGTCGTGGTCTCCAACATGATGATCGGCCTCGTCTACGGGCAGATCGTGGCCCGGCACCACGCGGCCCGGCTGCCGCTGGCGCTCGGCACGATCGGTGCGACGGCGGTGATGTGGGCGGCGACGATCGCCTACCCCGGCGACCACGCGCCGATGTGGCTGCTCATCGTCCTGTGCACGGTGCTCGGCGCGTGCGGCCCGGCGTCGATGATCGGGTTCGACTTCGCGCGTCCGGCGAACCCGCCGGAGCGGCAGGGCACGGCGTCGGGGATCGTCAACATGGGCGGTTTCGTGGCGTCGATGACGACGCTGTTCGCGATCGGCGTCCTGCTGGACGCGACCGGCGACAACTACCGCGTGGCGTTCTCCGCGGTGTTCGTGCTCGAAGCGCTCGGCATGAGCCAGATCCTGCGCCTGCGCGGCCGCGCGGTGCGCCGGGAGCGCGAGCGGCTGGTGGCCAGCCGGGTGGAGACGGTGCACGTTCCGGTCTGATACGGGGTGCACATTCCGGCCTGGGAAAGACCGGTAGGGCGGGGCGGGGCCGAGGCCCCGCCCTTCGTCTTACGGTGACGGTCTTACGGTGACGCAGCCCGTCGTCTTACGTACTACGTCTTACGGCGTGACGCCCACCGCCGTACGTCCTACGGCGTGACCGCCATCGCGTTCAGGATCGCCGCCGCCAGCTCCGGGTCGCCCTCGATCTTGAGCCGGTCCTGCGCGCCCTCCGGGCTGATCCGCCCGCAGGCCAGACGGACGAACGTCTCCCAGTCGAGCGAGAGCGTCACGGCCGGGCCGAGAGAGGGCGCGCCGTCGATCGTTCCGCGCCCCTCGGCGTCCACGCGGACCGTGCGCAGGAACTCGATCGGACCGTGCACATCGATGACGATCGCCGAGTTCGGCGGCGCCGCCGCGTCCTTCGCGACGACCTTCGGCAGCACCGCGAGCAGCATGTCGCGCGTGACGTGTGCGCCGGGGGAGTCCAGGTTGCCGGGCTTGTTCAGCGCTTGGCGCAGGTCCTGCTCGTGCACCCAGATGTCGAACGCGCGCCTGCGCATGGAGTATTCGAGGGTCTCCTCGACGCCGCGCGGGCCGCGCACGATCGTGTCGGGCTCACGGCTCTCGTTGCGGAGCTGCCGGTTGCGGCGGATGATCGTGTACTCGAGCTCGGAGACCATCTCCGGCGAGGTGTGGTGACGGCGTACGTCGACCTGGACCTCGTGGTAGCGCTGCGCGTCGGTCTTCACGTGGTACAGGTCGCGGGGCAGCGTGTGGATGGGCCGGGGGTCACCCAGCATCTCGCAGTCCACGCCGATGACATGGGAGACGATGTCCCGCACCGACCAGCCGGGGCAGGGGGTGGCCCGGTTCCACTCGCCCTCCACCAGGGGCGTCACCAGCTCGGATATCGCTTCGACGGAATGGGTCCAGGCATCGGCGTAGGACTGAAGACTGGGGTGGAGACTCACGGAACGGGACCCCTCGGGCGGTTGTGGCGCGGGCAATGGGTGTCTGAGAACGCGTCTGCGGGGTCCGGGGGGAACCCCCGGAAATGCACAGTACGCTGCTGACAGGCACCCCGGCAGTGCTTTCGTATGACGATCGTAGGCCTGTGTTGAAGGCTCGAATGCCAGGACGGTGGTAGTGTGCGCGCCTCGCTCATCCAGATCCGTGTAGATGATGACGAATCGGTCAATTCCCGTCGGCTGCGCGCCGCTTCGATGGTGAGAGATCAGGCCGGGTCCGCCGATCTGGTGGTCCTCCCCGAGCTGTGGACCACGGGCGCCTTCGCCTACGAGTCCTTCGCGGACGAGGCGGAACCCCTGGAGGGGCCCACGTTCGAGACGATGGCGAAGGCCGCGAGCGACGCGGGCGTCTGGCTGCACGCCGGCTCCATCCCCGAGCGAGACCCTGACGGACCGCTCTACAACACCGCCCTCGTCTTCTCGCCCGACGGCGAACTCGCCGCCGCCTACCGCAAGATCCACCGCTTCGGCTTCGACAAGGGCGAGGCCGTGCTGATGAGCGCGGGCGGCGAGCTGGTCACCGTACGCCTCCCGGAGACCGTCCTCGGCGTCACCACCTGCTACGACCTGCGTTTCCCCGAGCTGTACCGGGGACTCGTGGACCGGGGCGCCGAGACGCTCGTCATCTCGGCGGGCTGGCCCGAGCGGCGCCTCGCCCACTGGAGGCTGCTGGCCCAGGCGCGCGCCGTCGAGAACCAGACGTACGTACTGGCCTGCGGCACCGCGGGTACGCACGCGCGGATGCCGCAGGCCGGGCACAGCATGGTCGTGGACCCGTGGGGCGAGGTGATCGCGGAGGCGGGCGCCGACGAGGAGGTCCTCACCGTCGAGTTCGACGCGGGGCGGGTCGCCACGACGCGCGACCAGTTCCCGGCCCTGAAGGACCGCATCCTGGGCCTGGACCGCCCGCACCGCTGACGCCCCCCCGCACCACCTGAACCTCAGTCGTCCCTCCCCTCCTTCTCCGCCAGATGGATCACACAGACCGCGACGGCGATGAGCAGCGCGGAGTCCGCGTCTTCGCGGATCACGTCGACGCCGTACGTGTCCCGCACCCGCAGCCAGCGGCGCGAGATGACCGCGAGCAGTTCGTCGTCGTACTCGACGACGAACTCGCGGTCGAGGATCTTGCCGCTGACGTCGAGCTCGGTGCCGTCGACCAGTTCGACCCGGTAGTGGTTGCGCAGCAGCGAGAGGCGCTTGCGCTTGATCTTGGCGAGCGCCTGGCCGTCGCGCTCGATGACCATCGTGTCGCGCAGGGCGAACATCTTCTGGTGGATGTCGATGAGGACCTGCCCGTCACGCGCCTTCAGCTGGAAGGTGTCGCGCAGGCGCATCGCCTTGCCGTCGACGAGAAAGGCCTTGTGGCCCCGCTCGTCCTCGATCCAGTAGTCCTCGCCCACACCGAGCAGCCGCTCGCGAACCTCGTATCTCATACGTCGTAGGGTGCCCGAAGCGCGCGCTTCGACTCTCCCCGGTCACCCGGGCGGCGGTGTCCCGAGCCTTCGTGCGAGCCGTTCCTCGTGGGCGAGGACGTACCCGGCGGCGATCCCCACGCAGACGACCGTGAACAGCACGATGAGCCACGACAGCAGCGTGAAGACGACGCCGAGCGGGCCGAACGCGGCCAGTGAGCGGTCGAGCGTGCGCGGCATGTAGAAGCGCGACGCCCACGCGAGGGCGACCACGCCGATGCCCGTGAGCAGCGCGCCCGGCAGCAGCGGCAGCCACGGCACCCGGCTGCCGAGGAGCAGATGCTGCGTCCACCACCACAGCAGCGTGCTCGCCGCGAACGACAGCGGAAGCCCCAGCCATCCGCCCGCCCCGAACCCGTCCCGCAGCAGCCCCTGCACCACGAGCGCGGCCAGCCACACGAGCAGCCACACCACCCACCGCCACGCGACGATCCGCAGACCGGCGGGCGGCAGGTGCCAGGACCGCTCGCACACACGTTGCAGCGCCCGGCTGAACGCGGTCGCCGACAGCAGCGTGACGAAGACGCCGACGGTCCCCGAGGCCTCGCGCGCGGCCTGGTCCGTCGTGCCGGTGACGTTCTTGAGCTGGTCGACCGCCGCCCCGGACAGGCCCAGTACGTACGTGGCCGAGGAGACCAGCTCGTCGCGGACGAACGACGGGGCGAACGCGGCGAAGGCGAAGAGCAGCGGGATGGCCGTGAGGAACCCCTGCGCGGCGAGCCGGGTCGAGGAGTCGAGGAGGCTCACGTCCACCATCTGGCGAGTCATCCGGGCGGCGAACGGCAGCCACTCCCGCAGGTCGGCGCCCCGCGCGGCACCCCATCGCCGTACCGCGCGCAACCCGCCGGCGAGGCCGCCGCGTGAACTCTCACCCCTCATAAAAGCCAGCGTCGGGCACCCTCCGTCCCCGGACACTCCTACGGTCGGCGGGCTGGGCCGTACGGCGGAACGGGAGCGGAACGGGCAGCGGAATATGGACACGCGCAGATGTGGTTGGCTTGAACCATGGCAAAGCGTGCACGTGTCCGAGCGCCCGAACTCATCGGCAAGGGCGGCTGGATCAACACCGGCGGTAAGGAACTCAGCCTGGCGGCTCTCCGCGGGCGGATCGTAATCGTTGATTTCTGGACATTCTGTTGCGTGAACTGCCTGCACGTCCTCGACGAGCTGCGTGAGCTGGAGGAGAAGCACCGCGACACCGTCGTGATCATCGGCGTGCACTCGCCGAAGTTCGTGCACGAGGCCGAGCACTCCGCCGTCGTCGACGCCGTCGAGCGCTACAACGTCGAGCACCCCGTCCTCGACGACCCCGAGCTCGCCACCTGGAAGCAGTACGCCGTCCGGGCCTGGCCCACGCTCGCGGTGATCGACCCCGAGGGGTACGTCGTCGCGCAGCACGCCGGCGAGGGGCACGCGCACGCCATCGAGCGGCTGGTCGAGCAGCTGGAGGCCGAGCACGAGGCGAAGGGCACGCTGCGCCGCGGCGACGGCCCGTACGTGGCGCCCGAGCCGGTCGCGACCGACCTGCGCTTCCCCGGCAAGGCGCTCCTGCTGCCGTCCGGGAACCTGCTCGTCTCCGACACCACCCGGCACCAGCTCGTCGAGATGGCCGCCGACGGCGAGACCGTCGTCCGGCGCATCGGCGGCGCCGGGGACTTCAACGAACCGCAGGGTCTTGCCCTGCTCGACGACTCGACGGTCGTCGTGGCCGACACCGTGCACCACTCGCTGAAGGCGGTCGACCTCGCGAGCGGGGAGATCACGACGCTCGCGGGCACCGGCCGCCAGTGGTGGCAGGGCGCGCCGACCAGCGGTCCCGCCCTTGAGGTCGCCCTGTCGTCGCCGTGGGACGTCGCCGTCTTCGGCGGCAAGGTGTGGATCGCCATGGCGGGCGTCCACCAGCTGTGGGCGTACGACCCGACGACGAAGACCGTCGAGGTCGCGGCCGGTACGACGAACGAGGGTCTGGTCGACGGGCCGGGCGCCGAGGCGTGGTTCGCGCAGCCGTCCGGCCTCGCGGCCGGCGACGACCGGCTGTGGGTGGCCGACTCCGAGACGTCCGCGCTGCGGTACGTGGACCTGGACGGCGTCGTGCACACGGCGGTCGGCACCGGCCTGTTCGACTTCGGTCACCGGGACGGCGCCGCAGGTCAAGCGCTGTTCCAGCACCCGCTGGGCGTCACCGCCCTGCCGGACGGCTCGGTCGCCGTCTCGGACACGTACAACCATGCGCTGCGCCGCTTCGACCCGGCGAGCGGTGAGGTCACCACGCTCGCCACGGATCTGCGGGAGCCGAGCGACGCCGTCCTTGTCGGCGGCGACATCGTCGTCGTCGAGTCGGCGCGCCACCGCCTGACGCGACTGCGCCTCCCCGAGGAGGCCGTGCGCGTCGAGTCCGTGGCCCACCGCACGCAGCGCGCCGCCACCGAGGTGGCGGGCGGCAAGCTCCGGCTCGACGTCATCTTCCAGGCGCCGGCCGGCCAGAAGCTCGACACCCGGTACGGGCCCTCGACCCGGCTTCTCGTCTCCTCCACGCCGCCCGAGCTGCTGCTCGCCGGCGACGGTGCGGGGTCGGACCTCTCGCGTGAGCTGGTCCTCGACCCGAAGGTGCAGGAGGGCGTCCTGCACGTGTCGGCGATGGCCGCGTCCTGCGACGACGACCCCGCCAACGAGTACCCGGCCTGCCACGTCCACCAGCAGGACTGGGGCGTGCCGGTCCGGATCACCGAGGGCGGCGCGGACCGGCTCCCGCTGGTGCTCGCCGGGATGGACGAGGCGTAAAGCCCCTCAAGTCCCTTGAGGGAAGGGTCAGTTGGCGTACGGGCGCTGGGTGTTCCAGGAGTACACCTCGATGCCGTCGTCGATGTTGGGGTCGTACTCGACCTCGCCGGGCGTGGCCAGCTTGACGGTCACGGAGTCGTCGGGGTTGTTCATGAGCAGGCTCAGGCGGATCGACTTGAAGTAGTCGTCCGAGGCCTTGACGTCCTGGACGACGGCGATCG
Source organism: Streptomyces sp. NPDC046821 (assembly GCF_040645335.1). Taxonomy (NCBI): domain Bacteria; kingdom Bacillati; phylum Actinomycetota; class Actinomycetes; order Kitasatosporales; family Streptomycetaceae; genus Streptomyces; species Streptomyces sp. NPDC046821. Next base: position 64,259 of record NZ_JBEYYB010000010.1, on the reverse strand, counting down.
CGGAGTAGACCTTGCCGCCGGGCTGGACGAGCAGCGGCTGCGCGGGCTGCTCGTTGTCCTTGGCGACAGGGATGTCGCCGTTGGCGGCGCCAGGGGTGATGACCGGGAACTTCTGCACGGTGCAGGCCGTGGCGGAGCGGTTCTCGGCGGTGATCAGCAGGTGGTCGCCCTGCTGCTCGGGGTTCTCGCGCTTGAGGGTGTAGTCGAGGTAGCCGGTCTTGCACTCGGGGGCCTTCGCCGCCGTCCCGCCGGTCCCGCCGGTCGAGCCCTTGTCGGTGCTCTGCTTCGCGCCGGACGTGGTGGAGCCCGTACCGCCGGAGGTCGACGAACCGGAGGCCGACGAACCGGAGGTCGAGCCGCCCGTGGAGCCGCTGTCGGAACCCTTGTCCGAGCCGGCCGTCGCGGTGGACGTGTTGCCGGAGGACGCGGCGCCCTCGTCCTTGGTGCCCGAGCCGCCGTCGTTGCAGGCGGTGAGGGTCAGGCTCAGGGCCGCGAGCGCCGCGACGGCGAGGGCGGTACGGGAACGATTGCGGTGGGCGGTCATGGTGGGGCTCCCCCGGGTAGGTACGGACCGTGGTCGTGGTCCGTGAATGCGATCTGCTGAACGGTCTTCGAAGAGACCGGCACCGTTTCGGTGCTGAGTTCAGCTTCGGGGGTGCCTCTGTCGATCGGCTTGCGCGGCGCTAACGATCCGCTGGCAAGGACTCGAGAGCCTTCCGCACGGCTGCCGCGCCCTCCTCGAACCCCTCCGAATCGGCCGTGAGCAGCGCCTGTCCGAGCAGGTCAGCGGCCTCGCTGGGCCGTCCCAGCGCGGCCAGCGCCTCACCGCCCGAGGTCAGCAGCAGCACGCGCCGGGCGGCCTCGTCCGGCGACGTCAGATCGAGCGCCCGTACGGCGTGCGACAGGGCCGCTTCATGGGCGCCCGTGTCGAGGCAGTGCCGGGCCAGATGGTGCAGCGCCAGCGCCTCCGTCGGCGGATGCTGCACCTGTACGGCGAGGGTGACGGCGCGGGACAGGAGCAGCCCGGCGCGCTCGAGCTCGCCGGTGCCGTTGAGCGCCACCGCGAGGTTCACGCAGGCGATGGCCTCGCTGGTCACGTCGCCGGCGCGGGCCGCGAGTCCGGGGGCCAGTTCGAGGTGGACCAGGGCCTCGTCGTCCCGGCCCTCCTCGTGGAGGACCCAGCCGAGCAGGGCACGGGCCCGCGACTGCGCGTCCGGGTCATCCTCGTGCTCGGCGGAGACGAGGCACTGTTCGAGCAGCGGGACCCAGCCGTCGCCGACCTTCAGCAGGATCACCGGCCACAGCAGGAGCGCGATCCGCCAGGCCCGGTCGTGGCGTCCGGCGGCGGCAGCGGCGGCGACCGCGCCTTCCAGGCCCGGCCGCTCGGACTCGTACCAGGCGAGCGCGGCGGCGCGGTCGGGGAACTCCCGTACGGCGTGCGGGGGCCGGATGTCCGCGGGCAGGGCGCAGCAGGGCTTGCTCTCGGGGTGGGCGGCGGCGGCCGCGTCGAGGGCGGTGCGCAGGTAGTGGTCGAGGAGGCGGCCGAGCGGTTCGGCGCCGGGCTCGGGCGCGAGCGTGCGGGCGTAGAGGCGGACCAGGTCGTGCGGGGTGCGGCGGCCGCCGGCCGACTCGGCGACGAGGTGGGCCGCGGCGAGCCGGGACAGGGCGGCGTCGGCCTCGTCGGGCGTCGTGCCGGTGAGCGCGGCGGCGGTGTGCCGGTCCAGGTCGGAACCGGGGTGCAGGCCGATCAGGCCGAACAGTTCGGCGGCGGGTTCGGGCAGGTGCCGCACGGTGAGACGCAGCGCGGCGGACACGCCGGTGTCCTCGATGTCGAGCAGGCTCAACCGGCGCTGCTCGTCGGCGAGTTCGGCGGCCATCGCGTCCAGGGTGCCGTCGGGGCGCTCGGCGAGGCGGGCCGCAGTGACGCGCAGGGCGAGCGGCAGCCCGTCGCACAGCCCGGCGAGCCGTTCGACGGCCTCGGGCTCGGCGGCCACCCGGTCCTCGCCGAGCACGGCGGCGAGAAGCCCGGCCGCGTCGCCGGGCGGCAGGGGGTGCAGGGGTACGGGGACGGCGGCGTCGGAGGCGATGAGTCCGCCGAGCCGGTCGCGGCTGGTGATCAGGGTGGCGCAGTGGTCGCCGCCGGGGAGCAGGGGGCGGACCTGCGCGGAGGTGCGGGCGTTGTCGAGGACGACGAGGAGGCGACGCCCTGCGGCGAGGGTGCGGTAGAGGGCGCCCATCGCGGCGGTGGTCTCGGGGATGCTCCGGGTCTGTACGCCGAGCGCGAGCAGGAACTCCCGTAGGACGGCGGGGGTTTCGGGCGCGGGTGTGTCACTGAAACCGCGCAGGTCGGCGAAGAGGACTCCGTCCGGGAACAGGTCCTGACGGGCGTGCCGCCGGTGCGCCCAGTGCACGGCGAGGGCGGTCTTGCCGACCCCGGCGGGCCCTGCGAGCAGGCACACGGGGGCGTCGTCACCGGTCAACACACGGTCGAGAGCGCGGAGTTCGGCGTCCCGCCCGCTGAAACCGCGCGGGAGCCGGGGCAGAAGATTGGGCGGGGGGAGGTGCGGCGACGGGGTGAGACCGCCGCTGGGGGGCGCGGGGAGTTCGGCTTCGTCGGGGCTGGGGACGGTATCCCTTACGGGTACGGGTACGGGTACGCCTACGGGTTCGGCCTCCGCACCTGACGCGGAATCAGCCGCCGACTCGGCCCCGGCACCGGGCTGCTCAGCCGGTACGGGCGCAGCCACAGGCGCCGCCACCGGCACCGCATCCACAACAGGCACCGGCGCCGCAGTGGCCACAGAACCAGCCACCGGCACAGCACCAGCCACCGGCACAGCACCCGGCCCCGCCACAGCACCCGCCACAGCACCCGGCACCGGCCCCCCACCAGCCGCCGTCCGCCCAGCCGCCGTCCGCCCACTCCCCGCGAACGCCGCCTGCGGAGGCGCCTGCGTCGAAGGCGTCCCCAGAATCGTCCGGTACGCCGCCGCGAGCACCGGCCCCGGATCGACGCCCAGCTCGTCGGCGAGGAGCCGGCGCGTGCGGTGGTAGTGGTCGAGCGCGTCGGACTGCCGGCCCGAGCGTCCGAGGGCCAGCACGAGCGCGGCGGCCAGCGACTCGCGCAGCGGATGCGCCACCGCCTCAGGACGCAGCACGGCGGCCGCCCGCACATGCTCGCCGAGCTGCCCGTACGCCTCGGCGAGCCCCTCGACGGAGGCGATCCGCAGCTCTTCGAGGGCGAGCGCGGCGGCTTCCAGGGGCGCGCTGCGCACCGTGCCGGTGAGGGCGGGGCCCTGCCACAGCGAGAGCGCCTCGCGCAGCATCTGGACGGTGTCGGCGGGCCGGTGCTGGAGCCGGGCGAGGGCGACCAGCTCCTCGAACCGGTGGGCGTCGAGCAAGGTTTCCGGCAGCTGGAGCGAGTACGCCGAGCCCTGTGTGGTCAGCCGGACCCCGTACATCTCGGCGTCGTGCGCGGCGAGGAGGGCGCGCAGCCGGGAGACGTGGCTCTGCACGACGGTCTTGGCGTGGAGCGGAGGCTCGTCCTCCCACAGCGCGGCGATCAGCTGCTCGACGCGGACCACGTTGTTGGGGCGCAGGAGCAGCATCGCGAGAAGGCCGGAGCGCTTGGCGGGGCCGAGCGGCAGGTCGCCGGTCTCCGTGGCGACCGCGACGGCGCCGAGAATCCTGAACTCCACGCCCGGTGCCCTCCCTCGGCCCCCGACCTCCGTGATCGCGCCCGTCCAGGGGCGATTTTACGGGGCCGGGGGGAGCGGCAGGTCAGCGGTCCAGGATGTGGCCGATACCTGTCACCGGCCGTGGAACTCAGCCCTCCAGGAAGGCGGCGAGGGCGTTCGCGAGCATGACCGGGTCGTCGGCGGAGCACAGCTCGCGGACGCTGTGCATGGAGAGGATCGCGACGCCGATGTCGACGGTCTTGATGCCGTGCCGGGCGGCCGTGATCGGGCCGATCGTGGTGCCGCAGGGCATGGAGTTGTTGGAGACGAACGACTGGAACGGCACGCCGGCCTTCTCGCACGCGGCGGCGAACACCGCGCGGCCCGAACCGTCGGTGGCGTAGCGGTTGTTGACGTTCACCTTGAGGATGGGGCCGCCGCCGGCGCGCGGGTGGTGGGTCGGGTCGTGGCGCTCGGCGTAGTTCGGGTGCACGGCGTGCCCGGTGTCGGACGACAGGCACACGGTCCCGGCGAAGGCACGGGCCTTGTCCTCGTACGAGCCGCCACGCGCGAACACGGACCGCTCCAGGACGGTGCCGAGCAGCGGGCCGTCGGCGCCGGTGTCGGACTGGGAGCCGTTCTCCTCGTGGTCGAAGGCGGCGAGGACCGGGATGTACGGGAGGTCGGGCGTGGCGGAGACGGCGGCGAGCGCGGCGGTCGCGGCGTGCACGGAGAGCAGGTTGTCCATGCGGGGCCCGGCGACGAGTTCCTTGTCGCGGCCGAGGTAGGACGGCGCTTCGACGGAGTGCGTCATCAGGTCCCAGCCGGTGACGGAGCCCTCGTCGAGGCCGTACTCGTCCTCCAGGAACCGGATCAGGTCGCCCTCGTGGACGTCGTTGCCGAGGCCCCAGATGGGCTGCATGTGCTTCTGCTTGTCGAGCTTGAGGCCGTCGCTGTGGACCGAGCGGTCCATGTGGATGGCGAGCTGCGGTACGCGCAGCAGGGCGCGGTCGACGTTCACAAGCCGGGACGAGCCGTCCCGCAGGGTGAGCCGGCCGGCGAGGCCGAGGTCCCGGTCGAGCCAGGAGTTGAGCAGCGGCCCGCCGTAGATCTCGACGGCGATCTGCCGCCAGCCCTGGGACCCCATGTCGGGCAGCGGCTTGACCCGCAGGTTCGGCGAGTCGGTGTGCGCGCCGACGATCCGGTACGGGGTGTGCGGGGCGGCGCCCTCGGGGACGTACCAGGCGACGATCGCGCCGCCGCGGATCACGTACTTGCCGCCCGTCGTCCCGTCCCACGCGTCGGTCTCCGGGACCTGGCGGAATCCGGCCTTCTCAAGCCGTGCGGCGGCGTTCGCCACGGCGTGGTACGGCGAGGGACTGGCCGAGAGGAAGGACATCAGGTCGTCGGTGAGCCCACGGTCGAACCGGGCACCGGCGTCGGGGGAGGAAGAGGGGAGGACGCTCATGCGGGCCAGAGTAACTAGCACTCCCCACCCCACCCGCCGCCCGGAACCGGGCGAGCCCCGGTCAAAGGCGGTCGATCTCGGTGAGGTCGATGTCCATGTCGTAGGGGACCGAGACCTTCAGTTTGTCGTGGTGGACGCCGGTGGGCGTGTAGGCGCCGGTGTGCGGGTCGAGCTCGTAGGTGTGGACCGCGGGCCGGTTGTTCTCGTCCATCGTGACGAGCCAGTAGTGCCGGATCCCGGCTGCCGCGTACTTGCGGGGCTTGGTGTCCTGGTCGCGGTCCTCGGAGTCGGGGGAGACGACCTCGACGGCGAGGACGACGTCGCGGGCGTCGTAGCGGGTCTGCACCGGGTCGGCGTCGGCCTCGGCGGCTACGACGACGAGATCCGGTTCGGGTACCTGCTTCGGACCCAGGACGACGGCCATCTCACGTCGCACTCGGAGGTGTTCGGGGACGGTGCGGCGCATGGTGTAGGCCAGTAGATCAATCGCCAGCGAGTGGAACTTGCGCTGCGGACTCACGAAAACCAGGCTCCCGTCGATCAGCTCTGTGTGCGGCGGGAGGTCGAGGGCGAAGAAGTCGTCCGTCGTATAGCCGTCCTGAGGCGGCATCGGCCATGCAGAGCCATCGGGCTGCAGACTGTGGAGTCCGGCGGGCTGGAGCTCGGCGGTCATGGTTCCTCCCATGGACGGGATTCTCGGCCGTGTGATCAGCGTACCCAGCGCATACGACAGTGCCGCCACCCGAACGAGTCGGGTGGCGGCACCGGTTCACGCGTCCATGAGCCGACGTCCTAGAACGCGGCCTCGTCCAGGTCCATCACGTCGAGGGTGACGTTCTCGGCCAGGCGGCGCTCCAGGCCTACGCCCGGGAGGACGGTCGCGGCGAAGAACTTCGCGGCCGCGATCTTGCCCTCGTAGAACGCCTTGTCCTTCGCCGAGGCCGTCTCCAGCTTCTCGGCGGCGACGGCCGCGCCGCGCAGCAGCAGGAAGCCGACGACGACGTCACCGGAGGCGAGCAGCAGGCGGGTGGTGTTGAGGCCCACCTTGTAGATGTTCTTGGTGTCCTGCTCGGTGGCGGCCAGGTCGGTCAGCATGACCCCGACGATGGCCTCCAGCTCGACGGCCGCCTTGGCGAGCGCGTCGCGGGCCGGGGCGAGGGCCTCGCCGCCGGTGCCGACCGCGAGGAACTTCTTGATCTCCTCGGCGAGGCCGTTCAGCGCGGCGCCCTGGTTGCGGACGATCTTCCGGAAGAAGAAGTCCTGGCCCTGGATCGCGGTGGTGCCCTCGTAGAGGGTGTCGATCTTGGCGTCACGGATGTACTGCTCGATCGGGTACTCCTGGAGGTAACCCGAGCCGCCGAACGTCTGGAGCGACTGCGCCAGCTGCTCGTAGGCCTTCTCCGAGCCGTAGCCCTTCACGATGGGCAGGAGGAGGTCGTTGAGGGCGTGCAGCTGCGACGCGTCCTCGCCGGCGGCCTCCTTGACCGCGATGTCGTCCTGGACGGCGGCGGTGTGCAGCACGAGCGCGCGCATCCCCTCCGCGTACGCCTTCTGCGTCATGAGCGAGCGGCGCACGTCGGGGTGGTGCGTGATGGTGACCTTGGGCGCCGTCTTGTCCATGAACTGGGCGAGGTCGGGGCCCTGGACGCGCTCCTTGGCGTACTCAAGGGCGTTCAGGTAGCCCGTCGACAGCGTGGAGATCGCCTTCGTGCCGACCATCATGCGGGCGAACTCGATGATGCGGAACATCTGGCGGATGCCGTCGTGCTTGTCGCCGATCAGCCAGCCCTTGGCGGGGTGCTGGTCGCCGAACGTCATCTCGCAGGTGTTGGACGCCTTGAGGCCCATCTTGTGCTCGACGTTCGTCGCGTAGACGCCGTTGCGCTCGCCCAGCTCGCCGGTCTCCCAGTCGAAGTGGAACTTCGGGACGAGGAACAGGGACAGGCCCTTGGTGCCGGGGCCGTGGCCCTCGGGACGGGCGAGGACGTAGTGGAGGATGTTCTCCGACATGTCGTGCTCACCGGACGTGATGAAGCGCTTCACGCCCTCGATGTGCCAGGAGCCGTCCTCCTGCTCGATCGCCTTGGTACGGCCCGCGCCCACGTCCGAACCGGCGTCCGGCTCGGTCAGCACCATCGTCGAGCCCCACTGCCGCTCGACGGCGATCCCGGCGATCTTCTTCTGCGCCTCGTTGCCCTCCTCGAAGAGGATGCCGGCGAACGCCGGGCCCGAGGAGTACATCCAGATCGCCGGGTTCGAGCCGAGCAGCAGCTCCGCGTACGCCCAGATGAGGGAGCGCGGCGAGGTGGTGCCGCCGATCTCCTCGGGAACGCCGAGACGCCAGTACTCGGAGTCCATGAAGGCCTGGTACGACTTCTTGAAGGAGGCCGGGACCGGCGCGGTGTTGGTCGCCGGGTCGAAGACCGGCGGGTTGCGGTCGGCGTCCGCGAAGGACTCGGCCAGCTCGTTCTCCGCGAGGCGCGCGACCTCGTCGAGGATGCTCTTGGCGGTGTCCACGTCCATCTCCGCGAACGGGCCGCTGCCGTACAGCTTGTCGCGCCCGAGCACCTCGAAGAGGTTGAACTCGATGTCGCGGAGATTCGACTTGTAGTGCCCCATGGCGACGGCTCCGTTTGGCTGGAAGCGGGATCTGGACCTTCGTAAACACGCGTTACTAGCAAGTAGCAAGCACCTACGATGATGCTACCCACGGGTAATAAGACGCAACCCCCGACGCGCCGATGTGAGCAGGGTCTACCCCGGGAGCACCCGGAGGCGAACGGGCAGCCCACGAAACGGCCCCCGCTCGGTACGCTGAGCCCCATGTACGGCTACGACCAGACCGCGGGACCCGGACAGCAGTACGCGCCGCCGCAGCAGGGGATGCAGGGCGGGTACGGGCAGCAGGCGCCGCCGCTCTATCCGGAGCCGTCGCCGCCGTCCCTCGCGGACGCGGTCCGCGCGTTCACGACGGGCTCGATGGCCGCCGAGGACTTCCAGCAGATCTTCGCCACGTCGAAGGTCTACTGCCCGCGCGGTGACAACCCGGGGTTCCTCGCGCTGCACAACACGCAGCAGCCGGTCATCCCGATGTTCACCTCGCTCAAGGAGCTCCGCCGGTACGCCGGCAAGGAGTCCAAGTACTTCGTGATCACGGGCGCCGAGGTCATCGACCTCCTGCCCACCGGTTACGGCTTCGTGCTCGACATGGAGGGCGAGCACCGCATGGTCTTCGACGCGAAGGCGGTCGAGCAGATGGTCGACTTCGCGATGCGCCGTATGTACGGCTAGTCGTCACTCCGCCGCCGTATACACGGCAGGTCGAGGAGGCGGAAGGTGGAGCTGTCAGAACGCCCGGGGGAATTCCCTCCGGGCGTTTTCGCGTTACGGGTGGCAGAAAGTTCTACGTTCAACTAAACTCGAAGCACAAGGAGGTCCCGACATGCCTGCAGTGACCGTTGAGAACCCGCTGACCCTGCCCCGTGTTGCCGCGTCGACCGACGCCGTGGCCCGACCCGTGCTGGCCGTGACGACCGCGCCCAGCGGATTCGAGGGCGAGGGGTTCCCGGTGCGCCGCGCGTTCGCCGGGATCAACTACAAGCACCTCGACCCGTTCATCATGATGGACCAGATGGGTGAGGTGGAGTACGCGCCCGGAGAGCCCAAGGGCACGCCCTGGCACCCCCACCGCGGCTTCGAGACCGTCACGTACATCATCGACGGCACCTTCATCCACCAGGACTCGCACGGCGGTGGCGGCACCATCACCAACGGCGACACCCAGTGGATGACGGCCGGCAGCGGCCTCCTGCACATCGAGGCGCCGCCGGAGTCGCTCGTCATGTCCGGCGGGCTCTTCCACGGCCTCCAGCTGTGGGTGAACCTCCCGGCCGCCGACAAGATGAAGGACCCCCGCTACCAGGACATCCGCGGTGGCCAGGTCAAGCTCCTCACCACGGCCGACGGCGGCGCCCTGCTCCGCGTCATCGCCGGTGAGCTCGACGGCCACGACGGCCCCGGCATCACGCACACGCCGATCACGATGGTCCACGCGACCATCCGCCCCGGCGCCGAGATCACCCTGCCCTGGCGCGAGGAGTTCAACGGCCTCGCGTACGTCCTCGCCGGGCGCGGCAGCGTCGGCACCGACCGTCGTCCGGTCCACATGGGCCAGACCGCCGTCTTCGGCGCCGGTTCCTCGCTCACCGTCCGCGCGGACGACTCGCAGGACTCGAACACCCCGGACATGGAGGTCGTGCTCCTCGGCGGCCGTCCCATCCGGGAGCCCATGGCGCACTACGGTCCGTTCGTCATGAACACCCGTGACGAGCTCCAGCAGGCGTTCGAGGACTACCAGGCCGGTCGCCTCGGCGTGATCCCCGGCGAGCGCGTCCCGCACACGTCGTGAACCGCCTGAGCCGTATCTGATGCACCGTCACCCGCGTGGCCCCGTCCGGAAGGTCGGGGCCACGCGCGCGTGATGGCCTGTGGAGGTGCACACAGGTACAGGACCAGGTACAGGACCCGATTCAGGTAAGCCGCTTCTCCCCGAGCCGGCCCGACGCGTCGCCGCCTGGTGCGTCGTCGTGCTGCTCGTCACCGGGGTCGCGGCCGTCGGCGTATGGCTGGCCGTCGTCCTCAAGACAGCCGTCACTCCCCTGCTGCTAGCCCTGCTCGGCACCGCACTGCTCGGTCCCGTGCACGGCTGGCTGATCCGCATGAGGGTCAACCGCGGGCTCGCCGCCGGGCTCACCTGCGTCGCCCTCGTCGCCGTCGTCGGCGGGGCCGGCTACATCGTCGTCAAGGCGCTCATCGACTCCGCCGACCAGATCGTCGACTCGGTGCGGGTCGCCGGCGACTGGATCAAGGTCCATCTGGGGATCAGCGCCGCGGACAACCTCGGGTCCGCCGCGGGGAACCTCAAGGACCTGATCTCCAAGTGGGGGACCCAGGCCGCGAGCGGGGTGCTCACCGGGCTTTCCCTCATCGGCTCGCTCGTCGCGACCAGCGTCCTCGCGCTGCTGCTCACGTTCTTCTTCCTCAAGGATTCCGACCGGGCCTCGGGCCTCGCCCACAGCATCCTGCCCGGCCGCGCCGGGGAGACCCTGGAGGCGATCGGGCGCCGCGCGTTCGGAGCCGTCGAGGGCTTCATGCGCGGGACCACGCTCATCGCGCTCATCGACGCCGTGTGCATCACCGTGGGCCTGCTGATCCTGCGGGTGCCCGGCGCGGTCGGGCTCGGCGCCCTCGTCTTCGTCGGCGCGTACATCCCCTACCTCGGGGCGGCGATCTCCGGCGCGGTCGCCGTCCTCGTGGCGCTCGCCGACCGGGGCTGGGTGATCGCCGTGTGGACGCTCGGCGTCATCCTCGCCGTGCAGCAGCTGGAGGGGCACATCCTCCAGCCGATGATCCAGTCCCGCACCGTGCAGATGCACCCCGCGATGGTGATGCTGGCGATCACGGCGGGCGCCTCCGTCGCGGGCATCCTCGGGATGCTGCTCGCCGTGCCCGTGACGGCGGCCGCCTTCGGCGTGATCGGCGAGCTGCGGACGCGCTACTCCTCGGGCGAGGGCGAAGGGCCGTCGGGCGTTTCACGTGAAACGTCGGGCGACGGCTCGTAGAGCTCGAACCAGATGCTCTTGCCCTCGCCCCTCGGGTCCACGCCCCAGCGGTCGGCGAGCAGTTCCATCAGGACGAGGCCGCGCCCGGAGGAGGCCAGCTCGCCGGGGTGGCGCTTGTGCGGCAGGTCGTCGCTGGCGTCCGCCACCTCGGCGCGCAGCCGGCGCGTGCCGGGCGGGCCGGTGACCTCGGCGACCAGGAGCGCGTCCCCGTCCGTGTGGACCAGGACGTTGGTGAGCATCTCCGAGACCATCAGGACCGCCGAGTCGACCTGGTCCTCGTCGGCCCAGTCGTGCAGCAGCTGGCGCAGCTGCTGGCGGGCGGCGCCGACCCGCTCGGGCTCGGCCTGGGCCACGGTCATCGCGGTGCGGCGGACGAGGGTGGGGACCTCGGGGCGGGTCGACCGGGCGAGCAGCAGCAGCGCGATGTCGTCCTCGCGCCGGTCGGCGAGCGGGCCCGTCGTGTAGTGGGACGAGGGCCCGTGCACGGCCTGGACGAGCCTGTCGGCCAGATCCTCCAGGTGTTCGGGCTCGGTGAGTTCGTCCTGCTTCTCCAGGATGCCGCGGATCCGGGCCCAGCCGGTTTCGAGGTCGTGCCCGCCGGTCTCCAGGAGGCCGTCGGTGCACATCAGGAGGGTCTCGCCGGGTTCCATGGCGAGCCGGGTCGTCGGGTAGTCGACGTCCGGGTCGACGCCGAGCGGCAGGCCGCCCGCGGTGGGCCGCAGCAGCACCGTCCCGTCGGGCATACGGATCGCGGGGTCGGGGTGGCCCGCCCGCGCGATCTCCAGGAGGCCGGTCGTCGGGTCGGCCTCGACGTACAGGCAGGTCGCGAAGCGGGGGTCCGGCTCCGCGACCTTCCCGACGTCCTTGCCGGGACCGCCGGTCGAGCCGTACGTGATGGAGTCGCTGACCCCGGACAGGAAGCGGGAGGCGCGGGCGAGGACGGCGTCCGGGCGGTGCCCCTCGGCCGCGTACGCGCGCAGTGCGATCCGCAGCTGGCCCATCAGGCCGGCCGCCCGCACGTCGTGCCCCTGCACGTCACCGATCACGAGCGCGAACCGCCCGCTGGGCAGCGGGATCATGTCGTACCAGTCGCCGCCGACCTGGAGGCCGCCGCCGGTCGGCACATAGCGGGCGGCGACGTTCATCCCCGGGATCTGCGGGCCGAGCGTCGGCAGCATCGAGCGCTGGAGCCCGTCCGTCAGCTCCCGCTCCGACTCGGTGATCCCGGCGCGCGACAGGGCCTGCGCGAGCATCCGCGCCACCGTCGTCAGCACGGAACGCTCGTCGGGCGTGAACGACACCCGGTACGCGAACGCCGCCATCCACGTGCCGATGGTGCGGCCCGCGACGACGAGCGGCAGGAACGCCCAGGACTCCCGTCTGAAGCGCGCGGCCAGCGGCCAGGCCGCCGGATAGCGCCCCCGGTACTCCTCGGGCGACGACAGGTACACGGCACGCCCGGTGCGCACCACCTCGGCGGCCGGGTAGTCGGTGTCCAGCGGCATGTCCGTGAACGGCGTCTCCTCGCCCGGCGCGTGCCCGTGGTGCCCGACGACGGTGAGCCGGTCGCCGCCGGCGCCGAACACCGCGAGACCGTCCGGCGAGAACCCCGGCATGGAGAGCCCGGCCGCGACCCGCAGGACCTCCTCCGTGGACCTCGCCTCGGCCAGCGCCCGCCCCGCGTCGAGCAGGAACGCCTCACGGGAGCGCCGCCAGTCACCGGTCACCGGCGTACGCGCCGCCGACCCGGGCACGGGCTCGCTGACCTCCTGGAGCGTGCCGATCAGCTCGTACGCGTGCGTGTCGCCGTACACGATCGGCTTGGAGCGGCTGCGGACGGTCCTGATGACCCGGCCCTGTTCGTCCATGATCCGCAGCCGGGCCTCGGCGAGGGTGCCCTCGACCACGGCGAGCTGCACGACACCGTCGATCTCGTTCCAGTCGACCGGGTGGAAACGGGACCGTACGGCCGCCTCCGTCAACGTCACCGTGCGTCCGGGCAGGCCGAGCAGCCGGGCCGCCTCGGCGTCGAAGGTGACGAGCCCGGCACGGTTGTCCCACCGCCAGACACCGGTGTCGAGGGCGGCGAGGACGTCCCCGACGGGCGGCAAGGGCTCACCTGTGCGCATGGCCCCACTCTAAGAAGAGGTGATCGAAGACGGCCACCGAGACTATTCGCCCAGCGATCTTGAGGCGGCCGGTACCCTGGGGTATTCGGGCCTGCCCGGCCCGATACACCATCGCGAAGACTGGATGAACGACGATGCATCGGTACAGGTCCCACACCTGCGGCGAGCTCCGCGCCTCTGACGTCGGCACCGACGTCCGGCTGAGCGGCTGGCTGCACAATCGGCGCGACCTGGGCGGCATCCTCTTCATCGATCTGCGCGACCACTACGGCATCACGCAGCTCGTCGCCCGCCCCGGCACCGCCGCCGCCGAGGTCCTCGACAAGCTGACCAAGGAGACGGTCGTCCGCGTCGACGGCAAGGTCGTCTCCCGCGGCGCCGACAACGTGAACCCCGAACTGCCCACGGGCGAGATCGAGATCGAGGCCGCCGAGGTCGAGGTGCTCGGCGCGGCCCAGCAGATCCCGTTCACGATCAACGCGGACGACGGGGTGAACGAGGAGCGGCGCCTGGAGTACCGCTTCCTCGACCTGCGCCGTGAGCGGATGCACAAGAACATCATGCTGCGCTCGGCGGTCATCTCCGCGATCCGTCACAAGATGACGTCGCTCGGCTTCAACGAGATGGCGACGCCGATCCTGAGCGCCACCTCCCCCGAGGGCGCCCGCGACTTCGTGGTCCCCTCCCGCCTGAACCCGGGCAAGTTCTACGCCCTGCCGCAGGCCCCGCAGCAGTTCAAGCAGCTGCTGATGATCTCCGGCTTCGACCGCTACTTCCAGATCGCGCCCTGCTTCCGCGACGAGGACGCCCGCGCGGACCGCTCGCCGGGCGAGTTCTACCAGCTCGACGTGGAGATGTCCTTCGTCGAGCAGGAGGACATCTTCCGCCCGATCGAGAAGCTGATGACCGAGCTCTTCGAGGAGTTCGGCGGCGGCCGCCACGTCACGTCGCCGTTCCCGCGGATCCCGTTCCGCGAGGCGATGCTCAAGTACGGCTCGGACAAGCCGGACCTGCGTGCCAAGCTCGAACTCACCGACATCTCCGACGTGTTCGAGGGCTCCGAGTTCAAGGCGTTCGCCGGCAAGCACGTGCGCGCGCTCGCCGTCCCGGACACCGCGTCGCAGACCCGCAAGTTCTTCGACGGCCTCGGTGACTACGCGGTCGAGCACGGCGCGAAGGGCCTGGCCTGGATCCGCGTCGGCGAGGACGGCTCCTTCCAGGGTCCGATCGCCAAGTTCCTCACCGAGGAGAACGCGAAGGTCCTCACCGAGCGCCTCGGCCTCGTCCACGGCCACGCCGTCTTCTTCGGCGCGGGCGAGTTCGACGAGGTCTCCAAGATCATGGGCGCCGTCCGTGTCGAGGCCGCCAAGCGCGCCGGGCACTTCGAGGAAGGCGTGTTCCGCTTCTGCTGGATCGTCGACTTCCCGATGTACGAGAAGGACGAGGACACCGGCAAGATCGACTTCTCGCACAACCCGTTCTCGATGCCGCAGGGCGGTCTTGAGGCCCTGGAGACCCAGGACCCGCTCGACATCCTGGGCTGGCAGTACGACATCGTGTGCAACGGCGTGGAGCTGTCCTCCGGCGCGATCCGGAACCACGAGCCCGAGATCATGCTCAAGGCCTTCGAGATCGCCGGCTACGACCGTGACACCGTCGAGGAGCAGTTCGCCGGAATGCTGCGCGCGTTCCGCTTCGGCGCCCCGCCGCACGGCGGGATCGCCCCCGGCGTCGACCGTATCGTCATGCTCCTCGCCGACGAGCCCAACATCCGCGAGACCATCGCGTTCCCGCTCAACGGCAACGCGCAGGACCTGATGATGGGCGCGCCCACCGAGCTCGACGAGACCCGCCTGCGCGAGCTGAACATCCAGCTCCGCAAGCCGGTGGCCGACAAGAAGTAGCGGCTGAAGCAGCGCTGACGTAGCGCTGAAGCCGCGCAGAAGTAGCGCACCCCGCGCACCCGAAGGGGGCCTGAACCGTGATCGGTTCCGGCCCCCTTTCGGCGTATCGGGCGGGCTTACGCGTCGTAGCTCCCGTCCCACGGTTCGCCGAAGCCGAGACGGTCCGGGTAGAGCTCGACCCAGTCGTCGTCCTCGACGATCAGGCCGAAGACGACGCCCTCGACGGCGAGGCGGAAGGGGCGGACGGAGATGTCGCCCGTGGTACGGCCCTCGAGGGCCGACAGAAGCTTGTCCAAGTAGGCCTGGGCCTGGTCGAGTTCGGCCCCTTCGGCCCAGGTTCCGGCGCACCGGATCTCCGAGTCGCGGTACCGGCCCGCTGCGTCGAACGTGTGGAGCACCGCGTACAGCCGCTTGTGCTCCTCCCAGCCGTCGTCGGGGCGGTAGCCCTCGGGGAAGGCGTAGGTGACCGTGGCCAGGAACTGGCCGTCCGCGTACCGGCCGATGGTGGCGGTGCGGCTGCCCGGCTCGTGGGCGATCGGGATGGTTGCGGGAACTGGCATGGCGAAACCCTAATCGCGGTCGTGAACATGCCACTAGCCGGGTACGGCGAAGGGGTGCCGGACCGTCAGGTCCCGCACCCCTCGGCTGGTTTCCGCCTTACTCCGGCGCGCCGCCGAAGCGCTCGCGGTAGCTCTCCAGGTCCTCTTCGGTGATCTTCGCGAAGAGCACCGGCGGGACCGTGAAGGCCGTGCCCGCGGGGACCGTGTCCAGGGCCGCGGCCTGCTCGGCGGTGACCCACGTGGCCGTGTCGTCGGCCAGGGCGAACGCGCCGCGCATCGCCTTCGAGGACGCCGGGATGAACGGCTCCGAGACGACCGAGTACAGGTGGATCAGGTTCATCGCCGTACGCAGCGTGAGAGCCGCGGCCTCGGGGTCGGCCTTGATCTCCAGCCAGGGGGCCTTCTCCTCCAGGTAGGAGTTGCCCGCCGACCACAGGGCGCGCAGCGCGGCCGCCGCCTTGCGGAACTGGAGGGCCTCCATCTGGGTCTCGTACTCGGCGAGCAGCCCGGCGATCTCCGTGCCGAGCTTCGCCTCCGCCTCGCCGGCCTCCTTGCCCGCGGGCACCTCGTCACCGAAGCGCTTGCGGGAGAAGGACAGGACGCGGTTCACGAAGTTGCCGAGGGTGTCGGCGAGGTCCTTGTTCACCGTGGCCGTGAAGTGCTCCCACGTGAACGAGGAGTCGTCGGACTCCGGGGCGTTCGCGATCAGGAAGTAGCGCCAGTAGTCGGCCGGCAGGATCTCCAGGGCGGCGTCCGTGAAGATGCCGCGCTTCTGCGACGTGGAGAACTTGCCGCCGTAGTACGTCAGCCAGTTGAAGGACTTGAGGTAGTCGACCTTCTTCCACGGCTCCCGCACGCCCATCTCCGTGGCCGGGAACATGACGCTGTGGAACGGGACGTTGTCCTTGGCCATGAACTCCGTGTAGCGCACGTCGTCCGCCGAGTACCACCACGACTTCCAGTCGCGGTTCTCCGGGTCCTGGTCCGCCCACTCCTTGGTCGAGCCGATGTACTCGATCGGAGCGTCGAACCAGACGTAGAAGACCTTGCCCTCTTCGGCCAGCTCCGGCCACGTGTCGGCCGGGACGGGCACGCCCCAGTCCAGGTCACGGGTGATCGCGCGGTCGTGCAGGCCCTCGGTCAGCCACTTGCGGGCGATCGAGGAGGCGAGGTGCGGCCACTCGCCGGCGGTCTGCGCGATCCACTCCTCGACCTCGACCTGCAGCTTCGACTGGAGCAGGAAGAGGTGCTTCGTCTCGCGGACCTCCAGGTCCGTCGAGCCGGAGATCGCCGAACGCGGGTTGATCAGGTCCGTCGGGTCCAGGACGCGGGTGCAGTTCTCGCACTGGTCGCCGCGCGCCTTGTCGTAGCCGCAGTGCGGACACGTGCCCTCGACGTAGCGGTCCGGCAGGAAGCGGCCGTCGGCAGGCGAGTACACCTGGCGGATCGCGCGCTCCTCGATGAAGCCGTTCTCGTTGAGCTTGCGCGCGAAGTGCTGGGTGATCTCCCGGTTCTGCGCGGACGAGCTGCGGCCGAAGTGGTCGAAGGCCAGGTCGAAGCCGTCGTACACGGCCTTCTGCGCGTCGTGCGCCTGCGCGCAGAACTCGGCGACCGGAATCCCCTGCTCCTTCGCGGCCAGCTCGGCGGGGGTGCCGTGCTCGTCGGTGGCGCAGATGTACAGGACGTCGTGGCCACGCTGGCGGAGGTACCGGGAGTACACGTCCGCCGGGAGCATGGACCCCACCATGTTGCCCAGGTGCTTGATTCCGTTGATGTACGGAAGGGCGCTGGTGATGAGGTGTCGAGCCATCGGGGGCTGCTCCCAAGTCGCTGCGTGCGGTGGTGACGGTGGACGTCGGTCGAATCAAAGAATCGTATCCGACACGGCGAGGCGGCCCCCACCGCATTTCAGGCGGTGGGACAGGCCCTGGGCCATGTGCCGAAAACCGGGGCATCCGTGCGTCACGGCCGTCCGGTCGACTCGCGAATCGGCAATCCAGGGCATCCAGCTATAGCCGATCGGATGACATGCCCGCCCCGGTGCCGCCCATAGCGTTGAGGACATGAACATCACTCGAATCTCCCGTCGTTCCGCTCTCACCGCATCCGCGATCGCGATCGCCGTGTCCGCCCTGGTGCCCGTCTCGGCCATGGCCGCCGAGGCGCCTGCCGCGCCGGCACCCGCATCCGCGACGCTGAAGAACGCGACTCCGTCCGACGTGCTCGCCTCGACCCCGTGGAAGACCACCAGCGCCGTCGACCAGAACGGCAACCGCGTCGCCCTCAACAACCCGGCCGTGTCGAACTTCGTGGGCTGGGCGTACTTCGACGCCGACGGCACGTTCGCCATGTACAACCTCGACGACAGCCCGAAGATGCACGGTGACTGGACCGTCACCCCCGACGGCTCCGAGCGCTGGATCAACTCGAAGGACGCGAACGGCAACGTGCTCTTCCAGCGCACCGTTCCGATCGTCCAGCTCGACAAGAACGTGTTCACCTACCGCGTCTTCCCGAACGCCGGCGACACCAACGTGTACTACGACATCGTGCACACCAAGACCAACCACGTGGAGCCCGGCACCGACGGCCGCGGCCCCGGCGCGAACGGCAAGCAGGGTGGCAACGGCGACTACCACTTCAACAACGGCAACGCCCACTGATCGCGTTCGACAACGGCAACGCCCACTGATCGCGATCCGCTGAATCGAGCTGCCCGCCGTCGAGCCGAACTCGTCATTCGCGCAGGCCGTGTACGCATCGCGCAAGAACCGCGCCTACCTGCGTAGGCGCGGTATCCGCTGCACGATCCCGGACAAGGCCGACCGGGCGGCCCACCGCAAGAAGCGTGGTTCTTGTGGCGGTCGTCCTCGTCGCGGCCGTCAGCGAGTGGCTGTGACCAGCACATTCGATACACGCCCTAGCGGAAGTCGAAGACCACGCGGGCCGTGATCCGCCCGGCCAGGACGTCCGCGAACGCCTCGTTGACCTCCTTCAGGCGGCGCTGCTCACGGATGACGCGGGTCCGGCCGAGGCGGTGCAGGCGGAACACCTCCGCGAGGTCCTGCCGGGTGCCGACGATGGAACCGATCACGCTCTTGCCTTCCAGCACGTGCGTGAAGACGGGCAGCTCGAGACGGCCGTCGGCGGGCAGTGCGACCAGGACGAGCGTGCCGTGCCGGCGCAGCGCGTCGTACGCGGCCCGCAGCGACGCGTTCGACGCGGCGAGCCCGATCGCGACGTCGGCTCCGCCCAGCCCGCGCACCTCCTTCGCGACGTCCTGCGTACGGGCGTCGACCACGTGGTCCGCGCCCAGCTCGTGCGCGAGCCGCAGTTTGGCGTCGGTGACGTCGACGGCGACGGTCTCCGCGCCAGCGATCCGCGCGTACTGGAGCGCCAGGTGCCCGAGGCCCCCGATCCCGGAGATCAGGACGCGCTTCCCCGGCCCCGCGCCCGACACCTTCACCGCCTTGTACGTCGTCACTCCCGCGCAGGTCAGCGGCGCCGCGTCCAGGGGGTCGACGCCCTCCGGGACCTTTACGACGTAATCGCCGTGCGCGACGGCGTACTCGGAGAAGGAGCCGTCCACGGAGTAGCCGCTGTTGCGCTGCTCGGGGCACAGGTTCTCGCGGCCGGAGACGCAGTGGTCGCAGTGGCCGCACGCCTCGGCGAGCCAGGCGAGGGCGACGCGGTCGCCGACGTGGATACGGTCGACGCCCTCGCCCTTGTCCTCCACGATCCCGATGCCCTCGTGACCCGGCACGAACGGGATGTCGGGTCGCACCGGCCAGTCACCGGCGGCCGCGTGGATGTCCGTGTGGCACAGGCCGCTGGCCTCCATCCGGACGAGGACCTGGTGCGCGGCCGGCAGAGGGATCACCCGGTCCTGGATCTCCAGGGGCCGGGCGAAACCGGTGACTACGGCGGCCTTCATGCTGCGTCGTCCTTCCCTCGCTACGGGGGCTGTCCCAGCTTCGCCCAATTCGGGGTGAACAGCATATCTGTGCGGGAAACGGCGGCGCCCCCTGCTCCCACCGGGGTGGGAACAGGGGGCGCCGGGACGGCCGTGCGGGTCAGGCGGTCTTCTCGCCCTTCTCGCCGCCGAGGGACTCCAGCCACTGCGGTACGTCGGCCAGCAGGCCCTCGTACAGCTCGGCGTCCGTGAGCTCGCGGGGGGTGGGGCCCGCGTGGAAGAACGCGGCGTTGGGCGCCTTCAGCTTGCGGAGGTAGTCGAAGCCCTTGGCGTCGTGCTCGCCGAACGCGACGAACTTGAAGAACAGCGGGTGCCGGGCCGCGTCCGCGAGGGCCTGGGTGGCGGGGCCCTTCGCGTCGGGGGCGCCGTCCGTCTGGAACACGACGATGGCGGGCTCCTGGGACTGCGACTTCTCGTGCAGCGCGACGATCTCCTCGACGGCGCGGTGGTAGCTGGTGCGGCCCATGTGACCGAGCGACGCGTGCAGCTCGTCGACGCGGCCCTCGTGCCCGCCGAGGGTCAGCTCGCCGGTGCCGTCGATGTCGGTGGAGAAGAAGACGACCTGCACGTTCGCCTCGGGGTCGGTGTGCGCGGCGAGCGCCAGCACCTGCTCACCGAGCGCCTGCGCGGACCCGTCCTTGTAGTACGACCGCATCGAACCGGACCGGTCGAGCACGAGGTACACGGTGGCCCGGACCCCGGCGATCCCGCTCTTCTTCAGCGCGCTGCCGGCGGCCTTGTAGGCGGGGGCGAGGGCGGGGGCGCGGGTCTTGAGGTGGGGGAGGGGGGTGGCGGAGGTGGGGGTCGCCTCCGGCGTGGGGGTGGCTTCCGCGGCCACCGGTTCGGGGGTGGCTTCCGTCTCGGGCTCGGGCTCGGGCTCGGTGACGGCGGCGGGGGTGGGCTCCGGGGCCGCGACGGGCTCGGGGGTTACGTCGGCTACGGGCTCGGCGGCGGCCTTCGGCTCGGCCTCCGGCTCGGTGACGGGCTCCGCCACGGCGGCCTCGGCGGCGGCAGCGACGGGCTCCGGGACCTCGGCGGCCGGCTCGGCAACGGGCTCGGTGACCGTCTCGGCGACGGGCTCCACTACCGGTTCCGCTTCGGCGGCGGGCTCGGGCTCGACGACCGGCTCGGCCTCAGCCACAGCGGCGGGCTCGGGCTCAGGCTCGGCCTCGGTCTCGGGTGCGACGGTGGCGGCAGCCTCCGGCTCCGGGGCGACCTCAACCTCCGGCTCGGCGGCGGGCTCGGCGACAACCTCCGCTACGGCCTCCGGCTCGACGACCGGCTCGGCGACAGCCTCCGCCACGGCCACCGGCTCGGGCTCGGCCTCAACCTCGGGCTCAGCGGCGACGGCAGCCTCGGCTTCGGCGGCCGCAACCTCCGGCTCAGACTCGACGGCAGCCTCGGCCACAACCTCCGGCTCGGCGGCAGTCTCAACCGCCTCCGCCTCAACCGCCGCCTCCGGCTCAACCGGACGCGTCGGCTTGGGGATCGTCACGTTGTCGAACGCCGCCGCCACCAGGTCGTCCGCCTCGCGGGCCGGAGTCCGCTCGGTCGACGGGGCCGGGACCTTCGCCTCGGTGGGCTCCGCTTCCCGGACGGCCGTCGCGGCGGGCGACGGCGCGAGCGACGCCTCGGCCGACGGAGTCTCCCGCACGATCGCCTCGCTGGCAGGCGCCGGCACCGTCACCGCGGCCGCCGTCGTCCCGTCCTCGGCGGAGGCGGAGCCGGACGCGGACTCGTTCGCAGGCGCAACCGCCGCAGACGCCTCGTCCGCGCCCCGCGAAGACTTCCGCGACCTGCCGAACGCGTTCCGCAGGAGATTCCGAATGCCCATGTGCGCAACCCTTCGCATGAGTTGGTTTCCGTAACCCCTGGCCAGGGCGGACACGTAAGGTTAGCCGCCACGCCGGGTGATCTTGGGGAGGGTCGCCCACCCGGGCGCGGGCCTGCCAACTGGCCTCCGACCGGCACAGGTTCACTCCTGGTTCGACCCACCGTCCCCCTCTGCGCCCGGACATGCCTTCTGCGTCACGCCGAGGGGCCGTTTGTCACTCCAAAGCCGTCGGCGGACGGCGCAGCGCGTGAGGGTGAACAGGGGGCGCGCGGCCCGAGGTTCACGCCGGTCACGCCGCCGCACCCCGTAGCCCCGCACCCGTAGCCCCGTAGCCCCGCACCCGTAGCCGCACCCCTCTTCGCGTCAGCGAGGCGTCGCGATCGCGCGGGCCGCCGCGACCTCCTGGCGGACCGGTTCGAGTACGCCGTCGTGGTCGTCGGACTCGCCGAAGTCGGCCCGTACCTCGTCCAGTACCTCGGACGCGCGAAGGCCGTCCGCGAGCTCCCGGAGCTGGCCCGCGGCCTGGGCGACGTCGGCGGCGCTCGGCGCCGGCGCACCGTGCTTGACCTGCACCCGGGCGGCCGTCGTCGCGTCCACGATGCGTTCGACGGCGACGACGAGCGGCCACCAGGCGGCGGCATGACGGCCGGTGGGCGGCGGCTCGGTGAGGGCGCGCTGGAACTCGGAGCGGATCACCGACAGGTCGCGGTAGAGGCGGCGCCGCATCCGGGCGCGGGCGGCCGGCGCGTCGGGGTCGGGGAGGTCGCCGAACGCGTACTCCACGTACCGCGCGGTGGCGGCGACGGCGTCGGCGAGCCGGTCGCCGATGCGGGTGTGCCAGCTCTCGGGCCACAGCAGGTACCCGACGACGAGGGCGATCGCGCAGCCGATCACGCTGTCCACGAGGCGCGGCAGGACGAGCGCGATGCCCTGGTGGTTGAGGACGTCGGAGAGCAGCAGGATGACGGGTGTGATGGCGGCGGTCTGGTAGCCGTAGCCGCGCGGGGTGCCCAGCGGGATGCCGGTCGCGAGGACCGCGAGCACGGGCACCGCCAGCCAGCCGCGGGGCACCCCGGCGAGGATCACCGTCGCGGTCACGAGCCCGCCCGCCGTGCCGACGGCGCGCAGGACGGCCCGCGAGAACACCGACCCGAAGTCCGGCTTGAGGACAAAGGTGATCGTCAGGACCACCCAGTACGAACGCGGTACCGGCACCGTCGAGACGAGGATCTGGGCGATGCCGATGCACAGCGCGAGGCGCAGCCCGTAGCGCCAGGAGTTGCCGGACACGAGGACGGCGCGGGTCGCGCGGGTCGCGCGCTCGCGGAGGGCGGCGGGCCGGCCGAGGCGGTCGGTGGTGGACATGGAGTTGCCCAGGGCCGGGTGCTTCCCGGCGATGAGGGCGGCCGCGTGCCGCACGGCCTGGTCGACGGCGCGGGCGGCGGGCCCCTCGGGTTCGGGCAGGTTGAGCGGGCCGATGTCGGTGCGGCCGGTGTCCACCGCGTCGGCCATCAGATAGACGGCGGCCGGGACGGCGGCGGGCAGCGGCTTCCCGCGCTGATGGGCGGCCGGCGCGGACTCGACGACCGGCGTGATCGCGTTCAACAGGGCCATCAGGCGCACGAGTTCGGGGCTGCGCCCGTGCGAGAGGGCGCGCCGGGCGAGTACGAGGTCGTAGGCCTGGTTGAGGGACTGGGTGACGGCGAAGCGGGTCTCGACGTAGTTCTCGTCGTCGCCCGCGGAGGCGAGCAGGTTCGCGACGGAGCGGTAGGTCGCGGCGACGGCGGCGCGTTCCGGCACCCCGGACCGCAGTGGCCAGGCCAGCAGCGCGAGCGTGAGGACGAGGGCCCCGCCGGCGGTCATCAGGAGCGGCGTCAGCCACCACTGGCCGGGCATCGGCAGACCGGCGCCGACGACGCAGTTCAGCAGGAGCAGCAGCCCCGACACGGAGGCGACCGCGCCGATCGTCGAGATCATCCCGGATATCAGCGCCACGAACGTCACCGTGGCGACGGCTATCCAGCCCTGCCCGAACACGAGCGAGCCGATCGTGACGCCGACGGCGCCGAACAGCTGCGGCACCGCGATGTTGAGGATCCGCATCCGGTACGCGTCGGCGGTGTCACCGATGACGCCGGACAGCGCACCCATCGAGGCGAGCGCCCCGTACGCGGGGTACCCGGCGGCGAGCCCGATCGCGAGCGGCAGCGCCATGCCCACACCGGCGCGCGCCACCGCGGCCCACGGGATCGGGGTGGGCCGGGGGCGCAGCGTCCTGACCAGCCAGTCGGGCGGGGCGAGACGGTGGGCCGGGGACACGGGGCGTCGCATGTCGCCCATTGAACGACATGGCGGTGTCCCAGGTCAGTGCCTTTCCGGCAGGTGGAACGCGAGGTCGGCGAGCAGGGCCCGGTGGTCCGTGTCGGCCAGGGTCAGAAAGCGGGCGGAACGCGCCGAGAACTCCGCGCTCACGAGGACGTGGTCGATCTGTGTGCCGAGGGGCGACGGGGCGCTCGACGGCCAGCTCGGGGCGCGCGACTTCCCGGCCTGACGTGCGCTGTCGTGCAGGCCCGTGTCCAGGATGCGGCGGAACGCGGCGTGGTCCTGCGTCGCGTTGAAGTCCCCGGCGAGGACGGTCGGCTCCCCGTGCCCTGAGGCGGCGAAGTCACGGAGTCTCCCCAGCTCGGAGCGCCACAGGCCGACCTGCCGGGGCAGCGGCGGCATCGGGTGGGCGAGCTGGAGCCGTACCGCGTGCCCCTCGATGTCGGCGACGGCACCGGGCATCCCCATGGTGCCGGGCACGCCCGCCGCCGCCTTGAGCGGGTACCGGCTGAGGATGACCGACCCCTGCGACCCGCCCGCCGCCACAGCCTGCCGGTACGGGAACTCGGAGGGCGGCAGTTCCCGTCGCAGGGTGTCCTGGCACCCGTAGTCGCACTCCTCGACGAACACCAGACCGGGCCGCTCCCGCCGCACCGCGCTGACCAGCGATCCCGTGCCGCGCCCGAACTGGACGTTCGACGCGAGCACGCGCACCTCGGCGACGGTCGGCCCGCTCGCCTCGGCGTCCTTGCCGTACGGCTCGATGAACCAGGCGAGGCCGCCGAGGACGGCGACGCCCCACACCAGACCCAGGCGCCATCGGGCCAGGAGCGCGAGCAGCAGCGCCAGGCCGGTGGGGACGAGGAGCCACGGCAGGAACGCCAGGAGCTGCGGGACCGGCGTGACCCCGTCGGTGTCGGCGGCCCGGCAGCCGACGACCACGCTGACCCCGGCGAGCAGCAGAGCCGCGAGCCAGCCGGCGAGCACGCGGCCCGGCCTGCGCGAACGGTCCTCGTCATGGCCGTGGGCGAGGACCGGCGGGCTGGTCACGTGCTCCAAGGCTCGGGCCGCCTTCCGCTGAGTGTGCCTGGGCCGGATAAGACGCCCGGGCGCCGCGCGGGGTTGCCCAACTCACGGCCAGGCGTCGGCCCGCTTCGGACCCTCGCTCGCCAGCGCCCAGATGACGAAGACCCCGATCGCGATCCCGATCACCGACCAGACCGGCGCGTACGGCAGGAACAGGAAGTACGCGATCACATACAGCGCGGCGACGACGATCCCGGCGGTGCGGGACCAGGACGCCCCCTTGAGGATGCCGTAGCCGACGGTGGTGACGGCGACGCCGACGAGCAGATGGATCCAGCCCCACGAGCTGAGGCTGAGGGCGTACACGTAGGCGCCGACGCGGGTGTAGATGTTGTCCCGGGCGATGCCCGAGATGCCGTTCAGGATGCCCAGGGCGCCGCCGATCATCATCAGGACACCGGCGAACGTGGCGCCGCCCGCCGACCGTCCCCGCTCGCCGACGGCGCCGGCGCCCGGTGCGGCGTCGGGCCGGGGCGTGCGGTGGTCGCCGGACCAGGCGCCGGGGTCGGGGTCGCGTTTGAGGGACGGGGGCGTGGTCGGGACGTGGTTCTCGCTCATGGTCGGCCTTCCTCCATTTCGGCCTGCGCTCGGCCTGCTCGGTTCACCGAGATGCTGGCTCCGGCCGGCTTCGCCCGCATCCCGGACGCGGCAGGCGGCGGTACGGGACGGGGCCGTACGGCTGCTCTCACGGCGCCGTGGAAACGGCCGGCGAGCCAGGCGCAGGCGGCGATCAGGAGGGCCGCGCCGGCGATCGCCGAGGACGCGTCGTGCATCGACAGGGTGAGCACGTCGTAGGCCGCGCCCGCCGCCGGGCGGTCCACGTCCGAGGGAAGGCTGTCGAGGGTCAGGTCGCGGCTCGCGGCGAGGGCGGCGAGGAGAGCCGCTGATGTCAGGGACATGCCGAGCGCGGTGGCGGCCAGGGCGGAACTCCGTCGCCCGCGCCGCGCGAGCGCGAGCCCGGCGGCGGCGAAGGTGAGCGCGGCGAACGGCGGCCACAGTCCCGCCTGCTGGAGCCGCAGCAGCACCTGGCGCAGCCGGTCGAGGTCCTGCGGGTCCATCACCGTGACCTCGGTGTGCGTGACGGGGACACGGTCGGCGAACGGCACGCCGTCGTCGGCGAGGTGCTGCTTGACCTGCGCCGTGACGGGCGCGAGGTCGATGGTGACGGGGCCGTCGGTGCCGTCGTCGACGGCCTCCTGGACGGCGTCGTGCGCGGCCCGGTTCGCCGTGTCCCAGGCCGCGCGGAACGACTCGGTTCCGGTGAAGGACTGCACGGCCTCGTGCACGAACCGCTCGACGGCCGACCGCATGGGCCCGTTGTCGAGCTGCTCCATGATGGCGTTCGTGACGGCGCCGGAGACCGCGCCGCGCACGGCCGGTTCCGAGCCGAGCGGTGCCATCGTCGCGACGTACCGGTCGCTGTCCCCGACCTCGTACCTGGCCCACACCGACAGCGTGCCGAGCGGCACGAGCAGGCAGGCCAGGACCAGGAGGACCACGGACAGGGCTCTTCGCATCACCCTTCCAGGCAAGGCGCGCGCGGCGGGCGGCGCCAGCGGGGGACGGCAGATGGCGCATCACGGACGATGCGCCACCGGCCGCAGGTGCCCGTCCTACTCGGTCGTGTAGTAGTGGTAGAACGTGCCCGCGCCCACGCCCACCGCGACGATCAGGGCCATGATCGTGGACCGCAGGACCGAGGCGTCGGTCAGGCTGTAGATGAACCCGAACGCGCAGCCGCCGAACACCGCCCAGACGGCGGCGCGCAGTTCACGCTGCATCCGGGACGACCGGAGGAACATGTGCACGCCGTAGCAGACCGCGGCGACGATGATGCCGGTGACGAAGCCGAACGCGATGTTGCCGCCGGTCACGTACGGGCTGGCGACCGCGCCGGTGATCGGGGTGGCGTCACGTTTGATGCCCGCCGCCCAGATGCCGTAGACGGCGCCGAGCAGGAGCGAGAGGACGATCGAGAGCCGGGAACCGGTCACCGTGGAGCGCAGACCGGAGGTTCCCGAGACGGGTGCCGCGTGAGCCATGACGGCTCCTTTCTGCTGTTTTTCCCCGCGTTTCCATTGACCTCCGCCGCCCTGTGTTCCGCAACATGCGGGCGGTCCCGGACCGTGTTTCCCTGAGGCCTATGAAGATCGTGCTGTTCGGAGCGACCGGCATGGTCGGCAGCCGGATCGCGGCGGAGGCGGTGGACCGCGGGCACCAGGTGATGGCGGTGAGCCGGTCCGGCGGGTCCCCGGTGCCGGGTCTGACGGCGACGGCGGCGGACTGCTCGGACCCGCTCAAGGTCGGCGAGCTGGCGACCGGTCAGGACGTGGTGGCGTCCGCCCTCGCGCCCCAGCGCGACATCTCGGACCCGGGGACGCTGTTCCTCGCGCTCAACGAGTCCCTGGTCGCCGGTGTGCGCCGCTCGGGCACGTCACGCCTGGTGGTCGTGGGCGGGGCGGGCAGCCTGGAGGTCACCCCGGGCGAGGCGCTCGCCGACCGCCCCGACTTCCCCGACGCGTACCGGGGCGAGGCCCTCGCCCACCGCGACCTCCTCGCGTATCTGCGCACGGTGGACGACCTGGACTGGACATACGTGTCCCCCGGCGCCGAATTCGGCCCCGGCGAACGCACCGGAACCTTCCGCCTCGGCGGCGACCAGCTCCTCACCGACGAATACGGCAACTCGCGCGTCTCGGCGGAGGACTACGCGATCGCCTTCGTGGACGAGCTGGAGAGCGGGGCGCATCCGCGGGGGCGGATCTCGGTGGCGTACTGAGGGGTGGGCGTGGATGGGGCGGCCGGGGGCTTTGGCGGTGAATTGGTGAATCGGTGAATCCGGGAGGGCCCGGGAGGGTCCGGGAGGGTCCGGGAGGGGCCGTCAGCGGCCCAGGAGTTCCAGGATCCGGTCGAGGGCCGCGGGGGCGAGATGCCGCCGGAGGGATTCGACGACCTGTTCGGGCGTACCCCGGCTGTCGATTTTGATTACGCCGTAATCGCGGCGGGCCTTCGGCACCGACGGCGGGGGCGCGCCGGTGTCGCCGGGGAGCGCCTGCTCGTCGAGGGGGAGGCGCGCGATGCGCCGGGCGTCCTCCACCGAGACGCGTCCGTCGGCCAGCGCTTCCTGGATGTCCTCGCGGAGCTTCATCAGGGACAGCCGCTGCGAGACGAAGCCCTGCGTCTTGCCGATACGGGCGGCGACCTGGCGCTGTGAGTAGCCGTAGCTCTTGATGAGGCCCTGGATGGCCTGCGCCTGCTCCAGCTCCGTGAGGTCGTCGCGCTGCACGTTCTCGATCAGGGCGTCCTCGCCGGTACGGGAGGCGTCGTCGCGGACCAGTACGGGGACCTCGTCCAGGCCCGCCATGCGTGCGGCGGCCAGGCGCCGGTGGCCGTGCAAGACGATGTAGGGGGCGCTGCCCACGGCCTTCTCGTGGTGCGGGTGGGCCTTGAGGAACACGGCACGGGTCACCACGCCGAGGGCCTGGAGCACGCCACGCTCACGCATCGTCTCGGCCAGCCCGTCGAGGTCGCGCAGCTCGTGGCGAGGGTTGTCGGGGTTCTCGGCGAGATCGGTGAGGGCGATGCGGACGGGGGGAGGGGTGTCGCGGTCGGGGGTCGGGTGGGTGTCCGGGGTCTTGCGTGCGCCTTGGGTCTCGCCGGCGTCGCGGGCCTTGTCGGCGTCCGGGGTGGCCTTGCGCGTGGCACGGGCGGCCGGGGCCGCGGTCTGCACGCTGCCCTCGGCCGCGGGCGCGGGTGCTGGTGCGGCCGACAGCAGGGAGGACAGATCGGTACGGCGCCCCATCAGACGTTCACCTTCTTGGTGCTCTTCGCGTTCGTGGCGCGCTTGGTGGTCTTGGCCTGCGCGGAGCGCTGTGCGCCCTGAGTGGCCTGCGCGGTCTGAGTGTTCTGTGCGCCCGGAGTGTTCTGTGAGGTCTGGGTGTTCTGCGCGCCCTTGGACTTCCCGGCGGCTTGAGCCCGCGCCTGCTTGGGCGCTCGCTTCGGTGCCTGCTTGGGCGCCTTCGCCTGCGCCGGAGTCTTGGCCTGCGCCGGCGCCTTCCTCTGCGCCTGAGCCGGAGTCTTGGCCTGAGCAGGAGTCTTGGCCTGCGCCGGCGTCTTGGCGGCCGCCTTCGTCTTCGCACCCGTGGAGCGCCTCGCCGGGGCCGGGATCGCCGCGAGGCCCACCTCCAGGGCCAGACGGAAGAAGTCCTCGCGGGCCTGGAGCGCGACACGGTTCGCGCCGTACTGCGTGACGACGAGCCCGTCGGCGGAGGCGCGTGTGTGCAGCTTGTAGTGGCGTACGACGGTGCGGGCGAGCGGCCAGCCCTGGGCCTCGACGAACGCCCGAGTCTGCTCCAGGTCGGCCTTGCCGTCGCGGGGGTCCCAGTTGTTGATGACGACCCGGTACGGAAGCCCGCGCGGCTTCACGACGCGCTCGATGGTGCGCTGTGTGGGCTGGAAACCGAGCGGCTCGGGCTCGATCGGCACGATGACGTCGTGGGCGTTGGACAGGACGGCGCGGAGCGCGTCCGCGGCGGCGCCCTTGCCGAGCGGGTCCTCGCCGGAGGACTCGGCGAGGTCGAGCCAGCCCGGGGTGTCGACGAACACGTGCTGGGCGGACGGGATGCGGGCGAGCGCGGCGAGTCCGTCGAGGTCGTCGTGGGCCTGCACGAAGTCGAAGGGGAGTCCGTCGCCGACGCGCTCCGACCACCACACGGCGGAGCCCTGCGGGTCGATGGAGACGGCCACGACGGGCGGCTGCCCGTCGCTCGGGTTCCCCGCGCCGAGCACGTCCGCCGTCACCGCGGCGAGGTTGACGGCGAGCGTCGACTTCCCCACGCCGCCTTTCTGATTGAGGATCACGTGCACGTGGGCCATGCTCACCACACTCCCTGGGAGACCGGCGAAGCGCGCGAAACCTGTGAAACGCGCGAAACGGGTGATTCTGTACCCGATCACTCTGGCAGTGGGAGCCGGGGCGCGCGGAGCGAACACGCCGTAGTCAGAGGGTGGTTACGCACCAGGCGCCGTCGAGACCGGGCCCACGCACGACCCGTACGCCCGCGTACAGCCCCCCACGTGCGAGTTCACCAGATCGTGTCGACCATCCGTCGCCCGGGATTCCCGGGGCGTTCCGCTGCCAAGGATGACGGCGCGGCCGGATCGACCACCCTCTGCAAGCCCTCCGGCCGCGGCTCCATCCGTACGACGGAAGGGATCCATCGTGCATCTGACCCCGCACGAGCAGGAGCGGTTACTCGTCCACGTCGCGGCCGACGTGGCGCGCAGGCGCCGGGACCGGGGGCTCCGCCTCAACTACCCGGAGGTCATGGCCCTGTTGACCGTGTACGTCTACGAGCAGGCCCGCGACGGCAGGACCGTCAGCGAGATCATGGACGAGGGCCGCCGGCTGTTCACCCGGGACGACGTGATGGACGGCGTCCCCGAGATGATCAAGAACGTCCAGGTGGAGGCCACCTTCCCGGACGGCACCAAGCTGGTCACCCTCCATCACCCCATCCCGGAGGGTGCGGAGGAGCCCGAGATCCATCCGGGCAAGATCGAGCACCCCGTGCCTCCCCGCGCGGCCGCCGGTTCCGTCGAGTGCCCCGGCGACGAGAACCCGCCTGCGTGCGACGACGACACCGCGGCCCGCTACGACGCGATCCTCTTCAACCGGGATCTCCAGGCCGACAAGAAGACGATCAAGGTCAGGAACACCGCCGACCGCCCCCTCCAGGTCGGCTCGCACTACCACTTCGCCGAGGTCAACCCGGGGCTGAAGGTCATCGGCCCGCAGGGAACCATCTCGGACCTGTGGGACTGCGCCGACGCGAGAGGCCGACGGCTCAACATCGCCGCGGGCACCTCCGTGCGATTCGAACCGGGCGACGAATGCTGCGTCGAACTGGTCAGGATCCAGGGCGAGGTCGGCCCCGACGCAGACGTGACCAAGATCCAGGGCCTGCGCGAGGGGATCGTCGGATGAGCGACCAGAAGCTGACCGGCGCGAACCGAACGCCCGGCGAGAAGCCGCCCGGCAACGAACTGGCGCGCGCCGACTACACCGCCCTCTACGGCCCCACCACCCGCGACCGCGTCCGGATCGCGGACACCGATCTCACCCTGGAGATCGAGGCCGACTGGAGCGGCGGCCCGTCGCACAGCGGCAACGAGATGATCTTCGGCGGCGGCAAGGTGATCCGCGAGTCCATGGGCATGTCACACCTGGCCAGGGACGGCAGGAACAGCGCGGGCGACCCCACGGCGTACGAGCCCGTGGACACCGTCGTCACCGGAGCGCTGATCCTCGACTGGTGGGGTGTGGTCAAGGCCGACATCGGTATCCGCGACGGCGACATCGTTGCCATCGGCAAGGCGTACAACCCCGAGACGATGGACCCGATCACGGACTTCGAGATGCCGCCCGAGTTCGGGGCGAGATTCGCCGCGCACGGGCAGGCGGACGAGACCACGGCCCCCGTGGAACCGGAGAACTTCGTCGTCGGTCCCAGCACCGAGGTCATCTCCGGCAACGGCCGCATCCTCACCGCGGGCGGCGTCGACACCCACGTCCACTTCATCTGCCCCGGAGAGGTCCACGAGGCTCTGACCTCGGGCGTCACCACCCTCATCGGCGGTGGCACCGGCCCGGCCGAGGGCAGCACGGCCACCACCGTC
The DNA here is from genome assembly GCF_040645335.1 of Streptomyces sp. NPDC046821. Classification (NCBI taxonomy): domain Bacteria; kingdom Bacillati; phylum Actinomycetota; class Actinomycetes; order Kitasatosporales; family Streptomycetaceae; genus Streptomyces; species Streptomyces sp. NPDC046821. The sequence continues at coordinate 33,007 of NZ_JBEYYB010000010.1, read as the reverse complement.
ACGCCGGGCGCGTGGCACATCACCCGGCTGTTCGAGGCCCTGGACGAGTTCCCGGTCAACGTCGGTGTGCTCGGCAAGGGCAGTTCGATGAACGAGTACGAGCTCAACGCCCAAGTCGACGCGGGCGCCTGCGGGTTCAAGGTGCACGAGGACTGGGGCGCGACGCCCGCCGTGATCGACAGCGCGCTGAAGGTTTGCGCCGATCGTAAGGTCCAACTCGCCCTGCACGCCGACTCGTTGAACGAATCCGGCTTTCTGGAATCCACCAGGGAGGCCATCGGTGGCCGGCCCATCCACATCTTCCACGTCGAGGGCGCCGGCGGAGGTCACGCGCCGGACATGATCGAACTGGTCAAGGCCCCCAACATCCTTCCGGCGTCGACCAATCCGACGCGTCCCCTGACGGTCAACACCGTCAAGGAACACGTGGACATGATGATCGTCTGCCACCACCTCAACCCCGACATCCCCGCGGACATGGCCTTCGCCGACTCCCGCATCAGGCCGTCCACCATGGCCGCGGAGGACCTGCTCCACGACATGGGCGCCATCTCGATGATGTCCTCCGACGCCCAGGCCATGGGCCGCATCGGCGAGATGGTCATGCGCACCTGGCAGACCGCGCACGTCATGAAGGTCCGTTACGGTCCGCTCGCCGAGGACCTGGAAGCGGCAAGCCTGAACACCGTCCCGAAGCACATCGACCACGCGTACAACGACCGGCAGCAGGCACCGAACGACAATGTCCGGGCCCGCCGCTACGTCGCCAAGTACACCGTCAACCCGGCGATCACGCACGGCATCGACACGTACGTCGGCTCCGTGCAGAAGGGCAAGCTGGCCGACCTGGTGCTGTGGGAGCCCAAGTTCTTCGGCGTCCGTACGCACATGGTCCTCAAGGGCGGACAGCTCGCGTACGCGCAGGTCGGCGACGCCAACGCCTCCATCACCACCCCGCAGCCCTATCTGCCGCGTCCGGTCTGGGGCGCCACCGGTCACTCTCCGGGCCGCAACTCGCTCAACTTCGTGGCGCCGGGTGTCGGAGCGAGGCTCAACAGCGACACCCACGGGCCCGGCCTCGCCAAGCGTTTCGCCGACATCACCGACACCCGGCAACTCTCGAAGGCGTCCATGCTGCTCAACGACCGTGGCGCCGAGGGCAAGGAACTGGACCTGAACGTCGACCACAACAGCTTCGAGGTCACCATCGGCGGCGCGACGACCAACGACGCCCGCACCGAGATCGAGGGCGCGATCGTGCCCCGCGCGTACGTGACCGAAGTGCCGCTGGCACAGCGGTACTTCCTCTTCTGAACCCGGGCGTCTGAACCGGAGCTTCTGAAAGCGCCGGCCCCCGAAATCGCCGCTGCCCCAGGGCGGGCACCCGTGTCCGCCCTGGGCGCGCCCCACCTCACCCCGACCGAAAGGCAGCCGCTCGACCATGAGCCGTGCAGCCCTGCTCCTGCTGGCCGACGGCCGCTTCCCCGCCGGCGGGCACGCCCACTCCGGCGGCGTGGAAGCCGCGGTCGCGAGCGGAGCCGTCCATGACACCCGCACCCTGGAGGCGTTCTGCCGCGGCCGTCTCCACACCACCGGCCTGACCACGGCCGGCCTCGCCGCCGCGGCAGCCGCCGGACACGACCCGCTGCTTCTCGACGAGGCCGCCGACGCCCGCACGCCGACGCCCGCCCTGCGCACCGTCGCCCGCCGGCTCGGGCGGCAGATGCTGCGCGCCGCGCGGGCGACGTTCCCGTCCGAGGCCCTGGAACGGCTGGCGTCCGCCCGCCCCCAGGGCGCCCATCAGCCCGTCGTCCTCGGACTCGCGGCCCGCGCGGCCGGGCTCGCCCCGGTGGACGCCGCCCACGCGGCCGCGTACGAGAACGCCAGCGGCCCGGCCACGGCGGCGGTACGCCTGCTGAGTCTCGACCCGCTCGACGCCTCCGGACTCCTCGCGCGCCTCGGGCCCGAGATGGACGACGTCGCAGACGCCGCCGCCCGGGCAGCGGCCCGTTTCGCGACGGAAGGCGTCGACGCGCTGCCGTCCGCGTCCGCACCGCTGCTGGACATCACCGCCGAACACCACGCGGCCTGGCCCGTACGCCTCTTCGCCTCCTGAGCCCCGCGCCCCTCACACACGGAACCCCTGCGCCCCGCGCCCCTCACCCACGGAACTCCCGAGCCCCCTCACCCACTTGGAGCCACCCATGCACCTCGACCACTCCACCGACACCACCGGCACGATGCCCCACCGTCACACCCACAGCGCCGACCCGAACCGGCCCGACGGCACCCGGCGTGCCCTGCGCGTAGGCCTCGGCGGTCCCGTCGGCTCAGGCAAGACCGCCACGGTCGCCGCCCTGTGCCGTGCCCTGCGCGACCACTGGTCCATCGCCGCCGTCACCAACGACATCTACACCCGCGAGGACGCCGAGTACCTGCGCCGCGAGGCCGTGCTGCCGCCCGAGCGCATCAGCGCCGTCGAGACCGGGGCCTGCCCGCACACCGCGATCCGCGACGACATCTCCGCCAACCTGGAGGCCGTGGAACACCTGGAGGAGACCCTCGCCCCTCTCGACCTCGTACTGGTCGAGTCCGGTGGCGACAACCTCACCGCCACCTTCTCCAAGGGCCTCGTCGACGTGCAGATCTTCATCATCGACGTGTCCAGCGGTGACGACATCCCGCGCAAGGGCGGGCCCGGCATCACCACCGCCGACCTCCTCGTCGTCAACAAGACCGACCTCGCCCCGTACGTGGGCGCCGACCTCGCCACCATGGCCGCCGACGCCAAGCGGCAGCGCGGTGACCTGCCCGTCGTCTTCACCAGCCTCACCGCCGACGACGGCGTCCGCGACATCGCCGACTGGGTCACCGGACACCTCACCGAGTGGCGGGCGGGTGCGGCCGCCGCATGACCGCGCCCCAAATGACCACGCCCCAAATGACCACGACCCAACCGGCCTCCGTCGGCCATCCCGACGGCGTACGCGCCACCGCCCGCATCCGCGCCGCCTACAACGGACGCGTCACCACCCTCCCGCAGCTCCTCAGCGACGGCCCGTTCCACCTGCGCCACATGCGGGGCGGCGGTGGACCTGCCGCGACCGTGGGCATCATCGGCGCCATGAGCGCGCCCCTCGGCGGCGACCGGCTGGCCATCGACGTCACCGCCGAGGACCGCGCCGACCTCAAGATCACCACCGGCGCCGCCACCCTCGCCCTGCGCGGTCCCACCACCGCCCCCGCCACGTACGACGTCAGACTGACCGCAGGGGAGGGCGCCCGTCTGCAATGGCTGCCCCACCCGCTGATCAGCGCGGCCGGAAGCAACCTGCGCCAGACCTGCACGGTCGAACTCGCCGCCACCGCACGGCTCGTACTGCGCGAGGAACAGCTCCTGGGTCGCGCCGACGAGGAGCCCGGCCACCTCGTCACCCGCCTCCGTGTCCGCCGGGCCGGCCGCACGATTCTCGACCAGCAGTGCGCGTACGGGTCCCGGGAGCCCGGCTGGGACGGCCCCGCCGTACTCGGAGACCACCGAGCCGTCGGTCAACTCCTCGTCGTGGACCCCGAGTTGCCGCCGCTGGACGCCCCCGTACTGCTACGGGACTCCGGCATCCTCACCCCCCTCGCCGACCCCCACGCCCTGCTCGCCACCGTCACCGCACCCACCTCCTCGGCCCTGCGTGAGCTCCTCGACGAGGCGTTGGCCCTGGCCCGCGTCACACGAACGGACGCGGTCCGCAGGCCGAGGCCAGTGGAGCGCTGATACCCAGAAGGAGCACATCGCTCCGGACATGAAGGAGCACCGACCCGCTCCTGACATGGGGGGCTTGACCGCCTGGCGCGCTGCGCGCACGGGCCCCAGCGAGTGGAGACCACTCATGCCCCAGCTCACCGACACACCCGCACTCGCCGTGAACTTCACTCAGGGCCTCAACGACGCCTGGTCCAAGGTCGCCCAGTTCGTGCCGAAGCTCGTGGGCTTCCTGGTCGTCCTGGCCATCGGCTGGTTCATCTCGAAGATGATCGCCCGCGTGCTCGACCGGGTGCTCCGCAAGGTCGGCTCGGAGAAGCTCGCCGAACGCGCGGGCGCGGCCCGGGTGCTCCAGGGCTCGACGTACGACATGACGGCGATCATCTGCAAGATCGTCTACTTCGCCCTGCTGCTGATCACCTTGCAGCTCGGCTTCGGGGTCTTCGGTCCGAACCCCGTCAGCACCATGATCAACGGCATCGTGGCCTGGCTGCCGCGCGGCATCGTCGCCGTCGTCCTGGTGGTCGTCTCCATGGCCATCGCCAACGTCGTACGCGACATCGTCACCAACGCGCTGTCCTCGATGTCGTACGGCAAGACCGTCGGCACGGCCGTCTGGGCCTGCATCGTCGCCCTCGGCGCGATCGCGGCGCTCGGTCAGGCGGGCATCGCCACGGCGGTCACCCAGCCGGTCCTCATCGCGGCGCTCGCGACCGGCGTGGGTGTCGTCGTCGTGGGGGTGGGCGGCGGTCTCATCGGCCCGATGCGGCAGCGCTGGGAGCGGATGCTGGACTCGGCCGAGCAGGAGACGGCCAAGGCCCGCGCCGGACTCTCCGCCTACCAGGCGGGACGCGAGGACGCGCTCACCAACCAGCCGGCCCAGGAGCGCACCGACACCATGTGACAGGTCGTCTGCGCGTCTACGCGAGCTCGTGCCGTCTCACCAGCCAGCTGATGGCGGTGAGGCGGCACACTGCGTAGTCGTGCCCGACGGGTTCGCGCCAGCCGTTCTCGCTGAGCGCGTCGAGGAACCCGAGTGCGTAGTCCGAGAGGATCTCCGGGTCGGGGGCCCGGGGCAGCAGCGTGTCGCCCCCGCCCGCCGCCAGCTTGTCCCGCAGCTCCGCCACGTGCTGGTCGACGGCCGCCGTGAAACCGGGCTCGAACGCGAACTCCGCGAAGCGGGGCGCGTACGAGGTGCTGATGCTGGCCAGAGGGGACATGCAATCCACCGTAATGCGGCGAAAGCCCTCAGAAGAGGGCTGATCGTCATGCCTTTGGTCACAGACGGCCCCGGTCCACGGGGCCGATCGGACCGTTACGTCGTCACTCGCCGAGCAGCGAAGCCCGTACCGCGTCCGAGCCCTGACGGCCGTACTGGGAGCCGTTGGCCGCGCCGCCGATCAGGCCGAAGGCGATGAACGCCCCGACGAGGACCTTGGCGTACGGGCCCAGGAACAGCGGACGCGTCGCGGACGGGCCCGACAGCGTGCCGACGACGGCGTCCGGCGCCGTCTGGTCGCCGAAGAGCCGCTTCGGGTACGCGGAGGTGAGCAGCAGCATGTACGCGCCGAGCCGCAGCCGGTAGCGCAGGACGGCGGCGGTCGCCTCGAAGAGGGGGAGCGGCATCCGGCCGAGGATGAGCACGATGAGCCACCAGATCACGGAGACGGCCCACCAGCCGGCGGTGACGAGCGACTCGAGGATCGCGGCGGGGATCACCAGGACGAGCCGGAAGAACACGGCGAGCCGGTTGAGCCGCACGGACTGCCGCACGCGCACCCGCACCGGGTACCCCATGGTGTCGCCGAGCTCGACCGTCGGGAAGCGGCCGGTCAGGAGCATCGCGTACGCGTTCACGCGGGTGTCGTAGCCGAGGAACCCCGCGAGATACCGCTCGACCGGATCGGGCAGCCGCCCGATCAGCAGCGCCGAGAACCAGCCGACGACCACCGCGAACAACGCGACCACCGACAGTACGGCGAGCATGACGAGATGCGGTACGAGCAGCAGCAGCCGGAGGAGGACGGTGAGCCGGTTCTGCCGGTCCGGCCGCGGAATGTCCAGCTCGGGCAGGGCCTCGGCACCCGGGACCAGCGGGACCGAGCCGTAGTGGGGTTCCATGCCGTAACTCTGCCGAGGGTGGGCCGCATGGGCACGTCGGGTCGTCCGCCTGGGTGGTGGGAGTTGTGCGGGGCGGGGGATGGGTGCCCCGGGCTGTTTGCCCTGGGCACCCGTGTGCCGGCCGAGTGACGCGCACCCGGCCCACCACCCGCGGGGCTGATCCAGCCGACTCCTGCTGGCTATTTCAGCCCCTTGGGGGTCCCCCCGGACGGAGTCTGGGGGAGCTTGAGGAGCGGGGTCTGGGGCGGAGCCCCAGGACTTTCGGGAAGGGGCGGGCTGGGGGAGAAAACCCCCCGGCGCCCCCCCCCCCCCCCCCGGGCCCCCCCGGGGGGCCCCCCGGGCCCCCCCCCCCCCGGGGGGGCGGGGCGGGGGTGTGTGGGGGGGTTTTCATTTTGTTTTTGGGGGGGGGGGGGGGGCGCGGGGCGCGGGGGGGGGGGGGGGGGGGGGGGCGGCCCCCCCCCCCCCCGACTTTCGGGAAGGGGCGGGCTGGGGGAGAAAACCCCCCGACGCCCACCCCCACCCCGATGGCCGCCTCAGTTGACCCCCCGGTCCCGCCCCTCCCAGTACGGCTTGCGCAGCTTGTACTTCTGGAGTTTGCCGGTCGCCGTGCGAGCGAGCTCCTCCCGGAACTCGACCGACGTGGGCGCCTTGTAGCCCGCGAGGCGGTCCTTGCAGTGGCGGATCAGCTCGGCCTCGGTGACCGTCGCGTCGGGCGCCCGTACGACGAGTGCCTTGATCGTCTCGCCCCACTTCTCGTCCGGGACGCCGATGACGGCGACCTCGGCGACGTCGGGGTGGCTGAAGAGCGCGTCCTCGACCTCGATCGACGAGACGTTCTCGCCGCCGGTGATGATCACGTCCTTCTTGCGGTCGCTGATCGTGAGGTAGCCGTCCTCGCCGACCGTGCCGCCGTCACCCGTGTGGAACCAGCCGCCCGCCAGCGCCTTCTCGCTCTCCTCGGGCTGCTGCCAGTACCCCTCCAGGATCACGTTCGACCGGGCGAGCACCTCGCCCTCCTCGTCCGTCCGCAGCGTCACGCCAAGAGCGGGCGCCCCGGCCCGTACGAGCTTCTCGGCGCGCGCGGGCGCGTCGAGGTCGTCCCATTCGGCGCGGGACCGGTTCACCGTCAGGAGGGGCGAGGTCTCGGTGAGCCCGTAGATCTGGATGAACTCCCAGCCGAGTTCGGACTCGACGCGGGCGATCGTGCGGGTGGGCGGCGGGGCGCCGGCGACGATGATGCGGACCCGGTCGCGCCCGGGGATCGCGCCCTTCCAGGACTTCGCGGCGTCCAGGACGGCGTTGACGACGGCGGGCGCGGCGCACATGACGGTCACGCCGTGCTCGGCGACCCGGCGCAGGATCTCGGCGCCGTCGACCTTCCGCAGCGCGACCTGCCGTACGCCGAGGGAGGCCATGGCGAACGGCATCCCCCAGCCGTTGGCGTGGAACATCGGCAGCGTGTGCAGGTAGACGTCCCGGTCGGTGACACCGGCGTGCAGGGCGAAGGTGACGGCGTTGACCCAGATGTTCCGGTGGGTGATCTGGACGCCCTTGGGGCGCGCGGTCGTACCGCTCGTGTAGTTGATGGTGGCGGTGGCGTTCTCGTCGGGCGTCCAGGGAGCGGGGTCCACGCCGAATCGGTACAGCTCGGAGTCGGCGGCGGCGCCGATCGTGAAGCGGTGCTTGGCGGGGACGTCCGCGAGGCGGTCGGCCAGCTCGGGATCGACGAGGAGGACTTCGGCGCCCGAGTGGGAGACGACGTAACTGACTTCCTCTGGGGTGAGGCGGAAGTTGACGGGCACGAGGACCCGCCCGTAGCCGCTCACGCCGAAGAACGAGGTGAGGAGCCGCGCGCTGTTGTGCGACACGACGGCGACGCGCGCGCCGAGCGGCACCCCGAGCGCGTCGAGCCCGGCGGCCTGCGCCCGCGCGAGCTCGGCCACGCGCCGGTAGGTGAGGTCTTCCCAGGGCTCGGCCGGCTGGTCCGGCTCGTCGACGACACCGATCCGGTCCCCGTAGACGGTCGCGGCACGTTCCAGAAAATCAAGGGCCCCGAACGGGACGTACATCCTGGCCTCCCGAAGCACAGACGTTGAACCGTTTCTCTCCGCCCACAGCATGGGCGAACCACGGCGCGGGCGCGCGGTCTTCGCTGTCGCGGTTGTCGGGGGAGGGTGACGGTGACGCTTCGGGGGCGTGGCGCCCTGAAGGGGCGCGGGGAACTGCGAGACCAGCCACATACGGCCCGCAGATCCCCACGCCGCTCGGAGACGAGGAAGGTCAGCTCACGCAGAGCACGCCCAGTACGCATATGGGCTGGGGAGAGGCCGTGCTGGGAGCGGGAGCGGGTGCGGGGGTGGTGGCCTGGGTGCCGCCGCCCGTGGAGCCGGTGCCGGAACCGGTTCCCTTGTCGGAACCTGTACCCGTGGCCGTGCCCGAGCCGGTGTTCGCGCTCGTGCCCGAACCCGAACCCGATCCGGAGCCCGCGTGGGTGGCCGGGGCCGGGGACGAGGCGTGCGGGGCCGGGGCGGCCGGCGCGGCCGTGTGGGGCTGCGCCGCCTGTGCGGGTGCCGTGCGCGGCGCCGCGTGGCGGGGTGCCGAGGTGCGGGCCGGGGCCGACGCCTCGTCGGGCGCGGACGGGCCCGCGTGCTTCGGCGCCGAGACCCTGGGCGCGTCCGCGCTGCGGTGCCGCGAGGCGCGGTCGTCCGGCGTGTTCGTCACGGAGTCGGTGTTGGCCAGCGACGGCGACGTGGTCACCGGTTCCGGCGTCGCGGACGCGTGCGTGGCCTCGCGGGACGCGCTGTTCGGCAGCGCGGCGATGGTGAGCCCGCCGCCGACGATGGCGACGGCGGTCGCGGCGACGGCCCGGCGCTTGTTCTTCTTCCACTGCGCCAGCTTCCGCCGCCGGGCGGCACGGCCACCCAGGTCGGCGGTGTGCGCTGCCGCACCAGTGGCCGTACCTACCGTCGCGGCGGCGTCGGCCTCGTCGAACGTCTTGGCCGTGTCAAACGCGTCGAACGCGTCAAAGGCGGCGACGGCGGCGACGGTGTCGAATCCACCGGTCGCGCCGGAGGTGTCAGAGACACTCGATGCGGGCTGCGGTTCGGACGACGACGCGGCACGCGAAGACGTACCGAACGCCTGCGAGGCACTGAACGCGTCGAACGACGCGCTCGCGCCCGCCGCGGCGCCACCACCCGCGTCCGACGCCGTCGGGGCGTCGCTGTGCAGCTGGTGGCTGGGCGGGGCGATGTCGGGGGCGTAGGCGCCGCAACCGGGGCACACGAGCGCCCCGTTGAGTATTCGCCTGCACGAAGAGCAGTAGTCCATTGCGATCTTTCTGTGGCTGACTGCGCCGCAGGGACGCCGGGCATCTGGTCGCGTTCGCGCGGGGGAATCGAGCGCGCAGCAACGCTAGCCACGCTTTCCGAAGGCGATGCGCACACAATGTGACGCTCTTGCGAAGATGTGAGAATCCGGTGACTGTCTGAAACGGCGGACAGGCTGCCCGACTCTTGGTCAGACCTGCGCGTTCTTGCAGAAGACGCCGGCGCGCTCCATGCCCGAGGCGAAGCCGAGAATGAGACGGGGCTCACCCGCGACTCCGGACAGTAACCGGGGGTAACCAACGCCTGGACGTCACGGGCGAGTTGAGCGCCCGGCCGACGAGGCGTCGCCGTCCGGCTTGACCGCGCGCACGACGGCCGAATGCATCCCGTCGGCGACGGGGTGGTCGGCCGTGACCTCGACACCCGTGAACCCGGCCGCTTCCAGCCCCTCCCGGTACTCGCCGAAGGACAGCGCGCCGGCGACGCAGCCGGCGTGATCGCCGCGCTCGGCACGCTGCTCCGGCGAGAGTCTGTCCTCGGCCACGATGTCCGCGACGCCGATACGGCCGCCGGGCCGGAGTACGCGACAGGCCTCGGCGAAGACGGCTGTCTTGTCGACGGACAGGTTGATCACGCAGTTGGAGATGACGACGTCGACGACGCCCGCGGGCAGCGGGATCGCCTCGATGGTGCCCTTGAGGAACTCGACGTTGGCGGCGCCCGCCTTCGCGGCGTTGGCGCGGGCGACCGCGAGCATCTCGTCGGTCATGTCGACCCCGTACGCCTTGCCGGTCTCTCCGACGCGACGGGCGGACAGCAGTACGTCGGCACCGCCGCCGGAACCGAGGTCGAGCACGCGCTCACCCTCGCGCAGCTCGGCGACGGCGACCGGATCGCCGCAGCCGAGGGAGGGCTGCGGCCCGCAGCAGGCGCCGCCGCCTTCGCTGACCTGCACAGCTGCGGCGGCGTAATGCCGACGGACACTCTCGCGGAGCTCGCGGGGCTTCTCATTCACGAGAACACCACCTATACCGAACTGCCTGTATCGATTCCTGTCAATGCAACCTTGCGCCTTGAATCGAGGAACGTCAACATAGAGAAATGTCGAAACAAGAGCTTGAGGTGATCGGCCAGGACGCCGGCGCCGATTGCTGCCCGGGAGTGGTCGCCGCACCGCTCGACGACGAGCGGGCGGCGGAACTGGCCAAGGTCTTCAAGGCGCTCGGCGACCCGGTCCGCCTGCGCCTGCTGTCGATGATCGCGTCACGCGGGGAGGGCGGCGAGACATGCGTCTGCGACCTCACCCCGGCCTTCGACCTCTCCCAGCCGACCATCTCCCACCACCTCAAACTCCTCCGCCAGGCCGGCCTGGTCGACTGCGAACGGCGGGGTACGTGGGTGTACTACTGGGCGCTTCCGGCGGCGCTGGACGCGCTGACGGGGTTTCTGGCGAGGGCGTACGGGGGCCGACGCGCTCCGGCGGAGGTGACGGCGTGACCGCCTCCCTGCGCCGCCGCGCCCTCGCTGAGGCCGTCGGCTCGGCGGCGCTGGTCACCGTCGTCGTCGGCTCCGGAATCCAGGCCGCCGCCCTGTCGCGCGACGTAGGCGTCCAACTCCTCGCCAACTCCCTGGCCACCGTCTTCGGCCTGGGCGTCCTCATCGCGCTGCTCGGCCCTGTCTCCGGAGCGCACTTCAACCCGGCGGTGACGCTGGCGGCCTGGTTCACCGACCGCCGCGCGGGCAACGGCGACGGCCTCACGGCGCGAGACGTGACCGCATACATCCCGGCGCAGATCGGCGGAGCGATAGTTGGCGCGATACTGGCCGACGCCATGTTCGGCAGGCCACTCGTGCAGTGGTCGACGCACGACCGCTCGGCGGGTCACCTGCTCCTGGGCGAAGTCGTGGCAACGGCGGGCCTGATCCTGCTGATCGCCGGCCTGACGAGAACCGCCCACACCCAGGCCGCCCCGCTCGCGGTGGCGTCATACATCGGAGCGGCGTACTGGTTCACGTCCTCAACATCGTTCGCGAACCCGGCAGTGACGATAGGCCGAGCCTTCACGAACACATTCGCCGGCATCGCCCCGGCCTCGGTAGCCCCCTTCGTGGCGGCCCAGATGCTGGGCGCGGGGCTGGGCCTGGCGCTGGCAGCAGCGGTCTTCGGAAGCCCAACTCCCGTACGGGCAACGGATACCGTCCTCGCCCATGACACCCTCTAACCCGACAACTCCTGAAGCCGCCACGTAGCAGAGCAAGGCTGCTGCAAGCGGTATGCAAGGAAACCGCCGTGTGTGCGGGGAACCCCCATTTCATCTGTTGTACGCACGACGAGCGATGGGGGATCGCATGTCCGTCCGAACGACGAAACCGGCACTGATCGAACAAGGGCACTGGCTGACGGTGCGGGACTGCAAGAGGGTCCTGGTGGTCGTACACACAGTGACCTTCGCCCAGCGACTGCGCGAGGTCTTCGAGCTGCTGGAGACCGACCTGCGTATTCAACTGGTCTTCACGGTCGCACCCCACGCCTTCGGCAGCGGTGCTCTCGAGTTCCTGCAGAGCCTGGGCATCACCACGGTGCCGTGGGAAGAGGCCCTGAGGGCCGAGTTCGACCTCGCTCTCGCGGCGGGCTCGCGCGGAGTCCACGAACTGCGGGCTCCGGTCCTGCGCATCTCGCACGGAGCAGGGCAGATCAAACTGCTCACCGACGTCACCACGCTGGCCCCCGGAGAGCGGAGGTCCCCCGGAATGCTGAGCCGCCAGCATCTAATGGACAAGGGGCGGCTGGTTCCGGCGGCGATCGTCTATGCCCATGACCGGGATGTGGAGGAGCTCGCCAAGTCCTGCCCGGAGGCGCTTTCGGTGGCCCATGTGATGGGCGATCCGTGCGTCGACCGGATCACGGCCGGCAGGCCGAGGCGCGAGTCCTACCGCCGTGCGCTGGGAATCGAGACCGGGCAGCGGCTCGCGGTCGTCACATCCACGTGGGGGCCGACCTCCACGTTCGGACGGCTCGAATCCCTCCTGCCCCAGCTGCTCAGCCAGCTGCCGGGCGGCGGCTATCGCGTAGCGATGTTGCTCCATCCCAATGTGTACGCCGGGCACGGCACCCGACAAGTGCACGGCTGGCTGGCCTGCTGCCGGGGCCGGGGCATCGCGGTCGTCCCGCCGGAAGCCGACTGGCAGGCCCTGTTGATCGCGGCCGACTGGATAATTGGTGACCATGGGTCACTGACTGCATACGGAACGCTCACGGGCGCGACGATGCTGCTGACGGACGGATCCCGACGTGAGGTGTCGGCCTGTTCCCCGGCGGCTCTGTTGTCCGCAGTCGCGCCTGTGGTCTCTCCGGCGTACCCGCTGGCGGAGCAATTGGAGTACGCGTCACAGGTGCGCCGCCCGGGACAGTACGACCACGTCGCCGCGTCGCTGTCGTCGGCGCCGGGTCAGTTTCACCGGCGGATGCGTACGGTCGTCTACCGAATGCTCGGGCTTGGGGAACCCGCCCGTCCGACGTTCGTCCCGCCGCCCCCGCTTCCGCCGTCACTGACGCAGTGGGAGACCTCTTCCTGCGGCGGTGCGGCACTGTGAGCGAGCGGACCGCGCCCGCGGAGCCGGATGCCGGGTGGGCCACTGTTTGCTTCGGGGTGACGCAGGGCGGCGGGGCGCCCAGTGGTGACGGATTGGATGACCGGTCGTTCTCCGGTGTCTGGCGTTCGGACGCGGCGCACGGTGCGGTTCTCGTTCGATTCGACCGGCTGCGCACGCACGCGAACCCGTTCCCCTGCTCGCACACGCCGGGCCCGCTTCCCTGCGATGTGCATCTCTGGGCGGCTGTGAGCAGCCGTGAACGTACACAGCTCGCCGAGCACGCCGATGTGCTCGTGAGCTGCGTGCCGCTCGCGCCGGAATCGGCTGACCGGCGGGTGCGCGAGATGCTGGCAGACCACCCCGGATGCCTTGTCGCCGCCGTACCCGGCGCGGACACGATGTGTGTCGTCGGTGTACGACGCGGGACAGGCGCCGCCTCGGTGGTACGGCTGGACCGAGGTGGGGCCGACATCCCGATCCCACCGCACCTGGTCGTGTCGGTCGCGCACGCCTGGGTGGCGTCCGGTGAATCACCGTGCGCACTGCGCTCTGTCGATCTGATGCCACATCGCTGACCGACCGAGCCCATCGGCTGCGGCGACGATCACGGCTGCCGCAGCCGGTCGTCCAGGCGTTCTGCGTCTACCGGACTGAGGCGTCGGAAAAGGTCTCGGGCGGCTTCGTAGTGGCGAGTCGATTCGGCCTTGTCGCCGAGTGACTCGGCGGCCTGGCCGAGCCATTCCAGACAACGTGCCTCCCAGTGCTCGGACCGAGCGGTGCCCGTTCGGAAGCGCGTGAGAGCTTCCTGTAATCGCTGGACGCCGCCGATGCGGTCCCCGCGGCGGTCCAGGACATGGCCGAGCAGGGCCAGAACCCGAGTCGCCTCGTACACCTCTCCCAGCGAGTCCAGTTCGGCGCCGGCCCGGCGGAGTTGTTCGGCAGCCGTGGCCAGGTCGCCGCCGGCCAGCGCTGTTTCGCCCAGGCGCCGCCGGGAGAGGGCGGCTCCGCGCTGATATCCGATCGACACCCGGAGCTGGAGGGCGCGCTCGAAGTGCGCACGTGCCTCGTCGATCCGGTGGGCCAGGAGGCTGACGTGCCCCAATCCGCTTATGGCCTGGGCCTGTTGGCGTGCATCGCCGTCCTCTGCCGCGAGTTCCAGCGCCTGCCGGTACCAGTCGGAAGCCTCCGTGTACCGGCCTGCGTCGCGTAAGCCGATCGCGCCGGACGTGAGCATTCGGCCCTCCCCCTGCCGGGACCCGCTCCGGCGCGCTGCTTCGAGACCCAGTCTGTGCGCCTCGATCCACATCTCGGACGGACGTAACCGGAGAAAAAGGGGCCAAATGAGGTCCGTGAGCTGCCAACAGGAGGAATGCCAGCCGACCTGCGCACAGTGCCGTACCGCGCCCATCAAGCCGTTGCGGTGTGTGTCCAGCCAGGCGAGTGCTTCGTCCGGGCCGTCGAGTGGGGCCGGACGCACGGTCCTCGCTGGGAAGCTGTGTCCCCAAAGCCGATGGCTCGGGGTGAGGATGCTTTCCGCCGAAGCCGCGGTGGAAAGGCACCAGTCGACGAAATCGCGCAGAGTTTGCTCGCGTCCGCGGGGGTCCTCCACCTCTTCGCCGAGTCGACGGGCGTGCGGCTGGACGAGGTCATGGAAGCGATAGGTACCCGGCCCGGTCTCTTCCAGAAGATTCGCCTCGACGAGAGTGCCGACGGCGATGTCGGAACTATGCCCGGCGTCATTTGAGTCTTCCCTGTTGCCCGCGAGAGCGGTCAGCAGGGAAAGATCGTGGCGATTTGCGGGGAGCAGCCCCATCCGGCGATACAACGCTTGGCTCTCGTCCGGGAGGCAGCTGTACGACAGGTCGAGCGCCGTACGCATTACGGCCTGACCGTCGACGCGCAGCGTGTCGACGGCGCCCTGACCGCGCGACAGGCTGTCGGCCAGGTCTGACACGGAATGGTGGGGGCGTAACGAAAGTTGGGCGGAGGCCAGGGCCACAGCAAGGGGCAGGCGGCCGCACAGGCTGACCACTTCCCGCGCGGCGGCCGGCTCGTGGGCCACGCGCGTTCCTCCACCGACGGCGAGGAGCTCGATTGCCGACTCCGCCGGGAGTCCTCCCTAACGATGTATGGACGCGCCGTCGACATGTAGTCCGGTCAGGTTGTTTCTGCTGGTCACCAGGGTGAGGCCGGTCGGCGTGCCGAGGAGGAGCGGACGTACTTGAGCAGCCGTGAACGCGCTGTCCAAGAGGACTGCGAGCCGTAGCCCCGAGGTCATCGAACGCCACAGTGCGCTCCGCTGCGCGATCCCGTTCGGTACCGAGGATGCACCGAGTGCGACCAGGAACGCTTCCAGGACGACGGCTGTGGAGGTGGGCCCGTCCGGCGCAGCGGACTGTCCGCCGAGGTCGGCGTAGAGCTGGCCGTCCGGAAAGCTGTCGGCGTGCTCGTGCAGCCAGCGGATGGCGAGGGTGGTCTTTCCGATGCCGGCGAGCCCGCTGACCACCAGCACCTGCGGTGCGTGTGCCGGATGCTGGGCACGCAGAGCGTTCAGGGCTTGCCGGTCGGCCTCCCGGCCGATGAACCGCGCGGTCACCGGGGGCAATTGGCGAGGCACGGGGACGTCGGGACGGATCGCTGACGGGGGTGAGGGCGAGTGGAAGTGGATGCCGCCGTGGACGTCCCGCGCCTGCACGCTGGGGCCATGGAGGACGGAACCTCCGCTGATGACGTTGGTGGCTGTGCCGGGGGAGGCCTCGGCGGAAGCAGTGTGGTGGCGCAACCACTCGGTCAGCGCACGCCGTGTCGCAGCGTCGCGCTCGGCCAACGCTTGCAGTACCAGGGTCAGTTCCCGAAGAAGCGCTGTTGCGGCCGGACCTCTCCCCACGGCGGGCAGGGGCCAGAAACGAGTCACCGAGGGGTCTGCGCGGGCCGCAGCGTCCATCACTCGGGCCAGACCGTGCCACGCGGGAGATTCGTGGTCGGCGTCTCGGACGGCCATGGCCGACAGCAAGGCTTCCAGTCCGTCCGAGGAGAAAGCATCCATGTGGACCACTCCTTTCCACCCTCCGGGAGTTACTCCCCACTTCGAACAAATGTATGAACTAATTCGGCCCCTTATCGGTCAACCTTGAACCCATGTCGTCTCTGTATGGGCTTCATGCCAGGTCCATGACACTCTCGAATGCTCGGCAATCACAGGCCTACCGGCGGGGAGGACTCTGGTGAAGTTCGAGATCAGACTTTCGGGATCGGTGGAGCTCCGAGCGGCGGGCCGCCGTAGTGATCTCGGATCGACGAAAACCAGGGTGGCGCTCGCAGCACTCGCCTGGGACGCGGGCCGCACGGTGAGTGTGGACACGCTGATCCACAGGATCTGGGACGACCATCCGCCCGCCAAGGCCAGGGAAGCGCTCCACGCTCACATCTCACGGATCCGACGTTCCCTGCGGACAGCCGGGGGTAACGCACCCACGATCGTGAGCCGCGCGAACTCGTACTCCCTGGACGTCGACCCGAACCGGGTCGACCTGCGCTGTTACGCGAATTGTGTCGAGCGAGCCCGTTCTCTCAGGGACAGCGGAGATGAGCAGTCCGCCCTGGACCTGCTGGACCGAGCGGAAAGCCTCTGGCGTGGTGAACCGCTGGCCGGAATCACCGGATCCTGGGCTGAGCATGTGCGAGTCGGCATCGGCGAGACCAGTCTCGCGGCCACGATGACCAGAGCGGAGATCCTGCTCAGCAGAGACAAGTTCAGCGACGCCGTTCACGTGCTTCTGCCGTTGGTCGAGGCGCACCCGGTCGACGAGGCGCTGGCTGAACGGCTGGCCATCGCGCTGTATGGCAGCAACCGGACAGCAGAGGCGACACGACTGCTCCAGCGGACGCGGCAACGCGTCGTCCGGGACATCGGGCTGGATGCCGGCCGAGGGCTGCATCGAGTTCACCAGGGAATCCTGGCGGGGACCTCTGCGGCGGCCCTGCTCCCCGGAGGCAAGGCCGAAGAGCGAGCGTCTGCGCGCCCGGAGCATCGGGTTCCGGATAATTTGCCACGAGATGTTCCGTGGGCCGGACGACGCGATGAACTGCAGCGGCTCAGCTCGGCGCTGTGTGAGGGCCAGGGGACCTCGGACGTCGTCACCGTCGAGGCCATCCACGGAATGGGAGGTATCGGAAAAACCGCCCTGGCCGTTCATCTGGCGCATCGCCTACGCGACCGCTTCCCGGACGGGCGCGTCTTCCTTCACCTGGGCGGTTGTTCCGCGCACCGGACAGCTCTGACCCCGGTTCGAGCGCTCACCGAACTGCTGCGACTTCTCGGCATGACGAGCAAGGAACTACCTGGCGAATTGGATGAGTTGGTCGCACTGTGGCGCTCGGCTGCACGTCACCGCCGCATGTTGGTGATCCTGGACGATGCGACCTCCTCTGATCAGATTCGCCCCCTGCTTCCAGGGGCTTCCCCCACTGCGGTGGTCGTGACCAGCCGTCGACGGCTGCCCGGATTGCCCGGAGTGCGGCCGGTCTCTCTCGACGTGCTGCCGACCAGGGAAGCGGCCGCTCTCTTTTCGCAGCGGCTGGGGAGAGGGCGCGACGCCGATCCATCGGATGTGTCAGAGATCGTCCGGATCTGCGGACACCTCCCTCTGGCCGTCGAGATCGCCGCGAGTCGGTTGCTCGCCCGTGCCTCGTGGACCACGTCCGACCTGCTGCGCCAACTAGGGGGCGGTAGCGGCCATCTCGCTCAACTCCATGATGTGGACCGGACGTTGACTCGCGTCTTCGAGGTCTCGTACCACGCGCTGAATGCCGAGCAGCAGTTGGTCTTCCGCTGCATGGGCTTGCACAAGGGGGTCGAGTTCGGGCCCGGTGCGATCGCTGCGCTCACAGGATTCTCCCTGGAGACCGTCGAACGCATATCGGAAGAACTCCTGCTTCATTGCCTGGTTTCTGAGCCTGTCCCACACCGTTTCGCCATGCATGATCTTTTACGCGACTACTCGCGATCACTGGTCGAGGTCGACGGCATCGAGGGCGATGTCCGGCAGGCCATGCAGCGTCTGGTGGATTACTACATCAAGGCTGCGGACAGGGCGGACCGGCTGGCCTATCCCTTCCGCTCCCGCGCCGATCTTGTGGTCGGCGATCCGACCGCCTCGCTCTGTCCGGAAATCGTCGATGCGCAGTCCGCAGAGCGCTGGCTGATCACTGAGTCGGCCAATCTTCTGGACACTCTGAACTGGCTCGCAAACCATGGCTCGGATCATCAACTTGCCATATCTGTCCATGTGTTGGCGGGATTCCTGGACATGGAGGGGCACCTCGCCGCGGCCGAGCCGTCACTCCGGCGCGCCGCCGCACATTGGGATGCTGCAGGTGACAGGGCGGCGAGGGCGCGATCCCTGCTCGACCTCTGCGCGGTGTACACCCATGGTTCCCGCTACGAAGAGGCGATCTCGGCTGCGCGTGAGGCGCTCGACCTCGCACGGTCACTGCAGGATCGGGAACTGGAGAGCGAGTGTGTTCATCAGCTCTCGATATCTCTGTGGCAGACAGGTCAGTACGCGCTGGCAAAATCACTCCTGATGGATTCTCTAGATTTCCTCATGCAAATAGATGATTCACTGAGGGGGGCGCGCTGCAGAAACCTGCTAGGGATAATCCATCTCCACTTGGGGGAGAGCGAAGAGGCATTGACTTGCTTCGATTCTGCTCTCGTTGATTTCACTTCCATTGGCGACGAAAGGGGTAAGTATAGCGCGCTGAATAACAGGGCGGAACTTCATAGGAGGGCCGGCCGCTTGGGGGACGCGGAAGTCGCGTATCGGCGCGCTATGGGGGTGGCGGACAGTCTGGGGAATCCAAGGGATAAGGCCACGCTCCAAATGAATTTGGCTTCCGTCATGGACGGGCTCGGCAGGACCGATGAAGCCCTTTCGTTGTATGACATGGCCCTGCCAGTGCTGAGAAGCGTCGGGGACCGGCGGGCGGAGGCTATCGCCCTCACGAGGATGGGCAGGGCATACCGTGCGGCCGGGCGTATGGAGGAGGCCTTGCGGCAGCACGCCGCCGCGCTCGGTGTCGCGCGCGCGATTCACGCAGTCGGTGAAGAGATCGATGTGCTGTACGACCTGGCCCTTACGGAACTGGATATGGGGCATACGTCCCAAGCCGTGGCACACATGAATGAAAGCCGCGTGGCCAGTAAGGCCGTCAATGCCCCCTCAGAAGAGGCGCGTGCCGTGAAGGCCCTGACCCGGATGCGGCGCGAGGGTGCCGCTTAGTAAATTCGAGCGCCGTGATGGCGAGTCGATGCTGTACGCCGTAAAGGTGGCGAAAGCTCGCGGCGTGCGCGGGGACCCCGCAGAGCGCTATGGTCATCATTCCGCATCACGGGCGTCGTGGCCACGGGTTGGCGCTCAACCTTGCCTGCGCCCCTCATGGTGGTCATCACCAAATGAAAGACCGAAAGGTTCAAATTCCAGTGAAGTATGTGCACGCCGCCTTCCCGCTCGCGCTGACTTGCATTGCATACGTGATTGGCATATTCAGCGGTCCCGCTTCGGGAGGCTCGAGCATGTGAACGGCTCCGGTGTCCAGCGCCCAGCGGCAAACAAGGCTCGGCGCTGGACATCCGGCCCCGCCGACGGGGCCGACGGAGATGACGTCCCACCGCTGAGGGCAGCGAAGTCAACCGAGACAGCGGATGCGCGTGCCGGCGCGCATAGCCGGGAACTGTGCGGCCTTCAGCCTGCCGCCCCCTCCGCCACCGGTGGGCGCCCGCCTCAACCCGTCGCCAGCGAAACCTCGGTCGACTTGAACAGCACGGTGACGGCGGAGCCGGGTGCGAGGGCCAGGTCGGTGGCCGCGTCCTTGGTGATCGCGGAGGTCAGTTCGCCGCCGTCGACCGAGACCCGTACCGAGGCCATGGCGGCGCCGGTCGACACCTCGCGTACGGTGCCGGGCAGGCGGTTGCGGATGGACAGGCCGTCCACCGGGCCGGTCGCCAGGGCGACCTCCGTGGCCTTGACCAGGGCGCGTACGGCGGAGCCCTCCGTGAGGCCCAGGTCCTTGACTGCGTCCGCGGTGATCGCGGCGGTGACGTTCTGGCCGCCGTCGAGCCGGACCTTGACCGTCGCCATGGCCTCCCCCGGGGTGACGGAGGTGACGGTTCCGGGGATCTGGTTGCGGATGCTCAGGCTCATGGTCGTACGCCTCGCAGGGTGTGGGTGGTTTGTTCGACATACGGCTTTTTGGCCGTTGTTTCTCACCGTAGTCCGGAGTTGGTGTTCTTCGTGCGAGCCCCGTCGCAACCGCGAGCCGTTGGCCGCGCCGTGCCTCGCAGAAGCAGAAGCAGAGCAGGCGTACTCGTTGGTGGGTTCCCTCAGGCGGGATACGCGTGGGTCTGGGTCGCCTTCACCGTCGCCCAGACCGTGGCCCCGGTGTGGAGGCCGAGTTCCGCCGCGGCTGCCGTCGTCAGGTCGGCCGCCAGAGGCAGTTCGCCGGTGAGGGCGGCGCGGATCTGGTCGCCGTGGGTCTCCAGGCCGGTGACCTCGCACCGCCAGAGGTTGCGGGCGCTGGCGCCCGTGGGGCGGTCGCCGTGCAGCGTGACCGCGCTCGGCGGGAAGGCGACGAAGACCGGGCCGGTGAGGTCCTCGGTGGTGGTGACGGCGGGGCCGTCGTCGAGGTGGACGGCGTGGCCCTCGGCCCGCCCCCGGTAGAGGTTGAGGCCGACCAGGTGGGCGATGTAGTCGGTACGCGGGTGGCGCGCGATGTCGGCGGGCGTGCCCTCCTGGACGACACGGCCGTCCTCGACGACGACGAGGTGGTCGGCCAGCACCATGGCGTCCAGCGGGTCGTGCGTGACGAGTACGGCGACTGCCTCGAAGTCGGCGAGATGGTGCCGGAGTTGGGCGCGGACATCGAGCCGGGTGCGGGCGTCGAGGGCGGCGAGCGGCTCGTCGAGGAGCAGCAGGCGAGGGTGCGTGGCGAGGGCGCGGGCGAGCGCGACGCGCTGGGCCTGGCCGCCGGACAGACGACGGGGTTTCGCGCCCGCGTGCTCGGCCAGGCCCATCCGGTCCAGCCACCCGGAGGCCTGCGCGCGGGCCTCCGCCTTGGTGGCACCGTGACAGCGCGGCCCGAAGGCCACGTTGTCGAGTGCGGTGAGGTGCGGGAAGAGCAGGTAGTCCTGGAAGACCACGCCGACCGGGCGGGACTCGGGCGGCGTACGGTCCAACTCCGCGCCGTCGAGCCGCAGATGGCCGTCGGACAGCGGGACGAGGCCGGCGAGGGCGCGCAGCGCGGTCGTCTTGCCTGCACCGTTCGGACCCAGGAGGGCGACCACGTCACCGGGTGCCGCGCGCAGGCTCACGTCGAGGCGGAACGAGCCGCGCTCCACCACGAGGCGGGCGTCGAGTCCGTCCAGGGCGGTGTCGTCATGGACGTTGTACGTCTCCGTCATGAGGCGGTCATCCAACGGTCCCGCAACCCCGCCAGCACGGCGATCGACACCGCGAGCAGCACCAGGCTGAGGGCGATCGCGGCCTCCGGGTCGCTCTGCAGCGCCAGGTACACGGCGAGCGGCATGGTCTGGGTACGGCCGGGGAAGTTGCCGGCGAACGTGATGGTCGCCCCGAATTCGCCGAGGGCGCGGGCCCAGGCAAGGACCGCGCCGGCGGCGATCCCGGGCGCGATGAGCGGCAGCGTGACCCGGCGGAACGCGGTGAAACGGGAGGCGCCCAGCGTCATGGCGGCCTCCTCGTAACGCGGGTCGGCGGCCCGTAGCGTCCCCTCCACGCTGATCACGAGGAACGGCATCGCGACGAAGGCCTCGGCGATCACGACTCCCGTGGTGGTGAACGGGAGCGTGATCCCGAACCACGAGTCCAGCCAGTGCCCCACGACGCCGTTGCGGCCGAGCGCCATCAGCAGCGCCACACCGCCGACCACCGGAGGCAGTACCAGCGGCAGCGTCACCAGTGCACGTACGAGCCCACGCCCCGGGAACTCGACGCGGGCCAGCAGCCAGGCCAGCGGCACACCCATGACCAGGCTCAGCGCGGTCGCCGCCGTGGCGCAGACCAGGGAGAGCTGGAGCGCCTGCCACACCTCCGTACTGGTCAGCAGGCCGGGCATGTTCCGCCAGGGCGCGCGGATCAGCAGGGCGACGAGCGGGAGCACCAGGAAGGCCAGGCCGATCACCGCGGGCACGAGGAGCGGCAGCGGGGCGCCGCCGCGAGGCCCGCGCCCCGTACGCACCCCGGCGCCGCCGTGAGGCCCGCGCCCCGCACGGCCCCCGGCGCCGCCGCGAGGCCCACGCCCCGCACGGCCCCCGGCGCCCTCGCGAGGCCCACGCCCCGCGCGGCCCCCGTGCCCCCCGGCGCCCTCGCGACGACCGAGGACACGGCGGCGCCGCGGGCCACCGGTGAGGGTGTCCGCGGCGTCGGCCTTGTCCATGGACGGAGAGGTCACGGGTTGAGGAACCCGGCCTCGTTCAGGACCTTCTGCCCCTCGGCGGACTGCACCAGCGCGATGAACGCCTTGGCGGTCTCGGCGTTCTTCGAGTCCTTGAGCAGCGCGATCGGGTAGTCGTTGATGGCGTCGGCGGACTCGGGGAACTCCACGCCCTCGACCTTGCTGCCGGCCGCCTTGACGTCGGTCTTGTAGACGACCGCGGCGTCGGCCTCCTTCAGCACGACCTTGTTGAGCGCGGACTTGACGTCCTGTTCGTAGGAGACCGGCGTCAGCTTCAGCTTGCTCGCGTCCAGGGCCTTCTGCGCGGCGGCACCGCAGGGCACCGCCTTGTCGCACAGCACGACCTTCAGCTTCGGGTTCGTGAGGTCCTTCAGGGTCTTGACCTTGCCGGGGTTGCCCGGCAGCGTCGCGATCTCCAGCTGGTTGCGTACGAACGTGGCCGGCGCGGCGGCGTTGTCCTTCGCGTCCGTGACGATCTTCATCGTCTTCGGGCTGGCCGCGGCGAACACATCCGCCGGCGCACCGCCGGTGATGCTCGCGGCGAGCGCGTCGCTGCCGCCGAAGCTGAACGTGACCTTCGTGCCCGGGTGGGCCTGCTCGAACTGCTTGCCCAGCTTCCCGAAGCTCTCCTTCAGGGAGGCTGCGGCGAACACGGTCACGTTCCCGGACAGCTTGCCGGAGGCGGAGGCCTTGCCCGAGGGGGAGGCCGACGCGGCGGAGTCCGACTTCGCGGAGGAGTCCGAGCCGGAGGACGAGCAGGCGCTCAGGGCCAGCAGGGCGGCGGCACCTGCGCCGGCCGCCTTCAGCATCCGACGGGTCCGGCGCACGGAACGGGTCATCACGGGGTCCACTCCCTCTGGTCCTGACGGACTCATCACTTCCCGGCCCCGGAATGCCCCGTAGGCCGCCGATCATCATGCCGCAGCTGCAAGGAGAAAGTCTCCTGTCGAGTCGCACAAGCTGGACGATGCCTCCAAGGTCATGGCATGTGCGTTTGTACAGCACAGTACTTCGGGTACGGTCCTCGGGGAGGTGGTGGCCGTGAGTCAGTCCCCCGCAGCTGCCCGTACGACCGCCGGACCCGCGGCGGAGTTCGTCCTCGCCGGCGATCTGGAACGCCCGGCCCGGCTGACCGTCCCCGACCTGCTCGCCTGGCCCCAGCACCGGGCGGAGGTGGCCTTCGAGTGCGCCACGAGCGGCGTCCGGAACCACACCTTCACCGGCCCGCTCCTGCACGACGTACTGATGCACGCGGGCCCGGCCTTCGACCCCGCCCGCCGCAAGGACCGCCTGCGCTTCCTGATCGCGGTGCGCGGAGCCGACGGTCACCACGTACTGCTGTCCTGGGCGGAGATCGACCCCGACTTCGGCCGCGCCCCGGTCCTCCTCGCGGCCACCCTCGACGCCACCCCGCTGGACCGCGCCGGCTCCCAGCTGGTCCTCCCGCAGGACCGCTGCGGCGCCCGGTACATCAGCGGCATCGAGGCGATCATGGTGGACGGCGGATACGGAGGGTGGAACTGACGCCGCGCGGGCCGGAGCCGCGGGTGGTGTCCATGGCGGACACCGCCCTGTCATGCAGGTCACACGCGATCGATGTGCACGTTCGTCGACTTCACCCGGGCGGTCGCCTCGACGCCGACCTCGAGCCCCAGCTCCTCCACGGCCTCGCGGGTGAGGAGCGACACAAGCCGGTGCGGCCCGGCCTGGATCTCGACCTGGGCGGCGACGTCGCCCAGCTTGATCGCGGTGACGATGCCGGGAAAGGCGTTGCGTACGGAGGTGTGGGAGGCGTCTTCCTCACCACCCCCGCTCTTCGCGAGCTCAACGGAGAAGGCGGCAAGGTCCTTCCCGTCGATGAGCCGCCGGCCGCCCTCATCGCGATGGGTGGCCACCCGCCCGGCATCCGCCCACCTGCGCGCGGTATCCGGACTCACGCCGAGAAGCCGCGCGGCCTGCCCGATTGTGTATGACTGCATGACGGCCAAGATAGGCCCCCGAGAATCCGCAGCCTGTCCGGCTCAGCAGACCAGGCGTTTGCTTCTTACTTCCGGCTGACAACCTGCCCTTTACCTCCGGCTGAGAACCTGCCCTGCCTTCCTGTCATCTCTAGGAGGGGCGCATGACGTGGGGGAACCGAGCGAGGCGGCAAGATCCGAAAGCGAGAGAGCGTGTCAGCCATCAGCCAGCGGATGCACCTGGTGCTGCTCACTGCCTGGACAATCCTCTGGTTCGCCGTGGTGGAGCGGCACGGGGGGTTCTCCTGGCATTACCTGCGTACGGGTGGGGAGTTGCTCTACGCGGGCTCGGGCAGCCCAGATGGCGGTCTGAATCTGTACGCCCACCACCCCGAACTCCAGATGGGGCCCGTCAGCTTCCTGACGGCGGGCCTGTTCAACCCTTTTCCCGAGCACGTCGGGCAGTTCCTGGCCGCCGGTGTGATGTCCCTGCTGGGGCTGCTGATCCTGGTGGTGGTCGGACGCAGCGCCGCCTGGCATCTCCTGGGCACGGGCACCAATCACCAGCGGCTGCGGCAGCGGGTGCTGATCGCGGGCCTGGCCTTCATCCCGATGTGGATCGAGGTCGCCGTTCGTTTCGGCCACCTGGACGACGTGCTGGCACTCTTCTTCACAACCCTTGCCGTACGTGCTCTCACCCTCGGCAACCCCGCTGCGACGGGCGCGTTCCTGGCCCTGGCCATGGACTCCAAACCGACCGCACTGGCCTTCCTGCCGCTGCTGCTCGCACTGCCGAGGCGGCAGTGGCTGCGCGCGGGGCTGTGGTGCGCGGCTCTGGTCGCGCTCGCCTGGCTGCCGTTTCTGCTCAGCGACCCGCAGTCGTTGACCGCCGCCAAGTTCACCATCCCCAACCAGCCCGCGTCCGCGCTGCACTGGCTCGGCGTCGACGATCCGCGAACTCCCCCCTGGGACCGGCCCGCGCAGGCCGCGATAGGCCTTGCGCTGGGTTGCGTCGCGGTCTGGCGAGGCCGTTGGCCCGCCGTCGTCCTGCTCGGCGCCAATGCCCGGATCGCCCTGGACCCCAGCGTCTACACGTACTACACGGCCTCCGTGCTGCTGGGCACACTGCTGTGGGATGTGATCGGACAGCGGCGCCTGGTGCCCTGGTGGAGCTGGATCGGCCTGACCACCCTGTACGGCGCGGTCTTCGTCGTTCCCGGTGACGCGGCCCGCGGTCTGATCCGCCTGGCCTTCGTCATCGCCTCCACCGCATACGTCCTGCTCTGGCCGGTACGAGACCGACGCCGCCGACACCCCCGGCCCCACACCAGCGCCCCCGCCGTACCGGGGCAGGCCACGCACCGTCACGTGAACGAGGCGCAGGACCGGTCAACCACGGCCCCTGAACTGCCGCCGAACGCGTCTTGAGCCGACGCCGATGTTCCCTGCCCTGTCCGGTGCGCATGTGGTGCGGCAGCCACTGTTCGCGAAAGTCGGAGTGGTCGGCGTAAGGGACGGCCAGGTCCCGTAGGCCGGACAGGGTCAGTGAGGCGGACCGGACGCGGTTTCCTGCCGGACCCGGGCAGGGACGGCGGCGAACACGCTGCCGGAGCCAGTCTCTGGCTCACCTGTATGCGCCGTGCGAGGCTGACGGTGGGGGATGACGACATGAGGCACATACCTTTCTTCCGCTGGGTTCTGACGGCCGGTTTCCTGCTCTTCGCGTGTTCGGCGGGGCTGTACGCGATCGAGTCGGATCCGGAGCTGCCCGCGACGCGCCAGATCGACTTGGCGGTGGTCGACGAGAAAGCTGACGGCACCTGCCGGGTCCGGTGGAGCGACCCGTACGAGAAGAAGACGCGGGAGGGGCCGTACCACTGCGACGCCGGCCGGAGCGACGACCTCAAGGCGCCGAACTACCCGGACGACCGGGGCTACGGCTGGGAGTCCGGGTTCATGTTCACGGAAGGGCCGAACCGGGGTGACCTGGACGATTTCGAAGCCTTCTCGGAAGAGGACTTCACCACCTCGGACACCCTCCTGCTGCTGGGGGTGCCGCTCATCCTGATCGGGCTGGTCGGCGGCAACCTCCGCGCCCTCCCCCGGGTCCTCGGCGTGGAGGCGCGGCTCGTACGTCGCGCGACCCGGCTGGCCGAGGCTGCCGGGTGGGCAGCCGAGGACTACGCGCGGGCGGTGGGCGCGGTGCGGGACGCCGGGCGCCACGGGTCGCTCGACGCGGCACCTGACCCCGAACTGGTCCGCTCCCTTTGGGTTCTGCGGGAGGCCGGGCCGCAGGCGCACAGGACGGCGGCGGACGCCCGGGACCTCGCGAACCGGCTGCGCCCGCTGCTCAGTGAGGCGGCCCCCGCCGCCGGGCTGCGGAACAGGCTTCAGGCCGGCCCGGCCGCCCGCGCCGACGCCGAGGCGGCGGTCACCGAGCTGCGCCGGCTGCTGGCCGACGCCGAACGGCACGGCCTGTGGGAGCGGTTCGCGCAGGCATCGGTCGACCTGCTCCGGGGACAGGACACCGACCGGGCCGCCCTCGCAGCCGGGACGGACTTCGAGCGGGACCCGGACGCCTATCGACGGCTCCTTAAGGTCCTCGCGCCTCTCGAGGCGGCGGCCCGGCCGCAGCCTCTCCGACGCCGCCGTCGGCGTTAGATGGTGCGCGGTCGGCGTGCGAAGCACCACAAGGACGAGCCGCCCGACAGCGCCCGGCGGTCGCAATGGCGCGCATGTGGTCCGCGACAGCTGAAGACAGCTGAACAGGCCCGGACAACAAACAAGGCCCGGACAACAAACAAGGCCCAGGTCGCTGACCTGGGCCTCAACTATGGAGCGGGTGACGAGAATCGAACTCGCACTCTCAGCTTGGGAAGCTGATGTTCTACCACTAAACTACACCCGCGTAAGACGCCGGTGAGGGCCGGAGTCGTAACGTCGCTCACTGTACCCCATGGCAGGCCCCCGGTGTTTTCGCCGCGGGGTCCGGATGCGTTGTGCCGTGTGGATGTGACTGCGGGTGAAGGGAGTTGGGGCGTACGGTGGGGCCTTCTTCGAGGGTCCTTCGGTGTCGGAGTGCCGCGTGGAGCGGCGCCCCTTTCGTCCCGTAATGTGGCGCTCGTTGTCAGCCAGAAATGGCGTAGTGGCTCGTGGGGAAGGGACTCTGGGACTCGATGGAGCGCACCGTCGTCCGTTGTGCCGAGGGGCACGTGTTCAGTACCGCTTCGTTCCCGATGCAGCAGGCCGACCGGCTCGGTCCCGGCCGGCTGATCCGATGTCCGCGGTGTGCGCGGCTGAGGAACGCCGTCCCCGTGGAGTTCGAGAAGCGGTAGGCGGTTCGTAGCGGCTCGCAGCGGCGCTGTCGCTGTTCGTAGGGGAATTATCCGGCGCGCGGGTGCGCCGCAGCGCGGTGGAATGGCCGGGTTGTGGCGGGCCCGCGCGCTCTGCGTATCCTCGCTACGTGCTTCTCTCAGACAAGGACATCCGGGCCGAGATCGACGCCGGACGGGTCCGCATCGATCCGTACGACGAATCCATGGTGCAGCCCTCGAGCATCGACGTGCGGCTCGACCGCTACTTCCGGGTGTTCGAGAACCACCGCTACCCGCACATCGACCCCGCCGTGGAGCAGGCCGATCTGACGCGGATGGTGGAGCCGGAGGGTGACGAGCCCTTCATCCTGCACCCCGGCGAGTTCGTGCTCGCCTCCACGTACGAGGTCATCTCCCTGCCCGACGACATCGCGTCGCGCCTGGAGGGCAAGAGCTCGCTCGGGCGGCTCGGGCTCGTCACGCATTCCACCGCCGGCTTCATCGACCCCGGGTTCTCCGGGCACGTCACGCTGGAGCTGTCGAACCTCGCGACGCTGCCGATCAAGCTGTGGCCGGGCATGAAGATCGGCCAGCTGTGCATGTTCCGGCTGAGCTCGCCCGCCGAGTTCCCCTACGGGAGCGAGCGCTACGGGTCCCGCTACCAGGGCCAGCGCGGCCCCACGGCATCCCGTTCCTTCCTCAATTTCCATCGAACGCAGGTGTGAGAAGCAGCATGAGTGACGTACGCGAGAACCTTACGTACGAGAAGTTCGGCACCGCCGTGCGCGAGCTGGCGCAGACGATCGCCGACGACGGCTACGAGCCGGACATCGTGCTCTCCATCGCGCGCGGTGGCGTCTTCGTGGCCGGCGGGCTCGCGTACGCCCTCGACTGCAAGAACATCCACCTGGTCAACGTGGAGTTCTACACCGGCGTCGGCACGACGCTCGAGATGCCCGTCATGCTCGCGCCCGTGCCCAACGCGATCGACTTCTCGGACAAGAAGGTGCTCATCACCGATGACGTCGCCGACACCGGGAAGACCCTGAAGCTCGTCCACGAGTTCTGCCTCGAGACGGTCGCCGAGGTCCGCTCCGCCGTGATCTACGAGAAGTCGCACTCCCTCGTGAAGTGCGAGTACGTGTGGAAGCGGACCGATGACTGGATCAACTTCCCGTGGAGCGTTGAGCCGCCCGTGGTCAGTCGGTCGGGGCAGGTTCTCGACGCCTGAGCAGCACGTAGTACGTACGTGAGTGGGGCCCGGCACACGATGTGCCGGGCCCCACTCACGTACGCGCTTACGCGCGCAGATCCTTCTAGAACGTGCCCAGCTTGATGATCGACAGCAGTGCGATCAGCTGGATCGCCGACGCGGCCAGCGCCTTCGGCCACGGGAGGTCGTGGGACTTGCTCACCATGAGTGTGAACAGGAAGCCCGCCACCGCCCACGTCGCCCAGCCGATGATCTGGACGAACGGGGCGTCGCCGCCCATGAACATGGCGACGACCAGGCGCGGCGCGTCCGTGATCGCCGTGATCAGCATGGCGAGGCCGACCGTGGGCTGCCACGCTCCGTCGCCGCCGAGCTGGCGGGCCAGCGTGTGCGTGACCACGCCCAGGATGAAGAGGCTGATCGTGATCGCGACGGCGGTGGTCAGCGTGTACGGGACCGCCGACGAGAACGTGGCATTGATCACGTCCGAGCGCGCCGAGTCGAAGCCGAAGATCGCGAGCAGGCCGTAGAGGAACGTCACGATCAGGGCCGGGGCCCACATCGCGTGGTCCCGCATCTGGAGGTACGTCTGGCTGGGGCGGAAGACCGTCCCGGACAGGAGTTCCTTCCAGTGCAGGCGCGGGCCCACCGGGGCCGGGGCCGAGCCCGCCCGGTACATGCCGCCCTGCGAGTACGCGTCCTCGTCGATCGAGAACGCCTGCGTGTGACCCGGGTTGTTCGCCGCGTACGGGTCGTAGCCCTGGCCCTGACCTGGGCCCTGGGGGTTGCGCGGGTCGCCGAAGTACTCCGGCTCCCCGTGGCCCCCCGACTGGGGCCACTGCTGCTGGCGCTGCCCGTACGGCGGCTGCGGTTGCTGCTGCTGTCCGCCGTACTGGTGCTGCTGCCGAGGTTGCCCGTTCGGGGGCGCGGGAGGGTAGCCGTACGGGGGCTGCCCCTCGGGGGCACGCTGTCCGTACGGTTGCGATTGCGGGGCGCGGTTGTCGCGGCCGCGTCCGATCCTGAATCCAGCCACGTAATCGAACGTACCTGGTCCCGCTGAGTGACGTGCCGGGCCCGGTGGATCGGGCCCGGCTTTGCGGCCGAGCTGTGACATCCCCTAGGGGGCTCCTCAGAGCCTTCTCAGGGCCTTCTCAGGGGTTTCCCAGCGGTCGCGAGGGTCCGGGCCGGTCAGCCGATGCCCGTGCCGAACTCCGGCTCGTTCGCCACACCCGTGGTGCGCAGGCCGACCGTCGTGGCGCTGAAGCTGGTCGCTCCGGTCGTCGTCAGGCGGGACGAGTTCGCCTTCAGGGACCACATCGCGCCGGTGTAGTTGTTCTCGCCGGAGGCGCCGACGGCCAGGTCCGCCCGACCGTCGGCGTTGGTGTCGCGCAGAGCGACGGACGAGCCGAAGTTGTCGTTTCTCTCGGCCGCGCCGGGGACGCCCGCGGTGTCCTGGTGGTACGTGTACGACGTGGCCGTGGACAGGCCGGACGGGCCGCCGGGGATCACGGTCACGGAGCCCGTGTACTCAGCCGCGCCGACGCTCTCCTGCGGGGCGCCGACGACGAGGTCGGCGTACTTGTCCCCGGTGATGTCGCCAAGCGTCACCGACGCGCCGAACTGGTCGTTCGCTTCGGAGGCACCCGGCACACCGGCTGTGTCCTGGGTGATGGTCACCGGCGGGCGTGAGGTGTCGGGACCGCTCGCCGAGCCGTAGGTGAGTGTGACATTCCCGCCGAGTGTGGTCCCGGCGAAGATGGACCTCGGCTCCGACTTGTGACCGGTCACGATGTCGGCGTATCCGTCGCCGTCGACGTCACCGACCGCGGCGGTGTCTCCGTGGGAGACGTCTCCCGCGTAGGTGTGCCGGGTGGTTCCTGGCGCGAGATACACGGACTGCTTGAAGAAGTCCTCGGTCTCGTTGTTGTTGCCGCCGACCACCAGGTCGTCGGTGCCGTCGTGGTCGATGTCGCCGGCGGCCAGGGATTCGATGTAGCTGTTCTTGGACAGCGAGGTCGCCGCGAAGCCGTGGCGCCCGCCGAGGGTGCTGCTTCCCTTCTCCGTCCCGCCGTCGTAGATGAAGATGCCGTGATACGACATCGAGCCCATGGCCAGGTCGTCGCGGCCGTCGCCGTTGAAGTCTCCGGAGGCGAGAGAAACGCCGTACCCGTGCGGGTAGTTCACCGGCGGGAGTTCGAGCGCGGTGCCGCCCGAGAGGCCGGCACTGCTTCCCCACAGGACGGTGACGGCTCCCGTGTCCTCTCCTGTGCCCACCCCGGCGCTCGTGTCCTCTCCGGAGGCGCCCACGGCGAGGTCTCCGTAGCCGTCGCTGTTGAAGTCGCCTGCCGCGACGGCGGATCCGAAGAGGTCACCGGCTTCGGACGCGCCGGGCACTCCTGCGGAACTCTGCGAAATGACGGTGGATCTGGCCGAGGTCACGCCGTTCGCCGAGCCGTAACTGACGACCACGGCACCGGCCTGATCGGCGGACGCGGCGGTGGCGTACGGCGCCGTGACGGCGAGGTCGCGGAAGCCGTCACCGTTGAAGTCGTCGCCGTACTTGGCCGGTGCCGCGGAGGCAGGGGAGGAGGCCAGGGTGAGCGGGGTGAGGCCCGCCGCGACGAGGGCGGCGAGGGCGGTGGTGGTGCGCAGGCGCACTGGTGGGGGTCCTTTCGGGATTTCGGGAGTCGGGCTCTGTCGCGGTCGCGGGTCAGTCGCTCAGCGCGCCCCAGAGGTACTTGATGGAGGTGTCCCCGAGCGTGGCCGGGGTGAGGGACAGCGAGCCCGTTCCGGTCGGGCCGGACGAGGTGCCGGGAAGCACGAAGACGCGGCCCAGCGTCCCGTCGGGGAAGTCGGCGTTCGGGGCCGACGCGACCAGTTCGGGGCGGCCGTCGTGGGTGACGTCCGTGAGCTGGACGGAGTCGCCGAGCCCGCCGTCGTCGGTGGTCTCGCCCTCGATGCCGGGCGTCCCGTAGTCGTACCAGCGGGCGTTCTTGCCGGTGAGGCCGGACGAGCCGCCGCGCAGCAGCGTGAGGCCGCCGGCGTAGAACGGGCCGTCGCCGATCATCTCGCCGCTGACGCCCACGGCGAGGTCCGGGTAGCCGTCCCCGTCGGCGTCGGCGGCCGACACGTCGCTTCCGAACCTGTCACCGAACTCGCGGGCGCCGGGCACCCCTGACGTGGACTGGGTGATGGTTCTGGCGGAGGAGCTGGGGCCGGTCGAGGTGCCGGGGAGGACGTAGACCGCCCCGCCCGGGCTGGTACGGGGGCTGCCCAGCGTGAGGTCTCCGTACCCGTTCTTGTCGTAGTCCGCGATGGTGACACTGGCCTCCGTCAGGGACGCGGACGCGGGCAGGCTCACCTTCTTCGTCTTCGTGGGGCCGCCGCTGCCGCCCTTGTAGAACCAGACGCGGTTGCTGTCGGTGTCCCAGTCGTCGCCCAGGACCGCGAAGTCGACGGTGCCGTCCTTGGTGATCTTGCCCGCGACGACCCGGTCGGGGGAGATGTTCTCGCCGTCTGTGGGGTCGAAGTTCGTGGCGCTGCCGCGGGAGCCGGACGTGGTGAACGGGCCTCGCAGGTACCAGATGTTGTCGTCGTCGACGGCGACGAGGTCCTGGCGGCCGTCCGCGTTGAAGTCGCCTACCGCGATGTCCTTGGCGAACCCCTTGTCCTTGTACTTGGGGTTCTTGTACGCGCTGCCGCGGGTCAGCCCGGAGGCGGAGCCCCACAGCACGGTGACCGTGCCCGTGTAGTCGCCGTCGTTCTCGCTGGGGGCCGTGACGACGAGGTCGGCGTAACCGTCCTTGTTCATGTCCTTCGTGACGATGTCCGTCCCGAACGCGTCGCCCGCTTCCGCCGTCCCGGGAATCCCGGGGCTGTTCTGCGAGACGATCACGCGCCGGGCGGGGTCGAGGCCGTTCGCGTCTCCGAGGAGTACGACGACGGCGCCGGCCTTCTTCGCCCCGGCGACGGTGGCGCCACGGTCCCCGATCGCCAGATCGCGGTACCCGTCCCCGTTGAAGTCCCCCGAGAGGCCCGAAGGCGTGGCGGAGGCCGGGGTCGTCGGGAGGGTGAGCAGGGTCGTCGTCAGGGCGGTGGTCAGGAGGAGGGTGCGCTTGCGCATGGGGCTCCAGGGAGGTGCGGTGGGGCCCCCCCCGGGGGGGGGGGGGCCCCCCCGGGGGGGGGGGGGGGGGGGTGGGGGGGGGGGGGCCCCCAGGCCGGGGGGGCGGCCGCCGGGCGCGCGCCCC